>NZ_JBQCIF010000123.1:0-44469 GCF_051953955.1 Trinickia sp. | reverse complement strand
CTGATCGAATCTTGGTTTTTTGTCGATCCAGTATTGGCAAAGCCCGCTCGCTTACAGGCGCTGATCCGCGACCTAGGGCCAATTCCTGCGGGAACGATGGCTCCGGAAAACATCTGGCTCGCAGTGACATCGCTGTGGGACCGCGCTTTGCTTCCGATTTTATTGGTGGCCATGCTATTCGCGATCCTTCGGCCATCGCGGCGGGTTTTCATGTGCTGGGGACTGGGTGCGGCTGCAATCCTGGCTATGGGGGTGATAGGGCGCCCTGCGATAATGCGGGTTTATATCCCATTGGTTAGTATGCTTGTTGTCGCGCCTTTCCTCGTTAAAGGGTCTAAACAAGCGTTCTCGCACTTCTCGCGGAGTACGCTGTTGGTAGTCCTATTTTTGATGACCCTTAACTCGTTTTTCTTGATTTCGGACTTTGAGGAAATTAAACAAAACTCTGAAGATGTAACAGAGGCTCTTGCCCGTTTGCCGGAGCGTGCAGTTGTCATTTGGGGCGCTGCCTTGCCTTATCAGTTTGCTTACTCCGTTTTCCATATGCCGCATGCGTTGATGGACCTCAAGATATACGGCTTGGGTGTGATCACGTTGGCGCCAGTTTCGACGGCTTACGCAGATGAGAAAGCGGGTCGCGGCTTACTCACTATGTTGTCGGAAAAAGAGGGTGTTCCGCTTATTTCCGTCCCAGGCCAAATCGACTTGCTTCGCGGGTATTGTGCCGAACACCTACAGGGGAACTTCCAAGTGCTCTCCGCGCTTCATTTCAAGTTTTTTGATTTCGGACGGTATCGATGTGAACACCGAACGCCGTAAGATCGGCGTCCCGAATCGACATTGTACCGAACCGGTAGGATGACTGCCGCTGCGGGGCCGCGGGAGAAGATTGAGTTGCGCATCGGCAGTCGCGCCATGGAAAATGCTAAGCTCGATATATTTCTCGAACGATCGTTAGGGGGCGATTCTTCGCTTGGGTGAATATCTTTGAGATGTAAATGCCGATCACGCCTAGAAACAAAATGACTAGTCCGCCGATAAACCAAATCGATACGGCCAGCGCAGTGAATCCGGAAACCGGCGTTCCGAATATCAGTTTCAGGGCGGCAAACCATATTGCGAATCCAAAGGATGCGATCGAGATGATCAGTCCACTATAAAATACCAGTCGCAGAGGTTTGTCGCTGAACGACGTGACGGCGGTGAGGACTGCACTAAGTTTGCGTCGAAGGGTGTAGGTGGTGGTGCCCTTGTGCAACTTAACAACGGTGATGGGAACTTGGACAAAGCCGACAGCCGACATGACGCCGCCCAGAAATAGTGATTCCTCTTGATATTGGTTCAAGGCGTCAACGTAGCGTCGACTCATAAGTCTCGCAATCGTCCAATTCGCGGGTACCTCAATATCTGCGAGATAATTGAATAATCTGTAAAAGATCGACCCAAATAACCGCTCTCGCATGCCGCCTTTACGCCTGGCCTGCACTCCGTAGACGACGTCGCAATTCACTTCCGAAAACTTCGCAGCGAATTCGGTCAATAGCTCGGGCGGTTCCTCCAGATCGCAATCGATAAGGAACACGCGCTCGCCGCGACATACGGAGAGTCCTCGCCAGATGGCTTTGTGATGACCGAAATTCCGCGAGAGATCAACGACGACTACATTCGGATCTTGTCGCTGCAGCTCGAGCGCAACCTCAAGGGCATTATCCGGTGATCCGTCATTGACGAAGACAAACTCATAGCTGACGCCGAGTTGGCGCACTTGTGCCAAAGATCGTGCGTAGAACTCCCGTATATACGGCGCGGAATGATACAGCGTTGTGACGACTGAGATCTCGGGAGCACCTATCGTTGCCATAGACGTTCCCCTCGCTTTGCGGTTTTATGGTGCGCGCCGACATGCAATACGCCTTGGACTGGCCCATGCCGGCGAAGATGCTCGATCTCCTTCAAGAACGCGCGGATACAGAGATCATGGTCACCCGAGAGTGCGAGTTTCTTCACATTGTGCCTATTTTCATCGGTTTGAGGGCCGGGTCTCTGATGCAAAAGCTTGCTTCCACATTGGTATGCCGACGTGATAATCCAAGGCTACGCTTCATAATGGGGGAGCGCCTTAGACAACAACAGTCGTTTCCATCCACAGTCACAAACCCGTAGTTTACCGTATCGATGCCGACACCGGGCACATCTATCCATCGGTCTGCCGGGGTGAACTGCGTTGGACTTCGAGTCACTGTAGGGTGCGCCGGGGGCCGTTGATTTTCCTGGAAGCCACGGACGAGCCGGACGACCGGAAGGGTGCCGCGGAACGAATCGCCCTCGGCTTGACCAATCTGTCCCTGCAACCCGCCGCTACGCAGGGGGCGACTTCGGTACAATACCGTCCGCACAGATGCCCCTTGCGACAAGGCAGCGTCGACTGACAGGGTGCATGGACGCGTTGTGCTGTGCTCCAGCGAGCAAGGTTGTGCTAAAGCAGAACCACGAAAGGCACCTCCTCCATTGGAGCATCACGAAGTATTCAGAGGGCATGCATTGAAATCGAAACCGCCAAGTGCTTTTCCCGGGATCGACGACTTATCCGTGTCGCTTGTGGTCTATCACCCAGATAGTGCCTTGTTGGAACGCACGCTCGCTAGCTTTGGCGTCGCGTGGGACGCTGTGCGGGAGAAGCGACCAGGCGCGCGGGCCCGTCTCGACCTCGTCGACAACGGCGGTTTGCCCAACTTGGCCTCGTACGTTGATGCGCTGGAGGCTCGGGGCATCGTATGCGAGACGTTGTCGGGCCATGGCAACGTCGGCTACGGCCGCGGCCACAACCTTGCCATCGAGCGGGCGAACAGCCGCTACCACCTGATCCTGAATCCCGACATCGACATGGATCGCGAAGCGCTCGCCCAAGCCATCGATTTCCTAGATCGGCACGAGGAACTGGGTCTACTGACACCGTGCATCGTCGATGACGAGCATCGGCAGCAGTTCCTCAGCCGCCGCTACCCCGCGCTGCTGGACCTGTTCGTCCGGGGCTTCCTGCCGGCGCGGTACCGCAAAATTTTCGGCCACCGTCTGGCCCGCTACGAGATGCGCGACGTGATTAACGGCCATGACATCGTCTGGGACCCTCCAATTGTCAGCGGCTGCTTCATGCTGTTTCGCACCGAAGTGCTCAAGCGCTTGTCCGGTTTCGATCCGCGTTATTTCCTGTATTTCGAGGATTACGACTTGAGCCTGCGTACGCACGACCTTGCCCGCATCGCCTACGTGCCGTTCGTCCGCGCAATCCATCATGGCGGCGGCGCTGCGCGTAAAGGTTCCGCGCACATCCGCATGTTCATGACGTCCGCGTTCAAGTTCTACAACCGATTCGGCTGGAAGTGGCTATGACGGGCCGCGTTATTGTCACCGGCGCCAACGGGTTCGTGGGCCAGGCGGTGTCTCGCGCGCTACTCGGCGTCGGACACGGTGTGACGGGCCTGGTGCGGCATGCCGGCGCATGTGTGCCCGGCGTAGGCGAATGGGTGGCCGCTGCAGCGGATTTCGACGGCATCGACTCTCTGTGGCCCGCGTCGTTGCAAGCGGGCAGTGTCGTTCACCTGGCCGCGCGGGTCCACGTGATGCGCGACGACGCAGCCGATCCACTGGCCGCCTTTCGCGCCACTAACGTCGCCGGCACACTCCGCCTTGCAAAAGCGGCACACCAAAATGGAGTCCGCCGCTTTGTTTTCGTGAGTAGCATCAAGGCCGTCGCCGAGGTGGATTCCGGACGACCGTTGCGCGAGGACGATCCGCCGAATCCAGAAGATCCGTACGGACGCTCGAAGCTCGAAGCCGAGGTGGCGCTGCGGCAATTCGCCGAGGAGTCGGGGCTGGAAGTCGTCATCCTTCGCCCTCCGCTCGTGTACGGCCCGGGCGTACGCGCAAATTTCCTCTCGCTCATGAGTGCCATCGCCAGGGGAGTCCCGCTGCCGTTAGGTGCGCTCGAGGCGCGGCGCAGCCTTGTCTATGTCGATAACCTCGCCGATGCCATTGTGCGCTGCGCGACGGATCGCAACGATATCGCCGGGTGCTTTCACGTCGCCGACGACGAAAATCCCACCGTGGTTGAACTGGCACGGGCAATGGGGCGGCACCTTGGAAGGCCCGTCAGGCTGCTGGACGTTCCGCCTGCGTGGTTGCGCTTCGCAGGGCGCCTTACGGGGCGTTTGCCTCAAGTTGAGCGTTTGACGGGCGACTTGCGAGTGGACAACGCGCGCATCCGCGAGGCGCTAGGCTGGAAACCGAAATATTCGTTCGAACAGGGGCTGGCGCAGACGGCTCGCTGGTTCCGAACGACGCAGCATTGAGGTCCCGATGGTAATCGAGCATATCGGTCTTTCCTCGGTGCCCTTGTCATTGGCCATTGCCACGGCGGCGGCGCTCGTTTGCAGTGCGATTCTCGCGATCCTCCTCAAGACAGGCCTTGCGTGGAGGCTGGCGACGGACATCCCGAACGCACGCTCGTTGCACGAGCGCCCGACGCCGCGAGTGGGGGGCTGGGGTGTCGTCCCAACTGTGCTGATCGCCGCTTGGGCGTGCGCGCCCGATCTTTGGCTCATCGCCGCTTGCGTCCTGTTCCTCGCAGCAGTGTCGCAGCTCGACGATCGCCGCGGGCTGCCAGTTCGCATCCGGTTTGCGGCGCATTTTCTCGCGGTGGCCGTGCTGATTGCGGTGTACCCGGTTGCGGCGCCATGGTGGTGCCTTGCGGTCCTGTCGGTCTTGCTGGTGTGGCTCGTCAATCTATATAACTTCATGGACGGCTCCGACGGGCTGGCGGGTGGTATGGCTCTCTTCGGCTTCGGTGCTTATGCGATCGCGGCCTTGCTTGCGGAACAGCCCGCCCGGGAACTGGCCCTGGTCAGCGCGGCGACGGCAGGCGCAGCCATCGGCTTTCTCGCTTTCAACTTTCACCCGGCTCGCATCTTTCTCGGCGATGCTGGCTCGATTCCGCTCGGTTTCCTCGCGGGAGCCCTTGGCTACTGGGGATGGCGCTCCCACGCCTGGCCGATTTGGTTTCCCACGATGTGTTTCGCCCCATTCATCGGGGACGCATCGGTGACATTGCTGCGGCGGCTAATTCGCGGCGAAAAATTTTGGGAAGCGCACCGTGAGCACTACTATCAACGGATGATTCGCGCGGGCCTGGGCCACACCCGAACAGCAATCTACTGGTATCTCCTGATGCTTTTCGGCACAATGATTGCCCTTGCGGCCCTGGGACTTCCGATCGTGCAGCAATGGATGGTCGTCGTCCTATGGGCTGGAGCTTTACTGGGGGCGGGTGCGATAGTGGATGCTCGTTGGCGCCGTTTTTATTCGACGGTCCAAGCGAAGGGTGACGTCAATGTTCCGAAGTAACAAAGCCTCTTGGCTTTCCTTGTGTGCATTTCTTTTTGACGTCTGCGTCGCTGGCGGGGCGTGGATAGCGGCCTATCTGATCCGCTTCAATGGTTCGATCCCGGATGATTTTCTTCTCGGGTGTTTGAAATCGCTTGTTTGGGTACTCCCGATATACGGTGCCACATTCCGGCTATTCGGCTTATACCGTGGTATGTGGGTTTTCGCGAGCCTGCCCGACCTGATGCGCATTTCGAAAGCAGTGCTGGCCGGGGCATTACTCACGACGGTCGCTTCCGCGATGGTGCAGCCCGACCCCATCACGCCGCGCTCCGTCCTGGCTGTTTCGCCGTTGCTGCTGTTCCTGGCGATGGGTGGCGCGCGCGCGGCCTATCGAGCAACGAAAGAATTTTATCTATATGGCGCTTTGATGGCCCAAGGCAAGCCTGTCCTCGTACTCGGCGCGGGCGGCGCAGGTGCAACGCTGGCGCGCGAACTGTCCCGTTCGAGCCAATGGCGTCTAGTCGGATTGCTCGACGACGATCGAGCCAAGCATGGGCGAGAAGTCTATGGTCACAAGGTGCTGGGCTCCATTGACGAGCTCGCTAGCATCGCCAGTTCACTGAAAGTCGAGTACGCGATCATTGCCATTCCCTCGGCACCCGTCGACGCGCAGCGTCGCGTCGCCACCCTATGCGTGCGCGCCGGTGTCCGCGCCATGGTGCTGCCATCATTGACTGCGCTTGCCCCAGGCCAGGGCTTCCTTTCTCAAGTCCGACAAATCGACCTGGAAGACCTATTGGGCCGCGACCCCGTCAAAATCGACACGCCGCACGTCGAAGCGCTGCTGCACGGGCGCGTCGTGATGGTCACCGGCGCGGGCGGCTCGATCGGTTCGGAGTTGTGCCGGCAGATTTTGCGTTTCAATCCCGCCCAGCTTGTCGCGCTCGATATTTCCGAGTACGCGATGTACCGCCTAACGGAGGATTTACGGGAGCGCTTCCCCGATTTGTCCGTTGTGCCCATCATCGGCGATGCGAAGGATTCGCTGCTGCTCGATCAAGTCATGGCGCGCTACGTGCCGTCGATCGTGTATCACGCGGCCGCGTACAAGCACGTACCGTTGATGGAGGAACTGAATACGTGGCAGGCGGTGAGGAATAACGTGCTGGGCACCTATCGCGTGGCTCGCGCGGCGATTCGCCATGGTGTTAAACGGTTCGTGTTGATTTCGACGGACAAGGCCGTCAATCCGACCAACGTCATGGGGGCGAGCAAGCGCCTGGCCGAAATGACGTGCCAAGCGCTGCAGCAGACTAGCGAGCACACGCAGTTCGAAACGGTTCGCTTCGGCAATGTGCTCGGCAGCGCGGGCAGCGTCATTCCGAAGTTTCAGCAGCAAATCGCGAAGGGAGGCCCGCTGACGGTCACGCATCCGGAAATTACGCGGTACTTCATGACTATCCCCGAGGCATCGCAACTCGTGTTGCAAGCGTCGAGCATGGGGCATGGCGGCGAGATTTTCATTCTCGAGATGGGGCGTGCCGTCCGTATCGTCGATCTCGCGCGCGA
Organism: Trinickia sp.; assembly: GCF_051953955.1. GTDB lineage: Bacteria > Pseudomonadota > Gammaproteobacteria > Burkholderiales > Burkholderiaceae > Trinickia. Next base: position 37,518 of record NZ_JBQCIF010000123.1, on the reverse strand, counting down.
TCTGATTCGTCTGTATGGCTACACGGAAGAGCAAATCCGAATCGAATTCACGGGGCTGCGTCCCGGTGAAAAGCTATATGAGGAACTCCTTGCCGACGACGAGACGACGACCCGAACGCCGCACACCAAATTGCGCATTGCGCGTGCGCGTGAGGTGCCGGAACATCTGCTCGAGGAACTGCTGCCCTGGCTGACGCAACATCGCGTGTTGGCAGACGACGAGGTGCGCCGCGATTTGCGGCGCTGGGTATCCGAATACCAACCTTCCGTCGCCCCGGCCTTGCAAATCGCAGCGCCGCTGCGTGAAACTAGGCACGCGGTGTAGTAGCGCCGTTACCGCGCCTTCACATCGCAGAATCGATATTGACCGACGTGCGTGCCGATGCTCGAGTAATAGGGCTTGCACGTCTGCAGTTGCAGTTCGAGGCCGGCCCCGGAAAACGCCTGCACGGCCTCGTCGAGCGCAAATTTGTTGGTCATCGCGGCCTTTTGAGCGTCATCGGCTCGCACGGTGAGGCGACACTTTTTCGCCCCTTCCGAAAGATCTTCCACGGATGCGTGCAGGTGCAAGCGACTGACGGCCCATTTCAATTTGGCGCAACCCTGGTCGCTGTCCGTCAGGCCCAGTTTTCCGACCAGCTTATCCGCGCCGGCAACGCTTTGCGCACGCCAGTCGTCGTCGCCGTCGATCAGCGCGTAGCCTTGGCCTCCTCGGGAGATCACCATGTCTCTTACCCGCTCGTTGTATGCGTTCGTGGCGGGGAAACTACTGGCGATCCCAGCGAACGCGATCTGAGGCGGAAAGAACGGTACCATCCATCCCCTTGCGCCCGACACGCTGTACAGAATGACGGTTGCGCGTGCCGGTGCCGCAATCGGAGGAACGTCGACATGGAAAACGGGATCGCGCCAGCCTTCGTGCCCCCAGGTCTTCAGCCCGCCGATCACCCCGGTCACCACGATCGCGCCGATCAACCACCTAGCCGTTTTGCCCCCCGCTCGCCCCCGCTTCAGGAAAGTCACCAGCGCAAAAACGACGATCGGTGCCAGCATTTCCACAGGGACGAGGTACCGATAAATGCTGAATACCTTCATCCAAACCAGATAGCCAATGGCGACGAACGCGACGATGAAGCGCGCTCGGCTATCCAGGCGGCGAGGCTCGTCGCGCCGCAGCCGGCGGGCAATGACGGTCGCGAATGTGAATAGGAGCAGCGCCCAGACGATGGGCCACACGATCTCACGGCTCAGTCCCGCAACTTTGCTCGGATCGATCGCCATGACGAAAGGCCGTAGAATCGACTGCATGATTCCATGCGGCAGAAACCGAACGTCGCCCGAGCCGATCGGCTGCGTCAAAGGATTCGGAAAGAATTGGCCGAACTGCGGATAGAGAGGATTGCCGAACAGGTGCCACATGTGCAGCATCCAATATCCGCCTGTTGCCGCCCATCCGGCCAGCACGCCGATACCGAATAAGAATGCAATCCGAATGCGGGTGGCTAAGCGAGCGGGATAGGTCAGCAGGGCGGCGCACATCGCAACGGCATAGCATGCCGTCGTCGGCTTCAGTCCGATCCCCATGCCCACCAGCAGGCCGCTCGCGGCGGGAAGCAGGGCCGCTCCCACGGCAGCGTTCTTGATCCGGTCCCAATGGCTGAGCAAGATCGCCAATCCGCCGAGCACGAGCAGCGCCGTTGTGTTGTCGCCCATCGTGTTGCCGATTTGGCTCAAGAAGCACGGGACGAGACAGCCGGCCAACGCGAGCAGCAAGGGGCGACGGTAGCGGTTCTCGGCGTCCGCGTCGGCGGTTGCGCTTCGGGCAATACTCAACAAGAGAACGAAATTGAGGCCGTGCAGCACGCCCATCGCAAATCCCGCCAAGCGCGCGGGAAAGTGCTGCGACATCCAATAGTAAGGGAGGTCCAGCAGCGGGTTGAAATACGACTGCATGCCGGCCGGCGCTAGATCGGTCTGCAGTCGCCCATTCAGCCACGCATAGGGGTTGTACAAGTGGTAGTTGAGCAGATCCCAATTCGAATCCGCGCCGAGGAACACCGAATAGAGGCCGAACAGCAACGGAACGAGCAAGCGTGCGAGTGCAAGTGCTCTGGGGGAGTTCAAATCGAATGACCGGCGCGCGCTAGTGGGCGACCGATGTATCGCTCGTTCATTGACGTTCATCAGGGATTGACCTTGCATGCTTGAAAACCCACCACTTGGCCGTCGCGAAATTGACGGCGAGCCCCGCGATCGAACCCGCCGCCACGGCGAGTATGGGCAGCCACGGCGCGGGGCGAAGTGCCGATACCACTACGCTATAGGCGGCGTAGTTGACGGCGCCTCCTACGGACATGGCGGCGAGATAACGGGTCCACTCGGCCCAAACGGACTCGTTGCGGGCCGAGCTGAACGTGTACCTGCGATTCAACTGCCAGGTCGCCCACACGGCGCACAAGAAGGAAATGGCGCGGCCGACGAAGTAGCCGAAGCCGAGCCACAACGTGAGATAGAGCACGGTGGTGTCGACCAGGAAGCCGACGCAGCCCGCGAACAGAAACCGAACTAGCTGATGTCGCATCGTGGCGTCCGAATCGATGCGTGTGTGGGCCCGGGCACCGCTAGATAGGCGAAGCGCTTGGCTTCGGTCCGCCCACGCGTCACGGTGTCGAGCACAATGCCGCATGTCAGCAGGAGTGCGCCGAACAAGACCAGCGCCACGCAGAGCACCGCGGTGGGCAGGCGGGGAACCAACCCCGTTTCAACGAACGTTGCGACGAGCGGGATGGCGAGCATGACGGCGAGCAACGTGCACGCGAAAAAGCCGATCGAAAAGAACAGCAGCGGTTTTTCGGCTTTGAACAGCTTGACGATCGTGCTCAGTATCCTGAATCCGTCGCGGTAGGTGTTGAGCTTGCTTTCGGAGCCGTCCGGGCGCGCGCCATACGCGGTCGAGATTTCGGCGACGGGCATGCGCAGTTCAAGTGCGTGCACGGTCAGTTCCGTTTCGGTTTCAAAGCCTTCCGAGTGCGCCGGGAATGACTTGACGTACCGGCGCGAGAACACGCGATAGCCGGAAAGCATATCCGTGAACGTTCGCCCGAAAATCGTGGCCGCACACCGCGTAAGGAGAACGTTACCAAAGCGATGGCCCTTTCGATAGGCCGCATCTTCGTTGGACACCCGCGTGCCGACCACCATGTCGAGGCCTTCTTCGAGCAGCTTCTCCACCAGCAGTGGGGCAGCGCCGGCGTCATACGTCCCGTCCCCATCGACGAGGACATAGACGTCCGCCTCGATATCCGCGAACATTCTGCGGATCACGTTTCCTTTTCCCTGATACGAAACGGAACGAACGATCGCCCCCGCGGCACGCGCGACGGCCTTGGTGTCGTCTTTCGAATTATTGTCGAAGACATACACGATCGAGCCCGGTAGTTGCCGCGCGAAATCGCGAACGACTTGCGCAATGGTCAGCGCTTCGTTGTAGCACGGCACCAAAACGGCTATCCGCAGCTTCGATTCCTGCACTGCCGGCATTGCGATCATTTCAGCAATCTGACCGCCGCGGTCCTGTTGTTCGTTTCCCAAGCCAACCCCGTTCGTTGCGTTCTTTCGGTCTACCGAAGGGCGAATTATAAACGCCCGTTTTTCGCCCAGCTTTATTATCAGGCGAAGCGAGGCTCGTCATTGCGTCACGAGCAGCCGCCCGCTATCGCCCCCGTTTCCCCCGCCGCACCACCAACCACTTAGGCGACCTAAACCGTACGATGCTGACATAAAGCCAAACGTAAGTCGCCGCGAATACCACGACGAACGCGAATAGGTGCACGGTATGCTGCCAAAACAGCGTGGCCGGAATCACGCCGATCAAGCACAGCAGCCACAAGTAAGGCGACGTCATGGAGTTGCGCTGCGTCAGTTCATGCGCTGTTTTGGCGCCCACCGCCCATCGCATCAGCCGCTTGTATACGAGCATATGCAAGTGCACACCGTCGGGAATGCCGGGCGACATCCCCCGTACGAACTTCTTCCGATAGATCGAAAAGCACGTTTCGAAGATCGGATAAACGAACAGCAGCACCGGATACCAGGCCGACACTTCTCGATGCCGCATCACGAGCAAGATGGCGAGCTCGGCCAGCATGAAGCCGATGAAGTAGGCACCGCCGTCGCCGAGAAAAATCAGGCCCGCCGGGAAATTCCAGATGAAGAACCCCAGCACGGCGCCCATCATGATCAGCGAGGCCGAGAGGACGATCGGATCGCCGAGCCGAAAGGCCACGTAGGCGAGCGACGCGAACATCATGAACGCCACCATCGAGGCCAAGCCGTTGAAGCCGTCGATGATGTTGATCGCATTGGCAAGCGCGGCGACGGCCAGCACCGTCACGGCGAACGAGATCGCCGCATACGAAAGCAGGAAATCGAGCGGCGGCACGCTGATGCGCACGACGGCGATGTGCAGCGTGAAATAGGCGATCGCGGCGGCGCTCATGGTGGCCACGAGCCGAGCCGACGGCGAAACGCGCTTGGTCAGATCCTCGATGAGCCCCGAAGCGAACGCGGGCAAGCCGCAGCCCACGAGGGCTAGGATGCCGGACGATACCGCGGGGTAGCGGCCGACCAGCTGCACCGCGGCAACCGTGAGCCCGATCAGGATGCCGATGCCTCCGACGCGCGGCACGGGGCGGGCATGGAATTTCTGAACGCCGGCGAGATCGCTGTCGATCGAAAACTTTTCGTGCAGATGCGCATAGCGCACGATCAACAGCGTAACGAAGAGCGAGACGAGAAAACCGAGCGCGAAACTGAGCATGGGCGTGGCCTGGAAACGAACGGCGAATTATACCGGCTGGGCCGGTTCGTTCCGGTCGGAGAGGCTCGCCAGGGCGGAGGGCCGATCGGCCCTGCCACACGTCGAATCTCGATCACGGCCATACGGTTGCGCCGGTGCTCACGCGCAGCCACGTTTGCCGTTCAGGCAAATCCCCGCGGATTCATCGACTGCCAACGCCAATGGTCCTCGCACATGCGCTCGAGGCCATACTGCGCGCGCCAGCCGAGCAGTGTTTCGGCCGCTTGCGTGCTGGCGTAGCATTGCGCCACGTCGCCGGGGCGGCGGGCCACGATCTCATACGGCACCTTGCGTCCCGAAGCGGCTTCGAACGCGCGCACGACTTCGAGCACGGAGTAGCCGCGGCCTGTCCCGAGATTGACGACGAGGCTCGCATCGTGCGTTTGTAGCGCATCGAGCGCCGCGATATGCCCGCGAGCCAAGTCCACGACATGAATGTAATCGCGCACGCCCGTGCCGTCAGGCGTGTCGTAATCGCCGCCGAACACGCGCAGTTTCTCGAGCTTGCCGACGGCAACTTGCGCCACATACGGCATCAAGTTGTTCGGCACGCCCGACGGGTCTTCGCCGATGAGCCCGCTTTCATGCGCGCCGACCGGATTGAAGTACCGCAGCGTGGCGATGCGCCAACTCGGATCGGCGCGCTCGACGTCGCGCAGGATTTGCTCGGCGATGACCTTCGATTGCCCATAGGGGTTCGTCGCCGACAGCGGGAGCGATTCGTCGATGGGCGAGCGCTCGGGTACCCCGTACACCGTGGCCGACGAACTGAAGACGAGCCGCTTGACGTTGCGCGCGCGCATGGTGTCGAGCAGCACGAGCAGGCTGTCCACGTTGTTGCGGTAGTACTCGATCGGCTTGGCGACCGATTCGCCGACGGCCTTGAGCGCCGCGAAGTGAATGGCTGCCGTGATCGGATGGGCGTCGAACACCTTGGCGAGCGCGGCGCCGTCACAAGCATCGATCTCGTAGAACGCCACGGGCTGCCCGGTGATCCGTTCGATGCGCCGCACGGCTTCGCGCTTGCTATTGACGAGGTTGTCGACGATTACCACTTCATACCCGCTCGACATCAATTCGACGGCGGTATGCGAGCCGATGAAGCCGGCGCCTCCTGTCACGAGAATTGCGCCTTGCGCGGATTTCGATGTCATCGTTGCGCCCCCTATGCGCCGTGAAAGAGTTGCGCGCCTGTTAGCGCGTACAGCGTTTCCCGATAGCGTTCGATGACGAGCGCCTCGTCGAACTCGGCCGCTACTTTTTCTCGCCCCCGCAGCCCCATCTCGCGGCGCGCGGATGCGTCCATTTCCACTATCTGCGCAAGTTTAGCCGCCAGGCTTTGCGCATTTTTGACTTCGCAGAGCAACCCGGTGACGCCGTCCTGCACGACTTCGCGGCAGCCCGGTACGTTAGTGGCGACGATGGGGCGTCCCATCGCCGAGGCCTCCATCAACGTGCGCGGCACGCCTTCACGATACGACGGCAGCACGACGCAATCGGCGTTCGCGATGACGGGGCGCACGTCGTGCGCTTCGCCAAGGTATTCGATGACGCCTTCGCGGGTCCACCCGTCGATGTCGGCCTGCGCAATGGCGCTCGGATTGTCGACGCCCACGGGACCCAGCAGTTGAAATCTCGCATGCGGATAGCGCATGCGCAGCATGCGGGCCGCTTCGACGTATTCGCCGACGCCCTTGTCCCACAGCAGACGTCCAATCAATACGAACGTGACACGTTGAGCCTGCGGCAGCGGCGTCAGCCCGAAATGGTCGATGTCGACCCCTTCGCCATGGAGCAGCTTCGCCCGCTCCGGACGCGCGAGCAGCCGTTCGTTCAGGAATGCCGAATGATCGTCGCGATTGAGAAACCAGACCTCGCGCGGAAAGCGGAACGCGAACCGATAGAGCGCTTTGGCGACGCTCGCTGCCCGGCTTTTCTGAATGAAGACATAGCCGAGCCCGGTCGTGACGGCGATGGACGGCACGCGCGCCAGCCACGCGGCGACGGACCCATAGATATTAGCTTTGATCGTGTAGTGGAACACGACGTCGGGCCGAATTGTCCGATAGCGACGATATAGCGATGCGAGTGTGCGTAAATCGTCGAGCGGGTTCGTGCTTTTCGAGGCAACGGGCAAATCGATGCATTCGCAGCCCATCTCTTCGAGCAGCGCGAACGTGCGGTCGCGCGGCGCCAGCACGATCACGCGCACGCCTTTCGCGATCAGCGTGCGGATGACGCCTTGCCGATACGTGTAGATCGCAAAGCCGGTATTGCAGACGAGGCAGACGGTGATCCGGGCTGCTTGGGCGGGGGCGGCGGTGGACGAGGGCTTCATGCGGTGGCGTTAAGCGGCGTGCGTCGCGAACAGCGCGCGTTTCATCGTTCTGAGGGCAGCGTAAGGCGTGACCAAGTGGAGCAGATTCTTCGCGAGGCCGAGCCAGTCGTAGAGATTGGCCGCATTGAAGTAGCGCCATTGGAGCTTCAGCGTCGAGACGATTTGCCGGCGCCGTTTCGTCGCGCTGATTCCCCCGTCGTTCAACTCGTAATAAAGGCCGAGTTCCGGCAGGTTCGCGCAGTCGTAGCGCTCCATCAAGCGCAAGAAGAGATCGAGGTCCTCGGCGGCGCGATAGGCGACGCGATAATTGCCGACTTCGCGCACGGCATCGACACGCAGCATCATGGCCGGGTGCACGAGCGACGTGCGGAAAAAGCGCAGACGGCGCACGCTGGCCGGCTCCGTCGCGGGCCGCAGCATGAACAGCGGCGCCCCTTCGTGTGAGACCACCTGCGTCCACATGCCGACGCCGGCCACGTTCGGGTGCGCTTCGAGGTAGGCGCGCTGCTTCGCGAGGCGCCCCGGTGCGGCGAGGTCGCCCGCATCGATGCGGGCCGCGTAGCGATAGCCGCGCGCGGCGAGCGCTTCGATGCCCGCTTGCAGCGCGCGTTCGATGCCGCCGTTTCGCGGCATGCGCACGATTTCCACATCCATGTTCGGCAGCGTTGGCGCAACGATCGGCGGCGTGCTGCCGTCGTCGACGATCAGCACGCGCACGCGCGCGGTTTCGGCGAACGAGGCGAGCGTGCGCTCGACGTCGGCCTGTCCGTTGTAGGCCGGTATCAGCACGGCGACGTCGGCGAGCGGGTCCCGCGGTGCAAAGTCGGAGATAGGCGTCGTCATGGGCGCAGCTTGTAGCGAATGTAGTAGACGTTGATTGCGACGGCAGCGGCATAGCCCGCGGCGAGCCCAACCAGCGCGCCATAGGTGCCGATGTGCTCGATGGCGACCAGGTCCACCGCGAACGCGACGGCCAGCGCGAGCAGCCATTTCGTCAGAAGGACGAACTTCGCCTGATACTTGAGCAGCACGAGATTGCCGATCGCCTCGATGCCGGCCGGCACGGAAAGCCAGACGCACCAGCGAAAGATCGGGATGGCGCCGGCATAGTTCGGCCCGAACACGCGCGTGATGACGAGCGGTGCCAGCGCATCGAGCACGAGCGCGCCCGCGACCATGACCGCGGCGGCGAGCACCATCAGCCGCACGACGTTGCGCATCAGGTGCGCGCGGTCCTGCACGCGGTAGACGAAGGCCGGCGCGATCGTCTGCGCGAGCATCAGCGCGAGCGCGATCCAGTTCTCGTTGATTTGCTGAGCGGCCGAGTAGCGGCCGAGATCGGCGAACGAGATCGTGCGCTCGAGCATGAGGCGATCGAGCTTCAAGAACAGATACATGCAGACGAGGCCGACCCAGAACACGGTGCCCGCACTCGCGAAATGGCGCAATAAGCCGGGTTCGACGCGCCAGCCGAGCTTGCCGCCATGACGGCGCGCATAGTAGGCGAGCAGCACCATCCCGATGACGGCGGCTTCCAGCGCCCACAACCATCCGAAACGCGGTGCGCTGACGGCCATGCGCACGAACAGATAGACGAGCGCGAGCTTGGCGAGCGCCGTGACCATGCTCGTGACGAGCTGCGGCTTGCTGTAGGTCATGCTCTGCAGCCACGAGTTCACGACGCCGATGAACGGCTCGCGAAACAGCATCGTGACGGCGAGTGCCGCCAGCATGGCGCCGACGACAGGGTCCGTGAGCCCCGCGGCGATACCGGCCCACGTGGCCGCGAGCGCGAGCGCCGAGATCGAGAAACGTAAGACGAAAGCGCTGCCGAGGACCGTGCCGAGGTCGCGCTCGCCGCGGTGAACGATCGTCGGCACGAGAATTTCGGCGCCGCACACCCAGGTGATCGGGGCGAGCACGAGCAGCAGCGTGTTCGCGTATTGCCATTTGCCGAAGACGTCCGGCCCGAAATAGCGGGCGAGCAGACCTGCGATGGCAATCGCCACGGCGATTTGCGTCAGCCGCTCGAGGCCGAGCCAAACGATGTTCGCCGCGGCTTTCGCGATGTCCGGATGGGCCAGGCGCCTCAGCATCGTATGCAAGGCAGGAATCTTGCTCGCCGTGCTCGCGCCGGCATGGAAATGGCGCGCTTTTCGGCCGTGATCTCGTGCAGCCGGTGAGCGAAGGGGCAGATGCGCATTAAAATAGGCGCCACGCGCGCCGATCGAAAAACCGCAATTATAAGTGGCTTGCCGGCGCAAGCATCTTTTTCAATTAGCCTAAAGAGAGTGCCATCAATGATTTCGCAATCCATCTTCAAGGCGTACGACATCCGAGGTGTCGTCGGCAAAACGCTCGATGAGGACGTCGCACGGCTGGTGGGCCGAGCATTCGGCAGCGAAGTGCGCGCCCAGGGCGGCGATGCCGTCGTCGTCGCGCGCGACGGCCGCCTCTCCGGCCCCTCGCTGATCAAGGCGCTGGCCGACGGGTTGCGCGCGGCTGGGGTAGACGTGGTCGACGTCGGCATGGTGCCCACGCCGGTCGGCTATTTCGCCGCGAGCGTCCCCCTCGCGCTGGCAGACGGCGAGCGTCGCGTCGATTCGTGCATCGTCGTGACGGGCAGCCACAATCCACCCGACTACAACGGCTTCAAGATGGTGCTGCGCGGCGCCGCCATCTACGGCGAGCAGATCCAAGCGCTGTACCGCCGCATCGAGAAAGACGACTTCGCGAGCGGCAGCGGCGCCTATGAGCAATACGACATCGCCGACAAGTACATCGAGCGCATCGTCGGCGACGTGAAGCTCGCGCGGCCGATGAAGATCGTCGTCGATGCGGGGAACGGCGTTGCCGGCGCCCTGGGCCCGCGTCTGTTCAAGGCGCTCGGCTGCGAGCTCGTCGAGCTGTTCACGGAGATCGACGGCAATTTCCCGAACCACCACCCCGATCCCGCTCACCCGGAGAATCTGCAGGACGTCATTCGCGCGTTGAAGGAGACCGATGCCGAGATCGGCTTTGCGTTCGACGGCGACGGCGATCGCCTCGGCGTCGTCACGAAGGATGGGCAGATCATCTATCCCGATCGCCAACTGATGCTGTTCGCGCAGGAAGTGCTCTCGCGCAACCCGGGCGCGCAGATCATCTACGACGTCAAATGCACGCGCAATCTGGCGAAGTGGGTTCGCGCGAAGGGCGGCGATCCGGTGATGTGGAAGACGGGCCACTCGCTCGTGAAGGCGAAGCTGCGCGAGACGGGGGCGCCGCTCGCGGGCGAGATGAGCGGCCACGTGTTCTTCAAGGATCGCTGGTACGGCTTCGACGATGGGCTCTATACCGGTGCGCGGCTGCTCGAACTGCTTTCCCGAGAACAAGATCCGAGCAAGGTGCTCAACGATCTGCCCAATTCGCTGTCGACGCCCGAGCTTCAGCTCAAGCTCGAGGAAGGCGAGAACTTCGCGTTGATCGGCCGCCTGCAGAAGGAGGCGCAGTTCACGGGCGCCGATGAAGTCATCACGATCGACGGCTTGCGCGTCGAATACCCGGACGGCTTCGGGCTCGCGCGTTCGTCGAACACGACGCCTGTCGTCGTGCTCCGTTTCGAGGCCGATAATGCCGATGCGCTGGCACGCATTCAGAACGACTTCCGGCGCGTGATCGTCGCGGCCAAACCGGACGCTAAGCTGCCGTTTTGACGTCCTGACTGTTCCTGTTCCTGTGCCGTTTTCGGCGCGCTAGGCGCGGGGCCGCCCTAAGAGGCGGCCCTGATCGTTACTGCGGGGCGGCGTCGGCCGGCGCCGACGCGCTGGATGGCGCTTCGTTCGACGGCGCAACTGCCGTGGCCTCCGGTGGCGCCACGGGTATCGGCAACGGTGCCGATGCCGATACGGCGGGCGTGGCGGCCGGCACGGCCGGGGCGAGAACGGACGCGGCCGGGCTGACGACGGACGTGGCAGCCGATGCCGTCGGTACGGCCTGCGAGGCCGATGAGGCCGTCGGCGACGGCGCGGACGCCGTCGTTACCGCCGGTGCGGCCGGCGGCGTAACGACCGGTGCGGGGCCGGGCAATGTGGCCGACGTGACGGTGCCGGCCGGCACGGGCGCCGTCTTGATCAGCGTGGTCACGTAGTGCCTGACCGAATCGAAGAAGCCGTTGTAGAACGCGTTCGATTGGATCGTTTCGCTCGACACTTTCACCATGGCGTCGCTATTGGAGCGGATCGGCAACGAAACCGACCCGAGCAGGCTCAAGCCGACGCTGGCCGACGTGTCGCTTTTCTTCAGCGCATAGCCGCTTTGAATCGCATTCGCGTACACGATGCTCGAGCCGTCGGCATCGACGCCCGGCGTGCAGACGACGTGGATTTCGACGGTGACGTGCGACTCCCCGCTCGGTTGGAAGTCTTTCGTCGCATCGATGCGGTCCGTTTGCGTGAGCGTCGTCAGATAGCCCTGATTGAGCAAGGCGCGACGGGCGGCTTCGCATGCATCGGCACTGCCGACGTTGAAACTGCGCGAGAACGGGCTCGCGCCCGAATCGAACAACTCCTGTTGGAATTTCGGCTGCGGCGCGCTCGAGCACGCCGCAATCGCGGTGAATGCCGCGCACGCCAGGGCCGCGCGGACGAGTCGGAACGAACTGGACATGGTGCTTGTCGGGTGTTGCGCTTGGGCAAGCGTGATTCGAAGACGAGCATTGTAGTGCCTTCCGGCGATCGGCATTGGGGACGGGGAGCGCCGGGCGAGCCGCCGGCTGGTGCGGTATCACCATCTCTCGCCGAAAACCCCGCGCCGGCGCGGTAGAATCGCAGCCCTTCAGGCAGTACTAGGCGCGGGCGTCTTCCGAGCCCCGCAGTGGCTGCGATGCTGCACCTTTCTTTTTCCTTTCATCGTGCAAAAGATACTGCTCGTCCGTGTGTCATCGCTCGGTGACGTCGTTCACAACATGCCGGCCGTTGCGGATATACGGCGCGTCTACCCCGATGCGCAAATCGATTGGCTCGTCGAAGAAAGCTTCGCCGATCTCGTCACGCTCGTGCAAGGCGTGCACCGCGCGATTCCATTTTCGCTGCGGCGCTGGCGCAAGGGGTTGCTCCATGCCTCGACGTGGCGGGAGATCGGGGCTTTTCGGCGCGCGCTGGCGGCCGAGCGCTACGATCTCGTCATCGACTGCCAAGGTCTCATCAAGACGGCCTGGGTTGCGAGTTGGGCTCGCGGCCCGCTCGTCGGCCTCGGCAATCGCACCGACGGCGCCGGCTACGAGTGGCCCGTGCGGTTCTTCTACGATCAGCGGGTGCCGATCGAGCCGCGCACGCACGTCGTCGAGCGCACGCGCCAGCTCGTCGCGCAGGCGATCGGGGCGCCGCGTCCCGAGCCGACCGACGAGATCGACTTCGGCCTCGACACGTCGCTCGCGGCGCGCGCGCTGGCGGAGCTGGGCTTGAACCTGCCCGTGCCCTACGTCGTGCTCGTGCACGCCACGTCCCGCGCCGACAAGCAATGGCCCGACGCTTCATGGATCGAGCTTGGGCGCGCGCTCGTGTCGCGCGGTGCGTCGCTCGTGCTGCCGTGGGGCAACGACAGCGAACGCGCCACGAGCGAGCGCTTGGCCAAGGAGTTCGGCGCTGCCGCCATCGTCCCGCCGCGTCTGTCGCTGCCGGCCGTCGTCGGCCTGCTCGACGCGGCTGCCGCGACGGTCGGGGTCGATACGGGCTTGGTGCATATCGCGGCGGCGCTCGAGCGGCCCACGGTCGAGTTGTACAATTTCGCGACCGCATGGCGCACGGGCGGCTATTGGTCGCCGAGCGTCGTCAATCTGGGCACCGCCGGCAGTTTGCCGACGCTGCAGCAAGTCAAGACCGCTCTGGCCGAATTCGGCCTGCTGTAACCGCACGCGCTGCGCGGATCAGTGCGTGCGGATCCGTTGCGCGGACCATTTAGGCTGAGTATGAAAGAATCGCAAATCGTCGAAGTGAACTGCACGGACTGGTCGGGCTCCGACCTTGCCGCCACGCGCGAGACGCTGCGTGTCGCGCTCGAAACGGGCAAGGTCCTGTACTTCCCGAATCTGCGCTTCGCGATCGACGGCGGCGAAACGGCTTTGCTCGACCCCAAGCTTGCCGATCCGAAGCGCAAGAACATCAGCCTCACGCCGGGCGGCGGTGCGCTGCACGGCGTCGTGGGCGACGGGGTCACGCAATCGGCCGTGCGCGCGCTCGTGGCGCGCTATCAAACGCAAGCGCGCACGCTCGTCGATCATCTGTTTCCCGAGTACGGCGACGCGCTGCGGCCCGCGCCAACGAGCCTGCGCCTCATGCGCGTGGAAACGCGCCATACGTCCTGGCGCAAGGATGACAGCCGGCTGCACGTCGATGCGTTCCCCTCCCGCCCGAATCGCGGCGAGCGCATCATGCGCGTGTTCGCGAACGTCAATCCTTACGGCGAGCCGCGCGTATGGCGCGTCGGCGAGCCGTTCGAGCAGGTGGCGCGGCGTTTCTTGCCGCGCATCAAACGGCAGGTGCCGGGCTCGGCCTGGCTGCTCAATGCCCTTCACATCACGAAGTCGCCGCGCAGCGCCTACGATCACCTGATGCTCAATCTGCACGACGGCATGAAGGCGGATCTCGAGTATCAGAAGGCTTGTCCGCAAGAGACGATCCCCTTTCCGCCCGGCAGCACCTGGATCTGTTTCTCCGATCAGACGTCGCATGCGGCGATGTCGGGGCAGTACATGCTCGAGCAGACGTTCTTCCTGCCGGTTCGCGCGATGGTGCAGCCCGAGTGCGCGCCGCTCGGCATTCTCGAGCGGCTCGAAGGCCGGGCGCTCGTTTGATGTTGCGGCTCCTGTATCGCGCGCTATGGTGGATCGTCGCGCCGCTGGCCGTGCTGCGGCTCGTCATTCGCTCGCGCCGCGAACGCGGCTACCGTGAACACATCGGCGAACGGTTCGGCTTTGCGCGCGGTCGCGTGCCCGAAGACGACGCACCGCTGATCTGGGTTCATGCCGTCTCCGTCGGCGAAACGCGCGCGGCGCAGCCGCTGATCGCGGCATTGATGCAGACGCGGCCCGATGCACGCTTGCTCATCACGCACATGACGCCGAGCGGGCGTGCCACGAGTACTCAGCTGTTCGGCGATCGCGTGCTGCGCTGCTACTTGCCGTACGACCTGCCGCACGCCGTGCGCCGGTTCTTGCGTGCGTGGCGGCCCTCGCTCGGCATCGTCATGGAAACGGAAGTCTGGCCGACGCTGATCGACGAATGCCGCGCGGCCGACGTGCCGCTCGTGCTGACGAACGCGCGCATGTCGGCGCGCTCGTTCAAGCGCGCGGCCCGTTTCGGGGCGGCGGGGCGCGAGGTGTTCGGGGGCTTTACGCGCGTATTGGCGCAGAGCCCTTCCGATGCCGAGCGGCTCACGGCGCTTGGTGCGCGCAACGTCGCCGTGCTCGGCAACCTGAAGTTCGACATGGCGACGCCGCCCGACATCGTCGCGCGCGGACGCGCCTGGCGGGCCGCGATCGGTCCGCGCCCGGTCTGGGTGGCGGCAAGCACGCGCGAGGGCGAGGAAGCGCTCGTGCTCGACGCGTTTGGGGCTTTGGCGACGGAAGACGCGCTGCTGATCCTGGTGCCGCGTCATCCGCAGCGCTTCGACGAAGTGGCCGTGCTCGTCGAGCGGCGGGGCATGCGTGCCGTGCGCCGTTCGGCATGGGGCGGGGCCGCGCAGGCAGCCGCGGCGGCGGCATCGGTTGCGAGCGAGCCGCTGCGCCGCGACGTCACGGTTTTGCTCGGCGATTCGATGGGCGAACTCGGTGCGTACTATGCGGCGTCGGACGTGGCCTTCATCGGCGGCAGCCTGCTGCCGCTCGGCGGGCAGAACCTCATCGAGGCGTGCGCCGTGGGCGTGCCGGTGCTGATCGGCCCGCACGTATTCAACTTCTCGCAGGCGACGGCCGATGCGGTAGCCGCGGGTGCGGCCGTGCAAGTGGCCGACCCAGCCGATCTCGCGCGCGTGCTCGGCGAGTTGTTCGCCGACAAGTCGCGCCGCGTGGCGATGGGGGCGGCGGCGTCGGCATTCGCGTCGCGTCACCGCGGCGCGACGGCGCGCACCGTGGACGTTCTGACGGCCCTGCTGCCGCAAAGCGAAGCGGCTGACGTGTAGCGCGAGGCGCGGGGCGCAGAGGCGGCATGCGGTTCGGTGGCGTGATCCTCGCTTAGCCTCGCTTCGCCTAGCCTCGGCTAGCTTGCCAATAATCCTTTACGCTCGATGAACGCGATGACGTCGGCCAGCCCGGCCTGCGTCTTCAGGTTGCACATGACGAACGGGCGCTCGCCGCGCATCGTCTTCGCATCGGCGGCCATGACGTCGAGATTCGCGCCGACGTGCGGCGCGAGATCGGTCTTGTTGATGACGAGCAGATCCGATTTCGTGATGCCGGGGCCGCCCTTGCGCGGGATTTTCTCACCGCCGGCCACGTCGATGACGTAGATCGTCAAATCGGAGAGCTCGGGGCTGAACGTGGCCGCGAGGTTGTCGCCGCCCGATTCGATGAAGACGATGTCGGCTTCGGGAAACCGGGCGAGCATTCGATCGACGGCTTCGAGGTTGATCGACGCGTCTTCCCGGATCGCCGTATGCGGGCAGCCGCCCGTTTCGACGCCCATGATGCGTTCGGGAGCGAGCGCGCCGGCCACCGTCAGCAGCCGCTGGTCTTCTTTCGTATAGATGTCGTTCGTGATCGCGACGAGGTCGTAATGGTCGCGCATCGCCTTGCAGAGCATCTCGAGCAGCGTGGTCTTGCCCGAGCCCACCGGGCCGCCGACGCCGACACGCAACGGCGGCAGTTTCTTGGTTCTCATTGATTGGGTCCTATCGATTCAAGAACGGAAAAGACGCGAATACTGCGTCTCGTGCCGTGCCGACAATACGCCGAGCATCGGCGAAAACGTGTTGAGGCGCTCGGGCGGCGTGACGAGCGCGCGCGCGACGGCTTCGTCGATGACGGCGCGCGCAGCGACCAGGATGCGCTGCCCGGCGAGTTGACCGAGCGGGACGGCTTTGATGGCCGCCGCGACTTGGTTCTCGGCCCAGGTAAAGGCATAGGCGGCGAGTGCGGCGTCCGCCGAGAGGTCATGCGCCGCCGCGGCGAACGCGAATGCCGTCGGCTGCGAAAGCGGCACGAGTGCGCCGAGCGTGGCACGCTGCGCTGCATCGCCCCATTCGAGCGATAAAGCGAGCTGCTTCAGCGACCATCCCATCTGCTCGGTTTCGCGCCGCAATTCGGCGGCTTCGCGGCTTGCGAGAAAGTGGCAGTCGGCCTCGGCCAGTTCCGCCGGTGCTTTCTCGTCGTGACGTTGCCAGCGTGCCAGTTGGTGAGCGATGAATGGCAACTCGCCGCGAGCAAGAACGTGCAGCAAGCCGTCCACGATCCATCGGCATGCCGTTTCGCCATCGCCGATCCATTGCGCTTCGACGGCCGCCTCGAGCCCTTGCGAATAACTGAACGCGCCAATCGGCAATGCGGGCGAGGCAAGGTGCAATAGGGCAGTCAACTCGGCGAGGCGCATGGGTGTCAGTGCTCGTGGCGATGACCATGGCCGCAGTGACCGCAACTGTCGTGGCCGTGGTCGTGGTCGCTATCGTGCCCGTGATCATGGTTATGGCTATCGGAGTGGCCGTGCCCATGCTCATGCCCGTGCTCATGCCCGTGCTCGTGCTCGTGGCTATGCGGGTGTTCGTGCCCGTGACGCTGCGCGAATACCTGCTGTGCGAGCGCGTAGTCTTCGGCGAACGTGGCATCGTGCCCATGACGATGCCCTCCACCGTAGGCGCCCGTCTCGGGATGAAACGGCAGCGTTTCGCGCGCGACGCGCGCACCCAAGCGCGTCAGCATCGCCTCGAGCACGGGGTCTGCCTCGAGCTTCAGATAGTCGACGCCGATCTCCACCGGCGTGTGCCGATTGCCGAGATGGTAGGCCGCACGCGTGAGCGTCAGCGTGTCGGGGGCGCGCACCACGAGCACGGCTTCGGGCGCGGCGATCACGCGCACGAGCGCACCGTCGTCGGCGACGAGCACGTCGCCATCGGCCAGCACGGTGCCGCGTGGCATGACGAGCGCGACTTCTTCGCCCGTATCGAGCGTGGCGGCGAGGCGGCTCTTGCAACGCGCGTCGTAAGCGAGCGTGAGTGTGGGCGCGCGGGCTACGAGCGAGGCGGCGAGTTTCGCGGGCGGGGCAATACGTTTATCGATCGTGCGCATCGGAAAATGATCGGGGCGCTTATGTGCGTGCGTAAGTGAGTGAGCGAGCGAGCACGTGAGCGTCCCATGTATCAACGTTGATCAGAACAAGAAATACCGCTGTGCCATCGGCAACACGGTCGCGGGTTCGCAAGTCAGCAATTGGCCGTCGGCCACCACTTCGTATGTTTCCGGGTCGACGGTGATCGAAGGCTGCCAGGCGTTGTGGATCATGTCGGCCTTCGACACCGTGCGGCAGCCGCGCACGGGAACTACGCGCTTTTGCAGGCCATATCGCTCGGCAATACCGGCGTCCGCAGCCATTTGCGACACGAACGTCAGCGACGTTTTCGCGAGCGCGGCACCGCGCGTCGCGAACATCTCGCGGTAGTGCACGGGCTGCGGCGTCGGAATGGAGGCGTTCGGATCGCCCATCTGAGCGAGCGCGATCATGCCGCCCTTCAGGATGAGCGTGGGCTTCACGCCGAAGAACGCCGGCTCCCAAAACACGAGGTCGGCCCACTTGCCGGCTTCGATCGAGCCGACTTCGTGCGCGATACCGTGCGTCAGCGCGGGGTTGATCGTGTACTTGGCGACGTAGCGCTTCGCCCGAAAATTATCGTTGCGCGCGCTGTCTTGTGCGAGCGCGCCGCGCTGCGCTTTCATCTTGTGCGCCGTCTGCCAGGTGCGGATGATGACTTCGCCCACGCGGCCCATGGCCTGCGAATCGGAGGACAGCATCGAGAGCGCGCCGAGATCGTGCAGGATATCCTCGGCCGCGATCGTCTCGCGCCGAATGCGCGATTCGGCGAAAGCGAGATCCTCGGCGATCGACGGATCGAGATGGTGACACACCATCAGCATGTCGAGATGCTCGTCGAGCGTGTTGATGGTGTAGGGGCGCGTCGGATTCGTCGACGACGGCAGCACGTTCGCTTCGCCGCACACCTTGATGATGTCGGGCGCATGCCCGCCGCCGGCGCCTTCCGTATGGTACGTGTGGATCGTGCGTCCTTTGAAGGCCGCGACGGTCGCCTCGACGAAGCCCGCTTCGTTCAGCGTGTCGGTGTGGATGGCCACCTGCGTGTCGGTGGCGTCGGCAACGGACAGGCAGTTGTCGATCGCGGCGGGCGTCGAGCCCCAATCCTCGTGCAGCTTAAGGCCGATGGCGCCCGCGGCGATTTGCTCGGTGAGCGGATCGGGCAGGCTCGTGTTGCCTTTGCCGAGGAAGCCGAGATTCATCGGCCAGCCGTCGGCCGCCTGCAGCATTCGCTCGAGGTGCCACGGGCCCGGGGTGCAGGTCGTCGCATTGGTGCCCGTCGCGGGCCCCGTGCCGCCGCCGAGCATCGTCGTCACGCCCGAGGCCAGCGCTTCTTCGATTTGCTGCGGGCAGATGAAGTGGATGTGCGTATCGATGCCGCCGGCCGTCACGATCAGCCCTTCGCCGGCGATGATCTCCGTGGCCGCGCCGATCGCGATCGTCACGCCCGGTTGAATGTCGGGGTTGCCGGCTTTGCCGATGGCGGCGATGCGTCCGTTCTTGATGGCGATGTCGGCTTTGACGATGCCCCAGTGATCGAGGATCACGGCGTTCGTCACGACGGTATCGGCCACGTCGGCGGCGACGCGCTGCGATTGCCCCATGCCGTCGCGGATAACCTTGCCGCCGCCGAACTTCACTTCCTCGCCGTAGACGGTGAAGTCGCGTTCGATTTCGATGGTGAGATCGGTATCGGCGAGCCGGATGCGGTCGCCCGTCGTCGGCCCGAACATTTCCGCGTAGGCGCGGCGGCTGATGCGTAGAGTCATGATGACGATTCGTTATCCTGAATATTGACTAGGTTGGCTAGGGCGCCGCGTGAACAGCGTTCACAGTGGGCCCATCACCTTGCCGTTGAAGCCGTAGACGGCGCGTGCGCCGGCCAGCGCGACGAGCTCTACCGTGCGCGATTGCCCCGGCTCGAAGCGCACCGCCGTGCCCGCGGCAATATTCAGCCTGAAGCCGCGCGCTTGCTCCCGATCGAACGCGAGGGCGGCGTTGGCTTCGTAAAAGTGATAGTGCGAGCCGATCTGCACGGGGCGGTCGCCGGTGTTGGCGACGGTCAGCGTGCGGGTCTCGCGGCCCGCGTTCAGTTCGATGTCGCCGTCGTCGACGAGGATTTCGCCGGGAATCATGGTGAGCTTGCCCTCAGGGGATCGGGTGATGGACGGTGACGAGCTTCGTGCCGTCGGGAAAGGTGGCTTCGATTTGGATCTCGGGAATCATCTCGGGCACGCCGTCCATGACGTCGTCGCGCGTGAGCAGTGTCGTGCCGTAGTGCATGACCTCGGCAACGGTCTTACCGTCGCGCGCGGCTTCCATCAGCGCGGCGGAGATGAACGCGACGGCTTCGGGATGATTGAGCTTCAAGCCGCGCGCGCGGCGTCGCTCGGCCAGCAAGGCGGCGGTGAACACGAGCAGCTTGTCTTTTTCTCGGGGCGTCAGTTTCATGGCGCGGGGCGCTCAAACGTTAATTCGATGAAAGGAGGAGGCCATCCGGCGCGGCCAAGATGGCCTGGCGCGGAGCAGCCGTTCGTGCCGCGATGAAGTGCGCGGTTATCGTAGCACCGGCACCGCCGCGGTAGGGGGAACTTGCGAGGCGGGAGGGACTGCGCACTACGTGCTCCACAGCCGCAGTGCCCGTGCGTCGACGCCATGCACGAGCGGGCGCAGCGTATGCCAGCAGTCGACGAGCATGTTTTGCAGCGCCTCCATCGAATGCGACAGCGCGCGCACGATCAGCACGCCCGGCGTGACGCACGAGGCGCCCGCGCACATGCGGGCATCGAACGGCAACCGCCGCGTCAGCGTCTCGGCGAGCGCATCGTCGCAGGCGGGCCCCACCGCCCACAGCGTTCCGTAGGCGGGAAAGCCGTCGAGCCCTTGGCGCGCCGTGCGCAGTGCGTCGCCGGCGGAGAGCTCGGCGCGCTCGAACCACAGGAGGTTGCCCGACGGGCCGAGAATGCGCGACGTGCTGGATAACGCGCCGGCGCTCCAGGTTTCGCCCCCGGCAATGCGGCCCAGTTGCGTCGCCTCCCAGCCGAGCGCCGTCGCACCTTCGGCGAGCGTCAGCGTGAAATCGAGCGCGATCTGCGCGCCCTCGAAGACGATATTGTTTTGCGGCAGCCAATCGAGCCGCGCGTCGGCGCCCACGGCCACGTCGATGCGCTGGCGCGCGAGCCGGCCGTTCGATTTGTACCATTTCGCGGCGCCCGGCGTCGTGAGCACGGCATGCGTCCCGGCGCCGAGCGACAGGTCCAGCGTCAGCGCGTCGCCGCCCGCGATTCCGCCAGGCGGATGGACGATCACGGCATGGCAAATTGCTTCGCCCTCGGGGTAGAGCGGCTTTTGCACGCGCAGCGGACCGACATGGCGGCGATGCGTCAGCGTCGTGCGCGTGCCGCGCCGCTCGAAGCCTAGTTCGAGATTCGCTTGCCAGCCGTCGGCGCGGCGGGGGCAGGCAGGGGCATCGTGGGCGGCCGCCGCGGGCGGTGAAGCGTCGAATACGTGAGAAGACATGAGAGGCGTCGGGCGTCGGCCATGCGCGCTTGAGAATGGGATCGAGCATAGCATCGGGCGTGTCAGACGGCGATCATCTCCCGGACGCCTTGCGCATCCATCTCGCTGCCGGCGCCGCCTGCGACGATCTCGCCGCGCCGCATCACCCAGTAGTGGTCGGCCAGCGCCTTTGCGAAGTCGTAGTACTGCTCGACGAGCAGCACCGTCATCCCTGTTTCGTCGACGAGCTTGCGCAGTGTCCGGCCGATCTCCTGGATGATCGAGGGCTGGATGCCTTCCGTGGGCTCGTCGAGGATCAGCAGGCGCGGCTCGCTCATCAGGGCCCGGCCGATCGCGAGCTGTTGCTGCTGGCCGCCCGAGAGATCGCCGCCGCGCCGCTTGCGCATGTCCTCGAGCACCGGGAAGAGTTGATAGATGCGCTCGGGCACTTGCGAGACGCCGCGCCGGCTCGCGGCGCCGACGAGCAGATTCTCCTCGACGGTCAGGCGCGCAAAGATCTCGCGGCCTTGCGGAACGTAGGCGATGCCGCGCGCCACGCGCGCGGGCGGCGCGAGCGCATCGAGCGCTTGTCCGCACCACGCGATCGTGCCGCTCTTGGCACGCACGACGCCCATCAGGCAGCGCATCAGCGTCGTCTTGCCGACACCGTTGCGGCCGAGCAGAACGGTGAGCGAGCCTTGCGGCACCTGCATCGTCACGTCGCGCAGGATATGGCTGCCGCCGTAAAACTGATTGAGTCCGGTCACGTCGAGCATCGATGCTTTCCTAAACGGTCTTTCTTGAATGACTGTGATGACTGTGCGTGCTTGCTGGGCAGTGCGGCTTTGCGTGAGCCGTCACCGGCTCAGCGGCCGAGATACGATTCGATGACGGCTTCGTCGCGCTTCACGTCGTCGAGCGTGCCCTGCGCGAGCACGCGCCCTTCCGCCATGACGGTCACGCGCGAATGGGCGCCGGCGAGCGCGGCGACGAACTCCATATCGTGTTCGACGACGATCATCGAACAGGTGCCGCGCAAGCGATCGAGCAAGGCCGCGAGCGCCATCGTCTCGTCGTCGGTCATGCCTGCGGCAGGCTCGTCGAGCAAGAGCAGCGCAGGCTGCTGCATGAGCAGCATGCCGATCTCGAGCCGTTGCTTTTGCCCATGCGAGAGCTCGCCGGCCGGCCGCCAAGCCTGAGATTCGAGGCCGATCGTGGCGAGCGTTTCCTCGATCCGGCCGACGGCCGCGCGCGTGAGCCGAGCGCGCAGCGTGGCATGCCACCGCTTGTCGGTCTTCATCGCGAGTTCGAGGTTTTCCCACACCGGATGCTGCTCGAACACCGTGGGCTTCTGAAACTTGCGGCCGATGCCCGCGCGGGCGATCGACGGCTCGTCCATGCGCGTGAGATCGAGCGTCTGCCCGAGGAAGACTCGCCCCCGATCGGGGCGCGTGCGGCCTGTGATGACATCCATCATCGTCGTCTTGCCTGCCCCGTTGGGGCCGATGATGCAACGCAGCTCGCCGGTGTCGAGCGTCAGCGATAGCCCGTTCAACGCACGAAATCCATCGAAGCTGACCGTCACGTCCTCGAGATAGAGAATCGTGCCGTGCGTGACGTCGATTGCGCCAGGCTCGACGAGGTGCGCCATCGGCGCATCGCCCGCGGGCGGAACGTGGCTTTCCACGGCCATGTCGGCGGGTGTCCCGATCGTCGTCATTTGCCGGCCCTCCGCGCAAAGAGCGCCGTGGCCAGGCCTGCGAGGCCGCGCGGCAGCGCCAGCGGCACGACGACGAACAGCGCACCGAGAAAGAACAGCCAGTATTCGGGCAGATACGCGGTAAACATGCTGCGCGCCGCGTTGACGGCAAAGGCGCCGGCGATCGGTCCGAGCAGCGTACCGCGCCCGCCCACGGCGACCCATATCGCCATTTCGATCGAACTGGCCGGCGACATTTCGCTGGGATTGATGATGCCGACCTGCGGCACGTACAGAGCGCCGGCGATCGCGCACAGCACGGCCGATACGGTCCAGACGAAGAGCTTGTAGGCGAGCGGGCTGTAGCCGAGGAACATCAAGCGCGTTTCGCTATCGCGCATGGCCGTGACGACGCGGCCGAGCTTCGACGTGACGATGGCACGCGCACCGACGAACGCAAGCACGAGTGCGGCGAACGTCAGCAAGAAAAGCGTGACGCGCGTGTAGGGGTGCGTGATCGAAAACCCCGCGATGCGTTTGAAGTCGGTGAACCCGTTGTTGCCGCCGAAGCCCGTTTCGTTGCGATAAAACAGCAGCATGGCCGCATAGGTGACCGCTTGCGTGATGATCGACAAATAAACGCCTTGCACGCGCGAGCGGAAAGCAAAGAAGCCGAAGGTCCAGGCGAGCAGCGCGGGCACGACGAGCACGAGCGCGAGCGCGTACCAGAGGTGCTCGGTGCCGTGCCAGAACCAGGGCAGCTCATGCCAGTTGAGGAACACCATGAAATCGGGCAAATCGCTGCCGTAGACGCCGTCGTGTCCGATCGAGCGCATGAGGTACATGCCGATCCCGTACCCGCCGAGCGCGAAGAACAGGCCGTGGCCCAAGCTCAGGATGCCGCAATAACCCCAGACGAGATCGAGCGCGAGCGCCGCGATCGCATAGCACATGAACTTGCCGCCGATCGTCAGCGTATAGGCCGACAGATGAAGCGCGCTCGACGAGGGCAGCACGAGCGCGGCGATCGGCACGCCAAAGCCGACGACGAGCACGAGCGCAACGAGCGCACGCCAGGCAGGGGGAGACAGCAGCGGATGCCGCTGCCCGAGCGCGAGTGCCGCGGGGCGCGGCGCGAGAGACGCCTCGCCGGCGGCGTGGGCCGATGAGCCCGCGTCGTGCGCCGCCGCGACCGGGGGATCGAAAGAATGCATTGCGGGCCTCATGCGCTGCGCCCTTTCAGGGCGAATAGCCCCTGCGGACGCTTCTGAATGAACAACACGATCAGCACGAGCACGGCGATCTTGGAGAGCACGGCCCCCGAAAGCGGTTCGAGCGCCTTGGTGAGAATCCCGAGCCCGAAGCTGCCGAGCACCGTGCCGGCCAACTGCCCGACGCCGCCGAGCACGACGGCCATGAACGAATCGACGATATAGCTTTGGCCGAGATCGGGGCCCACGTTGCCGATCTGCGAAAGTGCGCAGCCGCCTAGGCCGGCGATGCCGGCGCCGAATGCGAACGCATAGGTATCGATGAATGCGGTTTTGACGCCGACGCACGCGGCCATCCCGCGGTTCTGCGTGACGGCGCGCACGAACAGTCCGAGCCGCGTGCGCGTGAGCACGGCCCAAGCGACGGCGACGACGCCGAGCGAGAACGCAAGAATGACGATGCGGTTGTACGGAAGGATCAAGTCCTGCATGACGGTGATGCCGCCCGTCATCCAAGCCGGGTTCGCGACCTGAACGTTCTGCGCACCGAATAGCGTGCGCGTGGCTTGCATGAGGACGAGGCTCGCGCCGAACGTCGTCAGCAGCGTTTCGAGCGGCCGGCCATATAGGCGCTTGAGCACGAGCCGTTCGAGGCCGATGCCCACGAGCGCGGCGGCGATGAACGATGCGGGCACCGCGGCGAGCGGATACCAGTCGAACGCGCTCGGCGCATAGTGCCGAAACGCGTTTTGAACGACATAGGTGGCATAGGCGCCGATCATCAGGAATTCGCCGTGCGCCATGTTGATGACGCCGATGACGCCATAGGTGACCGCGAGCCCGAGTGCGGCCAACAGCAGCACACTGCCAAGCGAGATGCCCGCGAACAGCGTGCCGGCGATGCGGCTGTTGCGTTCGATCGCGTCGAGCGCGTCGATGCCACGTTGCGCGGCCGTGCGCACGCGCGGATCGGCTTCGGCGAACGTGCCGTCCGGGCGCTTGGCGACGAGCGGCCGCAAGAGCGGATAGACGTCGAGGTCGTGCCGCGCGGCGACGAGTTGGACGGCTTCGAGCCGCTTGGCCGGGTCCGCATCGGTGAGTGCCGTCGTGGCCCACAATACGTCGAGCCGATGCTTGAGCGCGGCATCGGTTTCCTTCGCGCGGGCTGCCTCGATGAATGGCTTCATCGACGGGTCCGGGTTCGCCAGCAGCGTATCGGTGGCATGGCGGCGCACGGCCGCGTCCGGCGAGCTCAGCTGCGCCGCGGCCAGCGCACGCGTGACTTTATTGCGCAGCAGGTTGTTGAGCGTGACCGGTTGGGCGTCGCCGATGTCGACGCTTTGGCCGGAGACGACATCATGCCCTTGCGTGTCGCTGCCGTTCGCTTCGACCAGCACGCGGCCGGCGTCCGTTGCAAATGCACGATCGTCGGCGAGCGCGCCGAGCAGCTCGAGCGCGGCCGGATCATGCTTGGCCGCGAGCGTATCGATGGTTGCGGCTTTCGCTTCGAAGTCGTCGCCCGCGAGCGGCGCGACGTCCGACGCGGTCAAGGCGAATGCCGTTGGGGTGACGAGCGAGCACGCAAGCGCGGCAATGAGCGTGCATCGGCGTAGAGATCGATTCATGGGGCCAGGCATGGGAGGGCGGCGGTCCAAGGGCGAGCGGGCGGAGCGCGAGGCGCGGTCGAATGCGCCTCGCGATGCCTCGCGTGAGAGCGTTGCGATCGAGCGAGCCTCGGCTTAGGCGACGCTGCGTCGGCTCAAGAACTCGCGGATCGAGCTGACGACGTCGGGCTTGCCTTGGTTGCCCGCGATGTACGGGCTCCACGGTTGCGCACGAATGGGCGCCTTCGTTTTCCAGACGATGTTGAACTGACCATCGGCCCGCACTTCGCCGATCATGACGGGCTTGTGCAGATGATGGTTGCCGTCCATCGTCAACGTGAAACCCGACGGTGCCGCGACCGTTTGCCCGATCATCGCCGCACGCACCTTGTCGACGTCGGTGCTCTTGGCCTTCTCGACGGCTTGCTTCCACATGTGGATGCCGACGAACGTCGCCTCCATCGGATCGTTCGTGACGCGCTTGCTGCCGCCGGGCAGGTTCTGCGATTTGACCCATTCGGCCCATTGCGCCTTGAACTTCGTGTTGGCCGGGCTCTTGATCGACATGAAGTAATTCCAGGCGGCGAGTTGGCCGACGAGCGGCTTCGTGTCGATCCCGCGCAATTCCTCTTCGCCGACGGAGAATGCGACGACGGGGATGTCCGTCGCTTTGATCCCTTGATTGCCGAGCTCTTTATAGAACGGCACGTTCGAGTCGCCGTTGATGGTCGAGATGACGGTGGTCTTGCCGCCTTGCGCGAACGCTTTGATGTTGGCGACGATCGTCTGGTAGTCGCTATGCCCGAACGGCGTGTAGACCTCCTGAATGTCGGCATCGCTGACGCCTTTCGAATGCAGGAAGGCACGCAGGATCTTGTTCGTCGTGCGCGGATAAACGTAATCGGTGCCGAGCAGGAAGAAGCGTTTCGCGCCGCCGCCATCGGCGCTCATCAGATATTCGACCGCGGGAATGGCCTGCTGATTCGGCGCCGCACCCGTATAGAACACGTTGCGCGACATCTCTTCGCCTTCGTATTGAACGGGGTAATAGAGCAGGCCGTTCAACTCCTCGAAAACGGGCAATACCGATTTGCGCGACACGGATGTCCAGCAGCCGAATACGCAGGCTACTTTGTCCTGCGTGAGCAGTTGCCGGGCTTTTTCGGCGAACAGCGGCCAATTCGATGCCGGGTCTACGACGACGGGCTGGATTTGACGCCCAAGGACACCGCCGTTCTTGTTGATTTCGGCGATCGTCATGAGCGCCGTGTCTTTGAGCGAGGTTTCCGAAATCGCCATCGTGCCCGACAACGAATGCAAGATGCCGACTTTGATCGGCCCGCCCGACGACGCTGCGCGAACGAACGGGGCTTGCCCCGCGAGCGCCAGCGCGCCGGAGAGCGAACCAAGCTTCAACAAGCTACGACGTTTCATGTGCTTCCCCTTGCCGATGCTGAAATAGCGTTTGTTGGAGTAGGCCGCGCGATACAGGTATCGACTCGGCGTCGATGCGCACGCGCGGGCCGCCGTGCAACGCAAGGGGTATGCCAATCACGGCTGCACCGTAGCGGACCGCTTGCGTGGCGGGCGCCAACGTACCCGTGCGGCTCGCGGTGGGGCATGCAAAGGCCAAATTGGTGCGCGACGCGCCGGTAGTGGGTGCAGTGCGCGATGTTGGTGAACGTGTCTGCACCGACGGCACGGAAACCCGGCGATAGACGGCCGTTCGACGTCGCGCCGTCCGTCGCGGGGACGATGCTCCGGCAAAGCTGTTATTTAGGAATACGAACCGACGATCGATTCACGAGCCGTCGAATATCGACGGGATTTTAAGGCGATAAGCGCTCGGCTAGTCGCTCGGGATGGGGGCTTGCATGGTGTGTCGGAATGCTTTCATAATGCATTCGCCTGATTCGAAGCATGAACTGAATTCGGAGCGGGTGTAACAAAATAGAAATATTTTCGATTTAATCGAAGATAACGACCATTCCATAGAGAAACGACACATGATCGTGAAAAAAGAGATGCGGGGGCCGTCTAGGACGGGGTTTGCGTGGGCGGCAATGGGGGCATTGGCGCTATTCGCACTGGCCGGTTGCGGGGGCGGAGGAGGAGGGGCCAGCACGGCACCGACCGTTTCGCAGGTGTCGCTGCAAGGCACCGCGGCCGTCGGCTCGCCGCTGGCCGGCGCCAACATCACCGTCATCGATGCGAAGGGCGCAACGGCCACGACCACGGCCGATGCCAGCGGCAACTATACGATTTCGGTTACGGGCATGACGGCACCGCTCGTGATCCTGGCCTCGGATCCGCAGGGCGTCGCCTCGACGCAAGTCTCGGTGCTGGCCGCACTGACGAGCGGCAGCGCGACGAACATCGTCAACGTGACGACGCTCACCACGGCGGTGAGCGCATGGCTCACGAGTTCGGGCAATCCTTCCGATCTGGCATCGAGCAGCAGCACGCTGGCTGCCGTCACGCCGGCTAGCGTGGCCGCGGCAGTGGCCAATCTGAAGTCGGCGCTGTCGGCGATCCTTGCCGCCAACGGTGTCAGCGCGGCGTCGTTCGATCCGATCGGCGCGCCGTTCACGGCGAACCATACGGGGTTGGATGGCGTCATCGACTCGATCCAAGTCATCAACGATCCGTCCGGCGGCGTGGACCTGATCTCGACCGCGGACCCATCGACGAGCATTCCCCTGAAAAACGGCGCGAGCGCGCCCACGACGCTGCCCGCGCCGCCCGCCGTGGGCGATTATCTCGGCCCGCTCGCCTCGGCGCTCTCGCAATGTCTGGCCGGCACGACCTCGGCGTGCGGCACGGCGATCGACGCGAACTACCTCGAGAACGGGTTCAGCACGTTTGCAAGCGCTCATGCGGGCATTGCCACGTCGGGCGCGACGGTCTTTGCCCCGCGCACGCTCGAGTTCTTCAAGCGCAACACCACGCAAGAAGCGCTGATCGAAGTGCCGTACAAGCTGCCGAGCGGCATGTTCGGCACGATCGTCACCGTGGTGCAGAAGCTGGGGAACGGGAACTGGGACATCATCGGCAACCAGCAGCCGTTCGACGTGTCGATTTCGTCGTTCCTCGAGCGGCGTCAATTCCTCGACGCGAGCGAAGTGCAGTTCGGCCGTTACGAGTCGGGCCTCACCATCAGCGTACCCGCCGGCGCCGCCGGCACGCCGAACCCGACTACGCTCGCGTCGGTCGGCGTCACGGGTCCGGGGATCAACGGCACGGCTTTCCTCGTGCCGCGTTCGGGCGTCGGCAACAGCACCTTCGGCCTCACGAGCACCGCTCAGGCCCAGCCGCCCGTCGGCGGCGCGACCACGTCGTCGAACACGAGCTTGTACCGGTGGTCATGGCTGGCGCTCGGCGGCAGCGCGAATGCGACGTTCACGCCGGGCGCGGGCGGCCTCGGTTTCTACACACCTGCACCGATCGACGTCTCGCAAGTCCCTGCGTTCGCTACGTACACCGTCACGTTCTACGATTCGACGGGCACCGCGATCGGTCAGTCGTTCTCGGTCGTGAATCCGACGCCGTCGCTGGCCGCGTCGGCGGGCCGCGGCGTCTTCTGGCAAGATCTGACCGCCGACACGGTCGCGAACGTGTTGACGCCCGGCGGTTCGCTGGCGGGCGTGCAAGCTGCACCGACGCTGTCATGGTCGAACCTCGTGAACGGCGCGCCGCTCGCTCCGCTCGTCACGCAAGCGCAAATACAAGCGTCGCCGGGCACGGGCGTGGGCGGCAGCGAAGTCGACGGCTGGTGGAACGGGCCGGCATCGTTCGCCGCAAGCGGCAGCTATTCGGCCGCCGTCACGGCTGGCGTTGCGCAGTCGGGCGTTCAGCAATGCAATAGCGCGTGCGCATTCCCGGCGCTGCAGGCAGGCGCATCGCGGCTCGTGCAGCTCAATTGGTCGTTCGGCCGCATGCAGTTCTTCAACATTTGGCGATACAACGACTAAGCTCGGCGAGCCGGCAGGGGCGACCGCTCGGTTCGCCCTTGCGTCCCGGCCGTTCATCGCATCGCACGAAAAAAAAGACGCCGGCCTGGTGACAGGCCGGCGTCTTTTCATTGCAGCGATCGACGATACGATCGGTGCTTCGTTCAATAAAGCGGCACCTTCGGATCGACCTGGCGCGACCATGCATCGATCCCGCCTTGCAGGTTGAAGACGTTCTTGAAGCCGCGTCCTTCGAGGAACATCCCGACGTTGGCGCTGCGTGCGCCGTGATGGCAGATGCAGACGATCTGCGCATCGTCGTCGAGCTCTTCGCTGCGGGCCGGGATGTCGCGCATCGGAATCTCCACGCAGCCGGGGATGTGGGCGGTGGCGACTTCCCACGGCTCACGGACGTCGAGCAAGATCGGAGCGGGGCGCGACGTGTCGGCCAGCCATTCGGCGAGTGCGGGTGCGGTCAGATTTTGCATGGCGGACGATCGGTGGAACGGACGGTACGGGACTGAGCGGCACGGCCTTTCGGCTGCGCCGCCCGAAGCGACGAATTCAGAACTTGAAGCGCGGCGGCTGAACGGCGTTGACGAGCGGCTCGATGAACGTCTCGAACACGTCGGCCACGCGGAATTGCTTTTCGTCGATGCGGGTGATGACTTGCGCCTTCATGACGGGCGCCGTGCCGACGAACGCGGCGAGCCGGCCGCCGATCTTCAACTGCTCGAGCATTTCCTGCGGCAGCACGGGCAAACCGCCCGAGACGCAGATGACGTCATACGGGGCGCCCGTGGGCCAGCCACGCGCGCCGTCGCCAAGCGCGACTTCCGCGTTCTTCACGCCGTTCTCGGCGAGGTTTTGCTTCGCGAGCTCGACCAGTTCGGGTTTGATGTCGATGGTCAGCACGTGGCGGGCGCGGTGCGCGAGCAGCGCCGCCATGTAGCCCGAACCGGCGCCGATTTCCAGCACGGTTTCATGCTTCTTCAGTGCCAACTCTTGCAGGATGCGCGCTTCGACGCGCGGGAACAGCATGTGTTCGCCCGTGGGCAGCGGCACTTCGAGATCGGCGAATGCGATCTCGCGGTAGGCGGCGGGGACGAAGTTTTCGCGCTTGACGACCGACAGCAGATTCAGCACGTCCTGGTCCAGCACGTCCCAGGGGCGAATTTGTTGTTCGATCATGTTGAAACGGGCTTGCTCGATGTTCATGGCGACTTATCGGACTATCGGACTTGAGACGGGACGTTGCGGTTCGGTGCGACGGAAAGAAACCTCGGGATTGTACCAAACCGGACGCGGCGGCCGATCGACGTACTCGGCGGTTGCCGATGTTCGTCAGCGCTTGCTGCGTTTGATCTGCGCTTCGAACGCCACGTCGAGCTTGCTGACGCGCCTGGGCTTGGCGGGTGCAATGGCGTCGACGAATGCGACGAATGCGTCGAGCGGCAGCGGCTCCGAGAGCGGCAGCTCGACCCCGCTCGCCCGATCGATCAGACGAAACAGGCCGCCGGGCATGCCGATGGCCGCGTAATGGGTGTTGCCGGTGCGCTCCTTGAGCTTTTGCACCGCGGAAATGGCGCGCGTGCCGCGCATGCTTCGATCCTCGTAAAATCGCGGGTGAAGCGTCTATTTTACCAAGCCGCGCGTCCGCGCGGCGCCGCGAGCCCTTATTCGAGTCTTTGCAGTGAACGTCTCCGGTTTCAGCCCCCGTTCGTCGCCCGTGCCCATGCCCGAGCACGCCTGCCGCCCCGGCTGCGGCGCCTGTTGCATCGCGCCGTCGATCACGAGCCCGATTCCCGGCATGCCGAACGGCAAGCCGGCCGGCGTGCGCTGCGTGCAGCTCGACGAGCAAGCGCGCTGCCGCATCTTCGGG
The DNA here is from genome assembly GCF_051953955.1 of Trinickia sp. Classification (GTDB taxonomy): domain Bacteria; phylum Pseudomonadota; class Gammaproteobacteria; order Burkholderiales; family Burkholderiaceae; genus Trinickia. The sequence continues at coordinate 6,204 of NZ_JBQCIF010000123.1, read as the reverse complement.
CGGCCCGAGCGTCCCGCCTGCTGCTCCGGCCTGCAGCCGCAGCCGCAGATGTGCGGCGCGTCCGCTGCGCAAGCACTTGCATGGCTCACGCAACTCGAAGCCGACACGCGGCCGGCCGATGTTCATCCCTAGGAGATATTCCGCATGACGCATTCCGTTGCGCCGCGTCGGCGCAAGTTGCTGGGCGCGATGTGCATCGCGCTTGCCGGCGCGAGCCTTGGCTTGTCGCTCGGCGCCTGCGCGAGCTCGACGTTCCCGTTCATCCCCGATCACTACACGTTTTCGCGCGCGCAAGTGCAGACGGCCGTGGCACGCAAGTTTCCGTTCCACCGAACGGTATCGCAGCTGTTCGACGTCGCGTTGACGAACCCGGTCGTCGGTTTCGAGCCGGACGCCAACCGTGTCACCGTTCACGTCGACGCGCACGTCGAAAGCCCATTCTTGCAAACGCCCGTCGACGGCGGGTTTCTGCTCACGAGCCGGCTCGAATACGATGCGCCGAGCCATGCGGTCGTACTGAGGGCGCCGAGCGTCGAGCGCGTCGATGCCGACGGCCAGGCGCGCGCTTACCAGCAGCAGCTCCAGGCGGCCGGCGCGGTCGCCGCCGCGCAGTTGCTCGACGGCTACCCGATCTACACGTTCAAGCCCGAGCAGCTGCAATTCGCCGGCGTGAACTTCGAACCCGGTACAATCACGATCCTTACAAACGGCATACGCGTGCAGATCGTCGAAAAGTGACGATGGCAATGGCAGCGAGGGTCCCGGCACCCCACCGCGAGGGGTCGGGCGCCGGCTGCCTGGCCTGCTCGCACTGATCGAGGGAGGGCATCGATGGACTGGGTTTTGATCGGCAAGGCACTGATTCTCGGCATGGTAGAAGGGCTGACCGAGTTTCTTCCCGTCTCCAGCACGGGGCATCTGATCGTCGTCGGCAGCTTGCTGAATTTCGGCGGCGCCGCGGCGAAGACGTTCCATGTCGTCATCCAGTTCGGCGCCATTCTCGCCGTCTGCTGGGAATACCGGCAGCGGATCGGCCGATTGACCGCCGGCATTTGGGGCGATGGGACACAACGCCGTTTCGCGCTGAACGTCGTCATCGCCACGATCCCGGCCGTCGTGCTGGGCCTCTCGTTCGAAGCCGTCATCAAAGAAGCGCTGTTCGCGCCGCTGCCCGTTGCGCTTGCGCTCGTGGCCGGGGGGCTCGTCATCCTATGGGCTCAAGCGCGCGAGCGCCGGCTCGGCGAAGCGTCGGGCCGCATCCGGACACTCGACGAACTGCGTCCGCTCGATGCGCTCAAGGTGGGGTTCGCGCAGTGCTGCGCGTTGATTCCGGGCGTGTCGCGCTCGGGCTCGACGATCATCGGTGCGATGCTGCTCGGCGTCGAGCGGAAAGTCGCGACCGAGTTCTCGTTCTTTCTGGCGATTCCCGTCATCGGCGGAGCGACGCTTTACGAACTCGTCAAACATCGCGGCACGGCGTTCGTCGATATGGCCGACATCCTGACGGTGGGCACGGCTGCCGCGTTCGTCAGCGCGTTCATTTGCGTGCGCTGGCTGCTACGTTATCTCGCCACGCACGATTTCACCGCATTTGCTTGGTACCGCATCGCATTCGGGATGGTCGTGCTCGTCGTCGGCTATGGCGATGCGCTCAATTGGGGCGCGTAGGCAAGCCGCGCCGTGACGCGGAGCGCGGCCTGTTTTTTCAAGGCGTGCGGCGCTTGAAGACGAGATCCCATACACCGTGGCCGAGCCGCAGGCCGCGCCGCTCGAATTTCGTCACGGGGCGGTAGTCGGGCCGCGGCGCGTAGTCTCGGGCCGTGTTCTCGAGCGATGGCTCGGCGCCGAGCACCTCGAGCATCTGCTCCGCGTAGTTCTGCCAATCGGTTGCGCAGTGCAGATAGGCGCCGGGCTTCAAGCGCGATGCCAACAGCGCGACGAACGGCGGTTGGATCAGCCGGCGCTTATGATGCCGCGCCTTATGCCACGGATCGGGAAAGAAGATGTGGGCGCCGTCGAGCGTGCCGGGCGCGATCATCTGTTCGATGACCTCCACCGCGTCGTGCTGAACGATTCGGATGTTCGTCAACGATTGCTCGCCGACGAGCTTCAGCAGGGCGCCCACACCGGGCTCGTGCACCTCCACGCCGATGAAATCGTCGCTGGGTCGTGCGGCGGCGATCTCCGCCGTCGTCGCGCCCATCCCGAAGCCGATCTCGAGCACGCGCGGCGCTTGGCGGCCGAACAGCGCGTCCCAGTCGGCGGGGGTGGGCGAGTAGGGGACGACGAAGCGCGGGCCTAGTTCGTCCATGGCGCGGCGTTGGCCTGTCGATACGCGGCCCGCACGCGTGACGAAACTGCGGATGCGGCGGGGATAGAGGGCGGGGCCGTCGGTGGAAAGCGGCGTTGCTTCGCCGTCTTGGTCAGCCGTGTCGGGTGTATCGGGCGGCAGGCCCGTATCGTTCGGATCGTGGATCATGATTTCTGAAGCAGTCGGAGGCGTACCCGCCCGGCGACATTAAAAAAGCCGCCGGCGCGGGCGGCTTGCATATCGAGCGCGCGCCGGCGCATAGCCGGCATGAAGCGGTGGGCGAGATTGTAGACGAGAGCGCGAAGCGCGTGAAATCTCAGGGGTGCTTGCTCGCGCGCGAGGCGCGATTGCATGGGCGGCGTGGATCGCGTCGGTCGCTCAATCCGAGACGATCACATGGATGCGGTTGGGGAATTCGAGCATGAACTCGCGCGTGCGGCCGATCCGCACATCGAGCAGGAGGCGCTCGACGTCTTGGAGCATCTGCTGGCTGCGCTGCGTATCGTGCGGCTTGTCGCGTATGTCGGTCGTGAGCGCTTGGCGCGTATCGACGAGCAACCCGACTGCGCTCGTGCGTGACATGAAATACCGTTCCATCTTTGTTGTTTGCAGAAAAAATGGACAGGCGGCCGCGCGCGTCGCGGTTGGCCGAGCCTTCTATCGACAGCAGCGAACACCGGAAATTCCTCGATGCCCGACACCGTGCCGTCCGTTCCCCGAGCGAATGCCGTGGCGCGCAGCGCGAGGTTTAGTTTGCTCGCGCGGCGCGAAAGCCGACGATCACACAATGAGGGGTCGCGCCGTGTTTTTCAAGCGCGGCGTGACAGCGGCTTTATGGGCAGCTGTTCGACGACAGTGTTTGCATCATTTGCTTGGTGCGATCGGTCGCGCACATCGCGACGGCGGCCGACAGCATCGAGCCGCCGCCCCATTGCTGCTCGGCCGATTTTCGGCAAGTTGCATCGCGGCGCTTTTGCCAGGCGGCGACCTTTTTCGCGAGCACGGCGCCGCACTGCGGCGAGGTGGCGCGTTTCTCCTCGATGAGGTGCCGCAGCGTGCGTTCGGCCGCGAGTTCATCGCGCCAGGCGCAGAACTTCATGCTGGTTTGGTTCGCGTCGCAGTTCGCGAGCAGCATCGTAACTTGCAACGGGCTCACGCCGCTACGCTCGGCCAATTCGTCGGTGAGCGTTTGCGCGGAGGCAGCCGCGGCCGCGGCCGACACCGATAGCAGGGCGAGCAGTAAGAAGGTGCGTTTCGTTGGTCTTTCCGCCGACATGACAGGCTCACGCCATCAGAGGCAACTTACCGACTCCGGATGAAGCGCTGAGAGAGAACTGCAGCGGGTGATCGGAATCTTGACCTAGAAACCCGCAGCGCCGTGGGCGTAGGCGACACGGAGGGTGCGGGTATGCAGCTCGAGTTCGCCAAAAAGCCGCAGTGCAGTATAGCAAGTCTCGCGGGGGGGGGAGGGTCAGCCCGTAGTTCATGCGTAGCCACCGATGAGAGCACCTGGGCGACGAGCATGGAGATTGGATCAGGCATCTGGCGGCCGTTCGCAGAAGAAGCAGTCGGGCAGGATGGCCGATGCAACGCGGTCGATGTCGTGCGCAGACACGCCGCAGGCGAAGAAGCACAGCCTCGCGTCGCGCCAGATAGCGATTACCGTAGCGAAATCGCGCAATCTGGGTGCCGTCCGGCAAGGTCTATACGCGCAATAGTGCCGCCGGCACCGTTTCGAGGCTGCCAGCGAGCTGGATGTAGACGTAGGCCTTGCGTTCAGAAGTCATAATCGTTGCTGGCCTTACGCGGCTTCCCTGCTCGGCTGGGGCGCCGGGCGGCTTCGAGTGCCTTGCCGTGCAGATCGGCATCTGGATCGGCGACGCCGTCCAGCGTCCGATCCAGTCCCAACGCCCATAGCACCGTAAAGCACACGCCGAGCGCGGTGCCGGCCTTGCACAGTTCCAGCGCAGTGAGGGTATTGCGATTGATGCCCACTTTGCTCGCCAGATCGGCTACGGACCAACCGCGCCGGATGCGCGCGAGCCGGATTCGGTGGCCCAGTTGGGTCACCTGTTCGGCGACGCGCACGGGGATATCCAGTCTGCTCATTTAAGTAGGCATTGTTCAGGTTAATGCCTAAAATAATAGGCGAAAACTGAGGTGAAGCAAACCGGGATTGCTTCGTTTGACTGCTTTATCGAGCGAGGGAGGGTTTAATGCCTACTATATTGGGCAAATGGGCTGCGTGCCGGTTTACGGTCCATGAACGCTGCGCGGCTTCCCTGGCCCGGTGGCGGGTGCGCGCGCGACGTCCTGGCGACTGCACTGCAGCGCGCAACCGGTCGGAAACGACATGTCGGGCAACGTGGATGCTGCTGACGCGATGACAGAGGGGGGGACGTTTGAGCCGCTGCAGGGACGCTAACGTACGGTCTCGCGGAAAACTCGAGAGGCACTTACCGAGCCCGGTTGAATCGCGGGGTTAGGTGATGTATGGAGCGGGCGATGGGAATCGAAGGCTCCTACACGCGCATCCGCAACACTTTGATTTTAAAGGAACATGGCGCGGGTAACCCAACCCCATGTCGGATACAAGTGTAGGAGTTTACCAGAAGGCTACGCGCCGCAGCCTTCCGGCGTAGTGACAGTGACGGTGCCGTGTTTCGCGGGTTGTATCATAAGCGCCATGACCTTCCGCAGATGGAGTTCCAACTATGCCGACAATGTGGTTTGCGAAGGATGGCCCGCGCCCGAATAGTCAGTCTGGGCCAGGGGTGCCGATCACTTTCGAAGAAGCTGAAGCGATTATCGGCTCTCGACAGGCGATATTCGTGGGAGTTGAAGCGCCTAGTATCAACGCAGACCAGCCCTCATATTCGATCAAGAACGTTGTGCTTGAGGTCGAGCCGGATGAAGGTGCTAGCGCACGGTTGTCAGAGATCGGGTTCTATGTGATCGCGGGTATCTCGCCTTCGGAGGCGGAGGGTGTGCTGGAGTCACATCGGAATAGCGTCTAACGTCTCGCCGAACAGACAGCCCGGCATTGAGCGACTCCTATAAGGATTGACGATCCGCGGTCTCGATTGAAGGACGCGATACCTTCGAACGTCCGCGGCAATCCTAGGACCCCCTACCTTTGTGCGTGGTCCGGTTCGCGCGCTCATCGGTGTTCCGTAGATGGACGTTCGCGACGCTAAGCGAGCCAGGCACGGGGAGCATCGCCGAACTGTGAGAGCGAGTTTGAGAAGCGCTCCCTAGCTCGCTCATCGAGTCTGATGGCCGTATCATTCAGCCGAAGTGCCTAACCGAGTGGATGGTATGGCCACTATTGGGAACGACAAAATGACGGACAATTCGCATCAGCAAGCGGATGATCAGACGCGCGAAGAACCTAGTGCGTCGAATTTGGACGAAATTATCGATCGGGGCGCACTCGGCCCTGAGCCGTCGGAGTCGTATCTCGAGCGCCTGCGGATGCTCGACGAGATTGTGCGTGAGTGCATCTTCGTTTCTCGTTCCTATGGGGGCATTCCGTCGCCCACCAGCCAACATTTTTATGCGTCGGTTCTGTTCACGCTCATGATTACCAAGTGCGTGAGCCTTCTGATGCTCGCACCGCACACGCCTTGGGCTGAGAAGAAGATCGAGCATTGGGACTATAGCTCGATGACTGGCATTGCTCGCACAATCATCGAACTGCGTGTCGCTTTCTATTATCTGTGCGCGGATCAATGCCCCGAGGATGAATGGCAGTTTCGCTGGAATTTATTTAACCTTCACGATTGCACATCGCGAATCCGCATGTTCGAGGCGCTCGAAGATGCACAGCAGGTAGAAGCTTTGCGCGAGACTGCGGAGGAACTTCGATCACGCTTACTCGCAAATCCATTCTT
>NZ_JBQCIF010000122.1:0-9698 GCF_051953955.1 Trinickia sp. | reverse complement strand
GCCGCTCACCAGGGCACGACGCGCCCGAGGTAATCCACGTAGTGCAGCCCCGTCCGTCCTGCGTGCGCCTCGATCGTATCGACCAACTTCGGGATGCTCTCTTCGATGCTCAACCGCGCGTTTGGCCCACCCATATCCGTTCGCACCCAGCCGGGCGCCAATAGCAGCAGTGTCCGCGAATCATCGGCGTGCCGCGCCGCGAAACTGCGCATGAACATGTTGAGCGCGGCCTTGCTGCCGCGATAGACCTCGTAATTTCCGTTGACGTTGTTCGCGACGCTGCCTTGGCCCGACGACATCGCCGCGATCGTGCCGGTTGGCTCGACCAGCGGTCGTAAGGCCTCGATCACTCTCATCGGGCTCAGTGCGTTGGTCACCATCACGCGCACGAATTCGTCGGTCGAGACATCCGCGATCGTTTCGCGATCGTCGTTCTTGACGCCCGCATTCACGAGGAGCATGTCCAAGCGCCGGTCTTGAAGGCGGCCGCGCAACGCGGCGACCTGATGGGGAAGGGTGATGTCGACGGTTTCGACTTCCAGTGCTCCGCCGCTCGTTTCCGACAGATGACGCAGCCGCTCGGTCGAGCTTTCGCGGCCGGTGGCGATCACGCGCCAGCCGCGCGAGAGGTATTGTTCGGCCAACGCGAATCCGAGGCCGCGGGAGGCACCGATGAGAAGGGCGGTTTTCTGTCGAGACGGACGTTGCATGGGTTGCTCCATACGGTTAAGCGAATCAGGCGTACGAGCCGGCGACATCGATCGTGAACGCGCCGAGTCATGAATCGGTACTTGCAATATAGCGATCGGCCTGCTGCATCGCATCACTTGCGCGTCGCCACGATGAACAGCCGTGGAAACGGCAGCAAGACGGTTCCGTCGTCCTGCGCGGGATAGCCGAGCGCCACGGCATCGCGGTATTGCGCAAGGAACGCTTCGCGTTCGCCCTCGTTCAACGCTGCGAGGAACGGCCGCAGCCCGCTTCCCTTGAACCATTCGACGACCGCGTCCGCGCCGCCGCGCAAAGGATGGTAGTAGGTCGTGCGCCATACGTCCACGCGCGAACACAGGGGTGTCAGCAGCGCGTAGTAGCGGCGCGGATCGAATCGCTCCGTCCGCCCAGCGCCTCTCAGTTTGTCTGCCCACGGCCCCGCTGCCGCGATGTCCCGCATGAGCCGATGCGCAGGCTCGTCGAGATTGTCGGGCATCTGCACGGCGAGATGCCCGCCGGGCGCGAGCTTGCCGACGAGCTTCGGAAACAGCGTATCGTGCGCCGGCAGCCATTGCAGCGTGGCGTTGGAAAGAATCAGATCGTACGAGGCCGGCTCGTCCCACGTCGCGATGTCCGCGACGTCGAAGCGGATCCGCGGCAGACGCTTGCGTGCCGCTTCGATCATGTCGGCCGACGTGTCGAGCCCGCGAATGGTGGCTGCCGGGGCGCGTGCCGCCAGCGCTTCCGTCGAATTGCCCGGGCCGCAGCCGAGGTCGATCGCGGTACGGATCGGCGTTGGGGGAACGACGGCCAGCAGATCTCTGACCGGGCGCGTGCGTTCGTCCTCGAATTGCACATATTGCGCACTCGCGAACTGCGCATAGTGTTTGGCGTGCGGATCGGTCGAAAGGTTCGTCATGATTGAGCTCCTCGTCGTCTGGCGTGGCTTGGTACGGCGCACCGTGTCCGCGTTCGGATACGCCGGCCGTCGATGAAGCGGATTCTGCGGCCGGCGCGAACATCAGTAAAATGAATTTAATTTCGCGATTGATTCAAATCTCTCATGAAAATCGATACGCTCGGAGTCCAGGCTTTCGTGGCCATCGCCGACGGCGGAAGCTTCAGACAGGCGGCCGAGTCATTGCATGTGACACAGACCGCGATTACGCAGCGCTTGCGCAAGCTCGAAACGTACCTGGGCGTCGCGCTCGTCGAGCGCACGACACGCCGCACGACGTTGACCGAAATCGGCCGGCGCTTTTTGCCGCAAGCGCGCCGCCTACTGAACGAACTGTCCGACGCGCTCACCGAAATCCGCGAAACGGGCCTCAGCCGACGCGGCGACGTATCGATCGCTTGGGTGCCGACCGTCGGCGTGCAATATCTTCCGCGCGTTCTTCGCGCGTTTTCCGAACTGAGACCGCACGATCGCGTGAAGATTCTCGATCATGCGTCGGAGTCGGTGCTGCAGGCCGTGCTTCGGCGTGAGGTCGAGTTCGGAATCGGCATCGCCGGCGATCGGCATCCCGAGTTGGTCAGCGTACCGCTCGCGGTCGACCCCTATGTGCTGATTTGCCGCGATGACCATCCGCTTGCGAAACGGCGGCGCGTTCGCTGGGAAGCATTGCGATCCTATCCGCTGATTTTTGCCGGCGAAATGAGCGGCAATCGCGGTTTGCTCGACGGCGCGCTCAAGAGCGGCGGCGTGGCGCTCTATTCGTTCTACGAAGTGCAGCGCAGCTCGACGGCCCTCGGCCTCGTCGCCGAGGGCCTCGGCGCGGCCGTGGTGCCGAAGCTCGCCATCCAAAGAAACGCGTATCCGATGGTGCGTATCATCGAACTCGTCGAACCGTCGGTGTCGCGCACGCTCGTGCTCCTCACGCGCAAGACCGCGCAACTGTCGCCCGCGGCGCGGGCACTCTACGATATGCTCGTTCAGCACGCGTCGCCGGCACGCCGATGAGCCGCCCGCGCCGCGCTTTTCGTCCTCGGATCAGAACCGGTACGACAGGGCCAAGAACGTAATGATGGGATCGGCCATCAGTTTCGCTTTGCTGACGGCGAGCAGCGTGCCGTCGGCCGCTTTGATGTCCGTCTCGGCGTAGGTCTTGAGCGGCATGTAGGAGACGGAAGCGTTGACTTGCCAGTGCTTGTTGAGCGCGTAGCTTGCGCCGACGTTGAAAATCGGCGCCCACGACGCGGACGACTTCGCCGAGATGCTCGTCGGCCCGGGCTTGCCGGCCCCGGCAGCGAGCACGCTGCCGAGGTTCTCGTTGAGCGATTGCGAGAAATAGGGATTGAGCTGGAACGAATTGAACCAGCTGTACGTGAGGCCGATGCCGGCGAACGGCCGAAACTTCGCCTCGGCTCGGCCGAAGAAGTACTGCAGCATGGCACCGGCCGTCCATTGGCGTACCCGCCCGACGATCGGATTGTTCGAAGGCTCGCTCAAGTTCTCCTGGCCGAGGGCACCGGCCGGCCCCGGCGGTTGAATCACGCCATACCCGCCGATGCGAAACTCGGGCGGTATGCCGCCCATTGCCGTCAGTGCGATGTGATCCGTGAAGAAATGGCTGAACGTCAGCCCGAGCGTGTTCGCGTTGCCGACCGTCAGTCCGGTGCCCGGCGAAGTGAAGGAAGCAGGCAACCCGAGCGGCCCGTTGATCGGTGTGGCCGCCGTATGTGTCGTCAGCGGATCGCTCGAATCCTGAGGCGCGATATGAAACCAGCCCAACGAAACGACGTTGTCGCCAGCCTGCTGCGCGTAGGCGCCCGTCGAGAGGCAAACCGCAATTAGCGGCGTGAATAGCTTACTCATCCTCGTTTCTCCGTGTGCTCGTTATGCGATCACTGCACGAATGCGCTGACGGCGAAGTACGGCGCGCTCGGATCGGACGTGTCGAGGTAGCCCATGGTGCCGCCCGTGAAGATCATCTTTCCCGTCGGCTGCGTGTCGGCCCGGCTCTTTGCCGTCTTGACGATGACGAGGCCGGGCAGCGCTTGCGTGTGGTCGAACTCGAGCGGCGTCGCGAGCGATGCTAGCGAGGCGTTGAACGGGTCCAGCATGGTCGCCTGCGTATTCACGAGCGCCGTGGTGCGATAAGCGAAATTGCTATCGACGCCGACGTACTCGCCGTTTTGCGAGCCGGCGGCGACGTTGGCTTGCGGCGCGAGCATGGCGATGCCCGATTCGTCGTCGGCAAGCGGCGTTTTCGGCGGCGAGCCCGGCGGCGAAACGATCGATGGATCGGCAGCGCCGACGCGAACGAGGATCGGCACGAGCGCGCCGCGCAGCTTGCCCACGATCAAAATGCCCTGTGCCTGCGGGCCGGCCACGGCCTGAGTGGGGGCGGCCTGCCCCGTGAAGCGATGGGTCTCGAACGTCGGCGAATCGCCGCGCGCGACGAAATTCGTGCCGGACTGCCGGCATTGGCCCGCGTATGAGCCGCTGTTGTCGCATTCGATGAAGCTGCCGTCCGCGTTGATCGTGAACGAGGCATCGACTGCGACGGGCGCGAAGTTTTGCGACGGCACCTTGTGATAGCCGAGCATCGAATATGTCCCCGCGATCTCGGCAAGGCTCGTTGACGTTTGCGCAAAGGCGAGGAACGGGTAGTACGGGAACGTCGTGTCAGGTACGACGCCGACGCCGGCGACACCGGCGAACGAAATCGCCGCGCCAGGAATCGTGCCGCCCAGCACGCCGTCGCCTAGAAACACGCGTGCGGGGCGAGCGGGATCGAGACTTGCATCGTTCAGCCGGAACGCGCATTGATTGAGCTTCGCCGTCGGCAGCAACGTTTCTTGTGTCATCGTCCCGGACACGACGTTGTTCGGCGCGAGCGAGCGCGTCGGCAGCACCGTGCCCTTCGTCGCCGGCACGGGTGACGCGAGATACGTGATCTTGTAAGTCATCGCCGTGGTGTCGATCTGTACGCGCACGAGCTCGCCCGAGCCGGCGCCGCCGGTGAAGACCGTGCCGTAGTCGACCGCCTCGGGGCATAGCCGCGTGGCGATCGGCGCGGGCGGATCGCCGCTGCCGCCGCAGGCGGGGAGAAGGAGGGCGGCCAGTGCCGTCGAAAGCAGACAACGCCACATCATGATAAGGAGTCCAAAGTAAATGGTTCACGGAGAAAAAGCGGTACGCTCGGGGGCCGCGGTAACGCTTAGGGCGCTGATGCGCCCGCTTCTCTCGACGCGGGCGCGCATCGACTGCCGCGGATCAGCGGCAGTCGACGAGCTAGCGGACCGTTAGGAACGGCGTGGTCGTGAGCGAGCCGGATACCGTGCAACCGCCCGAGAGGACTTGCCCAATGAGGCCGATGGCCGTTTCCCGCACGGTCGCGTTTTCTGTGATGCTTGCGTTCAGCGCACTCGGGCCGCAACTGCCCAGGGGTGTATTGACGGCTACGCCGTCGAGCGCCAGGGCTGCCGTCGACGTCACTTGGCCTGTCCAAGGCAAGCCTGCTGCCGTTACGGCCGAGCACAGCGCCGGGCCGGTGAATTTCGCCGACGTGATCTCGATTGCACCGGCGCTCGTGATGGTGCCGACGAGGTTGGCCGTGCAACCCAGCGGTACGCCCGACTTCACCAGTGTCGTCGCTCCCTCGAGGCTGATCGCCCCGGCGGGAGAAACGGTCACGGCGAACGCCGGCACGGAAGCCGCAACGAACAACGCCGACGCCGCACCTACGGGGATGAGCTTGAAACGCTTCATATGGAGAACCTCTCATCAGGTCAAAGGCAGGTTGTCATGACGGCCGATTGGCGCTCCCGGCCGCCCCTTGAAGCGCTACCGCACTTACTGTACGAACGCGCCAATCGTGAAGAACGGATTCGGCCGGCCCGAGCCGTTCATGAGCATCGCGAACATAGGCCCGACCTTGATCAGATAGCCGGTGTCGCCCGTCTTGAAGACGGTGGCGGCACCCGATGTGAAGTCGTTTTGCGCAGTGGCCTTGACCAACCCCGGCTGCGTTTGCGTGAAATCCAACGCGAAATTGGTGGCTGCCTTGGACTTGAACGGATCGAGGAAGGCGGCGCTCGTGCCTTGGAAGATCGTCGAGGTGTAGTTGACGCCGGGGTTCGACGTTGTCGTATCGTCGAGGCAGGCGCCCTCGAAGACCGAGGGTAAAGTGGGCGTCGGCGCGTATGCGCTGACGAGGCCGCACGCGGTGACGCTGTTCGCGCCGATGTATGCGCCGCTCAACGACGCGTTGGGGACCTTCTGCGCGGGTGCAAGCAGAGAGATGCCTATCTGATCGTCGACCGAAGAATGGGCCAAATCGGCGCCCGCATGCGCATACCCGACGCGAATGATGACCGGTACGATCTGGCCGTTCAATTCGCCGGCGATCATGATGCCGTGTGCCTGATTTCCCGAGAAGGCCGCTTGTAGTGCGCCCGCGCCTGCGTCGGGGTAGATGTTGCCGGTCCCGAGGTCGATGTTTGCCGCGCTCGTGAACACGTTGTCCGGCGAACCATCCGGGTTCGTTCGCGGCGACCAGTTGCCGCCCGTTGTGGGGCATGACGCATAGGGTTGCCCGCTGTCGGCCGTGCACGATCCGTCCGGGCTCATCGTTTCGCTGAGTTGGATGCCGTCGACTTGCCATCCGAGCGGAATGCCGGCTGGGGTAGACGCCGTCGTCTGGAACGCACCGCCCGACGGCGTGAAATGAATTCCGAGTTCGTTGTAGCGGCCCGCCACCTTCGAAAAATCCGTGACGGTTCGGCTGAATGCGATGAACGGGTAGTAGTCGAACGTCTTGCTCGGCACGGCCGCTACCGTCACGCCGGGCGCGATTTCCAAGCCGTCGAACTGCACGGTCGATCCCGGGATGCCGCCGCCGACGATGCCGTTGCCGACGAATAGCATCGGCGGATCGTTCGGATTGATCGCGATCTCGTAGGTGCCGTCCGACGTTCGTCCGTTCTCGAGCACGAACGCGCAGCGGTTCTGCTCGGCGGTGGGCAGTTTGAGCGGTGTCGCCGCGGCACCCTGCACGTTCTTGATCCGGTACAGGTCGGGCGTTTGATAGTCGCCCGTAATCGTGAGCCCGGCGCGCGTCGCGTTGACCTGTCCAGCGGAGGCCGGAACCGCCGATTCGACGAAAGTCATTTGATACTGTTTCTTCGACGTGTCGAATTTGACTTTGATGTACTCCCCGCTACCGGTGCCGCCGGTGAATGTCGTGCCGTAATCGAGCGAGGCAGGACATAGCGCGGTTGCTGTTGGCCTCTGCGTCGCCGCATCGGCGCTCGAGCAGGCGTTGTTCGAACACGGCGCGGCGGCGATCGGTGCGAGCTCGTCCGAGCCACCGCTGCCGCACCCACTCGTAAGCACGGCGACCGCCAGCGCGCCGGCCGATGGCGCAAAAATGGATTTGAAGCGCATGATGAGCGCCATGATTCGTCTCCTGTTGTCCCACGTTCCGCGGTTCGTGTCGAACTGCCGCAATCGGCCGAACGTTACCGCTATACCCATCGACGGAAATCGGCGTCACAACATCTTTCCCCGATCGACGTAGGCCATTCCCCACCGATCGTTTTGGGTATTCCAAATATCGATGAATGGTTATTTGCCCTTATTCGGCATATCGAGAGCGGCGGGGCTTACCTTACGATCGTCTTGCGATTCACGTAAATAGAGACGATGATCCAAACGGCCTTTTATGGCTTCTTTAATATTTACATGTGGTTAGGTGATCGTTTTAAACAGCGTGGGATGCGAGGTGCAAAGATTTTTGATGCTTCTTGGGTTGAATGTTTATGAGATGCGAGCGGGGTGACTTCAGCGTGGGGGCGGTTCAATAAAAAGCATCGCCGGCATCGCCGGCATCGTTTGCTCGATGCGCGGATGCGCGAGCGAATGGCGGCTCATCGATTCGACGAAGCAGACAATCGCCGATGCCATGCAGTCAACGTCGAATCGCGAATGTCCCGGTTCGACGTCATGCATGAGTTCCGAGCGCTGAGCGCTCGCGGGGGGAGGGTGATTGCCCGGCTGCCTAAATGGAACGCAGCGCGGCGTGCGAAATCGGCTTGGACGAGGGCGGCTGCGCCGACGAGCGGCCGACGACTTTGCCGGCGAGGGCATCGCCATCGGATGCGCCGCCGTGACCGGCGCGGCCCTCCTTGAGGATGGCGCACATGGAGACGAGCAGGGCGAAAACGATTGCCCAGAGGAAGCAGTAGCCGACGATTTTCATGGACGGGCACCTCAGCCGTAGAACGCGCGTTGACGAAGCGCAAACGATTGCCGCAGCGTGTTTATAGCACGAACGTATGACAGTTCGGCAACGCGGGCGGCGAGGTGTTCCGATCTATTGGGAGCGACAGGTACGTGCCGCTCCCGACGGCATCAGCGCAGTTGCGCGGCGGCGACGAGCAGCACCATGCTGCCGATCGCGCCGTCGAGCAGGCGCCAAGCCGTCGCTTTGCGAAACAGCGGGGCCAGCAGCCGCGCGCCGTAGCCGAGCGAGGCGAACCACAGCGGGCTGATCGTCATCGCGCCCAAGGCGAACGCCATGCGTGCACCTTCGGGCTCTCGTGCCCCGGCGGTGCCGATCAGCAGCAATACGTCGACATAGACGTGCGGATTGAGCCAGGTGAACGCAAGCGTCATCAAGACCACTGCCCCTCCGCTTTGCCGCATTGCCGCGGGGGCGGATGGGTCTTCGCCGTTCACTTCCATGACGGCATGGCCGGGACGCCAAGCACGCCGCAGCGTCGACAGCCCGAACCAAGCGAGATAGGCGAGCCCGCCATACAAAACGACTTCCACGAGGCGAGGGTAGTGCGTCGCAAGCGCCGATGCGCCGCCGACGCCGGCTGCGATCAGCAAGAAATCGGAGAACGTGCACAGCACGACGATTTTGCCGACGTGCGAGCGCGTGATCCCTTGGCGCAGCACGAACGCGTTTTGAGCGCCGATGGTGACGATGAGCGAAGCGCAGAGCGCCGCGCCGTGCGAATAAGCGGTCCAGTTCATGGGGAGGCGGGTAGACGATGCGAATGGATGGCGTTAGTCTGCTTGCCGAATGCATCTAAGAACAGCTAATTTCTCTAAACGAGATTAAGGAACGCTAATGATCGACTATGCTTTGCTCGACGCGCTGGCCGCCGTGGTGCGCCACGGCTCGTTCGACCGTGCGGCGAGCGAATTGAACGTAACGGCATCCGCCGTCTCGCAACGGATCAAACTGCTCGAGGAGCGCGTGGGCAGTGTGCTCGTGAAGCGTGGGCAGCCGTGTGTCGCGACGGCGTCGGGCGCCTTGCTCTGCCGTCATACCGAGCGCGTGCGCTTGCTCGAGGCACAGCTCGCCGACGAAATGCCGTCGATGGCCGGTAGCCTGCTTGGGCAGTCGTGGCCGACGTTGCGCGTGGCCGTCAACGATGACAGCGTCGGTACCTGGTTCGTCGATGCCGTGGCGGCGTTTTGCGCCCAGAGGCGCATGCTGCTCGACCTGGTCATCGACGATCAGGACTACACGGCGCAGCGCATTCGCGACGGCAGCGTGCAAGGGGCCGTGACCACCCAAGCCGAACCGGTGCAGGGGTGCCGCTCCGTCCGCCTGGGCCGGATGCGCTACCTGGCCGTCTGTTCACCGGCTTTTTTCGATCGTTACTTCGAAGATGGCGTGAATCGGGAGGCGCTGCGGCGGGCGCCGTGCGTGGTGTTCAATCCGAAGGATGCGTTGCAAGCGCGCTTCATGCGCCGCGTGACGCGAGCCGAGCTCGATCCGCCGCAACATTGGATGCCGCACGTAGGCGGCTATCTGCGCGCCTGTGTCACGGGGCTAGGCTGGGGGATGTGTCCCACGCAGATGGTCGATGCGCTGCTCGAACGGGGCGAGCTCGTCCAGTTGGCGCCGGGCCGCCATCTCGACGTCGACTTGTACTGGCAGAGCTGGCGTTTGTCGATCGGCTGGCTCGATGAATTCAGTGCGGTATTGAAGCAGCGTGCGGCCGAGTTTCTGGACTGACGG
>NZ_JBQCIF010000121.1:0-8836 GCF_051953955.1 Trinickia sp. | reverse complement strand
CCGCGCGAGACGTAATCTCGCACCGACTCGCAATAGGCGATCGCCTCTTTGCAGGTCGCTTGCGAGCCTTGCTCGAGCTTGAGATCGCATTCGAGGATTTCTTTCGTTTCCTCGCCGATCAAGAGCTTGTGCAGATCTTGCAGATTAGGCAGGCCGTCGAGCATGAAGATGCGCTCGATCAGCATGTCGGCGTGCTTCATCTCGCCGATCGATTCGTCGTACTCGTGCTTGCCGAGCTTGTCGAGGCCCCAATGGTTGTACATCCGCGCGTGCAGGAAGTACTGGTTGATGGCCGTGAGTTCGTTCTTGAGCTGTGCGTTCAGATATTCGATGACTTTCTTATCGCCTTGCATTCCGATTCCTTCTTCATGGGGCATTGAAGGCAAACGATAAACGCTGACAGACCAAAAGCCAAGGCTTCGCGCCGGAAGTCGGCCGTTCGGCAGAGGTCCACCCATCGTTCGCCCATCGAAAAAGCCGGGCGCGCGGCCCGGCTTCGTCGATGCAACCACGTCTAACGCAGCGGCCTCAGGCCGTTACGACGGGCAGCTTGCCGATCTTGGCCTGCCATTCCTTCGGCCCCGTCTGATGCACGGACGTGCCCGTCGAATCGACGGCCACCGTCACGGGCATATCCGAGACGTCGAATTCGTAGATCGCTTCCATGCCGAGATCCTCGAACGCGAGCACCTTCGCGCCGCGAATCGCTTTCGAGACGAGATAGGCCGCGCCGCCGACCGCCATCAAGTAAGCCGCCTTGTGCTTCTTGATCGCGTCGATGGCCACGGGGCCGCGCTCGGCCTTGCCGATCATCGAAATGAGGCCCGTTTGCGCGAGCATCGTCTCGGTGAACTTGTCCATGCGGGTAGCCGTGGTCGGGCCCGCGGGGCCGACGACTTCGTCGCGCACCGGGTCTACGGGGCCGACGTAGTAGATCACACGGTTCGTGAAATCGACGGGCAGCTTTTCGCCCTTGGCGAGCATGTCGGCGATGCGCTTGTGCGCCGCGTCGCGGCCCGTGAGCATCTTGCCCGACAGCAGCAGCGTCTGGCCCGGCTTCCAGCTCGCGACTTCCTCCGGCGTGAGCGTATTGAGATCGACGCGCTTGCTCGTCTCCGTGTTCGGCTCCCATTGCACCTTCGGCCATGCGTCGAGCGGGGGTGCTTCGAGATGGGCCGCGCCCGTGCCGTCGAGCGTGAAGTGCGCATGGCGCGTGGCTGCGCAGTTCGGGATGATCGCGATCGGCTTGGAGGCCGCGTGCGTCGGCGCAGCCATGATCTTGACGTCGAGCACGGTGGCCAGGCCGCCGAGCCCTTGTGCGCCGATGCCGAGCGCATTCACCTTCTCGTGCAGCTCGACGCGCAGCTCTTCGATCCAATCGCGCGGACCGCGGGCGATGATCTCCTGGATGTCGATCGCGTCCATCAGCGATTCTTTCGCCATCAGCATCGCCTTCTCGGCGGTGCCGCCGATGCCGATGCCGAGCATGCCCGGCGGGCACCAGCCGGCGCCCATCGTGGGCACGGTCTTCAGCACCCAGTCCACGATCGAATCGGACGGGTTGAGCATCGCGAACTTCGATTTGTTCTCGGAGCCGCCGCCCTTGGCTGCTACCTGGACGTCCACCTTATCGCCGGGCACGATCTCGTAGTGGATCACGGCGGGCGTGTTGTCTTTCGTATTCTTGCGGGCGCCCTCGGGCGGATTGACGATCGATGCGCGCAGGACGTTGTCGGGGTTCAGATAGCCGCGACGCACGCCTTCATTGACCATGTCGGTGACGCTCATCGTGGCCGGGCCGCTTTCGCTGCCCCAGCGCACGTCCATGCCGATCTTCAGGAAGATCGTGACGATGCCGGTATCTTGGCAGATCGGCCGGCGGCCTTCGGCGCACATGCGGCTGTTCGTCAGAATTTGCGCGATGGCGTCTTTCGCGGCCGGGCTTTCTTCGAGCTCGTACGCGCGGCCGAGGGCCTGAATGTAATCGAGCGGATGGTAGTAGCTGATGTACTGCAGCGCGTCGGCGACGCTCTGGATGAGGTCTTCCTGTTTGATGACTGTCATGGCTGAAGGCTGTGGGGACGGAGCGGCAAGTCGAACAACGTGTGCGCCCGAAAAGCGCGCGAAAAATCGCGCTATTGTACCGCGCCGGCGCGGGCGGCACCGGAGGCGGGCGCACACCCGCCGTCGATGCCTGACGGTAGCCGCAGCAGCGAGGCAGCGGCGCAGCGACGGGCGACGGCTAGGCCGGCCGAATGACCGGGCGAGGGCAGCGTAAACCCGAATGCGGCAAAGCGCGCCCGCAGGTTCGGCTAGCATGATGGGAAGCGGTATGTTGCCGAACGGGCAAGGCGCTGCGCGACGCGACGAGAGCGGCGATCGAACGCAATGGGCGAGCGGCCGAACGGCCGATGGCCCGCTATGTAAGAACCCGGTAAGTTGACGGCGGTACTCTGCAACGACTTCTTGCGAACGCGGCGCGTCGCGCGCCTCGTTGTTGCAATGCGGCATTTCATATGTCCTTGGCGCGGTTTCGCGGCAGATCTGCGCGGCCGTCGCCGGATTCGAGTTTCATCTTGTCGATAAGGGAGTAGTCGATGTCTGCGATTGAATCGGTTCTTCACGAAGGCCGTGTGTTTCCGCCGTCCGCGGAAGCGGCGGCCGGTGCCACGGTCTCGGGAATGGACGCCTATCGTGCGCTGACGGCCGAGGCCGAGCGGGATTACGAGGGCTTTTGGGCCAGGCTCGCGCGCGAGACGCTCGCGTGGCGCAAACCATTTACGAAGGTGCTCGACGAGTCCGACGCGCCCTTTTACAAGTGGTTCGAAGACGGTGAACTCAACGCGTCGTACAACTGTCTCGATCGTCATGTCGAAGCGGGGCACGGCAATCGCACGGCCATCGTGTTCGAGGCCGATGACGGCACCGTCACGAACGTCACCTACCAGGACCTGCTGCAGCGCGTTTGCCGCTTCGCGAATGCGTTGAAGCGCCGCGGCGTCAAGAAGGGCGATCGCGTCGTCATCTATATGCCGATGTCCGTGGAGGGCGTCGTCGCCATGCAGGCTTGCGCGCGTATCGGCGCGCCGCACTCGGTCGTGTTCGGCGGCTTCTCGTCGAAGTCGTTGAACGAACGGCTCGTCGACGTCGGCGCCGTCGCGCTCGTCACGGCCGATGAGCAAATGCGCGGCGGCAAGGCGCTGCCGCTCAAGCGCATTGCGGACGAAGCACTCGCGATGGGCGGATGCGAAGCCGTCAAGAGCGTGTTCGTCTATCGCCGCACAGGTGGGGCCATCGAGTGGAACGCGTCGCGCGATGCGTGGATGCACGAGGCCGTCGCGCAGGAATCCGATACGTGCGAGCCGGAATGGCTGAGCGCCGAGCATCCGCTGTTCGTGCTCTACACGTCGGGCTCCACGGGCAAGCCTAAGGGCGTGCAGCACAGCACGGGCGGCTATTTGCTGTGGGCGGCGCAGACGATCAAATGGACGTTCGACTGGAAGCCGTCGGACGTGTTCTGGTGCACGGCCGACATCGGCTGGGTCACCGGCCACACCTACATCACCTACGGGCCGCTCGCGCTCGGCGCGACGCAAGTAGTGTTCGAGGGCGTCCCGACGTATCCGGACGGCGGCCGCTTCTGGAACATGATCGAGAAGCATAAGGTCAGCATCTTCTATACGGCGCCTACGGCCATCCGTTCGCTGATCAAGATCGCCGAGGCCGACGCGAACGTGCATCCGGCGCGCTACGACTTGTCGAGCCTGCGCATTCTCGGCACCGTCGGCGAGCCGATCAATCCTGAAGCATGGATTTGGTACTACGAGCAAGTGGGCGGCAAGCGCTGCCCCGTCGTCGATACCTGGTGGCAGACGGAAACGGGTGGCCACATGATCGCGCCGTTGCCGGGGGCGACGCCGCTCGTGCCGGGTTCCTGTACGTTGCCGCTGCCGGGCATCATGGCCGCGATCGTCGATGAAACGGGGCAAGACGTGCCGAACGGGCAGGGCGGCATCCTCGTCGTGAAGCGGCCGTGGCCTGCGATGCTGCGCACCGTGTGGGGCGATCCCGAGCGCTACAAGAAGAGCTATTTCCCCGCGGAGCTGGGTGGCAAGCTGTACCTCGCCGGCGACGGCTCGGTGCGCGACAAGGAGACGGGCTACTTCACGATCATGGGGCGTATCGACGACGTGCTCAATGTCTCGGGCCACCGGCTCGGGACGATGGAGATCGAATCGGCGCTCGTCGCGAATCCGATCGTGGCCGAAGCGGCCGTGGTGGGGCGTCCCGACGATACGACGGGTGAAGCCGTCGTCGCGTTCGTCGTGCTGAAGCGGGCACGACCCGAAGGCGAGGAGGCGGCAAAGCTCGCCAACGAATTGCGCGCTTGGGTGGCCAAGGAGATCGGACCGATCGCGAAGCCGAAGGACGTGCGGTTCGGCGACAACCTGCCGAAGACGCGTTCGGGCAAGATCATGCGGCGCCTGTTGCGCTCGCTGGCAAAGGGCGAGGAGATCACGCAAGACATCTCGACGCTCGAAAATCCCGCGATCCTCGAACAGCTCGCGCAAGCGCGCTGACGTGCGGAGGTGGCCGCTTCGCTTGCGCTCGCTGTAAGGAGCGGGGAGCGGACGCAACGCGGGCCTCACGTCGCATTGAGGTGCGGCGCCGCGCTGTGTAAAGGGCCGGCACGGACAATCCCGATTGCCCGTGCCGGCCCTTTTTGGTACATAGGCGCATGGCCGCGCCACGTACGCTCGATTCCCTTGTTCAACGCACGCTCGAACCGCCCCCGGTTTCGCGTGCGATGGCGCTCGCCCATCGCCGTTACTGGCGTTTCAACGTCGTCTTGATCAGCGTGTTGATGCTGATCGGTTTTGTTTTCTCGTTCGTGGTTCCGCTGCTTGCGCGCGTGCTGTCGAGCGTTCGAGTGGCGGGATTCCGGCTGCCGTTTTATATCGGTGCGCAAGGCGCGATCATTGTGTACCTCGTGCTGATCGCCGTTTATATCGTCGCGATGACGGGCGCGGACCGCCGCTTGCGGCAGGCCGCCGCGTCCGATGCGCCGAACGATGAGGATGCCGAGCACGAGGCGGCGCGATGACGCTCGTGAGCCGGCTGGTCCGTGCGTATGTGCTTTATACGCTCGGCTTCTTTGTGTTCATCTATACGATGTGGCGGATCGAACAGGCGACGGGCCCGGGCGTTTGGGTCGGCTATGTCTTCTTGTTCGTGCCCATCGCGGTCTATGCCGTGATCGGATTGTTGTCGCGCACGTCCGATCTCGTCGAATACTACGTGGCGGGGCGGCGGGTGCCGGCCGCGTTCAACGGCATGGCAACGGCGGCCGATTGGTTGTCCGCCGCTTCGTTCATCGGGCTTGCCGGTTCGCTGTACGCCACGGGCTACGACGGGCTGGCGTACTTGATGGGATGGACGGGTGGCTACTGCCTCGTCGCGTTCTTGCTTGCGCCGTATGTGCGCAAGCTCGCGCGCTACACGATTCCCGATTTTCTCGGCACGCGCTATTCGAGCAACGTCGTGCGTGGGATCGCGGCTGCGGCGGCCATTCTCTGCTCGTTCGTTTATCTCGTCGCTCAGATTCAGGGTGTGGGGCTCATCGCGACGCGCTTCATCGGCGTCGACTTCGCGATCGGCATTGCGTGCGGATTGGCCGGCATTCTCGTCTGCTCGTTTCTCGGCGGCATGCGAGCGGTCACTTGGACGCAGGTGGCTCAGTACGTCATTCTCATCAGCGCATTCTTGATCCCTGTATCGATGATCGGGCACAAGGAAGGGCTCGGATGGGTGCCGCAGGTGACGTATGGGCGGTTGATGGCGCGTATGGAGAAACTCGATCGCATCGTGCGCGACTCGCCGCAAGAGCGCAGCGTTCGCGTGTCGTATCGGGAACGGGCCGCGCATATCGATGCGCAGATCGCCGCATTGCCGGGCTCGTACCTGGATCAAAAGGCGCGCCTGATGCGCGAGCTCGACGACTTGCGGCGTCGCAATGGGCCGTTGCGCGATATTCATGAACGCGAGGTCGCGCTCGAGGCGTTTCCGCGCGATGTGGCGGCGGCGCGGGTGGTATGGACGCAGGCGCGCGACGATCTGCTGGCGCGTGCGATGGATCCCGTGCCGATGTATGAGCCGTTTCCTGCGGCGAACGACGACGATCGGATCACGCACGAGCGCAATTTCTTGTCGTTGCTGCTGTGCTTGTCGTTGGGTACCGCGAGCTTGCCGCACATCTTATCGAGGTACAACACGACGACTTCCGTCGGCTCGGCACGGCGCTCGGTTGCGTGGACGTTGTTTTTCGTCGCACTGTTTTACGTCACGGTGCCGGTGCTGGCGGTGTTGATCAAGTATGAGGTGATGACGCATCTCGTCGGTCACTCGATGACCGATTGGCCCGCGTGGGTGACGCAATGGCATCGCGCAGAGCCGGGCTTGATCGGGATCGATGGGGGCAATGGAGACGGGATCATTCGGTGGTCGGCGATACGAATGCGGCCCGACATCGTGGTGCTGGCCGCGCCCGAGATTGCGGGGCTGCCGTATGTGATTTCGGGGCTGGTTGCGGCGGGGGCGCTGGCGGCGGCGCTGTCGACCGCGGATGGGTTGTTGCTGACGATCGCCAATGCGTTGTCGCACGACATCTACTACCACATGGTCGATCGTGCGGCGTCTAGCCAGCGGCGCGTGACGATATCGAAGATTTTGCTGCTTGGGGTGGCGCTGTTCGCTTCGTATGTCGCGTCGCTCAATGCGGGGAACATTCTGTTTCTCGTCGGGGCGGCGTTTTCGTTGGCGGCTTCGAGCTTTTTCCCGGTGCTGGTGCTGGGTGTGTTCTGGAAGCGGACGACCAAGCGCGGGGCCGTGGCGGGGATGCTCGCCGGGTTGGGCGTGTGCGTGTATTACATCGTGTCGACGTACCCGTACTTCAGGCAGTTGACGGGGTTCGTCGGGCCGCGGTGGTTTGGGATCGAGCCGATCAGTTCAGGGGTGTTCGGGGTGCCGGCGGGGTTCGTCGCTACGATCGTCGTGAGTCTGATCGATCGGGCGCCGGATGCTTATACGAAGGCGCTCGTCGACTATATTCGGCATCCGTGACGCGGGGTGGAAACGCGGGTGATGGTAGGAGCCGCGAGAAGATGAGCCCTCGCTGCGAAAGACTCTGCTATAATGCGCGGCTCTCGGAGAGATGGATGAGCGGTTTAAGTCGCACGCCTGGAAAGCGTGTATAGGTTAACAGCCTATCGGGGGTTCGAATCCCCCTCTCTCCGCCAGGATACAAGCAACGACGGGCCTCTCGGCCCGTTTTTCGTTTCTACCCGCACCGGTACCCACACCGCGAATACCGGTTGAAATTGGATCCCTGGGGCCTGCCGAAACTGCGGTTTTCTGCATGGTCGAGTGCGCGTTGTCCTCAAAAATGAGCTGGCGATCCGCCTCACTGAGCCATTCGACGTATATCGATAAAGCTGGTAAGCGATAAACAAGCCGAAGATCGATATCGCGGCAGGGTAAAACCAAAGCCTCTCTCGCAGCAGGCCGGCGATCAACCGAAGCTTTATCGCGCCATGCCCAAGCAGTTAGATGGCGGCGAACTTTTCAGCCGCGAACAACCAGCTCTTTCCACATGCCCGGCCAGCCGTACTCGCCCTTGATCTGCGCGGGAATTGTCTTGATATGCCCCACCAGCGCGCCGTCGCTCATCCGGCTTCGGCGTGGCTTATCCTGCGCAGTACGTTGCTGCCTAGTGGCCCAGAACCGCGGCCAGTGCAAGCTCGTCGGCGATTTTTTTCAGCCTCTTGTCCCGCGTCCAAATCGTCACGCCAGGCTGTAGCTTCGCGGAGGCGAGCAGCGACGCATCGACGTAGCCGATCCCACGACTAAACAGCCGCTGTTGCTCGATCAGATAGAAGACTTCGTCAGGCGTGGCGACGGGCACTCGCGGCAGATCGTTCAAAGCTCGAAGCACGGTAGAGCGGTCGCGCAAACTGCTTAGCGAAATTTCGCCGATTACATACGGATGGATCCGGACACGGTCATGGAGCAGAAGGTCGACCATAATCTGCTCCGAATGATCGATGTGATCGATCCACACAGATGTGTCGACAAGGATCATTCGCGCTCCTGCCGGCGGCGAGGCGCAGCAGTGATGCCCGGTTGACTACCGCCCAAGGCAGCGAGCCTGCGCGCGGCTTCGCGCTCGATAAGCGCTTTTAACGCTTCGCGCACGAGAGCGGACTTCTCGCTCAACCCGGTGTAGTCCTGTGCGCGAGAGATTAAATCATCGTCCAAAGCGATTGTGGTTCGCATGACAACCTCCGTGGTGAGGCACGATTATAGCATCGATTGATGTCTAAAGTCGTGCGATATGAGAGGAGGCGGAGGAAACGTCCAGACATTGTCTGGAAAATCATGGTCGATGAGCGACGTCTCAGATGAGAGCGTCAAGACCAACGCAAATGCCCCTTGGTCCGCCTGTTTCTTCAAACCCTTATGCAGTTCGTGGACGTTGGATGCAGAAAATGGACAGTGATATTTTGCGCCGAGGCCGTCCTAACGGATAGCGCTGTTGCTCCCTTGGCGACAACAATGGCAAAGCGCCGGACAGCACTCGCAGGGTCTACTGAATTCCGGCTAAGCGCCTGCAGCCGGTACCGGGAGGATGCCGGTGGAATCAAAAGCACCTAACTGCGCTTTTCCAGAGAAAGCGGCCTGAACTCTAGGGGCATCGCGTCCTCGGACGCTATGTTGGTCCCGGCGAATGTTTGGCGATATACGGCGGGTGTGGTCTGTTTGAATGCACGAAACTGCCGGT
>NZ_JBQCIF010000120.1:0-17775 GCF_051953955.1 Trinickia sp. | reverse complement strand
GAGGTCATCTGGATCGACTGATTGTTCGCGAGCGGCGGAAAGTCCGGCAGCTTGCCTTCGCCGTGTTTGCCGTGGCAAGTCGCGCATTGCGCGTCGTAGATCTTGGAGCCGAGCCGCGAGAGCAAGTCGCGCGCTTCGCCCGATAGGTCGTTGTTCGAAGCTCGAGTTTCGGTACCGTGCCGCGGCAGCGACTTCAGGTAAATCGCCATTGCGCGCACGTCGTCGTCGGACAGATATTGCAAACTGTCATAGACGACTTCGGCCATGGGTCCGTACACCGCCCCGCGGTTGGACACACCTTTTTGCAACAGGTCCGCGATGTCGCCGATGCTCCAGTCGCCGAGGCCGGCTTCCTTGTTCGAGGTCAGCGAAGGCGCGTACCAATCCTGCATCGGGATGAGGCCGCCCTCGAATGCTTTGGACTCCGAACTGCCGCCGAGCGCGTTGATCGCCGTATGGCACATCGAGCAGTGGCCGAGGCCTTGGACGAGATAGGCACCTCGATTCCACTCGACCGACCGCGTCGGTTCGGCTTGATAGACGCCTTCGCGGAAGTACAGCGTGCGCCAGCCGAGCAGCAATTCCCGGTTGTTGTACGGGAAGCGCAACTCGTGCGGCCGGTTTGGCTGATGAATGGCCGGCACCGAGCGCAGGTAGGCGAAGATCGCATCGGAATCGGCACGCGTGATTTTCGTATAGGCACCGAACGGCATTGCGGGGTACAGCAGCGATCCGTCGCGCGAGCGCCCCGTATGCATCATTCGATAGAACTCGTCGGCCGTCCATTGGCCGATGCCCGTCGCTTCGTCTGGCGTGATGTTGGGCGAGTACAGCGTGCCGAACGGCGTCGGCATGGCACGGCCGCCGGCGAACAGCTTATCGCCGGGTTGCGTGTGACAGGCAATGCAGTCGCCGGCACGCGCGAGGTACTCACCTTGTTTGAGGACGTCTGCGGCGGGCCGCACTGATGTTTGTGCGAATGCGAGCGCGCTCGCGGCGGCAAGCGCGATGCCCGCACTCGCGCGCGCGTGTCGAGCGAATCTGAGCAAAAGAAAAAAGATGGCTGGCACGAAAGACTCCGTCATTGCGGTTCGCTGCCGCAGCGCAGCGGCATCTTCAGGCTGTCCGCCGGGGCGAAGGCGGGATTGGCCGGACCGGGCGACGCCGCGAGCCATGCGGCGACGGCCGTGATGTCGTCGTTCGTCAAACGCGAAGCGATCTCGTGCATGCAATCGGGCGCGTAGGACTTGCGCGTGCCGTAGCGCCATGCGCCCAACTGCGCGCTGATGTACTCGGCGTGTAGGCCGAGCAGACCTGGGACGGCCGGTTCCATGCCCGTGAGGGCCGCGCCGTGACACGCCGCGCAAGCGGGAATCTGCTTGCCGGGATCGCCCGACTTCGCGAGTTGCTCGCCGCGCGCCAGCAACGGGGCCGGGACTGCCGCCGTCAGAGCCGGCGGGTAAGGCGGCCGTTGGCTCGCGAAATAAGCGGCGATCCGATGCAAGTAGGCGTCGGGCAAGTAAGCGAGCAGGTAGTTCATCGGCGGATACTGGCGCCGGCCGTCGCGAAACGCGACGAGCTGGTTGTACAGATAGCCGGCAGGCTTGCCCGCCAAGCGCGGGAAGTAGTCGTTGTCCGTGCCTTGGCCTTGGGCGCCGTGGCACGCGGCGCAAGCGAGCACGCGAGAGCGCATCGTGTCGGGCGCGCGTTCGCCGCGCGATTCCTGCGCGTGAGCGGCTGCACAGGCGAGGGCTGTGAGCGCCACGGCAGCGATGGTTCTTTTCTGCATCACGACATCGTCTCCGGGGACACGAACGATATGCGGCGCGCCCGCGGCTTTCAGCATCGGCTGGCAGCCTGCCGCGGTGCGGATCGCCAAAACCACCCGATTGGAGCAGAGGCGCGTGCAAGCGAACTTGACGTGGATCAGGGATTTCGAGGATCGCGCCCCATGTTGCATCGGTGCCATGCGACCGTTCGCCGCGCCGTCGGCGCGTGACAAAGCCGCCGGGACGCAAGAAGCTACTGGCTATCGAATATTTGTCGAAGAAACGGGGAGATTCGAATGTTGGACATCAGCGAACGGGCCGGCAAGCGCGATGCGGCCAACGCGCGACTCACGTCCATCGCCGTGCGCGATGTGACGGCGCCGAGTCCACGATCCACGGAAGGCACGGCTTCATCGGCCTGCAAGACGTGTTCGCTGCGCCCGGTATGCACGGTGAATCCCGACGAGCTCGCGTGTTCGCAGCAGATGGAAGATCTCGTGCTCGGCTATCGCCCGGTCAAGAAGGGCGAGGCGCTCTTTCGCGTCGGCGACGCGTTTGCCAACCTGTATGCGGTGCGCACGGGTTCGTTCAAGAAGGTGACGTTGCTGGCCGATGGGCGCGAGCAAGTGACGGGCTTTTACGTTTCCGGGGAATCGCTGGGGGCCGATGGCATAGCCGCCGCTCAATACGCGAGCGACGTCGTCGCGCTCGAAGACAGCAGCGTCTGCGTCATGCCGTTCAATTTGCTCGAATTGCTGAGCCGCGAAGTCAAGGCGGTGCAGCACCATGTCTTTCGCATGCTGAGCGCGCAGCTCGTGCGCGAAACGAATTCGAGAATACTGCTCGGCTCGATGAGCGCAGAGGAGAGGGTCGCCGCATTCCTGCTCGATCTTTCGCGTCGGTGGCGAGCGCGCTCTTATTCGCCGAGCGCATTCACCTTGCGCATGACGCGAGAGGAAGTGGGCAGCATGCTCGGCCTCAAGCTCGAGACCGTGAGCCGCACGCTATCGCGCTTTCGGGCACAGGGGCTCATTCGCATTCAGGGAAAGGAAGTGCGAATTCTCGACTTCGAGCGATTGATCGATATGGCGGGGCGAGGGGCGTGAGCAAGCGGTCCAACGCCTTGCCCTGCATCACTCACTCCAAATCCAGAGAACCCGCGCTCACCGTCAGCAGCGCGTCGCCCGTCGTGCGCGTTGCCCGCCGTGCCCACATCGCCGTGAGAATTGGCACGAGAATCGCCGTGACGAGGCACGCGGTCGCGACGATCGCGGTAGCGGCCGGCACCATCGGCTTGAACTTCGGAATCATCTCGCCGATGATCGCCGGATTCGCGACGGCCGCGCCGGCCGTGGACGACGCGGCGAGCCCAGCCGCCCCATTGCCGCCGCCTAGGATCTTGTCCGCGAATATCAGCGGCACACCCGTGACGACGATGACGGCCAGGCCGAGCGCGAGGCCCGGCAGGCCGCTCCTTGCTATGACGTTCAGATCGATGCCGTTGCCGAGCGCGAAGCCGAAGAATGGGATCAGCGGATGCACGCAGCGCCCGAACAGTTCGCGCAAATCCGAATCGAGGTTGCCGAGCGCGAAGCCGATGACGAACGGCAATACGGCGCCGACGAAGAGCCGGAACTCGAAAACGGCGACACCCGCCGCGCCGAGGATCAGCATGCTGACGAGCGGCCCCGATTCGATCGACATCAGCACGAACGCCCCCGCTTCCTCTTTCGTGCCATATTGCTGCATGACGGCCGCATAAAGGCCGCCGTTGGTCATGTCCATCGATGCCGTGATCGCGAGCACCGATAGGCCCGCGAAGAGCCCCGTCTTGATGCCGTCGCCAGGGATGAACTGCGCGGCGATCACCGTGGCGACCCATGCGACCACGAATTTGGTGAGAACGAGCGTGCCCGATTTGCGCAGCACCGTGCCCGTCGCGCGCAGGTTGATCGTCGCGCCCATGCAGAAGAACCACACCGCGAGGATCGGCACCGTGCCCGCGATCAGGCCGTTGGTGAACGAGCCGAAGTACTTCCCGGCGTGGGGCGCGAATGTATGCACGCATGCGCCGAGCAGCATGGGAACCAACATCAGCCCGCCAGGAATGCGGTCGATAGCCTGTTTCAGCTTCACGTCTCCTCCGTGGACGTCTAGGCGTCCCGTTGTTGAATGACGACTGCCGATCGATTATAGTCACTAAAATTGGAACATCGTTCCGATTTATTGAAATTGTGATGTAGGCGTAAACCCGTGCTGGCACGAGTCATGGCGGGGAATGTACGTTTCCAAAAGATAGGGCGTTGAATTCAAATCCGGACTGCTATTCCAAATAGTGGGCTTATAGCCGCCAGGAACGCAGGCGCAGGGCCGGCGGCACCATCGTCGAGCGTTGATGTCGCTCGCAGGGAGAACCAGCATGCAGGTGCGGCAAGGCATACACAGCGAGCACGCGAAAACGCTCGACACGGACGGCTTGCGCCGCCATTTCCTCGTGGAAAACGTGTTCGAGCAGGACGCGTTGTCGCTCACCTATAGCCATATCGATCGCATCATCGTAGGCGGCGCATGGCCGGCGACGCGCGCGGTCGAAGTGCCCGCATCGCTCGGTGCCGCGATGGGCGTGAGCCATCTGCTCGAACGGCGCGAACTGGGCGCGATCAACATCGGGGGAGCCGGCTGGGTCGAAGTCGACGGGCAGCGATATGCGGTGGGGACCGAGGAGGCGATCTATATCGGCCAAGGCGGGCAGGGCATCGTGTTCGGTAGCGACGACGTCGCGCATCCGGCGAAGTTCTATCTGAACTGCGCGCCCGCGCATGCAGCGTATCCGACGCGCACCGTCACGCTCGCGCAGGCGTCGCCCGAAACGCTCGGGGATGCTTCCACGAGCAACCGCCGCACGATCTACAAGTTCATCGTGCCCGACGTGCTGCCGACGTGCCAGCTATCGATGGGGATGACGAAGCTCGAACCGGGCAGCGTGTGGAATACGATGCCGTGCCACACGCACGAACGCCGCATGGAGGTCTATTTCTACTTCGGCCTTCCCGGCGATGCGGCCGTGTTCCATCTGCTCGGCGAGCCGCGCGAGACGCGCCACCTTGTCGTGCGCAACGAGCAGGCCGTCATTTCGCCGAGCTGGTCCATCCATTCCGGTGTCGGCACGAAGGCTTACACGTTCATCTGGGGGATGGTCGGCGAGAACCAGGTGTTCAAGGACATGGATCACGTCGCCGTCGCCAACTTGCGCTGACGCCATGAAGCGCGACAACCCCGATCTTTCTTCCGCCCATCCGCGTTCGGCGTTGGCCGGCCTATTCGATCTGACCGGCAAGGTGGCGATCGTCACGGGCTGCAACACCGGGCTCGGTGCGGCGATGGCCATTGCGCTCGCGGCGGCCGGCTGCGACATCGTCGGCGGCAACCGCTCGGAGGCAGCCGCGACGTCGGCCCGCGTCGAAGCAGCCGGGCGGCGGTTCGTCGACGTACGCGCGGATTTATCGACGCTCGAGCCGATCGAGCGTCTTGTCACCGGCGCCGTCGAGGCGTTCGGCCGCGTCGACATTCTCGTCAACAACGCAGGCTTGATCCGCCGCTGCGATGCGCTCGATTTCACGGAGGCCGACTGGGACGCCGTCATCGACGTGAATCTGAAGAGCGTGTTCTTCCTGTCTCAGGCCGTCGCGCGGCAGATGCTGGGGCAAGGGAGCGGCGGCAAGATCGTGAACGTGGCGTCGATGCTCTCGTTCCAGGGCGGCATTCGCGTGCCGTCGTATACGGCGTCGAAGAGCGGCGTGCTCGGTCTCACGCGCCTGCTGGCGAACGAATGGGCTGGACGCGACATCAACGTCAATGCGATCGCGCCCGGCTACATGGAGACCGACAACACCGCGCCCTTGCGCGAGGACACGCAGCGCAGCGGCGAAATCGTCAAGCGCATTCCGGCCGGCCGGTGGGGCGTGCCCGAGGACCTCGCTGGCGCCGTCGTGTTCCTCGCCTCGCGCGCGTCCGACTACGTGCATGGGCACACGCTTGCGGTCGATGGCGGGTGGCTCGCGCGTTGACCCTGCGGTGCGGGGGACGCGCTATGCTTGCGCGGTTCGCCTCTCACGGATTCACGGAAATGACAGCAACACCCAGGCCGCGCAAACGCGATCATGCGCATAGGGAGCCGCCGGCCGATCCATCGCCGGCCGGCGCCGGCGAGAAGGGCGATTCCGTCGCTGCCGTCGGGCGCGTCTTCGCGATCCTTGCAGCGCTCGGCGATCGCCGCGAGATCGGGATCAGCGAATTGTCGCAGCAGATCGGCATGTCGAAGACGACGGTGCATCGCTTCTTGCAGACGCTCAAGGCGCTCGGCTATGTCGCGCAGGAAGGCGAGACGGATCGTTATCGGCTGACCATCAGGCTGTTCGAGCTCGGGAGCCACGCGCTGGAGAGCGTCGATCTCGTGCGCGAGGCCGATCTCGAGATGCGCCGCATCGCGCAACTGACGCGTGAAGCCGTGCACCTCGGCGCATTCGATGAAGACGCGATCATCTATGTCCACAAGATCGACGCCGACTACGGGCTGCGCATGCAGTCGCGGATCGGCCGGCGCAATCCGCTCTACAGCACCGCGATCGGCAAAGTGCTGCTCGCGTGGATGCCGCCCGAGGAAGCGCGCGCGGTGCTCGCCGGCGTCACGTTCAGGAAATCGACGGCGAAGACGCTTTCGTCCGCGGACGCGGTGATGAGCATCCTTCCACGCGTGCGGCAGCAGGGGTACGGCGAAGACAACGAGGAGCAAGAGGACGGTCTGCTGTGCCTCGCCGTGCCCATCTTCGACCGTTTCGATCGAGTGATCGCGGGCTTGTCGATTTCGTTTCCGACGATGCGTTGCGGGGCCGATACGAAAGCGCATTACGTGGCGCTGCTGACGGCGGCCGGACGGGCGATTTCCGCGAAGCTCGGCCATCGTTCGAGCGCGGCTGAGTGATGGCCTGCGCGCCACTCTCAAAGCGCTTGCGCTAGTAAGAGACCTATGCGTATAATGCGAGGCTCTGCTGTTCGAAGAGTCGCGTTAGTTAGATATTGCGCGATTCGCTCGTCGAAGGGTGGTGAAGTGCTTTCGAAGCGCAATGATGGAAAGAAAAAACTTCACAAACGCCGATCGACGAGTTAGAATAGCGTTCTTCGCTGTTGACGAAAGTTGAGCGCGAAAACACAGTGTGCCAGCAGGTAGTGAAAAGATTTTGTCCCCTTCGTCTAGAGGCCTAGGACATCACCCTTTCACGGTGAGTACAGGGGTTCGAATCCCCTAGGGGACGCCAAAAATCGCGGCGCTTCATCGAAGATGAGGCTCGCAGCTTGCGAAACGAGACCGACGTTCGCGGGTATGATGGGCAATCAAGGAGTGGTAGTTCAGTCGGTTAGAATACCGGCCTGTCACGCCGGGGGTCGCGGGTTCGAGTCCCGTCCACTCCGCCAGACAAAGCCCGTTCAGGTTTGCTTGAACGGGCTTTTTCAATAAAGTGTAAGCAGTACATCGAGCAGTATGAGCAGGTTCTGTTGTCCCCTTCGTCTAGAGGCCTAGGACATCACCCTTTCACGGTGAGTACAGGGGTTCGAATCCCCTAGGGGACGCCAAAACATCGGCGGTGCTTCGGCTATGAAGCACTGCGGTTCGCGGAAACAACCGACGTTCGCGCGCCAAGATGCAAGACTGGAGTGGTAGTTCAGTCGGTTAGAATACCGGCCTGTCACGCCGGGGGTCGCGGGTTCGAGTCCCGTCCACTCCGCCAAATAAGAAGCCCGTTCGAGCATGATTCGAACGGGCTTTTTTCTTGCATGCTCGAAACGGAACAATCGATCTGCTCGCCCCGTGGCTGAGCCGAGTCTTCGTGCGAGGCGGGACAATCCGCCATTGCAAGTCGCCCGAGGCTGCCGTACTGTGGTCACGGTTTCCTACGTCCCGGCTACGATGTTCGATCCGACCGACGCGCCTTTGCCCTACGCGCCATCGCCGTTTCACCTTCGCGAAGCGTCGATGAGCGATTTCGAGTTTGCCGAAATGCTCACGCGCACCAACATGGGCCGCTACTACGAGCGGCACCGGTTGGCCTGGCGGGCCGATCTCTTTTTCGCCAGCTATCAGGAATCCGAGAACTTCATTCTCGAAATCGACAATGAGCCGGTCGGCCTGCTGCGACTGACCGAAGAGGGCGATTCGCTGCATATCCGCGACATCCAAATTGCGGCGGGCCATCGCGGCCAAGGTGCGGGGACGTTCTTGCTCGAGACGTCGCATCGATGGGCCCACGAGCGCGGGCTGCGCGAGTTGCAATTGCGGGTGTTCATCGACAATCCGGCCGCGCGTCTGTACCTGCGAATGGGTTACCGCGTGGCCGGGCCGCGGTTCGCCCAACTGGGCGCGATCCGCCATATGACGCGGCGCGTCTGAGCGTGCGCACACCGCCGCCGCAGCCCGTCATCGGTCTGGGGATGGCGGCTTGACGCCGCCGAAATCGTCCTCGTCGTCCTCGTCGTCGTCTGATGCCGCGCGCTCGGGCGCGGCTTCGCCGTCGCGCATCATGAAGGCGCGCGGGCTCTCGCCGAACGCACGCCGAAACATCGCGGAAAACGCGCTCTGGCTCTGGTAGCCGAGCTCATGTGCGATTTGCGATAGCGCACGCCCGCGGTTCAATAGCGGGATCGCGCGCGCCAGCACGGCTTGCTGACGCCATTGCGAGAAACTCATGCCGAGTTCTTGCCGAAACAGCCTCGCGATCGTGCGCGTGCTCGCGCCGACGCTCGCTGCCCAATACTCGAGCGGATCGGTGTTGCCGGGATCGGCCAGCAGCGCTTCGCATAGCGCGCGCAGCCGCTTCTCGGTCGGCATCGGCACCGATAGAGGCAACGGCTCGGAGCGCGTGATTTCGTCGAGCGCGAGCGTTCCGAGCAGGCGCTCGCGAGCCGGGTCCAGCCCGTTCGCGGCCAGTGCGGCGATGACTTCTCGCAGCAACCCCGACACGTCGACGACGCGGCAGGCGTCGAGCCCGGCCGGCACGACCGATTCGTCGATATAGAGCGTGCGCAGATACGCTTCTTCGACGATCGCGACTTCGTGCGGTACGCGCGGCGGCACCCAGATCGCCCGCGAGGGCGGAACCATCCATGTGCTGCCTTCGATCGCGAGGCGCATGACGCCACGCGAGGCGTAGGCCAACTGGGCCCATGCGTGGATGTGCATCGCGATCCGTTCGCCGGCCGGCATCGGCCGCGCGCGCACGCGGATCGGATGAGCCGGCGTCGGCGCGACCGAGGGCGGGATATCGAGCAGGTGCACGCGGGCGGTTGCCGCCGGCGCGATAGGATCGTTCGAGCTCAAGGCGAAGGGCCGTTGGTGAATTGAAAGCAGACGCGCATGGGGACGGGGCGGTGACGCGTATTGTATGTGCGCCGGTTTTATTCGCCGTGCATAATGGCTGTCCGAGACTGAGCGGGGCTACGTCAACCACCGCGCCGGCTCGGCTCCCCACGTTCGCCGGCGAAGTCCAAAGCATCGAATCGAACCGTACAACCGGCGATGTGAAAACCCCACAACAAAGGACGAGGGCACATGCGACAGGTATTCGTTTATGGCACGCTGCGGGCCGGTGAGATCAACGACATCGGGGTAGCGGCGGCGCGCCACGGCATCCAGGCGCCGCAACTGATCGGGCGGGCAGCGGTTGCAGGAAGATTGTACGACTTCGGGGATTATCCGGGGCTCGTGCCGGATGAGACGGCGGGACCGGTACGCGGCGACGTCTACGAGATCGACGAAGCGCTCGTGCCGGTGCTCGATGACATCGAAGGCGTGAAGCCGGGGATCGACACCCTGTTCAAATCGCGCGAGCTCGTCGTTACCGTTGCGGGGCGAGATCTGCCGTGCTTCTTCTACCCGGTGGACGAGCCGTCGATCGGCGGGCGAGGCCGCATCGAGGCCGGCGATTGGATCAGCTATCGCCTCGCGCGCGACTCGATCGGCATGCTCAAGTACGGGCGCTGACCGAGCGCTCACCCATCCGCATTCGATTCGGCAAGCGCCGCCGCGCCATGCCGCGCGTGTATTGCGCCACGGCGATGGTGAGCAATGCGTAGACGATGCATGGGCGATGCTTGGGTCATAGACGCGGCAAACGGCGGTCAGGCCTTTACGCCCGTCCGCCGTTTTTTACGGCTGCTTAGACTTCCTCGTAAAGCGGCAGCGTCAGGAAATCCGTGAACGTTTCCGACGTCGACATTTTTTCGAAAATCGTGGCAGCGCGATCATAAGATTGCGTATTGCCGCCGACCGACTCCTTGATCTTCGGCAACTCTTCGGCAATCAGTGCGCGCACGAGTTCCACCGTCACCTTGCGGCCGTCTTCGAGCTTGCCCTTCGGCGAGCGCAGCCACTGCCACACTTGCGAGCGCGAGATCTCCGCTGTCGCGGCGTCTTCCATGAGGTTGTGGATCGGCACGCAGCCGTTGCCGGCGAGCCACGAACCGAGGTAGTGGATACCGACGTTGATGTTGTTGCGCAAGCCGGCTTCGGTGATGGGCGCTTCCGGCCGGAAGTCGAGCAGATCCTTGGCCGTGACCTGCACATCGTCGCGCTGTTTGGCGATCTGATTGGGCTTGTCGCCGAGTACGGCCACGAACTCTTCCATCGCCACCGGCACAAGGCCAGGGTGGGCCACCCAGCCGCCGTCGTAACCGTCCGTCGCATCGCGCTTCTTGTCGGCACGGACGCCGCCCATCGCCTTTTCGTTCGCGGCGGCATCGCTCTTGATCGGAATCAGCGCGCTCATGCCGCCGATCGCCGGTGCGTTGCGCCGATGGCAGGTCTTGAGCAAGTGGAGCGCGTAAGCGCGCATGAACGGCACCGTCATCGTGATCTGGGCGCGATCGGCGAGGCAGAAGTCCTTGTCGTTCTTGAATTTCTTGATGGCCGAGAAGATGTAGTCCCAGCGGCCGGCATTGAGGCCGGCGCTATGCTCGCGCAGCTCGTACAGGATCTCGTCCATCTCGAACGCCGCGAGGATCGTCTCGATCAGCACCGTCGCGCGAATCGTCCCGCGCGGCAGGCCGATGGCTTCTTGGGCCGCCACGAAGATGTCGTTCCACAGGCGCGCTTCGAGATGGCTCTCCATCTTCGGCAGATAGAAGTAGGGGCCGCTGCCGCGCGCGATGAGCTCTTTCGCGTTGTGGAACAGGAACAGCGCGAAGTCGAAGATGCCGCCGGAAACGCGTTGGCCGTCCACGGTCACGTGCTTTTCATCGAGATGCCAGCCGCGCGGGCGCACGAGCAGCGTCGCGATTTTTTCGTTGAGCTTGTACGTCTTGCCGTTTTGCTCGAGCGAGATCGTGCGGCGCACGGCTTCCTTCAGATTCAATTGGCCCGTGATCTGGTTATGCCAGTTGGGCGTGTTCGAATCCTCGAAGTCCGTCATGTAGGAGTCCGCGCCCGAATTCAGCGCGTTGATGATCATCTTGCGCTCGACCGGGCCCGTGATTTCGACTCGCCGGCATTCGAGATCGTTCGGCAGCGGCGCGATCTTCCAGTCGGCTTCGCGCACGGCCTTCGTCTGCGCGAGGAAATCGGGGCGCTCGCCGGCATCGAGCCGTTGCGTGCGTTCCGCGCGCGCTTGCAGCAGCTCGCGGCGTCGCGCTTCGAACGTGCGGTGCAAATGGGCAACGAGCGTCAACGCCTCGGGCGTCAGGATCGTCTCGAAGCCCGGCTCGATGGCACCGGTGATTTGCATGCCTTGGGGCAATGACAGCGTGTTCGCCATGGAAAGTCTCCTTTGGTCGGTCAAATAGCAATGGCAATGGCAACGATAGAGGCGATGTGCTCGCACGTCCGGGCTGTGGCGGGCGAACGCATGCGCGTCAATCCTTTTCGATCGGCGCAGCCGTTTTCACGAAGGCAACGAGGTCTGCCAGGCTCGTGCCGATGCCGCGCGGTTTCGCTTCCAACTCTTCGAGCGGCGCTCCCGCCCGATTGATCCAGAACGTCGTGTAGCCGAACCAACCGGCGCCTGCCACGTCCCAGCCGTTCGACGACACGAAGACGATCTCTCGCGCCGTCGCGTCGAACGCCCGCGTGCCGAGCGCGTAGGCCGAAGGCGCGGGTTTGTAGGCGCGGACCGCGTGCACGGACAGGACGTGATCGAACAGATCGGCAATGCCGGCGCTCTTGACCGCAATGTCGAGCATGCCGGGATTGCCGTTCGACAAAATACCGAGGCGAAGCGCGTGGCCGGCTCGCGTGGCGCCGTGTTCACGCAATGCGCGCAAGGCCGGCGCCGCATCGGGAAAGGCGGACAAGCATGCGTATTGATCCATCAGACGCTTCTCGCCGGCCGCATCGAGCGGCAATCCAAGACGGCGCGCCGCATGGCGCAGCGCGTCGAGCGTCACGTCCCAGAATGGCTTGTAGTGGGACCCGCTCACATCGGCGAGCGTGCGCAACTGCGAATATTCGATCTGCTTCAGGCGCCAGAGCTGCGAGAGGGCATCGCCTCGTCCAGGAAACAACTGCTCGGCTGCGGCCACCACCGAATGCACGTCGAACAGCGTGCCGTAAGCGTCGAACAGCACCGCTTTCGGAAAGGATCTCGGCGAGGACGATGTCATGGCCTGGCACTCCTGTGCTCAACTGTACTAAAGGTCAGGAACATATTCTATTTGTGACTTGCTTGTTCGAAAAAGGCAGCAGAGGTCACTTTATCTTTGACTTTTTGATACATAATTTGCCCGTGTCGGTCGTTCTGGGCAGGACTTGTCGATCATGTCGCGCTTCAAGCAAATCGAAACCTTCGTGGCGGTGGTGGCCAAGGGCAGCCTTTCGGCCGCCGCGCAGGCCGAGGGCGTCGCGCCGGCCGTCATCGGCCGCCGGCTCGATGCATTGGAGGAGCGGCTCGGCGTGAAGCTGCTCGTGCGCACCACGCGCAAGCTGACCTTGACGTTCGAAGGCTCCGCGTTTCTGGAGGACTGCCAGCGCATCGTGCACGACTTGCAGAACGCCGAAGCGAGCGTTTCCGCGGGAGGCGTGAAGGCGAGCGGGCACGTGCGCATATCGGCGCCGGCCGGCTTCGGCCGCAAGCATGTCGCACCCTTGATTCCCGCGTTCGCCTCCGCCCATCCAGAAGTGTCGGTCGCGCTCGACCTGTCGGACCGCATGGTCGATCTCGTCAACGAAGGCTTCGATTGCGCCGTGCGCTTCGGCGAGCTGCCCGATTCGTCGCTCGTCTCCCTGCGCCTGGCCGAGAACCGTCGCGTCTGCGTGGCGTCGCCGGCTTACCTTGCGCGCCGGGGCACGCCGCTGACGCTGGCGGACCTCGCGCATCACAATTGCCTCGCGCTTGCCGCCGGCGTCAATCAGCAGCGCGGCTGGACGTTCGCGCAAGACGGCAAGACCGTCTCGATCAAGGTGAGCGGCATGCTCGAATGTTCGGATGGGGCCGTCTTGCATGAATGGTGCCTCGCCGGGCACGGTCTCGCCTGGCGCTCGTCGTGGGAGACAGGGGAGGACATCGCAGCGGGCCGGCTCGTGACGGTGCTCGATGCGTTCGCTGCGCCGCCGATCGGCATTCACGCGGTATTCCCGCAGCGACGGCATCTGCCGTTGCGCGTGAGGTTGTTTCTCGATTTCCTCAAACATACTTATGAACGTCCCGGCTACTGGCAATAACGACCGGTAGCCACGTGCGGTAGCCTGCAGCCGGCAAGGCGCGCGGGTTTTCGATATGCGGAGTCACCCGAGGCGGGCCTGCGGGCCGAGCAACGCGGCACTACAATCGACGTGAGCGTGCTCGCGCCGCATGGCGCGGTCAACGAGGGAGGCCACATGTTCAAGCACATCCTGGTCCCGACCGATGGTTCCGAGCTGTCTCAAAAGGCGATCGACGGCGCGATCGACCTCGCGCGTTCGGTCGGCGCCCGCATCACCGCTTACGCTTGCTTGCCGCAGTATCCGTATTCGCCGTTTTCGGAAGTCATCGTCGAGCAGCCCGACGATTTCCAGCAGCGCAGCGAGCGCGAGGCACGCGAGCACTTGGGGCAGGTGGAAGCGGCCGCGCACCGCGCCGGCGTGGCGTGTGCGAGTCAAACCAGCGTGCATCCGTCGCCCTACCTCGGCATCATCGAAGCCGCCGAGAGCAGCGGCTGCGACGTCATCTTCATGGCCTCGCATGGGCGCCGTGGGCTCGGCAGCTTACTGATCGGCAGCGAGACGCAGCGCGTCCTCACGCATACCAAAATCCCAGTGATCGTCTATCGCTGAGCTAAGCGGCTCGGCGCCGATGTGCCTCATTTCAGCGCGAGCGGTCCGTTCGTCGCACGAAACGTCGAGCCCCGCATGCCGAAGCATGCGGGGCTCGCGCCTCCCCCTTGGTCCCCTTACGCGAGTCCCGTCGTTTATGCGACCTTCTTCGTGTCGAAGAACTGTTCGTCTTCGGTCGAACCGTGCAGTGCCGTCGTCGACGCTTCGCGCTCGACCGTTTGCGTGACGGCGTCGAAGTAGCCAGTGCCCACCTCGCGCTGATGCTTCACGGCCGTGAAGCCCTTTTCGGCGGCAGCGAACTCGGCCTGCTGCAGCTCCACGAACGCGCTCATCTGTGAGCGCGCATAGCCGTGCGCGAGATTGAACATCGAGTAGTTGAGCGCATGAAAACCCGCCAGCGTGATGAACTGGAACTTGTAGCCCATCGCGCCCAATTCCTTCTGGAATTTCGCGATCGTCGCATCATCGAGGTTCTTCTTCCAGTTGAACGAGGGCGAGCAGTTGTACGAGAGCATCTTGCCGGGGAATTGCTTGTGGATCGCCTCGGCGAACTTCTTCGCGTACTCGAGATCGGGCTTGCCCGTCTCGCACCAAATCAAGTCGGCATACGGCGCGTAGGCGAGGCCGCGCGAGACCGCTTGTTCGAGGCCCGGCTTCGTGCGGAAGAAGCCTTCCACCGTGCGCTCGCCCGTCAAGAACGGACGATCGTTCTCGTCCACGTCGGATGTGATGAGGTCGGCCGCTTCGGCATCCGTCCGTGCGACCAGCACGGTGGGCACGCCGCAGACGTCGGCGGCAAGTCGCGCCGCCGTGAGCTTCGCGACGTTCTCGCGCGTCGGCACGAGCACTTTGCCGCCCATGTGGCCGCACTTCTTGACCGATGCCAGCTGATCTTCGAAGTGCACGCCCGCGGCGCCCGCTTCGATCATGGCCTTCATGAGCTCGAACGCGTTGAGCACGCCACCGAAACCGGCTTCGGCATCGGCGACGATCGGGGCGAAGAAGTCGACATAGCCTTCGTCACCGGGGTTCTTGCCTTCGGACCATTGGATTTGGTCGGCGCGCGTGAGCGTATTGTTGATGCGCTTCACGACGAGCGGCACGGAATTGGCAGGGTAGAGCGATTGGTCCGGGTACATTTCGCCGGCCACATTCGCATCGCCGGCCACTTGCCAGCCCGACAGATAGATCGCCTTCAGGCCAGCCTTGACCTGCTGCATCGCCTGGTTGCCCGTCAGCGCGCCCAGCGCATTGACGAACGGCTCGTTGCGCATGAGGTCCCACAGCTTCTCGGCGCCGCGCTTCGCGAGCGTGTGCTCGGGCTGAATCGAGCCGCGCAGGCGCACCACGTCTTCGGCCGTATAGCCGCGCTTGATGCCTTTCCAGCGCGGATCCGTTTCCCATTGCTGCTGCAGTTGCTGTGCTTGCTGTTGGCGTGACATGGTGTGGCTCCTTAGTGCTTGAAAGAGAGAAGGACGGAATCTCGCTTGTCGCACTGTTTGGGGTGCGAACTCTTATATAAGAGTCTAGGCAAATGGGAGCGGAGGGAATAGGGCCAATCGAACGTTTTTGGAATGTATTTTTTATATAAAAATCAAATGCATATCTTACGTATTCCACGATAAGAAATGCTGTTTTCCATGTCGCAACGAGTTTCGTTGTGCCACGCAGCACATATTTTTACGACGCAAAAGCCCTTTCCACATCGTGAAAATAGGGGCGAATGGACGAAAAAAAACCGGTACATCAAGTACCGGTTCTTGGATCGACGCCGTTTTCGCGTCGAAAAGGCTTAGCGTCGAGGCTTAGCCGTTGCTGCGACGCGCGCCGCGCTGGCCGTCGCTGCGGCGGCTTTGACCGTCGCGAGCGCCATAGCCGCCACGCGAGCCGTTCGTCGAGCCGCGGCCGCCGAAGTTGTTGCCTCCGCCGCCGCCGAAGCTGCGGCCTTCGCCCGCGGCGCGCGGCGCGCTGTTCGAGCCGAAGCGCCGGCCGCCGTTACCGCCGCCCGGACGGCCCCGGCCGTTGCCGTTACGGGGGGGCGGTGCCTTGCGCGGCTCGAAGCCTTCGATGACGTTGACGGGCAGCGGGGAGCGGACGAAACGCTCGATCCGTTTCAGCGCGCCTTGCTCGGCGTGATGGACGAGGCTGACGGCGATGCCCGAGCGGCCCGCACGGCCCGTGCGGCCGATGCGGTGCACGTAGTCTTCGGCAAACTTCGGCAGATCGTAGTTGAAGACGTGCGTGATGCCGGGGATGTCGATGCCGCGCGCAGCGACGTCGGTGGCGACGAGCACGCGCACGCGGCGCTCGCGCAGCGCGCGAACCGTGCGGTTGCGCGCGCCTTGCGGAAGGTCGCCGTGCAGCGCGGCCGAGGAGAAGCCTGCGTCGGCGAGGCGGCCGGCCAACTGATCGGCATCGCTCTTCGTCGCGGTGAATACGATGGCTTGGTCGAGCGCCTCGTCACGCAGCAGATGATCGAGCAAACGATCCTTATGGTCGCGGTCGTCGACGTAATGGACCGTCTGCGCGATGTTCGAGCGCGATTCGATTTGACGCGCGATTTCGATGCGCTCCGGGTCCTTCAGCAGGCGATTCGTCAGCGAGCCGATCTTGCCGTCCAGCGTGGCGGAGAACAGCATCGTCTGGCGCGTCGCGGGCGTGGCCGCGACGATCGTTTCGATATCGTCGATGAAGCCCATGTCGAGCATGCGGTCCGCTTCGTCGAGGACGAGC
The DNA here is from genome assembly GCF_051953955.1 of Trinickia sp. Taxonomy (GTDB): domain Bacteria; phylum Pseudomonadota; class Gammaproteobacteria; order Burkholderiales; family Burkholderiaceae; genus Trinickia. The sequence goes on along the minus strand of NZ_JBQCIF010000120.1, from coordinate 978 downwards.
ATTTGCAGTTGCGACAGATCGATACGGCCACGCTCGAGGTGATCGAGCAGACGGCCCGGCGTTGCCACGAGGATCTCGGGGTTCTTCGCGAGCAGCATCAATTGCTGGCCGTATGCGACGCCGCCGAGAATGCTGACCGTGCGCAGCCGGCGCAGATGCTTGCCGTAGGTCGAAGCGGCCGTCGTCACTTGCATGGCGAGCTCGCGCGTCGGCGTCAGCACGAGCAGGCCCGGGCGGGCGACCGGCGGGCCGCGGCGCGGGCGGCGGTCGCCGCCGGCCTCGCGCGGCTCGCGCGGTTGCGCGGCCTGCGTCTTTTGCACTTGGGCGAAGCGCTCGATGGCAGGCAGCATGAAGGCTGCCGTTTTGCCCGAGCCGGTGGGGCTCGAGACGAGCAGGTCACGGCCCGCGATGGCGGCCGGAATCGCGCGCTGCTGCACGGGCGTGGGGGCGGCGTAGCCTGCTGCCGTCAGCGCCGAAACGATTTCGGGCGACAGGCCGAGCGAGGCAAAGGTGGGGCCCGAAGGCGCGGCCGGCGCCGGGGCGTCGGCCACTGCGCCATCCACCGGGGCCAGCGCTGCCGATGCATCGTCGTAGTCGGCAACTGCGCCATCCACTGGGGCCAGCGCTGCCGGTGCATCGTCGTGCAGGCCAAGGGCGGCGTCGGCAATGGCGTTCAGCGGGCTGGAATCGAAGCTCGAAGTCATGGGAATCCTAAGAAGACGTCTAATAAGGCGTCGGCGCCAATCGGCATTACCCAAGTCGTCGGATTCAGCATGCACGAGCATGCGAGCAAATCGAAAAACGGGGGCAGCTCGCAAATCAGTGCGAGCTTTTCGTTAGAAGCTGTATCGGATACGGGGACGCCGTCATGGCGTCGCCGTCAGCCTGGTATGAGACGGCCTGTGAGGGCCTAGGCGGAAGGGGACAGGTTCTAAACTAGATTGGAGCAAAACGCTACAAGGGCGCTGCACTCGCCGG
>NZ_JBQCIF010000119.1:0-18865 GCF_051953955.1 Trinickia sp. | reverse complement strand
TCTGCTGCCGTGCCGGGCGCTCCCGTCAGCGCGCCCGCGTTTGCGATGGTCGGCATGGGCGCCATGGTGGGTGGCGGAACGGGCGCCGCGATGACGGCCGTCGCGATGATCTTCGAAATGACTCGAGACTACGACATCGTGCTGCCGATGATCATCGCCGTTGCCGTCAGCCTGGGCGTGCGGCGCCTGCTATCGGCCGAAAGCATCTACACGCTGAAGCTGCGCCGCCGGGGCCACGCGATACCGAACGCGCTGCACGCGAACATGTTTCTCGTGCAGGAGGCGGGCCAGGTGATGGAAACCGACATGCTGGTGCTCGATCATACGACGCCGTTTCGGGAAATCGTCCAACGTTCCGAGGGATTCGTGTTTCGTCACGTCGTCGTGACGAGAGATGACAGAATCTTGGGCGTGCTGCGCATCAACGTCGGGCTGCGGCGCGCGGTGAACTTGGCCGAATCGGATGTTACCGTCGCTGACCTCGCGCAACGCAGCTTCATCGTCGTGACCCAGCATGAAATCGCCTTCAGGGTCATCTCGCGGCTGTGGAAGCAGCATGCCACGATGGCCGTGGTCGTCGAGCAAGACAAGGGGGACGCACCCGTGCGTGTGCTGGGCGTGATCGCAAAAGAGCACGTCGCCGACTCCGTCGCCCGCAGCATCAAGGTCTTTGCGGGCAAGCACTGATAGATGCGCGGTTGCCGCCGAATAGCGAGCGGCGCTTTGACGGTTCCCTCGCCGCTCGCCGGTGATCAGGCACTCCCGTGATGCCGAGGCAGATAGCGCTCGGACAGCGCTTCATACAACGGCGGCGCGAAGAACCGCGAGACGCGGCTCGCGATCAGTGCCGTTCCCATCAGCGAAATCACGAGCGCGTGCCCGTTGATCATCTCGATGACGATGACGAAGGCGGTGATCGGGCTTTGCGTCACCGCTGCGAGGTACCCCACCATCCCGAGCGCAATGAGCATCGGCAGTTGCATCTGCGAGAACACCATGTGCAATGCGTTGCCGATGCCTGCGCCGATGGCCAGCGACGGTGCGAACAACCCGCCGGGCGAGCCCGGCAAATACGAGCCCACCATCGTGATCATCTTGATGGCCGGGTAGAGGGCGGAGACCTGCCCATGCCCCTCCAACATCGAGCGCGCTTCCGCATAGCCGCTGCCGAACGTATGGCCCGAACTGGCGATTCCGATGACCGCGATCACCAATCCGCAGGCGGCACCGAATACGACGGGGCGGTTCGCACGCATGCTCGAAACGGCCGGGGGCATCCAGCGTTTCGTATTGAGCAGCAACCAGCAGAAGATGCCCCCGGCAATCCCCGTGAGCACCCCCATCAGCGGGACCGCGGCAACGAGCAAGTCGGGCAGGCGAGGGCCGATGTCGATCGTGCCGAAATATACGTAATTGCCTTGAAGCCCGAGCGATACGACGCCGGCGAAGATGATGGCGGTGATGAGCACCCCGCTCGTGCGGGCTTCGAAACTGCGCGTGAGTTCCTCGATGGCGAACACGACGCCCGCGAGCGGCGCGTTGAACGCGGCGGAGAGGCCGGCTGCCGCACCAGCCAACGCTAGCCTGCGATCGAGTGCGGCGCCATGGATCGCGCTGAACCGCGTCGGATAGAACCGCCGCAAGCTGAACATCAGCGACGCGCCGACGTGAATCGTGGGGCCTTCCCGCCCGATCGTGAGACCGCCGAGGATTGCCAGGAAAGAAACGAGGATCTTCCCGATCAAGATGGGGATCGTCAGCAGGCGCTCGCCAAGCTCCCGCGGGCCATGCAGCGACGCGATCACCTGCGGAATCCCGCTGCCTTCCGCTCCTTCGAAGAAGCGCCTCGTGATCCAAACACATGCGGCGCTGACGGCCGGCGTGACGAGCAGCGGCAACCACAGGTTGTGCGCAACGTGCCTCAGGAACAGGTCATAGCCGAAATCGATCAAGCGGGCGTAGAGCACCGCGATCAACCCCGCGACAATGGCGCCGATCCAAAACACGCCGTAGTGAAGCCAAAGTTTGTAGGCGTGTTGAAGGGACCATTTGTCGGTCGGAAGTCGCATTTGCATGGCGGGAGATTTCGCGCGAAAGGGCAAGTATACCGGCCTCCATCGCCGTGCGTCCCATGACGTTCACGTGTCATGTCCGGCGCGGGTTTGCCCTTACCTGTCGCCGTGCCGTGGTTGGGAACTGTTCGTAGCTACCCGACTCAGAGCGTCGGGGCAGTGTTGTCCGCGAGATCGGGTGTAATCGTCATGAAAGACGAGCGGGCGGCGCTGAAGCATTTGTCGAACGGGGCGAACGATTAGGCGGGGACCACCAAAATGACTGCGAAAGCCGAGAGGCGCGTGTTTTTCAGCATTGCATCCATCGTGTGCCAGGTGTTGCTCCTCGGTTCGATCGTTTCGATGCTGTTCGTCGGGGCCGGCATCGTCACGAGCGGTGCCGTATCGGGCCGCGCGGAGCAGTCGGAGCCCGTCTCGGCCGCGACGGTGCTGGCGAACCTACCCGGCACCGAGTCGGAAAACGACGGATCGTCCAGCGCCACGGGCTCCGGCGTCGATGTTCCGAACGCGGCGAGCATCCCGATCCCAAAGCCGCTCGAAGCGGTCTTGAACAGCGATACGGCAAGCCAATCGATCCTGAACGCCTGGCTCGGCGACATCCCGGCGCGCGACCGCCGCGCATTCATTGCCGGGCTCACCCAGGTGATCGCGGCAGCGAATCAGCACTCGGCATCGTGGGAGTGGGACGATCGGCAACGCTATGTCGCGGCCGCCATGAGCGAGTATGCGCGGATCGACATCGATCGCTTTGCCGAACTTGCCGATGCGCAAAAGCAGGCGGCCGGCAAGCTTGCTGGCTATCGCGCTGCAATGGGCACCCTGATTGGGGTTGCCGCGACGCTTACGTTGTTGTTGACCGTGATGGCGATCGAGCGCAATACGCGCCCGCGCGTCGAATCCGCGCGGCCATCGTCGTCTCGTGCCGCCGAGGCCGACGGAATGCTTTCGAATTCGGAACGAGCGTAGTCCGGCACGTGTGGTACGTGCAAATACGTACAAATGGGGATACGGGCGCGAGCTTGCGCGCATTACCATCGATACGTTCAATTGCCGTGTTGAACGGTAGTTAGCGGCTCGAGCGCGATATTTTGTCGGTAGCGATCCACGGCGATTACCGTTGCGAACACAAAGGCAAACATGCGGCTACTTCTCGCCAGACTGACACGCGCCACCCTCGTCATCGCCACCGCTTTGTGCGGCAGCGCGAACGCCACGGCTCCAGACCGCGTCTTGGACGAAACCGTTCAGTTGAACCCTTCCGACGCAGTCATTGCCCTGAAATCGGAGCGCCGCTCGGGACAGGCGGCGCGCGGTGTGATGGCCGCGACGCGTCGCGATCGCGAGGAACGGATGCATCTTCGCAGGGCCGCTCGCGCGCCGATGGACGATAGCCAGGACGCGCTGGACGTCTCCGACCCATACATGATTCCGCATACGCTCTTCGGCGCCGGGAGCATCGCGCTGAGCGCGCTCGGTAGCGGAGCTTCCACGGCCCCCCCGGTGCGTTTTTGACGAACGAGGGGCCGGGTCAGGGCCGAGTCGACGGGCCGTAGGGCGGCGCCTCAGCGCGGCCCGTCTTGCCGGGCGAGACGGGCAAGCTGTCCGCGGCGCCAGTGCAGATACAGCGCGGGGATCAAGTTCGTACTGCGAACGGCGCTCCAGAGCAAACCGCCGAGGATGACGACCGCGAGCCCTTGCTCCGGCGCCGCGCCTTCTCCGAGCCCGAGCGCCGTCGGCAGCATGCCGAGCATCGCGGTCACGGCGGTCAGTACGATGGGCCGAAAGCGCACGTCGATCGCCTCGCGCACGGCCTCTTCCACCGGCATGCCCGTCGCCTCGTTGTGCCGCACGCGGTCGAGCAGCACGATGCTATGACGCAGGCCGATGCCGATCAGTGTCAGGAATCCGATCATCCCCGTTGCGTTCAGGCCCACGCCGCTGACGACGAGTGCAACCGTGCCGCCCGTTAGCGCGAGCGGAATCTCCAGCAGCAAAATGGCCGGAATCAGCCATCCGTCGAACTGCAGCAGCAAAATGCCGATCATGATGGCGAACGCGGCGAGCGTCGCGATGACGAGGCCGAGCGCCGCGCGCTCGATTTCCGAGGCCAGCCCGCCGAATTCGATTCGATAGCCGGCCGGTAAATGCAGGTCGGACAATGCGGCTCGCGCGGCCGCATCGGTGCTGCCGAGCGGCCCGTTCGGCGTCGCGAGGATGTCCAGTGCACGGGCGCCGGCGATATGTTGCATTTGGTTCGGAGTGCTGACCAGCTCGAGGTGTGCGAGCTGAGATAGGGGCGTCCATCCGGCCGGCGTGCGTATCGGGAGCGCGCGCAATGAAGACAGGCTTTGATCCGATGCGTCAGCTAGGCGCAGATACAGATCGAGCGGCACGTTGCCTTCGGGCACGCGCGTGACGATTTCTCCGTTGACGAGCGCATTGAGCTGCGCGTACAGCGTCGCCGGTGTCATGCCGTGGATGCCGAGCGCGTGCGGATCGGGCTCGATCCGCAACTGCGTCACGGGATAGCCGTCGTTGTCGAATACGTCGCTCAGTGCGGAAATGCGGCGCAGGCGGGTGGCAATTTGCTCCGACAACGTGCGAAGTTCGGCGACGCTTTTGCCGAATACGTGGATCACGAACGGTTGTGGGAGGCCCGACAAACTTTCGCCGACGCGTTCGATCGTGGGCGTATCGACTGCGAGCTGCACGCCGGGCAGCTTCGATTCCTGCTGAATGCGCTCGCCGATTGCGTCGAGCGCGTTGACGCTCACGCCGGCTTTGAGCACGACCTCGATTTCGCCCGCGTAGGCCGGCTCCGTGTACGACGTGGATTCCGACGATCCGATGCGCGCGTAGACGTGGGCCACCGCATCGTCGCGCAGCAAACGTTGCGTGATCGATCCCACCGCTTGCCGCGCATCGAGCAGCGCGCTGCCGGGCGGCAGCGTGAACGATTCGAGCAGCACGCCCTCGTTGGGGAGCGGCAGAAAGTCGATGGGGACGAGGATCAGACCGGCGAGGCTCAGCGCCAAGACGGCAAATGTGACGGCTAGGCTCGTGCGCGGCGCGTGCGACACCCAATCGAAAAGCTTTTCGTTCCATCGTTGCAGGTGTTGCAGCGCGCGATGCCCGCTGCTCGTGCCCGAAGCCGGCTTGGCATTCAGAAAGCCGAGGCCCAGCGGCGTCAGCGTCAGCGAAACGATCAGCGACGCGAGCAGCGCGAGGATCATCGCGAGCGAAAACGGTATGAAGAACAATCCGACCAAGCCGCCGACGAACAGCAGCGGCACGTAGATCGCGACGTTCGTGAGCGTGCCGGTGACGTCGGGGATGGCAATCGCTTTGAGCCCGTTCCATACGCCGGCCCAGTGCGCGTCGCCGCTTTCCCAGCGGTGATAGATGCTCTCGAGCACGATGATCGCATCGTCGGCGAGCAGGCCGACCGCGACCGTCAGCGCGCCGAGCGTCATCAAGTTGAGGTCTTGCCCCAGCGCGTGCAGCGCGGCGATTCCGAGCGCGAGCGACAGCGGAATGCTCAGCGCAAGCGTCACGATGCCGCGCCCCGCGCCGAGCACCCAGAACAGCACGAGGACGGCGAGCACCGCGCCGATCAAAAGATTGCGTCCGAGGTCGGCACCGACGATGCGGACCACGTGGCCCTGGCTGTACGTCCTCACCCAGCGCACGCCCGGCGGCAACTGCACCGCGCTGCCGTCGAGGGTGGCTTGAACGGCGCGCGTGACGGCCAGCGTGGAAGCCCCCGGCTGTTTGATGACGGTCAGCGCGACGCTCGGGCGCCCATCGAGTGCGACGGCGTTGTGCGTGGGCATCGCCGAGCGCACGATCTTGGCGAGTGCGCGCAGCGGCACGGGGCCGTTCGACGTGGGCACCGGAATTTGCTCGAGCTGCGCGATATGCACGGGCAGGCTGCGCGCTTCGATCAGCACGTCGTTGTGCCCCAACGTCACGAAGCCGGCGGGCTCGAGCAGCACCTGTGCCTTGACGGCCTGCGCGAGTGCCGTGACCGCCACGCCATGACGCTGCATGGCGTCGAGATCCGGTTGGATCCACAGTGCTTCGTCGCCCGCGCCGTAAACATGCACGAATTGCACGCCAGGAATCGCGCGCAGTGCGGGCACGATGTTTCCGAGCACCGCGCGTTGGACTTCGGCGGGCGCGATGCCGGCGGGAATCTGGGCGCTGTAGTCGGCGACTTCGTTGATCGCATTGCCCATGATCTGCGCCACGGGGTCTACCTGAGCAGGCAGATCGGCACGCGCGCGATCGATCGCTCCGTTGACCGCCTGCAGGTCGATTTGCGCGTTGCTGCCTTCGCGAAAACGCACGTCGACTTCGACGGTGCCGTTGCCCATGACGGACCGCACGCCGGCGATGTTCGCCAGCGTCAGGATTTGGCTTTCGAGCGGATTGACGACGAGTTGCTCGAGTTCGGCCGCGGTAGTGCCCGGCAGATGCGTCGTGACGCTGATTTGCGGAAAGTCGAACTGCGGCAGCACTTCGACCGGGGTTTGGATGAACGCATAGACTGCGTAGAGCAGCACGGCACCGAGGAGCAGCATCCAAAGCACCGGACGTCGCAAGAGGCGCGGCATGGAGACGTCGCGGGCCATGGGTCAGTCGGGCGGTTGGTAGTTTTCGGCGATGCCGCGGTGGTACTCGAGGAACGCATCCTGTGCGACGACTTGCTCGCCGGGCTGCAATCCCGAGACGATGCCCGTTTGCCAGCCGCGCGCCGGGCCCGGAACGACACGCCGCGGCCGATCGCCGCTGGCCGTGTGAACGAGCACCCACCATTCGCCGCGATCGAGAATGAGGGCGGCCGTCGGCACCATCACGAACTGCGTCGAGGGGCCGTCGAGCGTGACGGTGCCCCATTGCCCGCTCATCCATTGCAGGTTCGACGTGGGTACCAGGCCGACTTGCAAGCCGCCGTCCGTGCCGACGGCCGGCGCAATCGTCGCGACGCTCACGGGAATCGGAGTGCCGCCGCCGGCGGGTGCGAAACGGCCCGTCATGCCCACTCGAAGCGCCGACGCATCGTCGCCGTAATACTTCGCGCGCACCCAGAGCGGACCTCGAGGGGAAATCGTCAGCAGCGCTTGCCCGGCGTGAGCTTGTTCGCCGTTGGCCGCCTGCACGGCAACGACGGAGCCTGCAATGGGCGCCTTGATCGCTTCGGAAGCATGAGCCTCTGCGAGCTGTGCCTGAGCGGTTTGCACGCCGGCACGCGCGGCGGCGAGCTCGCTCACGGCAGTGTCGACGGCCTGCCGAGTCGACAAGTGGGTGGCGAGCTGGCCGCGCGCCGTTGCGAGCGCATGCGCGGCCGCATCGAAATGCGCCTGCGCGCTTTGTAGTGCGGTCTCGCGCTGAGTCAGCAAGGCTTGCATTTGCGGACCGCTCAAGCGCGCGAGCACTTGGCCCGCGGTAACGGGGCTGCCGGGCAGGGCATGCAGATCGCTTACCGTGCCCGAATCGACAAAACTCACCGTCACGATCGATGTCGGTTCGACTTCACCGTAGGCGGTGAACGGAACCGAGAGTGTCTGTCGCTGCGCTACGACGGTGGAGGCGCTTGGAGCAACGGCGCTGGGCCCGCCGGCATAGGCGGGGCCGCAGAGCGCGCACGCTAGCCACGAAACCGCTGAGATCGTGGCTGCAAGGCGCCGACGGGAGGCTCGCGGAATCGCCATCTTCTGACGAACCGTGCGCTTCGCGGATCGACGGAAATCAAACGTGCGCATCCGTGCTAGCCGAAGTGGCTCTCAACGGCGAAATTCTGGTCAAGACGTTCTCCCTGCGCGTGAGCGCATGGACCAGCGCACCGGCGACGTGCAAGCCCACGAGCGCTGCCAGACCGTATGCGGCCGCGGCATGCAGCATACCGAACCAATGCGATAGCGCATGGCTTTTGTCGACCAAGGTAGGCAAAGAGAAGACGCCGAAGAAACTTGCAGCGTGTCCGGCGGCGTTGGTTTTTAGCCAACCCAGGATGGGGATGGCCAACATTGTCGCATAAAGCAGGAAATGAACGAGCCGTTCCGCGAGATGGGACAGCGTGCCGTGCGCATTGACCGATGCGGGCAACTGGCGTCGAAGACGCAGCCGATTGACCAGCCGGAACAGCACTAGCGCGAGGACCGCAATGCCGATGGATTTATGCAGCGCGAGCAGGTCCAAATTGTCGTCGAGCATCAAGCCCAATATCAAATTGCCGATCAATGCCGCCGCAAGCAGCCAATGCAGCACGCTGATCGAGAAGGGATAGCGCGACGTTCGCTTCATGGAGGTTCTCCTGGCCGAGATGGCCTACATACCGCTGAGCGATCAGCTCAACAGATCGTGATAGTGCTTCCTAGTGCCGTTGATCTTTTGCAATGCGTTCTTCGCGGCAGCGAGGTCGTTCGCGCGGATTGCTTGGTCGACGGGCGCAAACTGGCGTTGCAGCGTTTGCATCCCTTCGCGATAGGTAGCGGGATCGCTTCGATACGGTTGGGCGCTTGCTTCCGACGCGTCTTTTTCGAGCCGCACGACGTATCCGCTGAACTGCGCCATCGTGCTGCTTCTCATCGCGCCCTGCATGGCGGATTTCATGTCTCGCATCAGTCTCTTGATTTCGCTCGCCTGCGCGAGCGGTGCTATCGAAAGGAGCAAGACGAACAGTAGCGTCCGATAGCGGGAGCGGGGGATGGTGCGAAACATGTGGGCCTTTGACGGTGAGCGAATTTCATGTCGGGCGAGCATAAATGAGGAAACGTTAACGCTTCCTTAAGGACGCGAGGACGCGACGAGCGTGACCGTCGATTTTTCTAAGATCCCTCCTCCAGCGAGTGGAACAGTTCGTCTTCCTGAGCGCAGTGGAGGCGAACGATTGCGTCCAATCCATAAAGAAGCCGTTGGAATTCCTGGACGCTGGCCGCGTTCGGCCCGTCGATCGGTATGTTCGCCGTCATTTGTCCGAGCGATCGGACGATACGAAATATTTCGTGGTGCATGGCGCTCATCGCAGCCATCGGATCCTCTCCGCCCAACAGGCGAGCGAGGCCTGGATACACTTCCGTGTCGTCGTGTCGTTCGTGTGGGACGAGCTGCTGTGCGAGCGACTCATTCACACTGGCGAGCCTTTGCGCGATCGACGGTCGCGGCAACCGCGGCAGCTCGTCCGCCAGCTTCCGAATCTGCTCCAACACGGGGCCGAGTTCTGCATGGCCGGCTTTCAGGCGATTCGCGTCTTCGCGTGCGAGACTGCCCAAGGCCATGTTGGAGCGAACGCCCAACGTCCGTAGTGCATTCACGATGACTGCCACGTCGATGAGTTCCTGAACCATTGCGCCTAGCAAGGGAGGCAGGTAGCCAAAGGCCGCTACCGCCATGCCGGTGAAGGAGAGCACCATTCCCGCCGCCACGCTCTGCGTTGCTATGCGTCGTGTGCTGCGTGCCACGCGCAATGCTTCTACGAGGCGGTCCAGTCGATCGACGAGCAGGACGATGTCGGCCGCCTCCGATGAGGCGGCGGTGCCGCGCGCACCCATCGCGACGCCGACATCCGCCGCGGCGAGCGCCGGGGCGTCGTTGATCCCGTCGCCGACCATGACGACGGTGCCTTCCCGGCGGGCCGCCTGAATGGCGGCGAGTTTGTCCGCGGGCGTTTGCTCCGGGCGTACCTCCGTTACGTTGAGCATCGTTCCGATCGTTTCAGCGACGTCGCGTCTATCGCCCGTGAGCATGACGAGCCGACGGATACCTTCCTGCCGCAGCAGCCGGAGCGCCCGCGGCGTTTCCAGGCGGATCTGATCGGCCATCTGCATTGCGCCGATCATGGCGCCGTCCACGGCGACGAAAACGGCCGAGGCGCCCTCATGCGCGACCCGGCTCAGGAAGGCCGCGCTCCATGGTGCGGGCGCGGCGACGGTGGACACGTAATCGAACGATCCGATAGTCACGACGCGGCCCTGCACGTTGCCAGTCAGTCCAGCGCCCGGCTGCTCGAGAACGTCGAAAGGCGAAGCGAGTTGCAGCTTTCTTTCGCGCGCCGCGGTGGTCACCGCCTCCGAAATGACGTGGGCCGAAGCTTGCGCAAGCGATGCGGCAAATCGCAGCACGTCCTCCGGCGCGGTGCCGGGACCACTTTCAACTGCGGCTAGGCGAGCGTGTCCGCCGGTAAGCGTGCCGGTTTTGTCGAAAAAGAGGATGTTCGCCTGCGCGAGCCTTTCCAGTGCGCCTCCGCCCTTGACCAATATGCCCCGTTTCGCGCACCGCGACATCCCGGAGACGAACGCCACGGGTACCGCAAGGATCAGCGGGCATGGCGTCGCAACGACCAGCACCGCGAGCGCACGCGCCATGTCTCCCGTGACGAGCCAACTGCCGCTCGCAAGGACCAGCGACACCGGTATGAAAAGCAGCGCGTACCGGTCCGCGAGACGCACGGCAGGGCTGCGTTCCCGCTGCGCGGACTGCACCATGCGGACTATGCCGGCGAACGTGCTGTCGCGCGCCGTTGCGGCGGCTACCATCTCGAACGCCGCCGCTGCGTTGATTGCACCGCTTCGTACGGTTTCGCCGGGCTCGCGAGGCTGGATCAGGGACTCGCCGGAAAGTGCGGATTCGTCCAATTGAGCATGGCTCGCGAGCGTGCCATCGGCAGGGACGAACTCGCCGCTGCGCACGAGCAGGCGATCGCCCGGACGAACGGTGTCCAACTCCACGCGGCACCATTGGCCGTTTTGGAAGCGATTGGCATAGCGCGGTGCGCGAGCGAGCAGTGCCGTCATTTCGTGGCGTGCTCGTTCCTCGGCGTAATGTTCTAGCGCACGGCCGCTGGCCAGCATCAGCGAGATCACCGCGACGGTAAGGTATTGGCCAAGTCCCAGCGCGAAAGCGACGGCCAGCAAGGCCAAAACATCGACGCCCGTTTCTCCTCGCCGCAGTGCTTGGACGATGGATGCGCACAGCGCCAACAAGGTAGGGACGGTGCCCGCGACCCACAGCACCTGCGCAATCGCGCTGCGTTCGAGCGCGGCGAACGTAAGGCCGGTCGTCAGTCCCAGCGCAGCAACGAGCAGCAGAATGAAATCGATGGAATGCAACAGGCGTTGCATGGCGCAAGTATCGAATCGAAATGGGATCGCAAATAGTCTCGACCGATTAGGGAGGTTCGAGATTGATCTGCGTCAAGCGCGACGGGCCGCCAAAAAGCAAAATGACAAGGCGCAGGCCGATCCGCCCGGAGGTCCGTTGTGACGACGTTGGGGATTCTGTTCGTCGTAGTGCTGCTGATCAACCTCATGCCGGCGTTTGCACCGCCCACGTGGATGGCCATGTCGTGGGTCGGCTTCAATGTCGCGGACGGCAGCCCGTTTGCGTTTGCCTTGGTCGCCGCCAGTGCGGCCACCGTCGGCCGCTTGATGTTGGCGACCTTTGCGCGCACCCTCGTGCGGGGACGATTGATGCGCGAAGCCGATCGGGAGAACGTCGATGCGGCCAAGGCATGGCTGCAGAAGCACAAGACGATGACGGTCGGCGCATTCTTCGTCTACGCACTGAGTCCACTTCCTTCGAATTATCTCTTCATCGCATATGGGCTTTCGGGGCTGCCGCTCAGAGTGATCGGGGCGGCGTTCTTCATCGGCCGCGCAGCGAGCTATTCCGTCTGGGCGCACCTTGGCCGTTTCGCTTCCGCACACCTGGATCCCGAGGTGCAGTTCGAGGGCGCATACCTCAGCGCCTATTTCATCGCCATGCAGCTGGCCTTGCTCGGCCTCGTATACATGCTCATGAAACTCGATTGGAAGACACTCATCGAACAGCGGAAGCTGGCATGGCGGCGGTCGATGCGGTCTTCCCGGCGCCCTGAGCATGGCCGCGCCACGCGCCGCTGAACGAAACGGCGTGCCATTCAAGACTGCTTCGTGCGATGCTGCCGCGGCGATTCGCTGCCGCTTGTTCGAACGATCACTGCTGGGCTGGCTTCGGACAGCGCTGGCAAAGCTGCATGACGCCGTGGCGGTCGGGGTCATCCCAGTAAAAGCGGACGTCGATCGCCCCGGTTGAAGGCACCACGACCTCTTTGGTTTCGGTCAAATGCCGGTCTCGGGCCGCGATCCGATAGCGGCCCGGAGGTACATGGACGAACAGAAAAGGGCCTTCGCTACGCGCGGAGAGAATGACGTGCTGATTCGACGTGATGCTGACATCGACGTCGGACAAATAGTGGCCGGTCTTCGACGCGAACGTTAAGCGCATGTTGTACTGCCGTGCGACCTCGTGGAATGCGCGGACCTCGTCTTCGCCGATGCCGCCGGTGACGTATGTGACACCGTTACGTGCGATCGGCGTAGGCGCCTCCTGCGAATAGCCCCGAGCGCTCACGAGGACGCACGCGACCAGCAGCGCGGCGCGTAGGTGGGCGGCGGTATTGAGCATGGGAGCCTCCTGGACTTGCCTTGGGGATGGGCAGCCGCGTTTGCGGCCGGCTCCGGCAGGCGAATGCGTTGGCCGACGCTCCGGGCATCGATCCGTTGTGCGCCGGAGATCGTGCGGCGCAACGCGCCGTCACCGTGCAAGTGCAGGATGACGCCCAAGCTGAGCCGCGGTGTTGACATTCATCAAGTCCCCGCGAGAGGGTCCGCAAAAGGGAGGTGCCGCAAAAGAGAGGTGCAACGAACCCCGTTCGCAAGGCGGGATCGATGACTGAGCGATATGCCAGATGTACGGCGGCAACCGTGCCGGCCTATTTGCGGGCGCCGACGACGAACTCGGTGCGCATGCCGCTTCGATAGTGGCCTGGTTCGTTGCAAAACACGACGTACTGCCCCTTGTCGAGCGTGAACTGCGCGGTGACCGTCTCGTGCGGGCGCAGATCTTCGATGCCCTGCAGTCCCTTGATGTCGTCTTCTTGCACTTGCTGCGTTTTCTTGTCGTATGGCAGGGCACCGTTGGGGTTTGCCCGCTTGGCGAACAAAAATTCGTGCATGGCACTGGCGGATTCGTTCTTGACCGTGAATTCGACGGGGCCCGGCGGGATCGTCGCTGGACTGAGTTTCAAAGACATGTGCCCATTGCTGCCATCCGAGAGTTCGACGACGACTTTGGATGGCTCGCTCGCTATCGCGCAAAGCGAGGGAAGGAGCGAGATAGCCGTGCAGGCCAGCAGCGCGAAGGTCCGTTGCGACATGAAATTTACCTTTCTTCCGTTTTATGACCGGTGCCTAGTAGGTTGCCGTGGCTCAGCGCGCCAGGCCGATCATGGCACGATCCCAGAATGGCACGGCAAGCTTAAGGATTGGTTAACGCTCGGATGCTCCTATCAGACGCAACCACCAGATCATCGGCCAAAGAATGTGTCTTTTGCGCCAAGCCGCTACCGTGCAGCGCGGAACCCCATATCATCGGCGGCGTCGGTGTCGCCACACTCGCTTGCGCACCATTGAGCTTGCTGCGATGCAATATGAACAACGTACTCCTCGAGGTTTTCTTCGCGGCGCGACGTAGGGAGGGGATCATGAGAATCGATGCAGAGGCGCTGGCAAAAAAAACGTATCGCCGCGTGGCGGATTGGCGCTTTCATTGGTATCACCGCGCGCAAGCGACATCGATTCACAAGAGGCTCGAACAAACGCTGGGCAAGACGAACCGTGCGGATCTCGACCGCGCCGATGCCTATGCGCGGGAGGTGCTGGGCCACGCGCGCTACGCGCCCTGGCTCTACGTCTATACCGCTATCGCGGGCCGCTTCAAGGAAGGATGGATTCCCGATAATTACTACGGACGCGTCGTCGTGCCGACGCTCAACGGCGGGTATGGAAGAACATCCAACCTCAAGTCGTTGCAGCGCGCGATGTTCTTGAGCGATGCATTTCCAGACGTGGCCGATTTCGCCAACGGGCTATTCATTGCCCCCGGCAACGCGGTCATTCCGCCAGATGCAGTGGCGCGACACTTGTTCGCAAACGGCGATTCGCTCGTCTTCAAGATCGACGACTCCATCCAAGGCCGGGGCATCCATTTCTTCGATCGAACCACGTTCGATATCGATAAGATCAAGGCGCTCGGCAATGGCGTGTTTCAAGCGAAGATCGTTCAGCATGAAACGCTTGCGCGCTTCGCGCCGCGATCGGTCGCGACGTTGCGCATGACGACGGCCGTGAACGACGAGGGCACCATTTCGCTCCGTGCGTGCTATCTGCGACTCGGGCGCGAGGCCGATACGCACGTTCAGTCGGGCACGCACGTTCGGGTTCCCGTTGATTGTGCAACGGGCGAGTTGGGCGACGCAGGGTACCTCACGAATTGGAGCGCAGTCCGCGCCCATCCCGACAGCGACGTGCCATTTGCCGGCGTCACGATACCGGCGTTTGCCGATTGCCTGGCCATGGTTCTCGAGCACCACAAAAAGGTGCCATACGTTCGCTGCGTGGGATGGGACGTGGCGGTTGCCGATGACGGCAGCGTCAAGCTGATGGAATGGAACGGCGGGCACAACGACGTCAAGTTCAGCGAAGCCACGCAGGGCCCGTGCTTCGCCGACTTGGGTTGGGATCGCTTGGCGCGCAAAGCGCCCGCTCGGGCAAGCGCGATCCCCGCGCGCGTGCCCGAGGCCAGTCGTGCTCTCTAAGCCACGCGATGCTCGGTCAATCGACTTCGCCGAGCGCATCGGACAGCGCGTTGACGAGGTTGTCGATCTCGTGGCGTTCGGCGATGAACGGCGGCGCCAGTTGAATCGTATCGCCGCCGAAGCGCACGTAAAAGCCTTTCTGCCAGCAGCGCATCGCGATCTGGAACGGGCGCAGCGCCGGTTCGCCGGGCTTGTGCTCGATCGTGATGCCCGCCGCAAGCCCGCAATTGCGGATGTCGGCAACGTGGGGTCGACCCTTGAGCCCGTGCACGGCCGCCTCGAAATGCGGCGCTAGGTCGCGAACGCGCCGCACCGCGGCTTCCTTTTCGAGCAGATCGAGCGCCGCCACGCCGGCCGCGCAGGCCACCGGATGCGCCGAGTACGTGTAGCCATGCGGGAATTCGACCATGTACTCGGGCCCGCCGGCAGCCATGAACGTGTCGTAGATCTCCTTTTTCGCCACGACCGCGCCGAGCGGCTGCGCGCCGTTCGTGATCTGCTTCGCGAAGTTCGCGATGTCGGGTGTCACGCCGAAGAATTCCGCACCCGTCATTGCGCCCATGCGGCCGAAGCCCGTGATCACTTCGTCGAAGATCAGCAGGATGTCGTGCGCGGTGCAGATCTCGCGCAGCCGCTGTAGATAGCCCTTCGGCGGCACGACGATGCCCGCGGATCCTGAAAACGGTTCGACGATGACGGCGGCGATGTTCGAGGCATCGTGCAGCGCAATCAGATCGAGCAGCCGATCCGCCAATTCGGCGCCATGCTCGGGCAGGCCGCGCGAGAACTTGTTTTGAGCCAGTTGCGTGTGCGGCAGGAAATCGGCATCGATGCCTTGTCCGAACAATTTGCGGTTCGGGCCGATCCCGCCCACTGAAATCCCGCCGAAATTGACGCCGTGGTACCCCTTCTCGCGGCCGATCAGGCGCGTCTTGGTGCCTTTGCCTTTGGCTCGCCAGTAAGCGCGGGCCATCTTGAGCGAGGTATCGGCCGATTCCGAGCCCGAGCCCGTGAAGAAAACGTAGTCGAGCCCCGCGGGCGTCAACGCCTTGATCTTGTTGGCGAGTTCGAACGATTTCGGATGGCCGAATTGGAAGGCGGGCGCGTAATCCAGTTGCGCCGCCTGGCGGCTGATCGCCTCGGTGATCTCCGTGCGGCCGTGGCCGAGGCCACAGCACCAGAGGCCCGACAGGCCGTCGAAAATCCGCCTGCCGTCGGCGTCGGTGTAGTAGGCGCCTTGCCCGCCGACGATGATCCGCGGATCGGCTTTGAACTGACGGTTGGCGGTAAACGGCATCCAATGGGCGTCGAGCCATGCCGGATCGGTGCGAACGCCGTCCGCCCGTTGTTGCTGCACGTTCTCGATGTCGGTCATATCGGTCATGTTGGTCGGCTTGAAGCGCCCCTCCTGATTGAGCATGTTGCATATTGTCGGGCCGCCGATTAGTCTCGTCGATATCGCAATATCAATCTTTACTTTCCGATCCATGCAAGTAAAAAAGGCAAAGAGCCGCGCGCTGCTGGGGCAACTGAGCGACATGGATCTGCGGTTGCTGCGGGTGTTCAAGGCCGTTGTCCAATGCGGCGGCATGGCCGCTGCCGAGCTCGATTTGAACATCGGCATTTCGACGATCAGCCGGCACGTCAAGGATCTCGAAACGCGTTTAGGGCTCGTGCTGTGCCGGCGCGGCCGGGCGGGCTTCACGCTGACGCCGGAAGGACAGACGGTGTATGAGGAAACGCTCGTGGTGCTTTCGTCGATCGAAGCGTTTCGCAGCCGGATCGACGGCATCCACGACCGGATGGGGGGAGAACTGCACATCGCGATGTTCGACAAGACCGCAACGAATCCGCACGCGCGGATCGGCGACGCGATCCGGCAGTTCGTCGACGACGCGCCGGACGTCGCCCTGAACTTCCATGTTGCCTCGATCAACGAAGTCGAGCGCGGCGTCATCGATGGCAGCTATCACGTTGGCATCATTCCGGCGCATCGCACGTCAAAGAGCCTCGTCTATACGCACCTGTTCGACGAGCAGATGCTGCTTTATTGCGGTACCGCGCATCCGCTCTTCGACGCGCCGCACGCGCGCCTGACTTGGGCGGCGATCCGCAAGCACGCGTTTGCGGGGCTCGGCTTTCATTCGCCGAACATGGAAATGACGCATCGCGCCAAGCTGACGCGCCAAGCCACGGCGTTCGATCAGGAGGCGATCGCCACGTTGGTATTGTCGGGGCGGTTCTTGGGTTTTCTGCCGGACCATTATGCGGAGGCCTTTCAGCAAAAGGGATTGATGCGCGCCGTCGCTCCGCAGCGCTTTCACTATGAATGCCGTTACGTGGGGCTCACACGGCGTTCACCGCGGCCGTCGCGCGCGGCGTTGCTGTTTCAGGCGTGTCTCGAGGCGGCGCATGCGGGGTGACTCGGTTGAGCCGAGGCGGTCCGGACGAACGGCCGATCCGGCGTCCCCAAGCCTGTCGGGAAGCCGGCAATGCGGTGATCAGCACAGAAGGGCAAGTCGCCGTGCTCATGTCCGCTCTCGGTGCTCGAACTATCCAAATCGCCGAAGGACTGCCCTATGCTGAGTTGCGTTCGCATCACCCTCACTGTCCCTCGATCAGGTCGGCAGACCGTATCCAGCGAACAATCTCTCTGCCATTGGCCTCACGGTAGCGAATCTGCACCCAAGCACCAGCTTTCTTGAGTACCACGACCGTATCACCACGAATCAAATACGTTTTACTTTTCCCAATCTCGTCAGGTGTGTCGTACAAATACGCACGCTCCGCTGCAACGTGACGGACAGTCCCGTGACCCCCATTTTCTTCAACCGCATCCGCCGACGGGCGCCCCATCAGCCCGTATTGATGGATCAGTGCAGCGAGATTCGACCGTTGCCGCGCAGTTGGTGGCGCGCCATAATAATCTTTATCCGATGCGGCTACTTTCCCTTTCGCAGTGTCGATGGTGACTTTCCCTTGATCATAATGCACATACGTTGGATCAAAACAATAACCATTTTCAGTATTTGTGGGCAACTTATCCAGCAATACAAACGCACTGATCGCAACCTGCTGCAACGACGGCGGCGTGCAATACGGACGTGGCGCAAACTTGTCTGGCACCGGTCCTCCTGGGTGTTGTCGCACAAATTGCTTCAGGACGGGGCGGCCGTAAACGAGCTTACTTGCGCGGTTACCTGCGGCATCTGAAAGAAAGTTAGTATTTTGCTCTGCGGTTCCAGCATCCTCGCATGTTGTCAAAAAAACATTCTCATCAACGGTCCATCTAATCGTTACAGCTGCGCCGTCACACAAAGCCTCCGCTGCTGGAGGTTTGTCGTCGACAAAAACAACACATTCGCCGTTCGCACAAACCGACGCAATGGGTTCAGTCGCGTCGACCGCTTCACACGCGAACAGGCAGAATCCTAACATCAGCCCCCAAAAGTTATACACCACACACCCACCTGTTAAGTTTGTCATTTGGCAATTTAAATTGCGAATTGACTCTTGCGGCCGTCGCGCCATTCTCTTTCGATGTAAATGTTTTCTGAGTCAAGATACCCATTCGACGACTAATGCACAAGGAGACGTATTGCGATCTAGCCGTTTTTGCACGCTCAATGACAGCCGTTTTGATCAAATCAAATTGAGTATTGATGCCGCCAGCTACCACGCGCCGACGAATCGCCTCTGTCGCGCTATTTAGTGATTTTTGCTGGATAGCTAAATCAAACAGCGCACAATAGGTTATCGCGCTAATTTTTGTTCACCTCGGACATAACGTACATCTGGACTGACGAAGGCTGGCTCTACTTGGCGGTCACGCTGGACCTGTTCAACCGGGAGGTGGTGGGCTGGTTTGTCAAGCCGCGCATGACGACCGAGCTCGTGACCGATACGCTGGCGATGGCGTGGTTCCGCCGCCGACCCGCGCCCGGTGCGCTGCATCATTCGGATAGAGGCAGTCAATACGCCAGCCACGACTTCCAGCGCAAGCTGGCCGCGTATGGGATGTGCTGCTCGATGAGCCGCAAAGGAAATTGTTGAGACACTCAGTGCCCCCCAGAAAGCCTAGATGGTCTGCCGATAGAGTTTCCCCGTGGATGGGGATCAACCCGCCTCAATCTAATTTTCAAACTAAATCACGGCT
>NZ_JBQCIF010000118.1:0-20862 GCF_051953955.1 Trinickia sp. | reverse complement strand
GCACCGCCTTCGCTGTCCTTCCCTCCCCCCGATTGGCCCCTTCAGCAGTCTCTCTTTCCCCCTCATTGCCCCCGGGAAAACCCGCAGCCCCTACTTCTGGAGCATGCCGGATAAGCGCATGAAACGCGGCCCATAAAACCTGGGGCTGCACAGCTTTTAATCCACCACGCGTGACTGCCCGTGGACAGGTAGTCACGCGTGTGAAGCATCGCAGCCAGCGATTCAGCTGGTGCGAGGGGGACGCTTTTCATTTCACTTATGCACATGGAGAAG
The DNA here is from genome assembly GCF_051953955.1 of Trinickia sp. Lineage (GTDB taxonomy): Bacteria > Pseudomonadota > Gammaproteobacteria > Burkholderiales > Burkholderiaceae > Trinickia. The sequence goes on along the minus strand of NZ_JBQCIF010000118.1, from coordinate 20,589 downwards.
TTCATGAACGCACAAGATGCCTCCACCGATTTCGGTGCCGATTTATCGAGCTTCATTCGTCGCATTGACACGTTCGCTTCGTTTGCAAGAAGGGTACAGTTCGAACCCGACGCAACCGGCCGACATCCTGTGAAGCGTCGCGGTATGTTGCCAGCCGCAGCGGCAGCCGGGGCCGCACAGGACGGCATGGACAACGCCGTACCGTGCCCGGAAAGCATTCAGCGACTCTGCACGCCGACGTCACGTCCAATCCCGCGCATCCGCACACCTAAGCGCATTTCGCCTATCCCGCAAGCCCGAGAAAGCGAGGTTTCGAGCGAAAGGACGTCTCGCGTTCTGGTAACCGACGGCGAAGGACTTTATGAAGTCACGGTGCTGACGCCTGAAATCGTCCGCTGCTCGGAGTGGGAACTGGATGGTGACCGCATCGGCACCTGGGCCGCTCTGTTCGGCCCGAAAGGTCGGTACTTCGAGGCATCCCCCGGCCAACAGTTAGATAGGTTGCGCTCGTACCTTAGTTCGCTGCCGAAGAGGAAGACGCAAGCAGCGATTATCGCGGTCCAGAAGGCATCCGCGGCGCGCAGCCTCCCTAAGGTTGAACCGATAGCGATTCACGTTCTCGTCCTGTGCGGCCGATTGGAGAACGTCTGGACCAACGTGCATCTGCGGTTGCGGCCGGTTCAGCGAAGCATTGACCCGCAGGAAGGCAGCGACATGTGGACGCTCGTAGATTCGCTAACCGATAGCTTAGCGACACCGAGCAAGTCTTCTACTCGACAAACCACGTTCTAGGAGAGTAATCGTGACCATTCAATTACCTGCCGCCGTTCCCCTCTTGTCCAGATGGCAAATGAAGGAGCGGAGCTGGACCGAAACGGACCCGATAAACTATGTCGCAAAGCCGTTTTCCAACTCGGAGCTGATTCAGCTATTCCAGCAATGGGGCACGCCACTCAAAGGGCAAGAATACATCTTCGACACGAGGTCTAACTCACCTTCTAGGAAGGCTCAATCCAGGATTGGAAATGTGGTAACCCGCTACACCTCGCGGAAGATGAAGCGGAGGTTGACAACCGAAAGTCGTAAGCCTGAGTTCGGTGCCGTAATCAGATATGACTTCGACAATTCGACATGTGAATTCTATTGCCAGCCACCTTCGGTCCGCATCGCGGTCCCTACAGAGCGAAAGTTTGCGAACGGCACCGTCAGGCACTACCTGATGCCTACGAAATACACTCCCGATATTCTCCGCATCACCTGGTATGGGCCGTACATCGAAGAGTGGAAGACACCGGGTGACCTCGAAGACTTGGCGGAGAAAATGCCAAACAGGTTCTATCGAGACCAAGACGGAACGTGGCGATGTCCAGAGCGTGAGAAGCACTTTGGCGATATGGGCATCACGTTCTGCTTGCGGTCCAGCGACGAAAACTGTTCGCAGTTCACGGACAACCTCGATTTTCTGGCGGATTTCCTATCCGGCAGATGTGCGCCCCTGACAGAGGACGCATGGGCTGCGATTCAAAAATTCACCGACGACCTGTGCCCCATGACGATGGGCGAGCTGCAAAAGCATGCATTACCCGACAATACGCCCTGGAACGAGCCACTCATCATTGATACGCCGCCCGGGAAATTTACGGTCGACGACATCTACAAGGCCATCGCTGAGCGCCGCCTCTTCGTCGACCTCACATACGATGATTTGTCCGAAACGCGCGATACGATTCTTTGCCGGTCAATCGCACAACTCGACGCTCTAAAGGCAAGTCGTCCTCTCCCGCGAGCAGTCGACAACAGGTTCACCTTCGAAGTCGACATGGGTAGCGAATTCATGTTCAAGGGGCAAGCAAAGGTTTATGAGGTGTCGGCAATTAGCAGTAACGCTGTGCACTATTTCGACCAGCAGTCCCGTGATGGCGCGTTGATGCCGATTCCCGACTTCAAAAGGATGATGTTCAACCGCGACATCCTTCTGCTGGCGACCGCGGCGTCCACTGATGAGCTGCTTGCTACTATCGGCGCCCTGACCGACGAACAGATTATTGAAGGAAAGAATCGCTATCTGCTGGTGCGCGACATTGAACTCGGCCGCCCCGTTCGCTGCGCACTCTCCAAACGGCAGGTGCAACGAATCAGGAAAGCTGCGCGTGAGGCCGGAGAATCCCATATTGCTCAGCGTCGTGCGGTTACGCCGAAGCGTCGAAGAGGCGGTAGGTGCCAGATAACCGACAAGCAACTTACGATAGTTCGCGCTGCCGTAGAAGAAGGGAACACCCCCACGAATCCCGGTGTTCGGGCCACGTATCGGCGATATAAGGCTCTGAGTGAGGAGGCGGGAGTCGAGCTAGTGTCGAAGAAGACCTTCTACCGTCACTCCGAGTTTTTTAGGAGCAAGAAAGACAGAGAAGGTCCGCGCGCCGTGTATTCCGAAGAGCCGGCCACGTGGTACCTGCATCTCACCGACAAAGTGCATGGAGGACGCCCTTTTCATCGTGTTCATATCGACCACACGCAGCTGGACGTGTTCGTGGAAATTCGCGGCAGAGGCGGAAGGATATACAAGCGCCGACCGTGGCTCACCTTGGCGATAGACGCGGAAACTCGTGCGGTCGTCGGCTTTTATCTATCGATACATGCTCCGAGCACCGTCAGCTGCATGATGGTAATTCGCCATATGGTGTCGGTATATCAGCGAACACCAGCAATCATCGTCGTGGACAACGGCAGGGAATTCTTGTCCGATGCCTTCGATAAGCTTTGTGACTCGCTCAATATTACTCTGCAGCGCAGGCCTGCACACCAAGCCAGATTCGGCGCAGTAATTGAACGCCTCTTCGGCACACTGAACACTGAGTTCATTCACGACCTTCCGGGAAATTCGAAGGCGCTACGCAATGTGCGCATGGTCACCAAATCTGTCGACCCCTTGCGGGCGGACCTGATGACATTCGCACAGTTGCATGGCTTGCTGGATGAATTTCTCTTCCGTGACTACAACGTCAGAATTCACCCCGCGCATGACCACGCGCCGATTGAGTACATGCATCGTCGCTTTGAATGCACCGGCCGGCGGCTCACGCGCCTGACACCCTACGACGCTGACTTCTACATTCTCACCTGCGTCCCTCCAAAGGGCTCGGTGCGCATGCTCGACAAACAGCGCGGCGTTAAGGTCTGTGGCATCTGGTATTGGTCGGACGCTTTCACCGACAGGTCCCTACGGAAAAGTCAACGGCTGCCTGTGTTAGTGGACATGTGGGATGTCAGCATCGTCTACGTGCAAATCAAGGATAAATGGGTCAGGTGCGAGTCTGCGTTGCTGATGAAGTATCGGAAGCTGACGTCCATCGAGTGGCGATATGTCATCTACGAAGCTCGCCTGCGCATGCGAGGTGTTGATGACCAGAAGTTGGAATCCACCCTATGTTCTGTGCTCAGCGACCACATGCTCCCCGACGCTGCATCCCTTACCGCCGCCACTCGGCACGTCTACGGCGCAGCCGGTCTCGTTAAGGACGCCGTCACGGCGCCACACGTCGAAGTGTCCGAGGACGCCGTTGTATTCAAACAGGTCAACAGCACATCCGCCGACACTCAAAGCATTTTCCGGAATCCCCGGCCGCGGATTCAGAAACAGTTGCTGCTCAACTACGACAACCTGCCGACATCCCGGCCCATCTAGCGGAGTGGATATGAACCCGATTACTTTCGAACAAGCCAAGGCGGGCAGTACCGAGATGAAGGGCATGTACATGAAGTCACTTCGCTTCAGCCATCGCAATCTCAACAAAGTCATTCAGGACGTCAAAAACTGCATGATTCCCTCAGCCGGACTTTCGCTCACGGTAGTCGTCGGTCCTACAGGGGTCGGCAAATCAACATTCGCCAGACTCCAGACCGAAACGCTCTTGAGGCGGTATGAGACGGAAATTCGCGAAGACCCCAGCGTCATTCCGGTCGTCCTGAGCGAAGTAGACGCCCCCGACCAGAAGGAGATTAACTGGCCGCTTTTCTACAACCGCATTTGCGAAGACTTGAACTCTCTCTTTACTGACGAGCCAACGAATCAAACGAGTTCACCGATTGACATTGTGAAGAGCAGTCGCAGGCGGTTCGAGCGAGCGTTGGGGAATCGGCAGGTACGACACCTAATTTTGGACGAGGCGATACATTTCGTCGATTCCAAATCCGACCCGCTCCAATACGGAAATCTGCTGAAGTCGCTGGGAAATCGCGGCAACATGAACCTCTTGCTTGTAGGCGCTTACGGTTCCGAGCAGCTCGTACGCAGCAGCGACCAGTTGGCACGACGAATAGCGGTCGTTCATTTCCCTCGATATCAAGAAAATCAAGATGACTTCGACGCTTTTACACAGCTCATTAAGGAATTTGCCAAGCACATCCCCCTATCAGAGATAGTCGACCTGAAACCGTATGTAATGAAGCTCTTTGAGGCACATATCGGCTTGTCGGGTTGGGCCATCCAAACCCTCATCAAGGCGGTCCTCGCATGCGCGGAAGCGGGAAACAAATGGGACGAAGCCGTGCTTTGGAACTCCTTCCCCTCCCAGGAAGCTTACAACACAGTTGCGCCCAGCACTTTGGACGGCGAAGAACGCGTCAAGCCTTTCCTGCAGCCCGACGGGCCTATGCATTACAAGCCTTTGTCGCAGGTCAAGAGCGAACTCATTGCCAGGGGACGCAGGTCGAACAATCAAGGCGCTGGACGTAAAGGGGAGGACGGGAATGACAGTGCTTTCGCCTAACTGGTTGCCGAACGGCTGGCCGGAGCGGGCTTCGGCCCGCTCCATCCTCTCCGGAGCTTATCCCTACGGAATGTCATACGGCGGCGCCCGCGAATCGCTGGGCAGCTTCATGAATCGGGTCTGCAACGCACAGGACGTCGGAAGATGGACGATGACCCATCGCGTCCTCGGCCCCCTTGCGCGCAACCTGATGGGGGTCGAGCCGATGCGAATGGCCCGCGACGTCGGAAGAGCCGATTACATGGCCACGCTGTCGGGAATAAGTGACGTCGCGTTGGAGTGGGCCGAAGTCCTCAATCGCGCGACGCTTCGCAATGACCTGCAAATGTGCACTCTGCTACCGCTTAGGGGACTAGTACCCTCCCTGAAGCTGCAAGCAACCGCGCGGCGACACTGTCCTTACTGTCTCGATGGTGATGTTCGAGATGGCCGAGAGAGCTATATGCGTCTCCTCTGGCTGCTGGCACCAGTGAAGGCATGTCCGCTCCACGGCGTGAACCTGATGGAGGAACCATGGAAGAGCGAGCCGCATAACAAAAACAACTCCTCTCGCAGACGGAGCGCTCGCGAGTCGCTCCCTTGCACGTCGATGGCGACTGCTGCCAGCGGTTTCGATGTCGAGATATCTCGCATCATCGCGGACCTACTGGAAGACGCAACGGTATTCGCCGGCCTTCAACTCGAGAAGTCTGCCCAGTCTGTGTTTCTCGAATACGCAGCCGACAGCTTGTTCAACGGCAAGCGCGCCCACCTCGCGAGACACCTCGGCGTGAACAAGTCGCTCCTGCACGCGTGGGTTAAAGGGACGGCGAGTATCAGTCTGCACCGCTTAGCGTTGATTGCGTATTGCTGCAATTGTGCAATCGCGGACGTTCTACTGGGCAACAAGGTCAGGCTGTCGTTACGGGCACGCCCATCCGATGAGCCGGATACGTTGCTCAATCGCCGAAATTACGTCGGACGAAAATCCGACGCTGAAATAAAGGACGCGATGCAGCGCGCCCTGCGCAGTGGGCAGGCACTTGCCGGGTATCAGATGGCGGATGAACTCCTGACCTCGCCAAAGTACCTGCGCATGAACTTCCCGGAGGAGTATGCAGCAGTTGTCGCAGCCGGTCAGGAGAAGAGGAAGCACGACCTCGACGAACGGAAGCGTCGGTTCACAGAGGAGTATTGTCGCGCGCACAGTGTGGTTGCCAGCACCGGCGAATATCCCAGCAGGAGGCGCGTCATCGCGAACATGCGAACACGGTCATGCAAGCGCGGGTCGTGGTGGGATTATCACGCGGCACAGCGGGAAGCCCACGCTCGGTACGGCACGGCCGTCCGGAGAAAACACAACTGGACCGCGAGGGCGTCGCCCGTAACTGAAGGAAATACCGGAATCAGTCCCGACAGGGACTTTTTGTAACCATTTGGGCGACCTACAGATGTCGTTTACGACATCTGTAGAGTAACGGCACACAGACCGTTAAGAAGAATGAGTTCGCGACTTTTGGCGCGCCCGGCTGGGATCGAACCAGCAACCCCTGCCTTCGGAGGGCAGTACTCTATCCATTGAGCTACGGGCGCTTCAGCATGAAGGCGTTGCGAGCGGGAAGTCTCGGCGCCAAGCGAGACCGAGAGAATACCCGGTTTCGCCTACCGCGTCCACCGAGCGCCCCGCCAATCTTTCTATTTCCTTTCAACTCAACATCAAACGAGTTCCGCGGCACCGCTCTCGCACGCATCCTTGTCCGCGACCATTCGCACGATGCGCTTCCTCGCGTCGACGATCTGCCCCCTTCGCTGCGCGCTCTAAGGGCAAACACGGGTAAACGCCGCCCCCACCCCGCACCGTCCCCGCTCGCCGACGCCAAAACGTTGCGTCTATAATCGACCGTGTTTGATCGAATTAATTAAGTCGTTGCCGACTTAGCCGTTCCAGGTTCAAGGTTTAGCTGTTGCCGTCGCGCTGTACCGCTCACCAACAATATCCCCGGGAGACGAGACAAGCATGAGCGAAGCACCACACCAAGCCCCGATCAAAACGCCCGGCCAGTTGATCGCCGCGGTCGTCGCGGCGTTCGCCATCCCAATCATCGTCATCTGGCTGCTCGCGTACTACGTCAATCAGTCTGAACGCTCGGGCGCCGGCACGAACGGCCTGGCCGATGCCACCGTCGCCTCACGCATCGCGCCGCTCGCCAAGGTGGATGTCCGCAACCCCAACGCCCCTCCCGTCTACAAGACGGGCGAGGAAGTCTTCAAGGCGGTCTGCACGACCTGCCACACGCCCGGTGCCGCCGGCGCGCCGAAGTTCGGCAATACCAGCGATTGGGCGCCGCGAATCTCGCAGGGCTACGAAACGCTCGTCAAAACGGCCCTGCAGGGCAAGGGGGCGATGCCGCCCCGTGGAGGCACGAGCCCCGACGACTACAGCGATTATGAAATCGCCCGCGCCGTCGTCTATATGGCCGATCACTCCGGTGCGAATTTCCCCGAGCCGGCCGCGCCGGCTTCCGGGACAGCCGCAACCCAAAACACGGCGGCCGCAGCGTCGGGCGCATCGGAGCAAAGTGCCAGCGCGAGCACCGGCTCGGTGAACGATCAGGCCGCCGCCGCCATCGCCGCATTGCCGAGCGCACCGGCTCCGACCTCCTCGGGTGCCGACAAAGCCCAAGCCGGCAAGGCGCTCTACACGCAAGTCTGTCAGGCCTGCCACGCAGCCGGCGTCATGGGCGCGCCGAAGTTCGGCAACAAAGCCGATTGGGCTCCGCGGCTCAAGGACCCGATGGACACGATCTACAACTACGCGCTGCACGGGAAAGGCAACATGCCGCCCAAGGGTGGCTCGCAAGCCTCCGACGACGACGTGAAAGCCGCTGTCGACTATATGGTCAACGCGGCCAAGTAAAGCGCCACACCGCAAGCATCACGCAAACGAACGGGCTCCAGCAATCGCTTGGAGCCCGTTCGTCCATATTCGCCTCTCCGCTCGCTTAGTTCATCTCAAGCCTTCTGCAACAACGCCTTCAAACTCGCCAGCCGATCCTTGGGCGTCATCGGCGCCTCTTCGGGTGTCGGCGGCGGCGCTTCGTCCAGGCCCATTTCGGGGATGAAGCGCGAGGGCTCGCACACCACCGTCTCACGCGCCCGCTTGCGCTTCTTGCACCAATTCAAATGCAAGCTGCGCTGCGCGCGCGTGATCGCCACGTACATCAAGCGGCGCTCTTCCTCGATCCGCGCATCGTCGATCGGCTCGTCGTCCGCACCGCCGCGATGCGGCATGATCCCTTCCTCCACGCCCACCAGAAACACGTGCGGATACTCGAGCCCTTTCGACGCATGCACGGTCGACAATCTCACGGCGTCCGGATCTTCCTCCTTGCCGTCCAGCATCGACATCAACGCCACCGTCTGGATCAAGCCAAGCAGGTTCTTGCCCGTATCCGCCAGGCCATCCGCATTGTCGTAGCCGCTCGCTTCGCCGTCCTCGATCTGGTCGGGCTCCGGCTTCGTGCCCTTGCGCTTGAGCCACTCGAGGAATTCCAACACGTTCTGCCAGCGCGACTGCGCTTGGCGTTCGTCGAACGTGTCGTACAGGTAGGCCTCGTAATGGATGGCTTCCATCAGATCGTCGAGCAGTGTCGTCGCCGCATCTTTCGTCGCACGATCGGCAATGCGCTGCATGAAGTCGCAAAATACGCGCAGCGGCTCGATCTGCCGCGCGGACAGGCGCGCCTCGATCCCGCCCATATAAACGGCCTCGAACAGCGACACCTTCGCCTGCCCCGCGAACGAGCCCAACGCTTCGAGCGTCGTATTGCCGATGCCGCGCCGCGGCGTCGTGACGGCGCGGATGAAAGCAGGATCGTCGTCGGGGTTCGCGATCAGGCGCAAATACGCGCAGATGTCCTTGATCTCCGCCTTATCGAAGAACGATTGGCCGCCCGAGATCACGTAGGGGATGCGCTCGCGGCGCAGCACCTGCTCGAAGATGCGCGCCTGAAAATTGCCGCGATAGAGAATCGCATAATCGCGGAACTGGGTCCGCCGCTCGAACTTGTGAGCCGACAGCCGGAACACGACCGATTCCGCTTCATGCTCTTCGTCGTTGCACTGGGTGACCGTGATCATGTCGCCCATGCCATGCTCGGACCACAGCTTCTTCTCGAACAGCTTCGGGTTGTTCGCGATGACGTTGTTGGCCGCGGTCAGAATCCGCACGGTCGAGCGGTAGTTCTGCTCGAGCTTGATCAAATGCAGCTTCGGAAAATCCTTGCCGAGTTGCCCGAGGTTCTCGAGCGTCGCGCCGCGCCAGCCGTAGATCGCCTGGTCGTCGTCGCCGACGGCCGTGAACGCCGCGCGCGGCCCCGCGAGCAGCTTCACCAATTCGTACTGGCACGCATTCGTGTCCTGGTACTCGTCGATGAGCAAGTACCTGAGCTTGTTCTGCCACCGGTCGCGCACGGCTTCGTTCTGAGCGAAGAGCTCGGTCGGCAGGCGGATCAGGTCGTCGAAATCGACGGCTTGGTAGGCATGCAGCGTAGCGACGTAATTGCGATAGACGATCGCCGCTTGGTGCTCGTCCTCGTTCGCCGCGCTGGCCGCGGCCACGTGCGGATCGATGAGGCCATTCTTCCAGAGCGAGATGATCGACTGTATCTTGCGGATGAAGCCTTTGTCGGTCGAGCCGACCTGCTCTTGGATCAGGCCGAAGCAGTCGTCAGAATCCATGATCGAGAACTGCGGCTTCAGCCCGAGATGCTCGGCCTCCTGCCGCAGAATCTGCACGCCGAGCGAGTGAAACGTACAGACCGTCAATTGATTGACGGGCACCTTCCGGCCCTCTTTGCCCGGCGCGGTCAGCGTCTTGCCCTCGAGCAGCTTGCCGACGCGCTCGCGCATTTCGGCGGCAGCCTTGTTCGTGAACGTCACGGCCGCGATATGGCGGGGTTCGAAGCCCTTGTTCTCGATGAGATGGGCGATCTTCTGCGTGATCACGCGCGTCTTGCCGCTGCCGGCACCGGCAAGCACGAGGCACGGGCCATCGAGGTAGCGCACCGCCTCGCTCTGGGCGGGATTCAATCCTGCGGACATCGTCTGGATGGGTCTAACGAGGTTGGCGGTTCTGCTTGAGCACGCATCGATGCTGTAACGGATGCGCGGTGCGAAGCCCTTGGGGGCAAGTGCGCGATGTTAACACGGATGGGGCCTGGAATCGGGTGCCCCGGATGGAATCGGTTCCTCCCCACTGCCTGGCATGCCACAATGCTCGACTCTCTTGGCGCGCGGCCGATCGGTCCCTTTTCGAGCGCATCGTCGGCGCCCGCTCGTTCATTTGTCGTAAGCAAGACGGAGGAATCCACGCATGGCTCGCACATTGAAAATCGGTTTGATGGGCTACGGATTCGCGGGCGCGACGTTCCATGCGCCCGTCATCGAGCATTGCGGGGCCCCGGCCGATGCGCCGAACGCGCCCTACGCGCGCGTCGCGGCGATCGCCACGAGCCAGCCGGAGCACGCACGCGCCGATTACCCCGCAGCCGAAATCATGGCCGATCTCGACGGGCTCATCGCCTCGGGCAATGTCGATTGCATCGTGATCGCCACGCCGAACGATACGCACTATGCGCTTGCGGCCAAAGTGCTCGCGGCGGGCAAGCACGTCGTCGTCGACAAGCCCGTCACGTTGACGGCCGCCGAGGCGCGGACGCTCGCCCGCCTCGCGCGCGAGCACGGCGTTCTATTCGCGCCCTTTCACAATCGCCGCTGGGACGGCGATTTCTTGACCGTGCGCGAACTCATCGAAGGCGGCACGCTCGGGCGCATCGTTCATTTCGAATCCCACTTCGATCGCTTTCGGCCGCAGGTGCGTCAGCGCTGGCGCGAGGAGGCATCCCGCGGCGGCGGCCTGCTGTTCGATCTCGGGCCGCACCTCATCGATCAGGCACTCGCGCTATTCGGCGCGCCGGAATCGATCTTTGCGACGGTCAAGCAACATCGAGATCAGGCGAGTGCCCCCGATTACGTCCATCTGCTGCTCGGCTATGCCGATAAAGAGGTCGTGCTGCACGCGAGCGCCCTGGCGGCGATCGAGCCTCCGCGCTTCGCCGTTCACGGCACGCGCGGCAGCTATGTGAAAGCGGGGCTCGATACGCAGGAAGATCAGCTGAAGGCAGGGCTGCGCCCCGGGCAAGACGGTTTCGGCGGCGGCAATGCGGCAGGCACGCTGCGTGCTCTGGAGGGCGAGCGTGAAGTCGAACGGGTCGTGCCGACGCGCGACGGGGCCTATGTCGAGTTCTACCGCGCCCTCGCCGAAGCGATCGCGCATGGCGCGCCGTTTCCCGTTTCCGCGCAAGATGCCGTCGATGTCATGACGGTCATCGAACTCGCGAACGAAAGCGCACGCGAAGGCAGGCGGCTGCCTTTCGTGCGTGTGCCGGCGTGAGTTCGTTACAACGGCGTTCCCGAAAGATTCGCGATTCGCATGTCATCTGGGCGCCCGTGCTGGACGTTTATTACCCCATGGCCGATCCGGTCGATCTACTGCGCCGGTTCCCATGAAAACCATAAGGAGATATGGGATGCAACGCTCGATTCGCGCACTCGTTTATTGCGCGCTGGTTTCCATGTTGGCTGCCTGCGCCGTGTCGCCGCCGCCGCGCCGGCGTGCGCCGCCGCCCCCGCCGCCTCCGCCGGTGGTGCGGCCGAACCCGCACGAGGCCGAACTCGCACGGCGTGCGCAAGTGGACGAGCGTATCGACAACTTGAACCGTCGCATCGATGAGCGCGTCAGCCAAGGCTATTACCCGCCGCCGACGGGCGCCGGGCTGCATCACCGGCTCGACGTGATCCATCAAGAGATCAGCGACATGGCCGCGCAGCACGGCGGCGGTCTGTCGGGCGACGAAGAGCGCGTGATCAATCAGGAGTTGGACGGCGCGGCACGGGTCATCGGCAACTGAGCTCCGCTAGCGGCGCAAGGCTGCTTCCCGAGAAGACGAAACGCGGCCGGGCCTACGAGCCCGCCGCGTTTTTTTTGGCATCAGACAAGAGCGCTTTATCGGCCGCTCGGCCCGCGCGGCCGATAAAGCACGAAGCTCAGCGCCGGCTCTGCACCGCCATGCGAACGGCGAGGCCGGCGAGCACCGTCCCCATGAGCCAGCGCTGTACCATCACCCAGCTCGGCCGCCCGGCCAGGAAGGCCGCAATGGAGCCGGCCATCATCGCAACGGCGGTATTGACGACGAGACTCGCCGCGATTTGCAGGCTGCCGAGCGTCAACGATTGGGCGAGCACGCTGCCGCGGTGCGGATCGATGAACTGCGGCAGCAGCGATAGGTAGAGCACGGCGATCTTCGGATTGAGCAGATTCGTGACGAGGCCCATGACGAACAGCTTACGAGGGCTATCGGCCGGCAGGTCGCGCACCTCGAACGGGGAGCGGCCGCCCGGCTTCACCGCCTGCCAGGCCAGATAGACCAGATAGAGCGCGCCGCCGAGCCGCAGCACGTCGTACGCGAACGGCACCGCCATCAGCAATGCGGTGATGCCGCACGCCGTGCTGACCATATAAAAGACGAAGCCGAGCGCGACCCCGCCCAGCGAGATCATGCCCGCGGCGCGCCCCTGGCAGAGCGAGCGGGAGACGAGGTAGATCATGTTGGGGCCGGGCGTCAGCGCGATACCGAGCGCGACGAGGCCGAAGGCGAGTAACGAGCTGGGCGTGGGCATTGCCTCTCCTCGATCGACGAACGTTGAATAGACGGGGGATAGATGGATAGATGGATGGATAGTAAGCGCAACTACGCAAGAACGGCGGATGACGGACGCGCCAGCCTGGCTTCGATATCGCGAATCATCCTTTCCATCCAGGCTCGCAGTACGCCGTCGAAACAGGCGGCGGCCGTCGAGCCGGCGACGAGGCGATAGACATCGTTGCGGCGCACCTTCGAGATCTTCTCGGGATCGAGCCAGGCATCGTTGGCGGCCAGCAGCCGCAGCGTTTCGAGCCCGATCAGAATCGGCCATAAGCACGCCAAGCGCAGACGGATCGACGAGCGCGGAATCGAGAACGTGTAGTCGGCTGCGGCGCGATAGTGCGCGAGCGCCGTCGCCATCAATTCGACGAGCACCGGGCGCGCACGGCTCGATGCGTCCGACGCGAGCAGCGCGGCGGGCGTCAGTCCGTGCCGTTCGAGCAGCGCCGTCGGCAGATAGCAGCGTCCTATCCGAAGATCCTTCGAACAGTCTCGCAAGATGTTCGTCAACTGCAGCGCTTTGCCGAAGCGCACTCCGCGCGCAACGACGGTCTCTTGCGGTTCGTCGAAGGTGCGGGGCAGGTGCGCGCAGGTCATCTTCGTCCAAAACTCGCCGACGCATCCGGCCACGAGGTACGTGTAGCGATCGAGTTCCGATACGTCGCTCAGGGCGGCGACGTCCCCCGAATCCTCGGAGGGGAACGTGCGCAGATCGAACTCCATGCCCGTCGTCAGCGTCGCGACGATGTCGACCACTGCGGCGCGATCGGCCGCATCGAACTCGCCCAGCACCGCGAGCGCGGCACCGAGGGATTCGAGCAGGCGCTTTTCGTCGGGCAGCGCTTGCTGGCCGGCCACTTCATCGGCAACCCGAGCGATCGCATGCATCGTGTCTTCGCCGCGATCGCCCCGAACCGCGGCACGCAGCGCCAGCAGCAGCGACAAACGGCGCGCCGGCTCGATCAACGAGGTATCGGCGATCGTGTCGGCCGCACGCGCGAGCAGATAGGCCAAGCCGACGGGATCGCGCATGGGCGCCGGCAAGACGGCCAACGTCAAATAAAACGAGCGCGAGACGCGCTTGAGCAAGGGGCCGAGCAGGTCGGCGCGGACGGCGTTGGACATGAATCGAATAGGAAAGGGAGATGCACGCAACGGTCCGCAATTGTAGCCGGGCGCCCGCCCGCCATCCCGCCTTGCGCGCACGCGGCGGCTGCCGCAGCCGGTTTTCGCTGCGCGCGGGCATAGCCGGTGCGATACTGATCGGCATCTTCAACGCCGACCGGCCCCGCCCATGACCGCTCTGGCCGACGCCGTCCTCGTCCTCCATGCGCTCGTCGTGCTGTTCATCGTCGGCGGATTCGCCGCGGTGTGGCTCGGCGCCGCACTGGAGTGGGCCTGGGTGCGCGATCGGCGCTTCAGATTCGCGCATTTGGCCGCCATCGGCATCGTCGCGCTGCTGGCGGCGCTCGATATTCCCTGCCCGCTGACGGTGCTCGAGGATCGGCTGCGCACGGGCAGCGCCGGACCGGAAGGATTCGTCCAGCACTGGGTCGGGCGCCTGCTTTACTACGACCTGCCAGGGTGGGTCTTTACGCTCGCCTACGTCCTGTTCGCGCTCGTCGTGCTGTTGACGTGGCGCTACGTCCCGCCGCGCCCTCCTCCACGACGATGACAGGATGGACGGCCCCGCCGCTCACGGTGATCGCGCGGCGGCCTCTTGCCGCAGTTTCGCCGCCGCTTGCAGCACGGCCTGAGCGTCGCGCTTTCGTCCCATCTCGCCGTATAGCTTCGCGAGATTGCCGAGCACGCGCACATAGTCTCCGCGATAGGTGGCGGGGTCTTTTTTCGTGAGGGGGCCGTACAGCGCGACGGCGCGCCGATACGCGTCCTCCGCCTCGCGCCGGCGATGCATCTTCGCCAGCAACACGCCGAGATTGTTCAACGCGCGCGCCCGATCGGCGTCGAAGGCACCGGGCGCGGCACGTTCGAACGACGCCAACGTCCGCAGTGCCTGGCGATAAGCATGCTCGGCCAACGACGTCCGGCCCTCGCGCCGATACAGCACGCCCAGGTTCGTCAGCGTGCGTGCGACATCAGGGCCGTCGCGCACGGGGCTTTCGAGCGCGAGCCGGCGACGAATCGACAGCGCCTCCTCGTAGGCTTGCTCCGCCTGCGCATACTGTCCCGCATCGCTATAGAAGTTTCCGAGATTGTTCAGCGTGCGCGCCAGTGCCGGCCGGTAAGCGAGGGCATTGTCCTGCACCAGCGCGCGCTGCAGGGCGAGCGCCTCGGCGTAGGCGCTTTGCGCTTCGCCGGTGCGATGGGCCGTCGCATAGAGCACGCCGAGGTTGTTCAGCGTCGTCGCCAAATCGGGCGTGTAGCCCGGCGCATCGTGCTGCGCGAGCGCTCGCTCGAGCTTGAGCGCCTCGCGATAGGCGTCGATCGCATCGTCGGGGCGATCGGCGTCGCGATAGAGCCCGGCAAGCGCCTGCAGCAGGTCGGCAACCGCGGGGCCGAAGCGCTCGGGCTGCGCCCGCGCCAACTCCCAGTACATCCCGAGCGCGTGCAAGTCCGCCATCTCGGCATCGGCCGGCAGCGTCAACGCAGCATACAAGGCGCCGAGCTTGCTCAGCGCACGCGCAAAGCGCCGCTGCCAGCGCTCGGGCTTGCTATGCGCCAATACCTGATAGCGCAGCACGAGCGATTCGTAGACAGGCTGCGCCTGCTCGAACAAGCGCGCTTCCACCAGCAGGTCGCCATATAGATCGGCAATGTCCAGGTCGTCGGACCGCAAGACGTGTGCGACGCGGATAAACGTAAGCGCTCGCTTCGGCAAGAAGCGCAGCCATTCGACGATGCCGGCTTCCAAGCTGCGTGCGGCAATGAGATCGTTGGGTGCGCCGGACTCCGCCAGTTCCGCAGCAAGCAGCTTGGCCGCTGCGTCGAGATCGAGCGCGGCGACGGCGGCATCGACCTGCGGCTCGAGCGGATCGTCGGTTCTCAGCACGCGCAGGCGCCGCAGCAGCAGCCCGTATCGATCGTTCCAGTCGTGCGCGAGCGTCAGGAAATCGACGTCGTCCTCATGGGTGCTCTGCTGGGCGAGGGCCAGCACGATCGGCGCAACCGTTTCGAACGGCACCGCCGACACCGTCGCGAAGATGACATTGGCGGCCTTCGCCAAAACCACGCGTTGGCTGCCCGATAAATGAGCACGGCGCGCGGCGCGTCCGGCGTCGGCCACGAATCGCTGAATCTGTGCAGGTGCGACGCCGCAATCACGCTCGAAACGAAAGCCGTGCTCGACGTCGGTGACGGAAAGCGCGGGGGCGCAAGGCGGCGGCGGTGGCGGCTGCGACGCGGCCATCGACGTCAAAGCCTGCGCCATCGCGAGGCCCGCGAGCCATCGATGCGCGCGCCGATTGCTCATGCTCGTCTTCTCGTGGCAAATGGCTGTCGATCACCCACATGAACAACGGCGGCGGCCAAGCCGTATGTTGGCAGGCGCACGCCTGGGAGCCGCCGCCGATTGCCGACGTGAGCGCGACACCACATAGTAGCCAGCATAGGCGCGTTGGCCCGATCGCGCATCGTGCGGCGCATCGTCGACGGGACATCATGCGGCCCAGAACGATCTTTTTACGGTTGAGCGAAACGCTGCCGCGGCACTGGACGCCGGCTGACGCCAACGGCGCGCGCCGATGGGGCCTGAGCTTCGGGGCGGGTCTCTTGCTTTTTACGATCGTCGGCGTGTTCGGCGCTTACATGGCGATCGACGAACGGCAGGGCGGCGACGACGCTTGGAATCGATCCGACGTCGGCCGCATCCGTCGCTCGTTCGCGCCGGCAAGCGATGCCGCCCCGGTTTCGGCGTCGTCCGCGGACTTCGCCTCGCTGCCGAGCCCGATCCCGATCCCTGTTGCCCAGGAAGCCAGCGCGGCAGCCGCCGCCAAACCGCCGACGAACGCCGATCGCACACATGGGCATGGGCATGTGCTCGGGCACGGGCATGGACGGGACCACCGGCACCCGGGCGCGCACCGCCGCCGGCACCCGTCTCACATCACGATCACGCCGGCGCCCGACATTCTCTTCACGCTGCCGCACTTCCAGACGGAACCGCTGCGGATGCCGGTGGCGCCGCGTTCACCGTCGGCCCCGCTGAATGTGTCCGACAATCAGCACGAGCTATATCGCGGACATTGAATTAGCGTACGCGCACGCATGCACCCGAGCACGGCGTGGCCGTCGGCCCGAACGCCCACGGCGCCGCGGCTCACTTCGCCACAGTGCGTGCCCGCCGTCCTTGCTCGGCGATGTCGGCGAGCGTGGCCGCCGGCGTGCTGACTTCCTTCGGCACGCGGATTTCAATGAGCGCGGGCCGGCCGCTCGCGATGCATCGATCGAACGCCGGCAAAAAATCGGCCGTGCGCTCGACCGTCTCCCCATGCGCGCCGAACGCGCGCGCGAACGCGGCAAAGTCCGGATTGGTGAGTCCGGTGCCATGCGTGCGCCCGGGATAGTGCCGCTCCTGATGCATGCGGATCGTGCCATAGTGCGCGTTGTTCACGACGATGAACACGACGTTCAGGCCATACTGCATCGCCGTCGCAAGCTCCTGCGACGACATCATGAAACAGCCGTCGCCGGCAAATGCAACGACGGTCCGATCGGGATAGAGCGACTTGGCGGCGATGGCGGCAGGCACGCCGTAGCCCATTGCGCCGCTCGTCGGCGCAAGCTGCGTGCGCCATTGCCGATAGGCGAAATGCCGATGCAGCCAGATCGCGTAGTTGCCCGCGCCGTTCGTCACGATCGCATCGGCAGGCAACCGCTCGCGCAGCTGCTTCATGATGTCCCCGAGCTGCACGTCGCCGAGCATCGGCCGCGGCGCGCTCCACGCCAAGTAGGTGCGATGCGCTTCGTCGGCGCTGCCCGCCCATATCGGCGCCTGCAAAGGCTCGAGCCCCGCGAGCGCGGCCGCGATTTCGGGCATGCCCGAGACGATCGGCAGGTCGGCCGCATAGACGCGGCCGAGCTCCTCGGCGCCCTGATGGACGTGCACGAGCGTTTGGCGCGTCTTCGGAATGTCGAGCAGCGTATAGCCGCCCGTCGTGGCTTCGCCCAAACGCGGCCCGATGACGAGCAGCAAATCGGCGTCGCCGATGCGTTGCGCGAGCGCGGGATTGATGCCGAGCCCGACATCGCCCGCGTAATTCGGATGATCGTTGTCGATCGTGTCTTGGTACCGGAACGCGCAGCCGATCGGCAATTGCCACGCTTCGACGAAGCGGCGCAGATCGTCGCAGGCCTGCGCGCTCCAGCCACTGCCGCCCGCGATCACCATCGGCCGCTGCGCCTGCTCGAGCAACTGGCGCAACCGATCGATCTGGGCGGACGAAGGCGACGCCGCGACGCGTTGGAACCGCGGCGCGGGCGTCACGTGCGCACAGGCGTCGGTCAGCATGTCTTCGGGCAGCGCCAATACGACGGGGCCGGGCCGGCCCGCACAGGCGGTGTGGAACGCATGGCTCAGGTATTCGGGAATGCGGCGCGCATCGTCTATCTGCGCGACCCACTTCGCCATCTGCCCGAACATGCGCCGATAGTCGATCTCTTGAAACGCTTCCCGGTCGAGATGATCGCGCGCGCATTGGCCGATGAGCAGGATCATCGGGGTGGAATCTTGAAACGCCGTATGCACGCCGATCGATGCATGCGTCGCACCCGGCCCGCGCGTGACGATCGCGACGCCGGGACGGCCGGTGAGCTTGCCCGTCGCCTCGGCCATGTTGGCCGCACCGGCCTCGTGCCGGCAGACGATCGTGCGAATGCGCTCGGTTTCGTCGTGAAGGGCATCGAGGACGGCGAGAAAGCTTTCTCCCGGCACGCTGAAAACACGATCGACGCCGTGCGTGATCAGTGCGTCGACGAGCAGGTGCGCTCCGGTCACGTGGGCGGTATCGGCGGCATTCGACATAAAACGGCGACCTCCTGGCTGGCTATGGCCCTATTGGTTCGTTGGCGACGAGAAGAACGGCGGAACGGCTGAACGGTTGCATCGCGAAACGCGGCGCCGACAGCTTACGCCCGACCGTTGGCCCCTGTCACTGCGAAAAACCGGCGCAAGGCAAGCCTCGGCTACGCCGCGACGGAGCACCGCTCGCGCAACCGGCGGCGCCCTCGATTCGACGGTGCGTCAGCACTCGACGATATTGACCGCCAGCCCGCCGCGCGACGTCTCCTTGTACTTCGTCTTCATGTCGGCGCCCGTCTCGCGCATCGTCTTGATGACCGAGTCGAGCGAGACATAATGGCTGCCGTCGCCGCGCAACGCCATGCGGGCGGCGTTCACGGCCTTGACCGCCGCCATCGCGTTGCGCTCGATGCAGGGAATCTGCACCATCCCGCCGACGGGATCGCACGTCAGCCCGAGGTTGTGCTCCATGCCGATCTCGGCCGCATTCTCGACCTGCTTCGGCGTGCCCCCGAGCACGGCGGCCAACGCACCGGCGGCCATCGAGCACGCCACCCCGACTTCGCCCTGGCAGCCCACTTCGGCCCCCGAAATCGAGGCGTTGAGCTTGTAGAGAATGCCGATCGCGGCCGCGGTCATCAGGTAATCGATGACGCCCTGCTCGTTCGCGCCGGGCACGAAGCGCGTGTAGTAGTGCAGCACGGCCGGCACGATGCCGGCGGCGCCGTTGGTCGGTGCCGTGACGACTCGGCCGCCCGCCGCATTCTCTTCATTGACGGCGATGGCGTAGAGGTTGATCCAATCGACCATCGACAGCGGATCGCGCAGCGCCTGCTCGGGATTGCCCGACAGCGTGCGATAGAGCTGCGGCGCGCGGCGCTTGACCTGAAACGGCCCGGGCAGGTTGCCGTCGGCATCGGGATTGCCGATGCCGCAGCCGCGCGCCACGCACGATTGCATCACGTCCCAGATTTTCAGCAGGCCGGTGCGCGTTTCTTCCTCGGTGTGCCAGACGCGCTCGTTGTCCCACATGAGTTGGGCGATGGACTTGCCCGTTTGCGCGCACATCGCGAGCAGCTCGTTGCCCGTCGTGAACGGGTGGGCGCGTTGATCGGCCGCTTGCAGCACCTTCGTGTTCGGCGCACCGGCGGTCACGACGAAGCCGCCGCCGACCGAGAGGTAGGTCGCCTCGCGCAGCACCGCGCCGCTCGCATCGAGCGCCCGCAGCTTCAGACCGTTCGGGTGCTCGGGCAGCGCCTGGCGATAAAAGGCGATCTGCTCTTTCGGATAGAAGCCGATCTCGTGCGTCCCCCCGAGTGCGAGCCGGCGCGAACGGGTCACCGCCTCGAGCCGCTCGGCGATCGTCGACGGATCGACAGTGTCGGGCGCGTCGCCCATCAAGCCCAGCATGACGCCGCGATCGGTGCCGTGCCCTTTGCCGGTCGCGCCGAGCGAGCCATAGAGCTCGACCTTGACCGAGGCCGTCTGCGGCAGCAACGCGTCGCGCTCGAGCCCCTGCACGAACAGCAGGGCCGCACGCATCGGCCCCACCGTGTGCGAGCTCGAGGGGCCGATGCCGATTTTGAAGAGATCGAAGACGCTGACTGCCATTGCTGCTCCATAAGCTGATCGAGGCGAACTGCCCGCCCCGGGTTGATGAGTGCACGCGCTTTGCGCCTACGCGCCTTTGCGCCATCGTCAAGGCAGCGATCAGGACGCGCGCTGCGTCTCGCTATCTCGCTATCTCGCAGGCAACGGCAAACAGACCGAAAGCCACGCGGGCGGCGCGGATTCGAGCTTTTGCGCCACGCCCGCGTAGCGGCCCGATAGCCGCGCCGCGAGGTGAAACAATTCGGCCGAATTTTTTGGGTCCCAGGGGCCGGAATAGCCCGGCACGCCGGCCTCGCGCCGCTTGGCATCGAAGGCGACGCTCGAATGGACGAATTCCTCATGCGTTTTTTCGCCTAGCGCATACGGCACGAGCCAATCGAGGGCGAGGGCGAGCGTCGCGCCGTTCGCCGCGCGCTGCGTGAGCCAATTGCGGTTGTGACGGCGGGCCGCCAACGCCGCGACCACGAGCGGCTGCAAGTCGTACGTC
>NZ_JBQCIF010000117.1:0-51130 GCF_051953955.1 Trinickia sp. | reverse complement strand
ATGCCGATCCGCACCGGCCCGCGCTTTGCCATCGTCGTCACTGTCTCGCTCCTTGCCGCTATCGTCTTGAAGACGTAAGGTCATCGAATGTTCGGTCGTAACGGCGGCAAGGGCATCATTCGCTTCGCGAGTGGCGATGCCCTCCGCCGCATGCGCGCTACTCGCCGATGCTGACGACGCGCCCCTCGCGCCAAGACCGCGTCGCCGCCTCCGCGAGTTCGAGCGCCTTGACGCCATCCGCAATCGTCGTGCGCACAGGTGCGCCTTCCGTCACGGCGTCGAAGAAGTGCGCGATCTCGCTCGCATAGGCGGCTCGATAGCGCTCGAGGAAGAAAGGCTCGGGCACGTCGCTCGACACGGCGTTCGCCGTGTAGGAGACGACCTCGGTCGGCCGCACGTTGCCCGCTTGCAGCATGCCGGTGCTGCCGAGCACTTCGAAGCGCTGATCGTAGCCATAGGCGGCACGCCGGGTCGTATTGATCTGGCACAGGCGGCCGCGCTTCGTTCGAATGGTCACGGCCGTCGAATCCACGTCCCCTGCATCGAGAATCGCGGGATCGGTCAAACAGCTCCCGTTCGCATGGACCGTCACCGCTTCGTCGTCGAGAATCCAGCGGAAAATGTCGAAATCGTGAATCAGCATGTCCTTGAAGATGCCGCCCGAGCGACGAATGTATTCCACGGGCGGCGCACCGGGATCGCGGCTCGTGACGACGAGCATTTCCGGCGTGCCGATCTCGCCCGCGTCGATGCGGGCTTTGACGGCGGCGAACGTGGGATCGAAGCGGCGCTGGAAACCGATCATGCAGACGACGCCCGCCTGTTCGACGGCACGGGCGCAAGCACGCGCACGCTCGAGCTCGAGATCGACGGGCTTTTCGCAGAAGATATGCTTGCCGGCTGCCGCCGAGCGTTCGATCAAGTCGGCATGCGTATCGGTGCTCGAGCAAATCACGCTCGCCCCCACCGATGCGTCGGCGAGGGCCAGATCGGCCTCGACCACCATCGCACCGTATTGCGCGGCGAGCTCGGATGCGGCGACGCGGTTGACGTCGATCACATACTTGATCCTCGCGCCGGCATGGCGAGCGAGATTACCTGCATGGATGCGGCCGATGCGGCCCGCGCCGAACACGGCGACGTCGATTGCACCGCTGTCCCTTCCGCTACTGCTAGTCATCGTATCCTCCTGTGTCTTTCGACTCTTCAACGTTCAACTCGAGCCGGTACGCAAGCGCCACGAACAGCGCCTGGCACAAGCAAATCGTGCTGGTCAGCGCGCGAAACGCGAACGCGCTGCCCTCCTTGACGAACAACTGCGTAGTCGCGTAACGCGCGAGCGGCGACAGGCGGCTATCGGTGATGACGAGCGTCTGCGCTTGATGGTGATGGGCGATGCGCAGGCAATACTGCGTCTCGCGTCCGTACGGCTCGAAGCTGATCGCGATGACGACGTCGCCCTTCTTCACGCTGCGGATCTGCTCGCGGAACATGCCGCCGAAGCCCGAGATCAAATGCACGCGCTTGGCGGTGTGCTGCAATGCATAGACGATATAGCTCGCCACCGCGAACGAGCGCCGCACGCCGATGACATAGATGTTCTCCGCATGCTGGAGCATCGAGACGGCCGCTTCGAATTGCTCGTCGTCGAGCGTCGCTTCGAGCTCGTCGAGGCCGTTGCGGCAAGCAGCGACGAACTCGCGCGCGACGTTGCCGCCCGACAGGCGGCCCGGCTTGTCGTCGATGAGCTTGCGAATGCGCTGCTTGTAGGTCTGCCCCGACGGGTTCTGGCCGGCATACGCCTGCTTGAACACCTCCTGCAGATCCGAAAACCCCGAGAACCCGAAGCGCTGTGCGAACCGCACGACGGCCGAAGGATGCACGCCGCAACTGGCGGCGATGTCGCTCGTGCGGTCCACCATCACGCTCGATCGATGCTGCTCGAGATACGCGGCCACGCTCTTCAATTGCCGCGGCAGCGCGTCGTACGCATCGGCGACGCGCTGCATGAGCTCGTCGACGTTCGGCAGCTCGTCGGTGGTGTCTTCCTGCATGGCTCTTGTCCTTTTCGAACGGGTAGCGGCGTGCTGGCGGCTCGAGCGCACCTGTCTCCCCACGGCGCAGATTATAGGCACGCCGAATGGAAAATGGAACGAATTTTCCATTTCTAGCTGCAATGAAATTTTCTTTGCATTCGCGAACGACTTCGCCTACTCTGTTTCGTGAGCGGCGCGAAGACGGTCTGCGCGCCGCTTTCAACGACACAGACATAACTTCGAATAGGTGGAGACAAATGAGACTTTGCACCCGCAAGGCCGCCGTCAAGACGTTCGCCGCGGCCGTCACGTCCGCGCTCACACTGGCGTTCGCTCCGTTCGCGGTCGGCTCGGCGCACGCGGCCGACGCCCACTTCGTGCTCATCAGCCACGCGCCGGACTCCGATTCCTGGTGGAACACGATCAAGAACGCGATCAAGCAGGCGGACGAGGACTTCAACGTCCAGACCGATTACCGCAACCCGCCGAACGGCGATTTGTCGGACATGGCGCGCCTGATCGAGCAAGCGGCTGCGCACAACTATGACGGCGTGGCCGCGACGATCGCCGATTTCGACGTGCTCAAGAGCGCAATCAAGAAAGTCACCGACAAGAAGATCCCGCTCGTGACGATCAACTCGGGCACGCTCGAACAAAGCAAGCAGCTCGGCGCCATCATGCATATCGGCCAGCCCGAATACGTCGCGGGCCACGCGGCCGGCGAGAAGGCCAAGGCCGCGGGCGTCAAGTCGTTCCTGTGCGTGAACCACTATGCGACGAACCCGGCTTCGTTCGAGCGCTGCCGCGGCTTTGCCGAAGCGCTCGGTGTCGATTTCAAATCGTCGACGCTCGATGCCGGCCAAGACCCGAACGGCGTGAAGGCCAAGGTGGAAGCCTATCTGCGCAACCATCCCGATACCGGCGGCGTGCTCGCGCTCGGCCCGCTGTCGGCCGATCCGACGATTCGCGCGCTGAAGGACATGGGCAAGGCCGGCAAGATCTGGTTCGCGACGTTCGATTTCGATAACGACATCGCCGCCGCGATCAAGGACGGCACGATCCAATTCGCGATCGATCAGCAGCCCTACCTGCAAGGCTATCTGGCCGTCGCCGTGCTCGCGATCGTCAAGCACGACCACACCACCGATCCCTTGAAGATCGAGAAGGCGCTGCAAAACAATCCGAAATTCAAGGCACGCCTCGAAACCTACGGGCTCCAACCCGTCTATCAGCCCGACACGATCCTTTCCGGCCCGGGCTTCATCACCAAGAACAACGTCGAAAAAGTCGTGAAGTACGCGGGGCAGTACCGCTGATTCCCACGCTCGCGGGCGCCCATCGCCCGCGCATGGAACAGTGGCCTTTGCAATCCAGCTATCCAGCATGACGGCGCGGTACGAACCGGGTTTCGCCAACCGGTTCGGGCCGCGCCAACGAAGGAGACATTCGATGGGCGTCGCCGATCACTTCCACGCCAACTTGCGCAAACAGGAGCAGCCGAACCCGCAGGGCTCGGGCTCGCTCGATGAGCGCGTGCGCCGCGAATCGCGGTTCAAGCAGTTTCTTTCCCGCCCAGAGTTCGCCTCGCTCGCCGGCACCGTCATGGTGTTTCTCGTCTTCGCGATCGGCGCCGGCAACTCCGGCATGTTCAACCTCGACGGCATCATGAACTGGTCGCAGGTGGCGGCCTACCTCGGTCTCATCTCGGTCGGCGCCTGCCTCTTGATGATCGCCGGCGAATTCGACCTCTCGATCGGGTCGATGATCGGCTTCGCGGGCATGATGGTCGCGCTGCCGACGATGTATTTTCATTGGCCCATCGAACTCGCGATCGTCTTCGCGTTCGTGGGATCGATGCTGCTCGGCGCGCTCAACGGCTACCTCGTCATGCGCACGAGGCTGCCCTCGTTCATCGTCACGCTCGCGTTCATGTTCATTCTGCGCGGCCTGACGCTGGCCCTCTCGGTCATGTTCGCGGATCGCACGATCATTTCGGGCGTCGGCGACGTCGCGGCCAAGAGCGCCCTCGCGCATGCCCTGTTCCAAGGCGTCGCGTTCCATGATCTGTTCCGCTGGCTCGGCCACATGGGCCTCGTCAAGCTGCTCGACTCGGGCGAACCGCTCGTGCCCGGCGTGCCGAAAGTCATCGTCTGGTGGATCGCGTTGGCCGCCGTCTGCGCATTCACGCTGGCCAAGACGCGCTTCGGCAACTGGATTTTCGCCGTCGGCGGCGATGCGAACGCGGCGAAGAACGTCGGCGTGCCCGTGCGGCGCGTGAAGATTCGCCTGTTCGTGCTGACCGCGTTCTGTGCGTGCCTCTTCGCCGTGCTGCAGGTATGCGACATCGGCTCGGCCGCCGCCGACCGCGGCTTGCAGAAGGAATTCGAAGCGATCATCGCGGCCGTCATCGGCGGCACGCTGCTCACGGGCGGCTACGGATCAGTCGTCGGCGCCTGCTTCGGCTCGCTGATCTTCGGCGTGGTGCAGATCGGCATCACCTATACGAGTATCGATTCGGACTGGTTCCGCGTCTTCCTCGGCTTGATGCTGCTGTTCGCCGTGCTCTTCAACCACTACGTGCGCAGCCGTGTCGCGCAATCGCGTTGATCGACGGAGAAAAACATGACTTCCGCTACCCCAATCCAAGATCAAAGCGCAGATTGCATCCTCGCGCTCGAAAACGTCAGCCGCTACTTCGGCAGCGTGATTGCGCTCAAAGACGTCACGCTGCGGTTGCGCCGCGGCGAAGTGCACTGCCTGCTCGGTGACAACGGCGCCGGCAAATCGACGCTGATCAAGACGCTCGCCGGCGTGCATCAGCCGAGCGAGGGCCAATACCTCGTCGACGGCCAGCCCGTGCAATTCAATTCGCCGAAGGATGCGCTCGATCTCGGCATTGCGACGGTGTACCAAGACCTGGCCCTCGTGCCGCTGCTGTCGGTCGCGCGCAATTTCTTCATGGGCCGCGAGCCGAACAAGAAGCTGTTCGGGCTCGTGAACGTCATGGACATCGAAACGGCCGCCACGACCGCGCGCGAAAAGCTCGCTGAAATGGGCATCTTCGTGCGCGACGCGCATCAGCCGATCGGAACGATGTCGGGCGGCGAGCGTCAGTGTCTCGCCATCGCCCGCGCGATTCATTTCGGCGCGCGCGTGCTGATCCTCGACGAACCGACGGCCGCGCTCGGCGTCAAGCAGAGCTTCAACGTGCTCAAGCTCATCCACAAAGCACGCGAGCGCGGCATTTCCGTCATCTTCATCACGCACAACGTGCATCACGCCTACCCGATCGGCGATTCGTTCACGCTGCTCAATCGCGGCCGCTCGATGGGCACCTTCACGAAGGACACGATCAGCAAGGAAGCCGTGCTCGACATGATGGCCGGCGGCGCGGAGATGCAGAAGATGATTGCCGAGCTCGACGGCGCCACGATCTAACGCGACACACGACGCTCACGCTCACCGAAGGACTTCTTTTCATGGCTGCCTCTCCTACCTCGAACATGACCGCCAGCCGCTTCGCGGCTGGCCGCGCGCGCGACATCATCTGTCTCGGGCGCCTTGCGGTCGACCTCTACGCTCAGCAAATCGGTGCACGCCTAGAGGACGTCACGAGCTTCGCCAAGTATCTCGGCGGCTCGTCGGCCAACATCGCATTCGGCTGCGCACGGCTCGGGCTCGCCTCGGCGATGCTCTCGCGCGTCGGCAACGATCACATGGGACGTTTCTTGACCGAAACGCTCGCGGCCGAAGGCTGCGACGTCAGCCACGCGCGCACCGACGCGGATCGGCTCACGGCGCTCGTGCTGCTCGGCATCAAGGACCGCGATACGTTTCCACTGATCTTCCACCGCGAAAACTGCGCGGACATGGCGATCGACGAAAACGACTTCGACGAAGCCTTCATCGCATCGAGCAAGGCGCTGCTCATCACCGGCACGCATTTCTCGACGGAGCAAGTGAACCGGGCAAGCCGCCGCGCGCTCGAATACGCGCGCCGCAATCAAGTGCGCACCGTGCTCGACATCGACTATCGGCCCGTGCTGTGGGGATTGACGGGCAAGGCCGACGGCGAGACGCGCTTCATCGCCAGCGAAAGCGTGACCGCGCATCTGCAACGCATCTTGCCGCTGTTCGATCTCGTCATCGGGACGGAGGAGGAATTCCGCATCGCGGGCGGCAAGCATGAACTCATCGATGCCCTGGCGATGGTGCGCGCGGTGACGCCGGCCACGCTCGTCGTCAAGCGCGGCCCGCTCGGCTGCACGATCATCGACGGCAAGGTGCCCGCATCGATCGACGATGCACCGACCGAACACGGCATGCAAGTGGAAGTGCTGAACGTGCTCGGCGCCGGCGATGCGTTCGCGTCGGGCTTTCTGTCCGAGTGGCTGCGCGATGCGCCGTTCGCGCAGTGTGCGCAGACGGCCAATCTGTGCGGCGCGCTCGTCGTGTCCCGCCATGGATGCGCACCGGCCATGCCGACGCCGGCCGAGCTCGACTATCTGCGCGACGCGCTCGCTCGCGATCCGGCAAGCATGCGCCGGCCCGACCTCGACGCCAAGCTCGCGCGGCTGCATCGCGTGAGCGTCAAGCGAACCGTCCACGACGAGGTGCTCGGTTTCGCGTTCGACCATCGAAATCAGTTCTTCGAGCTCGTTCAGCAAACCGGGGCGAGCGAGACGCGCATCGGGCAGTTGAAGCAATTGTTCGTCGAAGCGGTTGCGCAGACTGAGCAGGCGCTTTCGCTGCAAGGGCGCATCGGCGTGCTGATCGACGATCGCTACGGACAAGACGCGCTGAACGCCGCAACGGGCCGCGGCTGGTGGATCGGCCGGCCGGTGGAGCTCCCGGGCTCGCTGCCGCTCGTGTTTGAGCACGGCCGCTCGGTGGGCACGGCGCTCGTCGCCTGGCCGCACGAGCACGTCGTCAAATGCCTCGTGCACTATCACCCCGACGCGCCGATCGCGGAACGCGTGGAGCAGGAAGCGCAATTGCGCGCGCTCTACGATGCCGTGCAGGCGAGCGGCCACGAACTGCTGCTCGAGGTGATCCCGCCCAAACGCGACACGCTGCCGGCGGCGCCCGACACCGTGTTTCGCGCACTGAAGCGGCTCTACAACCTCGGCATCCAACCCGAATGGTGGAAACTCGCACCGCCGGCGGCCGATCAATGGCAAGCGATCGACGCGCTCATCGCCGAGCGCGATCCGTACTGCCGCGGTGTCGTGCTCCTGGGCCTATCGGCCGGCGTGGACGTGCTCACCGAAGGCTTCCGCGCAGCGGCCGCTTCGCGCACGTGCAAGGGCTTTACGGTCGGGCGCACGATTTTCCATGAGCCGAGCCGCGCTTGGCTGGCCGGCGAAATCGACGATGCGACACTGATCGCGAGCGTGCGGGCGACGTTCGAAACGTTGATCGGCGCGTGGCGCAAGGCACGCTCGGAAGCCGGCGCGTCCGCACCGCGGCACACGACGACGCGGGAGGCAGCCTAATGAACGCGAGCATCGAGGACAGGACGATGAGCCGCGCGGCGAAGCCGGACGCGGGCGATGCGAGCACGGCGACGATTCGGCTGACGGCTGCCCAAGCGCTCGTGCGCTACTTGGCCGCGCAGCATGTCGTGGACGAAGACGGCGTTTCGACCGTGCCGCTCTTCGGCGGCGTGTTTGCGATCTTCGGCCATGGCAACGTCGCGGGGCTCGGCGAGGCGCTCTATCAGCATCGCGACGCGCTGCCGACCTACCGCGCCCACAACGAGCAGGCGATGGCGCACAGCGCGATCGCCTATGCGAAAGCCCACTTCCGGCGCCGCATGATGGCCGTGACGACGTCGATCGGCCCCGGCGCGACGAACCTCGTCACGGCCGCCGCGCTCGCGCACGTCAATCGCCTGCCCGTCTTGCTGTTGCCGGGCGACATCTTCGTGTCGCGCGCGCCCGATCCCGTCCTTCAGCAAGTGGAGGATTTCCAGGACGGCGGCGTGTCCGCCAACGATACGCTCAGGCCGGTCTCGCGCTACTTCGATCGGATCGTGCATCCGGCGCAGTTGCTGACCGCGTTGCCGCGCGCCATCCGCGTGCTGACCGACGCGGCACTGGCCGGCCCCGTCACGCTAGCGCTGCCGCAGGACGTGCAGGCGATGGCCTACGATTATCCGCGCGCGTTCTTCGAGCCGCGCGTCGTGCGCTTTCATGCGCCGACCCCGGGCGAGGAGGAGCTCGAAGCCGCGCTGGAGGCGCTGCGCCATGCGCAGCGGCCCGTTATCGTCGCGGGCGGCGGCGTGCTTTATAGCCGCGGCGGCGCCGAGGCGCTGCGCGCGTTCGCCGAACGGCACGGAATCGCCGTCGGCGAGACGCAGGCGGGCAAAGGCGCCCTCGCGTGGGATCATCCGCTCAATGCCGGCGCCATTGGGGTCACCGGCGCAAGCGCGGCGAACGCGCTGGCGCACGAGGCAGATTGCGTCATCGCCGTCGGCACGCGGCTCCAAGACTTCACGACGGGCTCGAACACGTTGTTTGCGCACGCGCACGTCGTCGGAATCAATGCGAACGCGTTCGATGCGCTCAAACATCGCGCGACGACCGTGCTCGGCGACGCGCGTGCCACGCTTGCCGCGCTGAGCGAGCGGCTCGGCAGTTGGCAGGCGGCCACCTCCTGGACCCAGCGCGCCCGCACACTTTGCGGCGCATGGCGTGAGACGGTTCAGTCGCGCACGCACGCGGCCGCGATGCCCGGCGTGCTGCCCTACGATGCGGACGTCATCGGCGCGGTACAGCGCTCGAGTGCGCATTCCCCGCAAGGCGACATCGCCGTCTGCGCCGCGGGCACGCTGCCGGCCGAGCTGCACAAGCTCTGGCGCGCAGGCCGGCCCGGCGGCTATCACGTCGAGTACGGCTATTCGTGCATGGGCTATGAAATCGCCGGGGGCCTCGGCGCCAAACTGGCGCGGCCCGAGCGCGACGTCATCGTGTTCGTCGGCGACGGCAGCTACTTGATGATGAACAGTGAAATCGCGACCTCCGTCATGCTCGGCGCCAAGCTCATCGTCGTCGTGCTCGACAACCGCGGCTACGGATGCATCAATCGCCTCCAGCAGGCCTGCGGCGGTGTGCCGTTCAACAACCTGCTCGACGATTGCCTACAAGGCCCGCTCGGCGCGCCGAAGATCGATTTCGCCGCGCATGCCCGCTCGCTCGGCGCTCATGCCGAACACGCCGCGGATATCGGCGCCTTCGAAGCCGCGCTCGCGCGGGCGCGCGCGGCCGATCGCACGTCGGTCATCGTCATCGATACCGACCCGGCGCGCACGACCGACGACGGCGGCTGGTGGTGGGAAGTGGCCGTGCCGGAAGTGTCGGCGCGCGAAGCGGTGCGCGATGCGCGCGCCGCCTACGAGGCGCGGCTCGCCGAACGCGATGGACGAAGCGCGGATGAGCCCGGCAAAGCCGGATGACATCGGCACCGCCCTCATCGACATCGACTTTGAACATCGACATCGAACATAGACATCGCAACGTCACGCGAACAAAGGAACGCAGCATGACCGATTTTCAAGTGCGCATCGGCGTCAATCCGCTCTCGTGGATGAACGACGATCTCCCCTCGCTCGGCGGCGAAACGCCGCTCTCGGTCGCACTGACCGAAGGCCGCGAAATCGGCTACGAGGGGTTCGAGCTGGGCAACAAATTCCCGCGCGAGCCGGCCGCCCTGAAGGCATTGCTCGCGCAATACGATCTCGCGCTCGTCTCCGGCTGGTATTCGGGACGCCTGGCCGAGCGCAGCGCCGAGGAGGAGATCGAAGCGGTCGGCCCACACCTCGAGCTGCTGGCGAAGAACGGCGCGAACGTCATGGTGTACGGCGAAGTGGCGAATACGATCCAAGGCTCGCCCCTGCCGCTCTATCAACGTCCGCGGTTTTTCACCGAAGCGCAATGGGATACGTACGCCGAACGCGTAGAGCGCTTCTCGCGCTACACGCTGTCGCATGGCGTGCGCGTCGCCTATCATCATCACATGGGCGCCTACGTCGAAACGCCGGCCGACGTCGATAACCTCATGAAGCGCACGAGCGACGCGATGGGCCTGCTGCTCGACACGGGACACATCACGTTCGCGGGCGGCGATCCGCTCGCGATGCTCGAAGCGTACGCATCGCGCATCTGCCACGTCCACTGCAAGGACGTCCGGCCCGACGTCGTCAAGCTCGCGCGCAACCGCGACTGGAGCTTCCTCGAATCCGTCATCAACGGCGCGTTCACTGTGCCGGGCGACGGCGCGGTCGATTTCCCCGCCGTGATCGCCGGCCTGAAACGGCATGGCTACCGCGGCTGGCTCGTCGTCGAAGCAGAGCAAGATCCGGCCGTCGCGCCGAGCTACGAATACGCGCAACTCGGCTATCGCACGCTGCGTTCGCTCGTGGACCAGGTCAACGCAAAGGAACCCGCATGAGCCTGCTCGTGAAAGCCCAGCGCGAGGGCATGACGATCGCGCGCGTGACACCCGAGACCGCCGCTTGGCGCTATGTCGGTTTCGCCGCGTATCGGCTCGCGCAAGACGAAGTGCTCTACGTTCACGAAGAAGCACGCGAATCGTGCATCGTCGTGTTGTCGGGCGCCGTTTCGATCGAAGCGGGCGGCGAGCGCTACACCAGTGTCGGTGCGCGCGACAGCGTCTTCGAAGATGCGGCCCCCTACGCGCTTTACCTGCCTCCGCACGTGCGGGCCACCGTGCGCGCCGAACGCGATGCCGAGATAGGGGTCGCAAGCGCACCGGCCGAAGGCCGTCATTCGATACGCCTCATCGAGCCTTCGCAGATGAAGCGCTCGGTGCGCGGCAAAGGCGCGAATACGCGCTACGTCTGCGACATCCTCCCGCAGACCGAGCCGGCCGAATCGCTGCTCGTCGTCGAAGTGCGGACGCCGAGCGGCCATGCGTCGAGCTACCCGCCGCACAAGCACGATGCCGATCAAATACCGCAAGAAAGCGCGCTCGAGGAAACGTATTATCACCGGCTGAATCCATCGCAGGGATTCGCGTTTCAGCGCGTCTATACCGATGCGCGCGATCTCGACGAATCAATGGCCGTGGAGGACCACGACGTCGTCATGGTGCCGCGCGGCTATCACCCGGTCGTCGTGCCGTACGGATACGACTCGTACTACCTGAACGTGATGGCAGGGCCGCAGCGCGTCTGGCACTTCAAGAACGATCCCGCGCATGATTGGATCGCGAAGCGGGACGCGGGTTGAGGCAACGGAACCTAGCGTTCCGGCAAACGTGGCTGAGCCGTTCAACCTGCGCTTCCCAAAGCGAGCCATTCGTCGGCGGTACGGGCATCGAGCGCTTCGAGCGGGCCGTCGAAGACGATTCGGCCATGTCCCATTACGGCGGCACGATCGGCCAAGCGATGCGCCATCGTCAGCCGCTGCTCGATCAGGAGCACGGCACCACCCCGTGCGCAGACATCCTCCAAGCATTGCGCCACGGCGATGACGGCGTCAGGCGCAAGCCCCTCGGTGGGCTCGTCCGCGACGAGCAGGCGCGGCTCGCCCATCAGCGCGCGCGCCAGCACGAGCATTTGCTGCTCGCCGCCCGACAACAGGCCCGCGGCGGTCCTACGCCGCTGCGCCAGCAGCGGAAAACGCTCGAATGCTTCGTCGAGCTGCCGTGCCGCCAAACGCGTGGCCCCGCGTTTGATGCCGAGTCGCAGGTTGTCTTCGACGGAGAGCACCGGAAATACCTCGCGCTGTTCGGCCACGTAACCGATCCCGCGACGCGCGATATCGAACGTGGGCCGCGCGATCGTTTCTTCGCCGGCGAATCGGATGGAACCGGAGCGCCGCACGAGGCCGGCAAGCGCCTTTGCGAACGTGGAGCGTCCCGAACCGTTGCGCCCGCATAGTAAGACGAGCTCGCCTGCGTCGATGCGCAGATCGACACCGTGCAGCACCTGCGCCTCGCCGTACCACGCGCAGACCGAATGCGCTTCGAGCAATGCCGTCATCGCAGGCCCTCGTCGAACAGCGCCCCGAGATACGCGTCTCGCACCCGCGTGTCGGCGCGGATCTCGGCGGGCGTCCCCGTCGCGATGACGCAGCCTTGCACGAGGACCGATACGCGATCGGCCAGCGCAAACACGGCATCCATGTCGTGCTCGATCACGACGAGTGTCTTGCCGACGCTCACGCGCCGCAGCCATTCGATCGTGCGCGCGGCTTCGTCGCGATTCATGCCGGCAGTCGGCTCGTCGAGCAGTAGCGTGCGCGCGCCGCTCGCCAAGGCGATGCCGAGGTCCAGCCTGCGCTGCGCGCCGTATTCGAGCACGCCCGCCGGCGTGTGGGCTTCGCGCTCCAGACCGAGCTCGGCGAGCAAGCATCGCGCGCGTTCGGCCACAGCGTTCGAATGCCGCCACCAAAGCGCCCACACCGAGAGAGGCGTCCGTACGCGCCGATCGCCGCGCGACGTGACGACGCCGCACCACACCGCGCAGCGCAGGTTCTCGAGCACGGTCTGGCTCGGAAACACGCGCGTCGTTTGGAAGCTGCGCCCGAGCCCCGCCCGCGCGAGGACATGCGGACTGCACCCCGTCACATCCGCCCCATCGAGCCAAACCCTGCCCGCATCGGGCCGCAGCTTTCCGCCGACGACGTTGAACAAAGTCGACTTACCCGCGCCGTTCGG
The DNA here is from genome assembly GCF_051953955.1 of Trinickia sp. Taxonomy (GTDB): domain Bacteria; phylum Pseudomonadota; class Gammaproteobacteria; order Burkholderiales; family Burkholderiaceae; genus Trinickia. Next base: position 38,411 of record NZ_JBQCIF010000117.1, on the reverse strand, counting down.
GCCGATCACCGCATGACGTTCGCCAGGCGCGACGGCGAGATCGACGCCGTTCAACACGCGCGTCGCGCCGAAGCGGCACGCGATGCGTTCGAGTTTCAGGGCATGAGCGGAGGCCGTCACCGGCGCCCCCGCTTCGCCGCCGCCATCCGTAGAACCAAACGCATCGCACCGCAGGCAACGGCGCCGATGCCCACGAATGCGACAAGCTTCGCCCATGTCTCCGGCGCGCCGAGGTCGAATGCAAACCGCCCGATCCGCCAAATCCCTCCCGCATCGGCGGCGAAGCGGCGTGCGTAAAGCGACTCGACTGCGATGACGACGGCCGCCAGCCATGCGACCGCCACGACAGCGCCGAGCAGATAGCCCAGCGCAAGCCCTCGCGCGCCATACCGCGCGACACGACCGCTATGTTCGCGCCACCAACCCGCCAGCCCCTGCGGCACGGCCAACACGACGCCGACGAAGACCAACCCCAAGTACAAGGGCCATGCACGCGCGACGCTCGCGACCCCGACGCTGATTCCGGTCAGCACGAGCGCCCCGAGCACCGGCCCGAAGAAAGTCGAGGCGCCGCCGATCACCGTTGCGATCAGCACGGCGCCGGAGCGCGTCATCGCGACGCTTTCCGATGAAGCCAGTTCGACGTCGATCAACGTCAGCGTCCCGGCCACCCCCGCGAAAAACGCGGCGAGCACGAACATCGCCAGTCGAATGCGGCGCGGATCGATGCCGAGCGCGCCGACACGCGTGGCGTTGTCGCGCACGGCGTTGGCGATTCGCGCAAGCGGCGTGCGCGTCAGCGCGAACATCGCCACGATCGAGAGCGCGGTCCAAGCGGCGATCAGCGAATACGCTTCGCGCTCGGGCGCGAACGTCAGGCCGCCCCAAGCGGCTCCGCTGCCGCGATCGATGGCCACGCCGGCCGCACCGCCGAATCCTTCGGGAAGCGCCCATACTGCCGCAGCGACTAGCTCGCCGATGCCGAGCGTGATCATTGCGAAGGCCGTGCCCGCGCGCCGCGTGGCAACGGCACCGAAGAGCACGCCGAACACGGCGCCGGCTGCGCCGCCGACGAGCGGCAGCCACGGCAGCGCGACACCGCCGGCATTGAACAGATGGGCGGCAACGAACGCACCGAGGCCGGCGTAGGCGGCATGACCGAACGAGAGCAAGCCCGTCTCGCCGAGCAGCAAGTTGTACGAGAGCGCGAACACGATCATCGCGTCGGCTTGCGCGAGGTAGGCGAGCAGCCAGCGCTCGTGCGTGAAAAACGGCGGAGCGACGAGCAGCACGGCCAGGGCGATCCATGGCATGGCGCGGCCGATCGAGCGAGTTTGCGACGCAACCGTTCCAGGCGTCTCGTGCCCGGCGGGCATGTTCGATTTACGCATCGTCTTCACGTCGGCCGAAGAGCCCGCGCGGGCGGCAAGCCAACATCGCGACGAGCAGCACATAGGGCAGCAGCGGCGCGGCCTGCGAGACCGAGAGCGCCGTCCAGGCGGGCGGCAGCCTCACGCCGGCCCACTGCGTGAGCGAACCGAGCGAGGCCGAACTACCGGCCGCCCAGGTCTGCAGGCAGCCGATCGACAACGAGGCGGCGAATGCACCGCCGAGCGAGCCGAGCCCGCCGACGATGACGACGACGAAAACGATGGAGCCGATCGCGTCGGCCATGCCGGGTTCGACGACGGCAAGCGGCGCGCCGATGACGCCGGCAAGCGCGGCGAACGCGGTGCCGACCGCGAAGACGAGCGTGCCGATGCGCGCGACGTCATGGCCGAGCGCTTCGACCGCATGTGCATGCGTGAGCGCCGCGCGCAGCACGAGGCCCGTGCGCGACGTGCGCAACAGCAGATACGACGCCGCGAGCGTGCTCACGGAAACCGCCATCATGAAAGCACGGTAACGCGAGAAGGCGGCGCCTCCGAATGTGGCCAACGGACCATTGAGCACGGACGGCAACGTCATCGACACACTGCCGAGGCCCCAAACGAGCTTGACGAGCTCGGCCAACAGATAGGCGAGCCCGAACGTGAGCAACAGTTCGTGCAGCGGCCCGTTGGCGCGTGCACGGCGCAACAATGCGCGCTCGACGATGACCCCCACGATACCCACGACGAGCGGCGCACACACGAGCGCCGTCGCGAATCCGGCGTGCGCGGCAATGCTGTAGCCGAGATACGCACCGAGCATGTAGAAGCTTGCGTGCGCGAAGTTGAGCACGCCGAGCATGCTGAAGATCAGTGTGAGCCCGGCGGACAGCATGAACAGCAGCAGCCCGTAGCTGATGCCGTTCAGTGCAGCGACGGCGAATTCCAGCACGTCAGGCGCACTCCTCGCTCGCTTCGCCACGTTCGACGACGAGCGGCTCCAGCGCCGCGCGCAGCGGCTCCGGCAGCGCAGTCACGGGGCGACGCGTCGCTCGATCGACGTAGACGTGCACGAAGTGCCCTTGCGCGGCGGCGTGCGGCTCGCCTTGCCTGAACAAGCCGACCTCATAGCGCACGCTCGACGCTCCGATGCGCGCCACGCGCAACCCAGCTTCGACAAGATCGGGAAACGCAAGCGCCGCAAAATAGTTGCACTGCGTCTCGACGACGAGCCCGATCGTCGCGCCCTGCTCGATGTCGAGTACGCCGGCGCGAATCAAGTACTCGTTGACGACCGTATCGAAGTAGCTGTAGTAGACGACGTTGTTGACGTGACCATAGACGTCGTTATCCATCCAGCGCGTGGGGATCGTCAAGAAGTGACGGAAATGCGCTTTGCTCGACGGCCCGCGCTTGGTCCGCCCCTCGGCAGCCGGTTTGTTGTCCATAGATGCCTCGTCGCCCCTCAAGCCGTGCCGATATTGCCATCGAACGCCATTGCCGCCCGGACGGACGCAGCGAGCGGCGTCATTGCCCCGGCCTTTCGACGAATTCGAACGGCAACCCTTTGCGCCGCATCCATTCGGCCAGCGCCTGTCCCGTTCCCGCCTTCCACGGCCGCAGCTTCGCCGGCTCCACGAGCCGATACTCGAGCAACTCCGGCGATAGCGCGATCGTCCCTTCGGCCTTGACGTGATAGGCAATGATGAGCTCGTTCTTGCGGATGAATTCGTAGACGCCGATGAGCTCCGTCTCGCGCACGCGCAGCGACGTCTCCTCGAGCACTTCCCGCGCGACGCCTTCTTCCGGCGTTTCTCCCGCCTCGAGGAAGCCCGTGATCAGCGCGAACACGCCTTCGGCCCACGCGGCGTTGCGCGCGAGCAAAATCTTGCCCTCGTACTCGACGATGGCCGCCATGACAGGCAGCGGATTGTTCCAATGGACGTAGCCGCAATCGTCATCAGGGCAGACGCGGCGCAGCCGGCCCCCGTCTGCGTCCGCATCGGCGCGCTCGATCAGCGAACTCGCGCAGCGCGGACAGAATCGATAGTCGCTCATAGGTCGTGAAAGCGGCGCAGGCATGCTACGCCCGTGGGTGCGCCACCGGCGCGAAAGCGCTCATTCTATCGGCTTTGCGCCCCGGGCGGCTGCTCGCGCTCACGGACGAAGCGCGCCGCTCGTTGCAGAGCGGCGCGGATCGAGCGGATCGGCGCAGCCGCGAATCCCCATTAACCCGCTAGCTTCCTGAACGTCTCGAGCACGGCCTCGCCCTTGAACGGCTTGACGATCCAGCCCTTGACGCCGGCCGCCTTGCCGCGCTCCTTCATCGCGGGGCTGCTTTCCGTGGTCAGCATGATGATGTTGACGGCACTGTTCGCGAGTTCGCCGCGAATCTTCTCGGCCATCGTCAAACCGTCCATGTTCGGCATGTTGACGTCGCTGATGACGAGCTTCACGCCGGGGTTCGTCTTCACTTTGGAGAGCCCGTCCTTGCCGTCGACGGCGGTATCGACGTCGAGGCCGTTCTTGCGCAAGAAGCCGGCCACTTCGTCACGCACGGTGCTCGAATCGTCCACTACGAGAATCTTCGCCATTTCAATCCTAGGGGTCTGGTCTTTCGCGTCGAGGGCGAAAGAAATTTAGAAAAGTTCGAGCTCGCCGGCACTCTCGTGCACGTCGGCCGCCTGCGCGATGAAGTCGACCGTGGCACTCGCACAAACGCATAGCGTCGCGCGCAACCGTGCCGCATGCTCGATCGTGATGTCATAAGCGGCAATGTAGCTCGGCTTCAACGCGTCGAGGTAGCCCATGCAGTCGCTCGGCAACGCATAAGGCGTCGACATGCCGAGATCGGGAAAATGCTCGACGAGTTGCTGATTGACGGCGCCGCAACACAGATTGCCGATCTCCATCGCCGCATCGTGCAACGTCCGATCCGCAGACTCGGCCCCGTAGTAGGCGCGCGTGCCGTCGTCGTCGGCGAACTGCAGCAGCATCACGATCCGAAAATCGATCGACGCGATCGTCAACACGAGCACCTCGGCACTCGGTCCTACTCGATCTGTCCCCTGCGTATGCGCCGGCACCGGCGCGATCTCGCAGGCATGGGCAGCATCGACGGTCAAACGCGTGCGCGCCGCCTGGAAGAAAATGCGCTCGAAGCTGCCCTGGGCTGCGTGGCTGATCACGTCTCAGTCCGCTCCAGCTTGAATTGAAACTGCTGCGCGAGTGCCTCGACGCTGCCGAGCGCGGCCGTGATCATCTTGCCGCCCGCTTGGATGTCTTGGAACGTCGCCGTCGTCACGAGGTCGTTGCGATCGAGGCTGTCGCGGTAGCTCTTCGAGAGTTCCTGCGAGCGCGTCGCGAGCGCGCGCACTTCGCCGGCGACGATCGAGAAGCCACGGCCCGCGGCGCCCGCACGCGCCGCTTCGATCGACGCATTGAGCGAGACCATCAGCACATGATTGACGATGCGCGCCAACTCGTGGTTCTTGCTGTGCATGTCGTGGTTTTGCGCCATCAGCGAGATCATCTGCTCATGCCAGCGCTCGAACGTCACCGAGAACTGCTTGAGCCGCGCCGCCTCGCCTTCGATTTTCTTCGCGTGCGCCAGCAGTTCGTCGTGGCGCGCCCGCACCGCTCCGAGCGCGGCCCGGGCTTCGGCGAGGCTCTCCGATTCGCGCGCGAGCGCCTCCGTGAGCCGCTGCGTCTCCGCCGAGAGCTCGCTCACGCGCGCCTCATGCGTTGCGAACGCGGCCGCCTGCCTTGCCATTTCTTCGTCGTGCGCATCGGTCAGACGGACGATCGCCGCGTCATGCCTGCGTGCCGCTTGCGCACTCGCGCGCTTGTGCGCGATCGCTGCGGCCACCGCCGCCGTTGCCACCGCCGTCGCGGCTGCCATCCAATACGTTAGAACCACAGCTTTCCTCGATTCGACCTGCCAGTCCTGCTTGCTTGACCGCCCGCACGCACCGCCGCTTAGGCGAGCGCGTCGTCGCGCGCCGCTTTCGCATCCTGCCCCACCGGCGCGCCGAGACTATCGACCACCCACGATTCCGGCAGATGCACGATCGTTTGGAAGCGCCGGAAATCAGCGCCACGGCGATCATCGGTGAAGCGCAGCTCGATGCGGCCATGCTCGCGCTCGAGCATTTCCCTGACGGCGTCCATCCCGACCCCGCGCCCCGAGACTTCCGTCACGGCCTTCGCCGTCGAAAAGCCGGCGCGGAAGATGAAAGCCGCGACCGCTTCGTCGCCGATCGCCTCGTTCGGCGCGATCCAGCCGCGCTCGGTGCCGATGGCGCGAATGCGCGCCAGCGCGAGCCCACGGCCGTCGTCGCTCAACGTCAGTTGCAGCGCACCGGCATCGACGCCCACTTCGAGCTCGATCATGCCTGCCTCGCGCTTGCCGGCCGCCGCGCGCTCGCCGGCCGGCTCGATCCCATGATCGACGCTGTTGCGCAGCAGATGCGTGAAGACATCGCGCAGTGCGGCGCTCGCATGGCGGCGCAGGCGATAGCCGTTGTCGTCGATGGAAACCATCGGCACGGGCTTGCCGAGCTCCTTCGCGAGCGAAGGCAGCGACTCGATCGGACCCGACAGCGCTTCGCCGAAGCTCTCCGTATCGAGCAGGCGCAGCGTGCGGCGCACGGCATCGCGCATCGCGAGGAGCCCCGCCGTATCGCTATCGTTCACCGATTCGACCAGACGCAGGCTCTCGTCGATGTGCGAACGATCGACGACCATGTAGCGGCCGCTCTGCGCACGATGCGCGTTGGCGCTCGGCCCTTTGCGGCCGAGGTTGACCTCGTTGATCGTGGCGTAATGCTCGACGGCCTGCTTCACGCGGGCAAGCTCGGCGATCGACGCTTCCCGATCCCATGCTTCGCCGCCCAGGCGCCGCAGCTCGTCGTATCGCTGCTCGGCCTCGTGCACGATGCTCGTCAAATGGCGCAGGCCATACGTGCGCGCATTGCCCTTGATCGTGTGCATGTTGCGGAACAACTGCGCGACGGCCGATTCGTCGGCGTGTTCGTGCTGGCCGATGATGCGTTCGTTCTCGTGGATGAAGCCTTTCGCGCTCTCGACGAACTGATGGAACTTGTCTTGGCTGACGGACAAGATTTCGCCGATCATCTCGAGCTGCCGCTTCTGCTCCGTCGATTCGGCCGTCAAGCGCCGCAGCTCCGTTACGTCGCGCACGCAGAGCATGAGGCGCATGACCGTATCGGTTTCGTCGGTGATCGCCGACCAGCTCAGATCGAGCGTCTTGGTGCGTCCGTCCGCCATCGTCTTCACGACTTCGTTGACGAGCAGGTGCTCGTTGAACGAAAAGTTGATGGCGTCTTCGCCGATGCAGGCGTGAATCGCGGCTTGCACCTGCGAGCGCGTGTCCGCATCGAGGCTCGTCTCATCGAATACGAGCGACATGACGTCGCGCCCCGCGATGTCTTCCGTTTCGAAGATGGCCTCGAGGTAGGCCGAGTATTCGCCGTGCACGAGGCCATCGTCGACGACGGTCATGATGCCTTGCTGCATGTTCTGCAGCATGGCTTGAATGTCGGCCGTCTTTTGCTTGAGCTGCATCGAGCTGTGCTCGATTTTCTCGATCATGTCGTTGAACGCGACGATCGAGCGGCCGATCTCGTCCATGCGGGCAACGGGCACGCGCCGCGTGAAGTCCTGGCTCGATGCGATCTCGCTCATCTCCGTTTGCATGCGTTCGAGCGGACGCGTGATTTGTCGATAGAGCAGCATGCCGATGACGGTCAACAGCGCGATGGCGGCGGCCGTTGCGCCACCGATCGCGGTCGTCGTCGTGGCGAGCATGCCGTTGAGCGCGCCGATCGCGTCGTCTTTCTGACGATTCTTTTCGATGCGCATCGTTTCGACGATGCCCTCGAGTTCGTTGCGGTATTCGCCGACATCGGCGAACAGGAACGCTTGCGCGAGCGCATCCTTGCCGGAGGCCTTCATCTGCACGGTTTGGTCGATGGCCGAGAAGTAGTTGGCCAGGCTTTCACGCGCTTGCGTCACGAGGCCCCGTTGAGCGTGGCTTGCCGCCGCCTTGGCTTGCACGTCGAGCGCTTCGCGCAATGCGGCTTCCTTCGTTTTCAATTGCGTTTGCGCCTGCGAGACCATGTTGGCGTCGGGCGCATAGACGAGCGTCATCGTCGCGAGTTGAACGTCTTTTACTTCGGAGACGAGATCGCTCGATGCGAGTGCGCTCGGCACGACGCCCTGGGTGACCTGGCGTACTTGACCGGCACTGCGGCGCGCTTGGTAGGTCGCGTAGCCGCCGATCGCCGCGAGCGCGGCGAACATGAGCAGCACCAACAGCATGATGCGATGACGGATCGTCATGTGGAACCCCGATGCTTGGCCTGATCGCGCGTGCGGGTTGCCGCGCGACACATTCGTTGTCAGTGAATCCTTACATAGCGACCGTGATTATCGAGGCGAGGCGATGACGAATTGATGACCGACTTCGTCGGAGCTCGGAGCAAATTGGACGGCCGCGCGGACATGCGATTGCGAGCATGCCTCGCATTGCCAAGCAAAATGAGATGTGTCAACGTCAGCGTCGTTGCCGCTAGCTTGAACGCTTCTGCCCACATGCCTTCGCGCCCCGTCATCACTCGGCATTGAGCGCGCCGGATCTCGCGTTTCCCATCCAGCCAATCCCGAAGCCATTGAAAATCTCTTGCGCGTCACGGCAGAAATCTCGGTCGAGCCGACGTCGGCAGCTTGATCCACCGTCTCAACGCCCAACACCGTGAATCGTTCCTTATTGCATTCGTTGATGGACTGCATCGGGCTGATGTTCGCCCAGCAAACCCATACCAGGAAACATGTGGCATGCGGAATAGTGCTCGAAGCGTTTACGTCGATCTGCATGCTGCTGGGACCCGTCATGCTCAAGCTCGCTGTCGACGAACTGTCCCGGCCTGAGTTCAACATCCCGGCAGCGACGACATACACCGCGCTTTTCGCCGTTCTCTGGTCGATGTCCGGCATTTCGTCGATCGCCGTCCTGGCGTTCACGGGCCGGATCGTCCATCAAATCTCAAATGTGCTGCTCGAACGTGCGCTACGCAAACAGCTTCCATTGTTGGCCAGCCGCACGTCCTCTGAGAGCGGGTACATACAAGGCCTCCTCGAGCGTCTTCCATACAGCCTTCAACTCATCATTGAAGGCGTGCTCTGGAAGATTGCTCCCGTCGCCATTCAGCTTGCGACCGCTCTAGCACTGATCTCGTTGCTCGTGCCGCTTCAATACGCCGCAGTTCTGCTTGCAGTTCTGACTGCCTACTTCGCGTTTTCCTACTTCTCAGCCGCGCCGTATGAGAAGAGCGCTGAATCGATCAATCAAGCTGCCGGTGCGCTGTCGGCCTCGCTTGGCGACGTTCTGAGAAATGCGCCGCGTGTCGTGTACAACGGCGCCATCGGTCGCGAAATCGATCACGTTGCGGGCAAGGCGCAATCGCGGCTTGAGGTCGACTGGCGCCGCTCTTGGCTACTGACACGTGCAGCCGTCCATCAATATGGGATTATTGCCGCCGGAATGGCTGTGATGTTCGTCATGTGCGTGTACGACATTCGGTCAGCCCGAATCACGCTAGGCGACTTCATCTTGCTGCAAACCTATACGCTTCAATTCGCGCTGCCACTTGGCGCGTACGGGTTTGTGCTCCGCCAGGCTGGCGCCGCCTTTGCCAACCTCCGGGAAACGTTGGACATAGCACCGGCCACGAACGAATCGCGCGAGGCGGTTCAGCTATCTCCAGATAGGTGCGCGGGTCATATTTCTGTTAAACAGATTACGTTCACTCGTCCAGATCGGTTTGCACTCGGACCCATCTCCTTCGATATTCCCGAAGGCAGCTTCACCGTGATAGTCGGGCATAACGGGTCCGGCAAATCGACCCTTGCAAAGATGATAGCGGGCTTGCTTGCGCCCGATAAGGGCACGATTGAATTGGATGGGCAGAACTTGCATGCCATCGGCTCGCGTCAACGCAGTCAGCACGTGCTGTACGTGCCTCAGGAACTATCCCTTCTCAATCGCTCGCTGAGAGAAAGCGTCTGCTACTTCCCCTCTACGCTGAACGACGCGGACGCCGTCCGGCTACTCGAGCGGCTAGCGTTTCACAAAGACGGAAGAACCATCGACCTGAATGCGCAAGTCGGAGAAGGCGGCACGCATCTGTCAGGCGGCCAGGTGCAAAAAGTCGAGTTGGTACGACTGATGGGCGTCGCAGTCCCCGCGATCGTCCTCGACGAAACCACTTCCGGCCTGGATCCGCAAAGCGATGCACGCGGCATCGCAATGCTTCGCGAACGCCTCGGTTCCCGTTCCACGCTAGTCATGGTCACGCATCGCATCGCCAACGCGATGGCTGCCGATCAGGTCGTATTTTTGTCAGGTGGACGCTTGGCTGCAATCGGCACGCATCACCCATTGATCAGCGAATGCAGCGAATACCGGTCGTTCTGGGACAGCGTGCCGCAGGATGAAGGCATTCGGACCGGCGAAGAAGATCGCGCGGCGCGCCAATCGTAAAGCTGAGGAAAAAAAGCCGGTTGCAGTGATCCCGCAACCGGCCTTCGATGAAGTAGACAATGCGCGATGCGGCGCAACCCGCAACCACTATGCCCGCCGTGCGCCCCCTTCCCGAGCCAGCACGCCAGCGACGATCACAACTGCCCCTGCACCCACTCCTTCACCCCCGCCAGCGCAGCAGGCAACTTCGCAGGCTCCGTGCCGCCGGCCTGCGCCATATCGGGCCGGCCGCCGCCCTTGCCGCCGACTTGCTGCGCAACGAAGTTGACGAGCTCGCCCGCCTTGACCTTCTTGCTCGCATCGGCCGTGACACCGGCAATGAGACTGACCTTGCCGCCGTCCACCGCCGCCAGCACGATCGCCGCATGCTTGAGCTTGTCCTTGAGCTTATCGACCGTCTCACGCAGCGTCTTCGCATCGGCGCCTTCGAGCGTCGCCGCCAACACCTGCACACCCGCCACGTCGACGGCCTGCGCCGCGAGCTCGTCGCCTTGGCTCGACGCCAGCTTCGATTTGAGCGCGGCCAACTCCTTCTCGAGCGACTTGACCTGATCCTGAACTTGCGCCACGCGCTGCGTGAGCTCGGAAGGCTGCGCCTTCAGCGCCGCCGCCACCGCGTTGACACGGCTTTCGAGCGCCTGCACGTAGCGCACGGCGTTATCGCCCGTAATCGCTTCGACGCGGCGAATACCGGCGGCCACGCCCGTTTCCGCGACGATCTTGAACAAGCCGATGTCGCCCGTGCGATGCACGTGGGTGCCGCCGCACAACTCGCGCGAGAAACCGAGATCGAGCACGCGCACTTCGTCGCCGTATTTCTCGCCGAACAGTGCCATCGCCCCGCCCTTCACGGCTTCGTCGTACGGCATCACGCGCACGATGCCGGGCGCATTGGCAAGCACTTCCGCGTTGACGATCTCCTCGACGCGCCGCACTTGCTCATCCGTCATCGGCGCGTTGTGCGCGAAATCGAAGCGCGTCTTCTCGTCGTCGACGAGCGAGCCCTTTTGCTGCACGTGGCCGCCGAGCACTTCGCGCAGCGCCTTGTGCATCAGGTGCGTCGCCGAATGATTGCGGGCCGTGCGGGCACGGCGAACCGCGTCGATTTCGGCCTTCAGGACGGCGCCCACCTTGAGCGTGCCCTGCTCGAGCGTGCCGTGATGACCGATGACGTCGGCCTGCACCTTGAGCGTATCTGCCACGGCGAAGCGCACGCTCGCATTCGCGAGCACGCCCATATCGCCGACTTGGCCACCCGATTCCGCGTAGAACGGCGTGTGATCGAGCACGACCACGGCGTCCTGGCCGAGCTTGACTTCATCGACGGCCGTGCCTTCGACATAGAGCGCAACGACCTTCGCATCGTCGAAGATCGACTCTTCGTAGCCGTGGAACGTCGTTTTCGCGCCCGAGTACTCGAGCCCTTGAGCGGCCTTGAACTTGCCCGCCGCACGCGCTTGCTCGCGCTGACGCGACATGGCTTCGTCGAACGCCGGCTCGTCGACGGTCATCTCGCGCTCCCGGCAGACGTCCGCCGTGAGATCGAGCGGGAAGCCGTAGGTATCGTGCAGCTTGAACGCGATCTCCCCGGACAGCACCTTGCCGCCCTTGGCTTCGAGTTCCGCCAGCGCCGAATCGAGAATCGACATGCCGTGCTCGATCGTCTCGAAGAAGCGCTCTTCCTCCTGGCGCAGGACGTCGATAACGCGCGCTCGCGCATCGGCAAGCTCGGGATAGGCCACACCCATCTGGGCCACCAAGTCGGCCACGAGCTTGTGGAAGAACGCATGCTTGCAGCCGAGCTTGTAGCCGTGGCGAATCGCGCGGCGCACGATCCGGCGCAGCACGTAGCCGCGCCCTTCGTTGCCGGGGATGACGCCGTCGACGATCAGGAACGAGCAGGCGCGAATGTGGTCGGCGATGACCTTCAGCGAATTGTTGGTGAGATCGCTCACGCCGGTCTCACGCGCTGCCGCCGCGATGAGCGCCTGGAACAGATCGATATCGTAGTTGCTGTGCACGTGCTGCAGCACGGCCGCGATCCGTTCGAGGCCCATGCCCGTATCGACGCAGGGCTTGGGCAGCGGCGTCATGTTGCCCTGGGCATCGCGGTTGAACTGCATGAACACGAGATTCCAGATCTCGATGTAGCGGTCGCCGTCTTCCTCGGGCGAGCCCGGGGGGCCGCCCCAAACATCGGGGCCGTGATCGTAGAAGATTTCCGAGCACGGACCGCACGGGCCCGTATCGGCCATCTGCCAGAAGTTGTCCGATGCGTAGCGCGCGCCCTTGTTGTCGCCGATGCGGATGATGCGTTCGGCGGGTACGCCGACTTCCTTGGCCCAGATGTCGTAGGCTTCGTCGTCTTCCTGATAGACGGTGACCCAGAGCTTATCCTTCGGCAATTGATAAACCGCCGTCAGCAGTTCCCACGCGTAGCGAATCGCGTCGCGCTTGAAGTAGTCGCCGAACGAGAAGTTGCCGAGCATCTCGAAGAACGTATGGTGCCGGGCCGTATAGCCGACGTTCTCGAGATCATTGTGCTTGCCGCCGGCACGCACGCTGCGCTGCGCCGTCGTGGCGCGCGAGTACGGGCGCGATTCCGCGCCGAGGAACACGTCTTTGAACTGCACCATTCCCGAATTGGTGAAGAGCAGCGTCGGGTCGTTGCCGGGCACGAGGCTCGACGAACGGACGATCGTATGGCCCTTCGATTCGAAGAACTTGAGGAATTTCTCGCGGATTTCGGCGGCTTTCATAGAAAACGGAGGCGGACGGTCTCGACTGGAAACCGGCCGCGCCTTATTTCTCCTGGCGCCGGGCCGTTTTCCCCTAAACGACTCATTATACGGAATTGTCGCCCGATCGCTCCAGCCGCCGCCTTTCAGCCGCGATGAGGCGGCGAGCGGCACGAGCCCGGCCGCTCGCCGCGGGCTCGTGCCGCCACACCGTGATTACGCCCGCCTAACGAGGCGAATGACGACCAGCAGAACCACCGCGCCGATGAAGGCGACGATCAGCGAACTGAAGAACCCACCGGCGATATGAATGTGCAACATCGAAGCCAACCATCCGCCGATGAACGCACCGACGATCCCGACGATGATGTCGACGAACAGACCGAAACCGCCGCCCTTCACGAATCGGCCGGCGAGCGAGCCCGCCAGGGCGCCGATGATCAACCAAACGATGAGACCATGATGCATTGTGATTTCTCCGATGCGTTGCGGGTTTTATCGTCAGCGCGGGCGCTCAGGCAGCAGTGAGCCGCGGGCGCGCGCCACGCCGCCCATGCAGTCTATCTGCTCGCGCCCCTTTTTGGATGTCTTGCAATACGCGGTGACAATTGTTTATGTCGTCAGCAGCGGATAGCGGAATTCGTCAGTCATCGCCCCGAGCCGGCTCGGCGGCCGGCAAATCACTTCGTTCGCACACTGGGGCGATGGCGCAACGGCGTTTGCGCCACCGACGAACGGTGAGAGGGTTCCGCGCGGCGAATGAGGTTTAGGTAGAATGATCGTATTGCCGCGGGCACGCCCCGTGTATTTTTTCGCCGATTTCCGACTTCCGCATGAACAACGAACGCAACGACGCTGCGGCGGCTCCGCCGTCCAATTTCATCCGCAACATCATCGATGAAGACAACCGCAACGGCAAATGGGGCGGGCGTGTCGAGACGCGCTTCCCGCCCGAGCCGAATGGCTATCTGCACATCGGCCATGCGAAGAGCATCTGCCTGAACTTCGGTGTCGCGCGCGATTACGGGGGCGTCTGCCATCTGCGCTTCGACGATACGAACCCGGAAAAAGAAAGCATGGAGTACGCCGATTCGATCGTCGACGCCGTGCGCTGGCTCGGGTTCGACTGGGAGAAGGACGGCGCGTCGCACCAGTACTTCGCGAGCGACTACTACGGCAAGCTCTACGAGTATGCCGAGTTGCTGATCGCGCGCGGCAAGGCCTACGTCGATAGTCAAACGGCCGACGACATCCGCACAAACCGCGGCTCCTTGACGGAGCCGGGCAAGAACTCGCCCTATCGCGAGCGCACGCCGGAAGAGAACCTGGATCTCTTGCGCCGCATGAAAGCGGGCGAGTTCCAGGAAGGCGAGCACGTCCTGCGCGCGAAGATCGACATGGCTTCGCCGAACATGACCATGCGCGACCCGGTGCTCTACCGGATCCGGTTCGCGCATCATTACCGCACGGGCGACACCTGGTGCGTCTATCCGATGTACGACTACGCGCACTGCATCTCGGACGCGATCGAAAACATCACGCATTCGCTGTGCACGCTCGAATTCGAGGATCACCGGCCGCTGTACGACTGGGTGCTGAACGAGCTGGCCGAGGCGGGCGTCTTCACGCGGCCTCTGCCGCAGCAAATCGAGTTCTCGCGGCTGAACCTGACCTACGCGATCACGAGCAAGCGCAAGCTCTTGCAGCTCGTGACGGAAGGCCATGTCGACGGCTGGGACGATCCGCGCATGCCCACGATCGTCGGCGTGCGCCGGCGCGGCTTCACGCCCGAGGCGATCCGACTCTTTTGCGACCGCATCGGCGTCACGAAGGTCGATTCGTGGATCGACATGAGCGTGTTCGAAGGCGCGCTGCGCGACGATCTCGACGAGAAGGCGCCGCGCACGGTCGCCGTGCTCGATCCGATCAAGCTCGTCATCGACAACTTCCCGGCCGACCTCGCCGAGCCCTGCACGGCCCCCGTCCACCCGCATCACTCGGAGCGGGGCCAACGCAACTTCCCGCTCACGCGTGAGTTGTGGATCGAGCGCGAGGATTTCACGGAAACTCCGCCGAAAGGCTATTTTCGGCTATTCCCCGGCAACAAGGTGCGGCTGCGCTACGGCTACGTGATCGAATGCACGGGTGCGGAAAAGGATGCGCAGGGCAACGTCGTCGCCGTCCACTGCAACTACTTCCCGGACAGCAAATCGGGCACGGATGGCGCGAACAACTACAAGGTGAAGGGCAACATCCACTGGGTCAGCGCGCAACATGCCGTGCCGGCCGAGGTGCGCCTGTACGACCGCCTCTTCAAGGAAGCACAGCCCGACGCGGGCGGCCGCAATTTCCTCGAAGCGCTCAATCCCGATTCGAAGCGGGTCGTGCAAGCGTACCTGGAACCCGGCGCCGAAGCGCTGCAGCCCGAAGCGCGCTGCCAGTTCGAGCGCCACGGCTACTTCGTCGCCGATCGCCACGATTCGAAGCCGGGCAAGCCCGTTTTCAACCGCATCGTCGGGTTGCGCGACAGCTGGGGTAAGCCGGCCGCCTGAGGCCTAGGCTTGGCCCCGTGCGCCGCGGCAGCGATCGCGGCTCACCCCTTTATACGGGAATACCACGGGCCGGCGCGCAACAGCCGGCCCGTTTGCGTTCATAGCGAGCGATGCAGCTCGGCGAGCGAAAGCGTCGTCTGGAACAGCCTCGCAAGACTACGGCTTGCAAAACGCTCGACCTCGTCGGGCTCGACCCAGCGAAATCCGTCCATCTCCGGAATCGGCGCTCCGTTTCGGCGGCTCGGGAACATCGACGTGCAAATGCACCGATCGGGATCGACCTCGCCGTCGCGCACGCGCACCGCGAACAAGTGCAAATCCTTCTCGGGCCGATAGGCGAACCGGCCTAGGTCTGTTAGGCGATCGGGCTCGAGCGAGATGCCCGTTTCCTCGTGCAACTCACGCAGCGCCGCCGCGATCGGCGTTTCGCCGGGATCGCCCTGCCCTTTCGGGATATCCCAATGGGAAGTCTCCGTCGCATGCGCAAGCAGGATGCGGCCTTCGCGATCGATCAGGATCACGCCGCAGGACACGGAGCGCCCGCTCATCGGAACCGCCCGCGCCCGGGGCCGCCGGCCCCATCATTCTCGTTTGCTCGAAATCGCACGCCGCCTCTCCCGTCATTCAGCAACCGGGAAATGATACCGGGCCGACGCTCGCCGGTGCACTCGGCGAGCCCGCATCGTCGGCCGCGCGGTCGATCGACGCCTTGAGCGCGACGAGCGCCCCGCTCGCGTCCGCCTCTTCTTCGAGCGCCTGCTCGAGCCGCATCGCCGCTGCCACGACGTCCGAAAGCTCGAACCATGCTGCACTACCCGCGATGGAATGGGCGATGTCGCGTGCTCGGCACCGGTCCGTCACCATTGACAAGCCAAGCAGCACGTCCATCTCCGCGGCGAGCATCCGACGCAACTGGCGCGAGAGATCGTCGTGCCGCTCGATCGGCGCGGCCGCGCGCGCCGAGGTCCGGCGCGGCACGATAGCGGGAGCGTGGCGCTCGAGCAGTTCACGCAATCGTTCGAGCGGCAAGGGCTTGACACACACCTCGTCCGCCCCCGCTTCGATGCATGCGGTGCGCTGGCGTTGCGTTGCATCGGCCGTCAACGCGATGAGTACCGTCCGGTGCGCCCGACCGCTTTCGCGGCGACGCATGCGCGCGATCAATGCGGCGCCGCCTAGCTCGGGCATCGCACAATCGGTGATGATCACGGCGTAGTCGAGGCGCTCGCACGCGCGCAACGCCTGCGCTCCGTTTTCGGCGAAGTCGCAATCGACGACGCCAAGGCTAGCCAGCTGACGCCTGAGTACCTCGCGATTGATCGCATGATCCTCGACGACCAAAAGGTGCGGCACGCCGACAGCATCGGCCCCAGCGGCGACCGCGAGCCCAGGAGAAAGTGCGGGATCGGCAGTGCGCGGCCGGCAGACGGCCTGCGCCACGAGCAAGCCGAGCGTGACGGTGACGGTCGTGCCACGGCCGAGTTCGCTTTCCAATGCGATCGTGCCGCCCATTTGCTCGATCAACCGCTTGCAGATGGCGAGCCCCAATCCGGTGCCGCCGTACCCGCTCGCCAACGTGCGTGCTTGGGAAAAAGGGGCGAACAATCGAGCCTGATCGTCCTCGCCAATCCCGATGCCCGTGTCGGCCACATGCATCGACAAGATCTGCCGGCCATCGGATTCGCCGTCCACGTCGATGGCCACCGAAACGCCGCCGCGATCGGTGAACTTGACCGCATTGCCGAGCAAATTGAGCAGCACCTGGCCGAGCCGCCGGGCGTCTCCGATATGATGGCGCGCCACCGCACGCGAGATCTCGACCTGCATCGCCACGCCCTTGCGTTCGAGCGCCGGCAAGACGAGGCCGACGGCGCGCGTCACGATCTCTTCGATGCTCATCTCTGCCTGCTCGAGCGACAGTTCGCCGTTGTCGCTTTTCGCGATGTCGAGAATATCGTTCAGAATGAGCAGCAACGAGTCGGCGGCACTGCCCGCCATGCCGACGAGTTCGCGATCGTCTCGGGTCAAGCCCTCGTGATCGAGCAGTTGCAAGATGCTGACGATCCCGCTCATCGGCGTACGAATTTCGTGGCTGACCGTGGCAATCAGCAACTCCCGCGCGCGCGCTTCCGAGACGAGTTCGCGTTCCGTGCGCCGGCGCTGCCGTACCTCGTCGCGCAGACGGTGCACGTTGAACCACAAGATGCACAAGAACAGCAGGGTAATCGTGCCGATGGGCGCGAGCGCGAGCCATACCGTGCGCGGGGCGATGCCGAACGTAAAGCGCGTCGACAACCAACTGTTCTGGATGTACTCGCGCTCCGTTTCGGGAACGGCCCCGAGCACGCGATCGACGAGCGGCAGCAAAGGAGCCAAGCCCGGCGCCACGGCGAACGATAAGTCTTGGGTCCGCTCGGCCGGAGCCGCGACGCGCAGCGCGCCGGCGTAGCGTTCTCTGACGATCCGATCGACGACGCCGAGATTGCCGACATAGGCGAACGCGCGCCCCTGCGCCACCTCCTTCAGCCCATCTTCGGCCGACCCGACCGTGATCGCATGCAGTCCCGACAACCCGCCGAAGCGTACGCGGGAGGTCTGCGCATCTCCGATGATCGCCACTTGGGCGCCTTCGAGATCATCCAGACCCCCGATGAACGGTGCGTTCTCACGCGTCACGATGACGAGCGGATAGCGAACGTACGGTACGGAAAACCCAAAGCCCGGCGCTAGGCCGTCGTGCTTCGAAGCGGCAACGACGATGTCGATGCGGCCCGCGTTGGCAAGCCGGATCGTCTCGGCCCAGGAACGGGTCGGGACGACGCTGAACCGCAGATGCAGCCCATCGCGCAAAAATTGGAGGTAGTCGGCCGAGATGCCGTCGATGTGCCCTTGCGCATTGACGAATGCCATGGGCGACCACTGAGGCGGAGTACCGATCCGCAAAGGAGGAAGCGAGTCGAGATAGGCTCGCTCCGCCTGCGATAGCGCCACCTGCGGATACCAGCCTTTCTCGGGCTGCGGGCCGCCGCTGTCGTGGCGAGTCCATGCAGAAAGCGGGGCAGCCGCGAGGGCGCACGTGGCGATGAGGCGTCCGATACGCGCAACGACAGGACGCGAAAGAACTTTCACGATGAGCAGGGATCGCGCGTCTGCCAGTACTCGATCAATTCTTGACTGGTCGAAAGCCCGAGCTTGCGCTGCGCCCGCATCTTGTGCGCACTGATCGTCTTCACGCTGCGGTTGAGCCGCTCGGCAATCAGCTTCGAGGGCAATTTTTCGTGAGCGAACAGCCGAACGACTTCGAGCTCGGCCGTCGTCAATGCCGCCTCTTTGCCAAAATGCTTTCCGATGAGGCTCACGCGTGCCAGCAGCGCTTCGACGCCGGGGCTCACGTAGCTCCGGCCTTGCGCCACCGCGACGAGCGCACTCTGCAGCTCATTGATTCCTCCGGCCTTTTCCACGATCGCGCTCACGCGCTTGGCAAGTAGCTTGTTCAAGATCGCGGCGTTGCGCATCGCCGTGACGACGATGATCGGCACGCCCGAGCGCATGCGCTGCAAGCGTTCGATCAACGGAATGCCATCACGCGTGCGCGCACCCGGCATCGACAGATCCGTTACGATGGCATCGCATTCCCACTCTTTCACGGCCTGAACTAATTCGTCGGAATTCGAGGCTTCGGCGACGACATGAGCGACATGCGATGCCTCGATCGCCAAACGAATGGCGTGGCGAACGATACCGTGGTCTTCCGCCAATATGATCCGCAGGGGTTTATTCACGACGTTTCCAGGCCTCCATCGCTCGGCGAAGCAACTGCTCGACAGCCGCAGCGGCTGCTCGCCATACAGCAAGTGACCGCGGCGGAGGTAGCATTTCTGCCCGCGCCGCTTCGCGATGAAACGGGCGAGACGTTGTCTTTCTACTCGTCAAGAAATTGTAGCTATGACGGACGGGAAGGGAATTGTAGGGAGGCCACGCAGATCTCCGGCTCAGAAAATTCTCGAATAGTGAAATTCCTCGGCGCATTTCAATTATTGTTTTTGGAGCAATGCGTTCTTATTCAGCCATCTGCGCCTTTTATCGTTGGCCCACCGATTCGCGTTCGCGTCCGCCATCCCGCATGGCGACCGGCGCCAGCGACACAATGAGCGCATCGAAACCAAGCACCCATTCGCCGTCGTTTGCCACGAGCCTGCACTGCCCCGGCGCCAGGGCATCATCGACGTCGATCGGCCAGGGAGCACGAATACCGGCGCGGCTGTAGATCGATTCGTCGACGTGGCACAGTTGAAGACGTGCGGCGGGCGTATCCCCCGCTGCTTTGGCCAATTCCTCGCACACTATGCGCAGCCGCTGCTCCGCGGGCAATTGAGCGCCGATACGCCGCAGTGCGGCGGCGAGCACTTGATCGAGCGCCTCCTCCATTCGAGCCATGAGCGATGCCTGCGCCAGCCGGTATGCCTCGTCGAGTGCGAGTGCTCGCGCGGCGAATGCTTGCTCGGCCTGCGTCTCGCGCACGCGGCGTACCGCCGCCGAACGGAGCTCGCCCGCCCGCGCCGTCTTGCGTGCGTTTTTAACGATCGACGATGCGATGCGTCGAGCACGTTCGACGAGTGCCGCAACATTGCGTACGTTCGCCGCATCGTCGCCTCGCAAAACGAGATTGCTCGGCATCGCATCGAGGGCATCGCCGATCGAAATCCGCCGCGCCGTAATCATTGATCTCCCTCCCGGATCGATCGGCCGCCGCCCTGCCGCGTCGCGGCGCCGCACAGCGACAAGCAACGGCCCACGTCGATCCATTCGACCGTCAATGCGTGTCGTTGCCTTGGTAGGTGGCCGGTATTGACGGCATTTCCGATAGCATATGGCCCGGGCGGAACGAGCATTGCGATGCGCGAGTCGATTTCCGGCCAATCGCGCCGGGCCATGGCGCGCAATACGCAAACGCCGCTCGTGTGCGCGGCCGACGATGCGACGCGTGCCGCGTCGAAGACCGTGCGCATGCAATTGACGTCGCGATATTTCAACGCAAGGGCGAACCATCTGTCGCTCGGCGCGCGGCACATGAGCGAATCGACGCCGGCACGCAGCATGGCAAGGTGCCCGAGCATCGAAGCGACGCCGTGCAGCACTGCCGGCGATGCGCGCACGACCTCGATCCAACGCGGATCACCAGGCGGACGCCACCGCCGGTCCAAGCCGAAGCACGTCGACCAACCGCTATAGATCAACCGCGCGGCATGGCAATCGACATCGCGGGCAGGCGCTCCGTAGCCCACGTGCCAGGCCGGCGCGGCCCAGCGCCACGGCTCGACCCAAAATAGCGGAATATCGTCAACCGTCATCGCGTACGTCCCGCCGCGAGGTGTGTTGCCGGAAAAGTCGCAGCAGCCGATCGAAAAAGTAGCCGAGCGCCATGGAGCCGCCGGCGAGCAGCATCAGCGGCAACGCGCTACCGGCGCGTCCAATCGCGAGCAGTCCACCGGGCGGGCGCACGGGCTTCGCAATCGCCGCGGCCTCTTCATCCGAAATCGTCGTTCGCTGCTCCGGCACCAGCATGACGGCGATGTGCCGATCATCTTCGGCGGCGAGCCCGGGCGCACCATTCTTCACGAGCCTCGCGATGCTCGGCGCGAGCGGCGACAAGTCGACATCCGCACGATGCTTGATCAGCACCGAGGCGGATGCCCGAGCGAGCGGCGCTCCCGGCGCCGCTCGCTCGGGGGGAACGACGCTCACGCGTGCGGCCACGACACCATCGATTTGCATCAGCGTCGCCTCCAATTCACGGCAGATCGCATGGACGCGGCGCGCACGCTCCTCGAGCGGCGTCGGCGCGATGCCTCGCTTGCCGAGCGCCTCGTCCATGCTCGGACGCGCGGCACGCAGCAAGCCGGCCTCGCGCAACGCGCGCGTCGCCCGCGGAAAGTCCGACGCTGCGACCGACAGCATCACGCCGTCCTTCTGCGCCTTGCGCTCGACGACGATGCCATGCCCGCTCAGCACCGCCATGATGTCACTCGCCGTGCGAGCATCGGGCGCCCATCGCAGTTCCGTCTTGCGGTCGCACCCCGACAATCCGAGCACGGCCGCGATCAACGGCAAGCACGCGAGTGCGGCATGGCGAGTTGCCGCTCGAGACTCGACTCTCATCGCGGAACGATCACGTGGCCGTGACCAATTGCCGAAGCGCAGCGGTCGTTGCGCCGATGAGCTTGGCGCCCCACATGACACCCAGGTTATATGACGCCATTGCGCGCGCTTGACGATGCATCGACACAGCCAATGCAGTCGTATCGATACCCGACGCCCATGCCCCTGCCAATTCCTCGGATCGTGCTCGCGCCTCCACGCGGTGACGTGCGATCTCGTCGAGTTGCCTCGCAAGCGAGGCCAATACGGGCGCGGGTTCGCCCGCCGGCGGCACCGGCGCATGAACTTCCAACGCCAAGCGCCGTGCGTGTCCGAGGTCGACGTCCGCCATCGCCGACGCAAACGACCATGGATCGACGGATGAGACCACGTCGAGCATCGCCCCGCCCGATGCGATGGCGCGCTGCACCGGCCCCTCGATTGCGATCCCCGTCATGGACGCAAGTGCTGGCCGATGCTGCGCAGCGCGTTGATGAGTTGTGTCCTTGTGTGCCCTTCCATCTCAATCAGCGCATGTTCGGCATCGACGCTGCGCTTTTCGAGCGCGAATGCCGTGCCTGCTCGGACCGTCCATTGAGCCGCACGGCTTTGGCTTGCCGCCAGTATGGCGTAGCTGCCCAAGATATCGTTCATATCGCCTCCGATCATGAGGTGCGGCGCCAAGCGCCGCCCCCGCCTCCCTATGCCTGCTCGTTAAAAATGGATGGCTTGCGCCGCCTTGATGCTGGCGTTTTGCACCTTGACTCCGGAATCCAGATGGCCGCTCGCGATGCTGTTGGCCGTATCGGTCATCATCTTTTGGATATTGGCCTCGGTCTGCATCCGCATCGCCTGCAACTGCATCGCTTCCTGGCGCTTCAGGACATGCTCCATCTGACTTGCACCCATGCCGCTCGGTGATCCCGGAGCGCTCCACGCTGCGTCGCGGGACGCGCCGGACCCGCCGAACACCGACGAAGCGACCGATGAAGCGAGCGTGCTGAACGCCCCCGCCAATTGAAGTGCCGGAACTACGGCTGCGATGGTCATGATTGCAACTCCTTTGATGTTCGAACGGCTGGTCTTCCGGAAACCGATTCGCACGCGCCGGAATTGCGGGCTTAGTAACGGTATCTGCAAAGCGGTTCCGCACGAATCGCGCAGCCCGGTCGCAGGCGCCCCCTGAGCGCATGCCGAAGGTAATGTCGTCCGATTTTCTGGTCGCTCGAGTCCTATCGAGCTACGCATCCTGAATCATGCGCGAATCGCCCCGCCATGAGTCACTCGATCCGAAGATGAGCTCGATGCCCTTGAATCCGCCGTCCTCACTCGCCACGGCGGATCAGTCCACACAGTTCGACGACTGGTACCGCGCGCACGGCCGCGCGATCTACCGCTTCATCGCACGCCGCGTCCGAAGTGCGGAAGATGCCGCCGACATTCTTCAGGCGACCTATCTAGGTGCCTGGGAAAACCGCGCGGCGTACCGCGGCGCGGCGCAGCCCAAAACCTGGCTGACCGCCATCGCGCTCAACGTAGTGCGCAATCACGTCGGCCGTGCGTCCGATTACCGCTTCGTCGTCGAGCCCATCGACGATCACGAAACCGCGCTCGTCGATCTGCGCACGCCAGATCGAAGCGTCGCCGTCAAGCAAACGTTCCTGCGCTTTCTCGAGTTCGCGCAATCGCTCTCGACGGAGCAGCAGCGCATGCTCGAGCTGCTGTTCGTCGACAACGTCAGCTACGTCGAGGTTGCGGCCAAGCTCGGCATTCCGGTCGGCACCGTTCGGTCGCGCTTATCGCGGTTGCGCGCGAAGCTCGATAGGCACTTCCACCTCACGGGATTCCCATGAATCTTTCTCGTGCCGGCATCGTCCCGTCGGCTCCGTATGAGCGCTACATCGCGCTTCGGCCTACCGTTCACCGCCCCGTCGCCTATTTCCCATGACCATCGATCCTCTCGACACGCAACTGCTCCATGCGCTACGCCACGCCGAGCAAATGCGCAAAAGCCTATCGCCCGAACGCCCCGCCGAGTGGCGCGACTATGTCGAATCGCTGCGCGGCGTCGCGCTCGCCAATTGGAGCGCAACCACGGACCTGCAGATGAAGTTCGCGTTGCTGCGCACCGTCATCAACGAAGTTCGGTGATCGGCATGCGCGCGCGTGCTACTCGATGCCTTTGGTTGATGGCCGTACTGTCGCTGCTCGGTGCGTCGGTCGCGGCCCATGCCGCAGGCGACGACAACGCCAGCCTTGCCGCCCCCTACGCGCTCGATGCCTCGCACCAAACGATTGCCTCCGTTCTTGGCCGATTCGCGACCGATCACGGTTTGACGTTGCGCGCGGGCGGCAATCCGGCGGCCGGCTGGCAAACGGCCACGCTCGACGGCTGGGTGCGAGCCCCATCGGGCCGCGCGTTTCTCGAACAACTAGCCCAAGCCCACCATTTCTCTTGGTTCATCGCCGAACGGTCGTTATACGTCAGTGCAGTACGCGATTTCGCCGTCGAGCGAATCGAACTGGACGGCATGCGTGCGGACGGGGCCCGCGCCGCGCTCGAAGCGGTAGGCCTTTACGATGCTCGCTTCGGCTGGGGCGAGCTTCCCGGGAAAGACGCCATTCTGGTCGGCGGTCCGCGCGCCTATCGGGCGCTCGTGCGGCGATTCCTAGTCAGCCGTCCGAATACGATGAGCGCGTCGATCGATCCGGCACCGATGGTGTTTCCATTGCGCTTCGCTCAGGCTGCGGACCATCTGCCGTCGAATGCGCACGGCGCCGCGCGCCCCGGCGTGGCGGCGCTGCTGCGGCAGTTGCTTTCGAGCGATATGCCCGCCGGGCAGCCTGCGTTCGCGATCGCCGAGCAATCGAACGCTCCCCCGCTACCGCCTCCCGCCGCGCCGATTGCAAGGGGGATCGGATTTCCGAGCGTCTCGTCCGCATTGTCGTCCGATCTATCGCCGTCTCGGCGCCTGAGCGCGGCGAGAGGCACTGAAACGGGACTGGCCAATGCCGGCATCGTCGCGGACGAAGGGACGAACTCCGTCATCGTATGGGCCGATCGACGCTGGCGAGGCCACCTCCAGCAGCTCGTCGACGCGCTCGATCGCCCGGCCGCGATCGTCTCGATGGAGGTGCTCGTCGTCGAAGGCGATGCCGCCGCCGTCTCGGCGCTCAGTGCCGCGGCCGAACGCACGCACGCCGTTACCGCAGCGCGCCCGCCGGCCTTCGACGACCCGGTCGCCGATGCCCTCGGCGCAAGCCGCGTTCGCCTCATCAATCGCCAAACGCTCGTCGGCCAAATGAACGCGCACTTGACGCTCGCGATCGGCGGCGAAGCCTCGCAAGTGAGCGCCGCGCCTACCGAAGCGCCCCACCAGGCCGCCGGCGAGACATTAAACGGCCGCGGCGGCAATCAAGGCGACCGCCTCGATCTGGCAGCTCGCGTCCTGCCGTCGGATGGAACCGATGCGATCCGCCTCTCCGTGGACGTCGATCTGCTCATGACCCAACCCACCGGGCTGCCCGGTCAACCGTGGGCGAATACGAGCAGCGTCAAACTGGATACCGCGATCACGCTGGAAAGCGGTGCGCCGCCGCGTTTGATCGCGAGCTACCCCGTTGCCACGGCGCGCGGCGAGCAACGCGCCATCTTCATCAGCGCGAAGGCGTTGTAGGACGGGATGGGTTGAGACGCGACGCCATGCTCGAACTCCGAATTCTCACGGGCCTGCACCGCGGAGCCGCACTCCCGCTGGACGGCGACGCGATCCGGATCGGCAGCGGGGCCAACAACGATATCGTCTTGCTCGACCCCGGCATGCCCACCGTGGCAAGCGTGATTTACAGGTCGGGGGCCTCCAACTGGCAATACGTTCCGTATCGATCGGGCGATAACGACGATGAGGCGTTCGACGCCACCCGCGCGCCGAACCGCACGGCGCTGGTGGCCGGCGTGCGCTGGTTCGCGGGTCCGGTCATGATCGGCTGCGACGACGAAACCACGCCTTGGCCCACGACCGTGACGCAAGGCGGCGCATCGCGCCGCGATCGACGCGCCAAGCGCCGCGCCTCGCTCAAAACTAAGCTGGCTTGCGCATTCGCCGCGGCGATCGCTGTCACGGTGCTTGCAGCCTGGCTCGTGGCACAACGGCGCCCAACCGCGCCGGCCCCCTCACCTGTAGAGGCGGCGGCTGTAGAGGCGGCGGCGATGCCTTCCGCTCGGACGACGGCCGGCGCGATGGGTACACCTGTGCATGCCGTCAAAGCCGTGTCGTATCCCGATGAAGCAAAGCCTAGGCCGCCCTTCGGGATACGCAGCGCCAGCAGTGGCCCTTACGGCTTCGTCGTCACCGATGACGGCCAGGTCCTGATCCCCGGCAGCCGGTGGCGTGCGTTCACGCTCGTTCGCATCGAACCGGGCCGCGCGGTGTTTGCGGGGCCTCACGCGGCGGAGCTGGCATGGTGAGCGACGAAAACGTGCCGATGCGCCCTTGTGCGAGCACCGATGAGCAGGCACGCATCGCGGCGTGGGTGCGTCGTGCCACCGATCGGGTCGAGCATCCGAACGCCGCACGCTGCTATGGCCGTGTCCAAAGCGTCAACGCCATGCTCGTCGTCGCATCGCTGCCGCGATGCGCGATCGGCGAGCTGTGCGAAGTAATCCCGCCCGATCCTGCCGCCGCATCGGTTTTCGCCGAGGTGATCGGCTTCGATGCCGAACGCGCGTTGCTCGCGCCGCTCAGCCCGCTCGACGGCATCGAGTCTCATTCGCCGGTCCGTGCGCTCGGCGAGCCGCACAGCGTGCGCGTCGGCCCCCATCTGTTGGGCCGGGTACTCGACGGATTCGGCCGGCCGATGCGGCCTAACACCGCGTCACCGTCCAGTGACTCGAGCAGTTCGCGCACCGTACGCGTGCTCGCCGCCGCGCCGTGCGCCGCCGAGCGGCCTCTCGCCGATCGGCGCGCGGTGACGGGCGTGCGGGCGGTCGACGCCCTGCTGACCCTCGCACGGGGCCAGCGCGTCGGCTTGTTCGCGGGCCCGGGATGCGGCAAGAGCACCTTGCTCGGCGCCCTCGCGCGCGGCATCGATGCAGACGTCATCGTGTTCGGGCTCGTCGGCGAGCGCGGCCGCGAATTGAATGCGTTTCTCGGGCACGAGCTCGATGAACGACTCGTGCGCCGCACGGTAGTCGTTTGCGCAACGTCGGACACCCCTCCGATGGAACGGGCCCGCGCCGCATTCACGGCAACGGCGATCGCCGAAGGCTTCTGTCATCGAGGCAAGCACGTTCTGCTGCTCATCGATTCCCTGACGCGCTTCGCCCGGGCCCAACGCGAGATCGGGCTCGCGTCGAACGAACCGCCCGGGCGGCTGGGATACCCGCCCTCGGTCTATGCCGCATTGCCTCGCTTGATCGAACGGGCCGGCAATCGCGAAGCCGGCGCGATCACGGCCATCTACACAGTGCTGACGGAGTCGGAAACGGCGGACCCGATCGCCGACGAAGCACGATCGCTGCTCGATGCGCATATCGTTTTATCGCGCAAGCTCGCCGAGCGCGGCCATTTCCCAGCCATCGATGTCGTCGCGAGCCTCAGCCGTCTCATGCCTTTCGTTGCCGATGACCGCCATCGGCGCGATGCCGAGCACGCGCGCATGCTGTTGTCACGCTACGGCGATCTCGAATGGCTCATTGCGCTCGGCGAATACGAGCCCGGCCAAGATGCCGCCGCTGATGAAGCCGTCGTCCGCCATCCGCAGCTCGCGGACCTATTGAAGCAGGACTTGCGCATCCTCGTCCCGTGGGAGAAGACGCTTGAACAACTGCATGCCGCTGTTTCCGGATCATGAGCCGCGCGGCGAGCGCTGCCGCGCGCTCAATGAAGAAGTGTTTGCATCCGGCTTGCCGCCTGTGTGGGCTGTGCTCGCCGCCCTATGGGATGCGCGCCGCACTCGTGCCGCGGACACGCTCGCCCGCGCACGGCGCGATCTCGATCGAGCCCGCGCCGATGAACACCAAGCCCAAGCCGAGGCACTGCGACTGCACGAGTGCGCCCTTGTACTCGAGCGCGAGTGGCATCGCGCCATGGCGCTGCGCGAAGCACGAGGCCTAGACATCCATCATGCGCGGACGGCGCAAGCGTACCGCGAGGCCGTGCTCGCGCGGCGGGCCGCCGATCTGCAAGCCGTGTCAGGCATCACCGAACACGCGCGCCGCGCGCTCTTCGAGGCGCGGCAGCGGTATGCCGAAATCGCGCGGAAACGGGAAAAACTTCGGCTCTTGCGGCAGCACGTCGATGTTGCCGCCCAAGCGTGACCTCAATCCATGCGTGCCCTCTCGGCCGCGCAAATCGGCGCGCCCCATGAGCGATGCACAGGAGCCGCGCGCACTACGCGTCCTACCCTCGGCGATCCGATTGCGAAGCGTCGATGCCCTCGCGCACGCGCGACATCGTTTCAGCACGCCATATCACACGCGATGCACGCTCGTGAACGGCGCAGAAGCAGCGCTGGTCATTCGCGAAGATCCAGGCGCCGCAATGAATGACGACGAGGGCCTGCCGCTTTCGACGCGTTTCGGCCCCGCGCTCGCCTATGACTGCGCCTCGATGCTGCTCGCCTGCTCCGGCGTGGATTTGACGCAATGCACGGGAACCGCGGCGCAAGCCGCACTCGCACGATACGCATTCGCCGCACTCGAGCCGGCGCTACAGGCCGCACTGGGCGACCCCACCGTCAGCGAGAACGCGTCGACAGCTTTACGGCGCGAGCCGACCTTCGCAATTCATGTGCTGATCCGCTTGCCATCGGTTCGAGTCGGCATGCGTCTGCTCATGACCGTGACCGGCTTGCACGCATTGCTCGATGACGCCTCGTGGCATCCGCTCGCCGGTCGCGCCTCGCTGCCCGATTGGGCGACGTGCCTCGACGCCAGCCTGGGGCTCGTTGCCGGCGAAACGACGCTGCCGCTTCACGAATGCAACACGCTGGCATGCGGGGACATCGTCCGCTTGGCCGCAACCTCGTTCAACGTCTCCGGCCGCACCTCGATCCGCATCGCCGATCACTGCCTGCAGCTTCGCTGGCTCGACTCCCTCCGCTGTTTCAAGGTCGAAAACATGAAACTTGACCCAACGCCCTGTGCTCCGGAAGCCGACCCCGGCCAGACGACCGGCGCCACCCGTGCCGCCGGCGCAATGGCCGCGATCGGCACGATCGATACGGCCGCCATCCCCGTGCGCTTGACGTTCTCGCTGGGTGCGCTACGGCTGACGATGGGCGACGTCGCCCGGCTGCGTCCGGGCTCGCTACTCGAATTGAAGCAAGGCCTGCCACCGCACGTGAGCATCGAAGCCAACGGATTGCCCATCGGCGCAGGTGAACTCGTCGAGTTGGACGGCCGGCTCGCCGTCGAAATCACGCAGTGGGCGCGCGCCGGCTCGCCGATCGCCACGTCATGATCCTCGATCAAAATCCACTAGCCTTGCTGGCCTTGCTCGGCCTGCTTTCGCTGTTGCCGCTCGTGGCGATCGCCACGACGTCGTATCTGAAGCTGTCGGTCGTGCTGGTGCTCGTTCGCAATGCGCTCGGCGTTCAGCAAGCGCCGACGACGCTGGCATTGAATGCCGTCGCGCTCGTCGGAACGTTGTTCGTCATGTCACCGACGCTCTCGGCCTGCATGGCAGAGGCTCAGGCGCAGACGGCCCCCCTGGCGCAAGCATCCGGCACCTCGCAAATCGAGGCCGCGCTCAAGGTCGTCGAACCGCTGAGGCAATTCGTGCTTCGCAACGGGCGCGCAAGCGAGCGCGAGCGCTTCCTCGAGATGGCGCGCGCGACATGGCCCGACACGGCAAGCAACGCGGCGCGCGCGGACGATTGGAGTATCGCCGTGCCGGCGTTCGTCGTATCGGAGTTGCAATCGGCGTTCGAAATCGGGTTGCTGCTGTTCGTGCCGTTCGTCGCCGTCGACATCCTCGTGTCTAACGTGCTGCTCGCCATGGGCATGCAGATGGTACCGCCCTCGATCGTCGCATTGCCGATCAAATTGTTGTTGTTCGTGCTTGCGGACGGCTGGGGCAAACTGCTCCACGCGCTCGTGCTCTCGTATCACGGATGACGTCATGCCCGACTCGCTGATCTTGCTTCAGCACGCGCTCGTCTTCGCGTTCGAGGTTTCCGTCGCGCTCTGCCTCGTGGCGGCCTGTGCCGGCATCGCCATTTCGCTCGTGCTGTCGGTGTTCCAAATCCAGGACCAGGCGCTACCGTTCGCGGTCAAGCTCGTCGTCGTCGGCACGGCGGTGGCGATGACGGGCAACGGCGTCGGCGCCGAGTTCGTCCGCTTGATCGATGAAGCGTTCGAACTCGCAAGCGCACGGCGCACGTGACCGTGCAAGCGACCATCGCCTCGTACCCATGACCGGCTCGATCGAATCCGCTCTGCCATTCGTCGCCGCCTTGGCGCTGGTCGCTCTTCGCTGGCTGCCTGCGCTCGTTTTCGTGCCGCTGCTCGTCGGCCACGCGCTGAGCGGTGCCGCGCGCACGGTGGTCGTGCTCGCGCTCGCGTTGCCTGCCGCGCCCGGTGTCGCCGCAGCGCTCGCGCATGCACCGCTCCCGCTCGTTCAATGGCTAGCGCTGGCGGCCAAGGAAGCCATGCTCGGCGGCCTCCTCGCCGCACTCATCGCCGTCCCTTTTTGGGCCATGGAGGCGGCCGGCACCTATCTCGACTATCAACGCGGCGGCAATCCGCAAGCGCTCGATCCGGGGATGTTCGCGGAGGCCTCCATTTTCGGTACCGTACTGCGTCAAGCGCTCATCGTGTTTTTGATCCATGAAGGTGCGCTGCACGCGATGCTCGAAATCGTTGCATCGAGTTACGCGGTGTGGCCTACGGTCGCTGCACTGCCGCCGCTCGGCCCGCATGCATGGGAGCCGTTCGGCATCCTGCTCGCCGCGGCGATGCGATTTGCGCTCATATTGGCCGCCCCCTATCTGCTGGCCCTTGCTGCGATCGAGGCTTGCTTCGCGCTGCTATCGCGCGTCAACGCGAAATTCCCCGCTTACGTCGCAGCCCTGCCGTTCAAGAGCGTCGTGCTCGTGTTGTTGCTCGCGCTGACGCTGCCTCGCTTGCTCCCGGCGGCCGGCGACCTCGCCGGCAGGCACGGACAGGAAGTGCGTCGAACGTTGCGTGATGCGGCAGGAGATCGCTCGACGTCCGGTGATGGGGCTTCCGGACAAGGCACGCGTCGCCCGCCCCCGCCCCCGCCCCCGCCCCCGGAACCGGAACCGGAACCGGAACCGGAACCGGAACCGGAACCGCGATGAGCGACAAGCCGCTTCCGCCGACCGAGAAGCGCCTGCGCGAAGCACGCGCCGAAGGCAACGTCGCGCGCAGCGAGATATTCGCCGGCTTCGTCGCCGCGGCACTCGCAACGGAGACGCTGTTCGCCCTCCTCGATATCGGCATCGGCCGGTGGCTCGCGCTGCAACAGAGCGCATTCGCACATCTGGCCGGCCCCGATCGCGTCGATGCTTGCATACGGCTGATCCTGCTCTGCGCCGCCCTGATCGGCACCGTCGTCACCCTGCTGGCTCTCATCGCAGCCGCCGCGGCCGCGCTCGCGGCGTGGATTTGCGGCGGTCTATCGTGGGCACCGAAGACGATCAGGCCGTCGCTGAAGCGACTCAATGCCGCAAAACACGTCAAAGCCCTTCTCGGCGCGAAGAACCTCATGGCAGCCGTACTCGCGCTGATGACGGCCGGCATCGTCGGTTCAGCGGCCTACGGTCTCTTGCGCGAACAGCTCGCGCTCGTCGGCATCATGATCGAATGGACGTCGCTGGCGTTCGACCTGCACGCCGGCATCTCGGCTTTGCATGCCTTCGTTCGCGCTCTCTTCGCGGCGCTCCTCGTCCCCGCCGTACTTTCGGTGTTCGTCGCGAAACGACAGCACCGCCGCGGCCTGTTCATGACGCACCCCGAACTCAAGGACGAGCTGAAACAAACGACGGGCGATCCGGGCACGCGCGCCCGGCTCCGCGCTTCGTTTGCCGAAGCCGTCCACGCGACGCCGCCGGTGCGCCGAGCGCGCGGCCGCCGCGTCCTCATCACGAATCCGGAACACGTCGCCGTCCTCTTGCAATACGGAGGCGACGAATTGGAGCCGCCGATCGTCATCGCCAAAGCGATCGGCGGCGATGCGATGCGGATGGCCAACGACGCACTGCGAGAACACGTTTTCGTCTTTCGCTTTCGCCGGCTCGCTCGCCATCTAGACCGTCACGGCGAATTGCAAGCGGCCATCCCGGCCGACTGCTATCGGGCCGTCGCCATCATTTTCAAGATCGTCGAAGAAGCGGAAGCGCTCGGCGAGCAGCCCGATGCCCCGATCGAAATAGACGACGACGCGTTCGGATCGTAGTGTGACGGCAGCGCTCCGCAGGCTAAGCAACCGTTCCCGGCGTCGGATCCGCAGTTTGCGTTGGAGTTGGAGTTGGGGAAGCGGAGTCCAGCGTAATGCTGCCGAGCACCTTCACACGCTGTGTCGACACGACTTCGGCATACGAGAGCACATACGTCTCCGCCAGTTCGTCCGCGAGCCAGTGACGCAGCGGCCGCCGCAGCTGCTGCGTCGTCAGTAAGACCAGATCCGCGCCAGGCTCGGGCGGCGTCGCAGCCAGTACGCGAATCTGCCTGATCAAGTGCTCCGCCAGATCCGGCTCGATCGTCAGCAGGGGACTCGCCGCCGTCTGTGTCAGAGCATCCGTAAGGCGCGCCTCGAGTGTGCGCTCGAGCAGGCATGCTCGCAACACGCCATCGCGAGCGAATTCAGCGCAAATCTGTTCGGCGAGCGCCACGCGCACGTGCTCGGCCAGCATCGTCGTTTCCTTCTCACGAGGCGCCCACGCGACGAGCGCTTCGGCGATCTCCCGCACGTTGCGCAGCGACACGCGCTCGAGCACGAGCAGCTTCATGACTTCCGCGAAACGCGGTAGCGTCGTCGCCTGCGCGAGTTCCTTCGCCATCGCCGGCATCTCGCGCTGCAGCCAATTGAATATCAATTGTGCTTCATGAATGCCGACGAACCGCGCCGCATGCCGCTGCAGCGCTCGACGCAACGCCAGTGCCAAATCGCCGGCGGCAAGCAATCCGTCCCGTTCCCAGTGCAACCGGCCTGACGCGACCGCCACTTCGTGCACGGCGACTTCGTAATCGTCGGCGTCGAGCCGCTCGACGCGATCGACCTCGATGACGGGCACGGTCATGCCGTAGCGCAGGACCAACTCGTTGCGGATGCGCCGTATCGCTCGCCGCACCGCCTGGTCGCGCTCGGCGGCGGCATCGGCATTTCCGGTGCCGGCCCGCGACGAAAGCGCTACCACGATCGCGCGTATCGGCACGATCTGACGCACGTCGACGTCGTCGGGCACCCCGTCGCGCACGGGCAGTCTCACCGGTGATGCCGCGCGCTCCCGGGCATGCGCTTCGCGACGCAGCCGTGCCGCACCGATGGCGGCCATGGCTATCGACAGCAGCAGGAAGACGAGCCATGGCATGCCGGGCACGACTGTGAGAACCGCCGTCACGAAGGCAGCCAACAGCCATGCGGCCGGCGCGCCGAGCACCTGGTGCGCGATCTGGCCACCTACCGTCGAGCCCTGCGAGCCGGACTCCTCCCCGACCCGGGTAACGAGGAGCGCCGCGGCGATCGCGATCAGCAGTGCGGGAATCTGCGCAACGAGCGCGTTGCCGATCGCCAGAATCGCATAACGCTCGAACGCGTCGCTAAGCGACAGATCGCGCCGGGCCACGCCGATGGCGACGCCAGCCGTCAGATTGACGGCCACGATCGCGAGCGCCGCGATCGCATCGCCTTTGACGAACCGCATGGCGCCGTCCATCGCACCGTGCATCCGGCTCTCTCTCGCCAGGTCCTCACGCAAGCGCTGCGCCGTCTCGGGCCGCGTAAAACCCGCGCGAAGATCGGCATCGATCGCCATCTGCCTCCCTGGCATCGCGTCGAGCGCGAAGCGCGCGCCGACTTCAGCCACACGCTCGGCTCCTTTCGTGACGACCAGGAATTGGACGATCGCGATGACCGCGAAAACGATCAAGCCGACCGAGATATCGTCGCCCGCAACGAAACGGCCGAACGTGTCGACGATATGGCCAGCATCCGCGTGCAGCAAAAGGGAGCGGCTCGTGCTGACCTCGATGCCGAGCCGAAACAGCGTCGTCAGCAGCAGCACGACCGGAAAGCTCGAAAACGAAGCGGCGCTCGGCAGATACATGGCGAGGGCGATCAGCAGCACCGCGGCGCCAATATTGACGGCGATCAGTGCATCGATGACGATCGGCGGCAACGGCACGATCATCATCGCCATGACTAGCGCGATCAGCACGGCCGCTACCGCATCGCCGCGCGCACCGATCGCGACGAGCCACCGTGCGAGCGCAACACTCGATGCATCGCGGCGAAGCGGTACCGAAGCCATGTCGCTCATCGAACGCCTTCCGAAAGAAAAAATGATTCCGTACGAACCGCGCGGCGACGGTTCCTGGGCGACGAAGAAATTGCACCTGCCGGTTAGCGGGCCGCACCCGCCTTGGCGCATTCGTCGACGAACACGGCTCTGAGCACGTCGAGCGTCGAGCGTGCGACCGGCAGGGCCAGCCCGATCAGCGATGCATCGGCGAGACGAAGTGCACCCTCGGCATGATTGAGCGGCTCGAGCACGCCTTCGTCGCGCACGAAAAACGCCGCCGTTCCCGTCAGCCGATGCAGGGCGTGCGCCGCGCGAACCCACTGCTTCTCGCGGCAAGCACCATCGAAGGCAATGAGCTGACAATCGAACTCGTCGAGTGCAACCGCCAACAGCGTTCGCAGCCCTTCTTCGCCGTACAGCGTCGACAGTTCGGACAATTCGAACGAGCACATGAGATGGGTTTCGCGCATTTCACGTAGGTGTGGGTTCTGCATCGGCATCGGTCGTCCGCGCCCATTTTTCGAGGAGGGCGGCCAGCTTGAGCCGCGTGATCGGCTTCGCGAGGTAGTCGTCCATGCCCGCTTGGCGGCAAGCGCGCACATCGTCTTGCGTCGCATTGGCACTGATCGCGACGATCGTCGTGCGCCCCAGGCCGTCCGCTTCCGCTCGGCGGATGTTGCGTGCCAGCGTATAGCCGTCCATGCCCGGCATGTGGCAATCCAGCAGGACGAGCGCCGGCCGATCGCTCCGCCAACGCGCGTAGCCCTCGATGCCGTCGGCGGCCTCGCCGGCTCGCACTCCGAGCGCCTCGAGCTGTCGCATCATGATGTCCCGATTGACGTCGTTGTCCTCGATCACGAGCACTCGCCGTCCAACGAGCGGAGCGGTAGCACGGTCACCCGCCGGCGACGCAGGCTGGCTCACGTCGGCTCCACAGCGTTCAGCGTCGCACTGCGCCCCGACGCGGCCAAGGCTGGCCGCCACCGCGCCGGCCAGATCGTCGATCGAGCGCACCACGCGCCGCGAGCCGTCGCGAGCCAGCACGGCCACCGCCCCGTTCGCTTCGGCGCAGACTTCAATATCGGTGCCGCGACCGCGCGCGACACATCGCACGCCCAACTTGCCCAGCACCGCACGCGTAGCCACGTTCATCGCGGACACCGGCATCCGAATCGCGGCCCGTGCCGGGCCGGCACGCGGCCATGCGCGGCGCTCGCCACCCCATCGAATCGGCAACCGGACACGCACACAAGTGCCTGCGCCCACCCGGCTTTCGATGTCGATCGTGCCGTCCATCAGATCGACGAGGCGTTTGACGATCGACAGCCCGAGGCCCGTGCCGCCATAGCGGCGCGTGGTCGTATTATCTTGCTGCGTGAACGGCGAGAACAGACGGGCGCGATAGGCCTCCGCAATGCCGGCGCCCGTATCGAGAACGGTCAGTATCAGCCACGGGTGGGAGCGCACCGACTTGCGCCGCACCTCGAGTAGCACGTGGCCCCGTTCGGTGAAGCGGATGGCATTGCTGAGCAAATTAGTCACGATCTGATTCACGCGGACTTCGTCGCCGATGAGTTGCCGATCGAAGTGCGGCATCGTCGCCAAATAGAGGGGGAGGCCCTTGCGCGCCGCGAGCGGGGCATGCAACTCGACGGCCGCGGCCGCGAGCGCACAGATATCGAACGGCGCGACGTCGAGCGTCAACGCGCCTTGTTCGATTTTCAGGTAGTCGAGCGTATCGTCGACGACGCGCAGCATCATCCGCGCCGAATGCTGCGCGATGCTCAAATAGCGCTGCGGCTCATCGGCCAGCGCCATCGTATCGAGCAAGTCCAGCACGCCGACGACGCCGTTCATGGGCGTGCGGATTTCGTGGCTCATCATCGCCACGAACGCCGACTTCGCACGATCGGCCGCGAGCGCCTGCTCGCGCGCGACGATCGCTTCCGCGCGGGCGGTCACGGCCGCGGCACGTGCCGCCTGCGTGCGCCGATAAGCCCACGCGAGCGCTGCGATGACGGCCGATGCGATGACGGCGGCGGCTGTCGCGAGGCCTATCACCAGGCGCTTCTCGTAGCCGAGCACGATCGTCAGCGGCATGTGGCCGCCGGCTGCGCCACCGCATGCGAGCTGTCCCACATCACCCTGCCGCGCCTCGAGGGCAGGCCGCACGGCGCCGGCCTGCGGCGCGGTGCGGTCGTTGAGCGCGGTCATGCCGCCTCGGTCACAGCCCGCACGCTGCGCGGCCTCCTCGCCTACTTGCGCCTGCGCTCCCGCCGCCAACCATGCAACCGCCATCGTACAGACGAGTTGGCGAACGAAACCCTGCGTTCGAAAACCGCCTCGCGCAAAAAACAGGCTGCAGCGCGCGCTCATACCCATCGCTGCCCCCCGGTTCAGTACCGAAACTTCTCTTTCAGAAACAGCGCCAAGCCGAGATCGTCCGATACGCTCAATTTGCGCATGGCGCTCCGCTTGTGCGTGCTGACCGTCTTCTTACTCCGCCGCAGTCTTGCGGCCGTTTGCGTGACGGATAAGCCATCGGCGATGTGCCGCAATATCTCGATTTCGGAAGCCGACAACATGTCCTCGCGAGCATGCGGCACGCGGGCCTCGATCCTGCCCTCGCGCATGACGAAGAACTTGCGCGGCGATGCGACGGCACTGCGGATCGTCTCCGCGATGAGCGGCAACGGCGTCGATTTTTCGAGAAAGGCATTGGCGCCTGCCCGATGGCAGACGCATTCGGTATCGCTCGCGCGCGCCGCGGACAACACCACGATCGTGATCGGCGGCACCTCGACGCGCAAGCGCCTGACCAACGTGGCGCCATCCAACCGGTCCTCCGGAAGGTAGAAGTCGACGAGTGCCACATCGCAGATGCCGCGCTCGAGCGCGATGAACAAATCGTCGATCGTCGAGACGTTCGCCACGAGGTCGAAGTCGGCGTGATCGCGCAAGTAGGTTGCGACGCCGAGGGCAACGATCGGATGATCGTCGAGCACGGCGATGCGGATTCGATGCCTGGGACGGGACAACAACAAGATCTTCCGGGGAGTCATGCGTTTTCATCCTCGCTATTGCCATTGCGACATGAAAGAACCGCCGCTGTAATTTAATAACCGTGGGCGGACGGCGACGAAATGTTGCGCAAAAAACAGACAGGATAATTAAGCCGCCACACGAAAGCCGGCATTTTTCATATATCTCGCAATCCGTTTCGTTGAGGCTTCGAATCAGCTTTTGTTCATTCGGAATATCCAACGTCTGCAGCCGTGCGGCTGATGGCTTGCGCGCGGCATAGACCGCGCGGTGCGCTCGATTCTAGCCCAAGCATGCGGTACCAACAATGTTCGAATGCACGCATTTTTGTCCGAAAGAAACGGAACCCCTCGATCACACTTCCGTTGGTCTTATATTTAATTGAGATAGACCATCTCAATTAAATTCGTGATAAGCGAGGCAATTAAATCAACGTCAGGCGAATCGGCCATTTAATGTCCCAATCAGCAAGCCAACCGATACCAGGAACAAAAAGCAGGCGCCGCTGCGCGATGGCACGAGCGTAGACGTGAGACGAGGACAGGCCGGCACGAACGATGCCGGCATGCGCATTGCTGAGCAAGGCATGGACAGCCATGGGAGAGGCCGAACGTGCGGCAGCCTCCGCCACCTCGCACTCGGTGAGCACAGATGGCGGAGCGGCCAGTGGCCGGAGTGGCTCGAGGCCGAAGCGGCCCTGGGTGTCGTTCCTGTGATGCGCCGTTCAATGAAAGAGTTGGGCTGCTGCAAAGACGATACCCGTGACGGCGCTCGTGAGTCCGATCGCGGTGCCGATGAACCACTTCAACAGCGTCGCCTCGATCGTCGTGATGTCGTTTTTCGTTGCCAGGTGAGGAAGCAGGGCCTCGGTGTGGACCACTCGTTCGCAAATTTCAGTCGTCATGTGTTCAAGTGCCGTTAGGCGTGCGTTAAATGACGAATGATCGCCGGTCAGGACCTCGAACGGGACGGGGGGACGGGGAAATCGGACTGTTTTCTGTGGACGACACTGATTTTGCTCAATCATTGGGCAACTCGCTCGACGGAAGGAAGTGGCGCTCGGCGCCGCCGAAACGCGGCGAACGAGCCGCACGCTCGAAAGCCGCATGCGCCGGACGCCACGGTGGCGCCCATGCACGCATCATCGAAGATCGAGCACGAACGGCACAGTCGTCCGAATGGTCAGCGCCGCGCGCGCTCGTCGGACGATTTCTCGAAGTTGCGGTTGGATAAAGTCAAGGACGAACCATGAAACCTATCTTGAAGATCTCGCTGGTCGTGATGGTAGCCGTGCTCGCAGGCAATCGCATCGTGGACTACCTTTGCGACGCGCGCCCGAAACAGCAGCGCCTGCCGCTGTGAGGCAGCGGCGACGAACGGGTTGGCCCCCCCACGAGGAATCGAACCTCGATTTCAGGTTTAGAAGACCCGTGTTCTATCCGTTGAACTATGGGGAGGCGAAGGCGTGATTGTACGACGCCCCGGACACCTGAGCCGGGGGCCGAAATTATACCCGATCGCC
>NZ_JBQCIF010000116.1:0-99306 GCF_051953955.1 Trinickia sp. | reverse complement strand
CAAAAACTAAATAATGCCAACAAGCATCATAATTGAATTTTCTCCGGCATCATTTGCGTCGTGAATCCGAGCTTCGACGGGCGCAAGATATATCGTCACTTTGTCGATGATTTGCAAGTTAAGAGAATCCATTTTTTAAATCAGAATCATACACGCGATAGCGCGAGCGCAACGACGGCGGGCGCAGCAGCCCGGTTTTTATTGGGCGCTCTAGAGGAGTGGATCCGCGATGCCGACCTGACGGTTCACGTAAGACAGTTCACAGAGCCGCTCAAGCGCCTATGCGCAAGCGCGGCACCCGCCATTCCTCCGCCCCGCTATGTTGCCATGACGATAAGGGCGAACGGAAACGTCGCAATTGATGACGACTTACGCAACACGTTACCGCCTCTTTTCAAACTCGATCTTAATGTCAAATCCAGCACGCTAACTGATTTTCTCAACCACGCCGCAGTGGCGAGTTTTCACCGACTTTCCTGCGAGGTTCCCTCTGTCTGCTCGCAATGCGGAGCAAAAGAAGTGTGCCGCGCCGGTAGCGGGCTGGGAGAATCCGTGCTTCATCGATACAGCTTCGTCAAAAAATTCAACAATGCAAGTCTATTCTGCTCCAGCCACAAAGCCATCATCATTCGTCTGGAACAATTTGCGCTTTCACACGGCATTTCATGGTCAATCATCGAAAGAAACATGGCAAAGATGTCGACGCACTCCATTCAAATCCCTTGATGTCATCAGCCACAAAATCTCATGGAAAACCAAATTCTTGTCAGCCATCATTGCCACATTAATCTCGCTCACAACACCAACTCTTGCATTTCCAAAAAATGGGAACGATTTCATCCCCCATAGCAGCAACGATGCAAGAATAACTTTCACGGTGCCTACTGCGGACGGGACCAAATTTCCATTTTTCGGCAACGAAATTTTATCCTATGATGGTGCGCGCCTGCGGTACTACTCATCAGACAACTCATCAAGGGAATTACCGCTGGTGATCTTCCTACCCGGCAGCGGTTGTGCCGGTGCTTTTTCAATATCTGCCGACAATCATCGAACCGCCGGCCCGGAAGCGTTCGCCCTCCAATTCAAGGCGAATGCGCGGCTAATTGTCATGGAAAACCCCGGCATTGAAAACCGCTTCGCACGCGAAACCGGGATCGACTGCTCGCCGGCGTTCCAGCGAATGGAAAATCTAGAGGTGCGAGTGGCAGCGCTGCAAGCCGTCGTGGACGATGTCCGGAGTCGTAACTGGCTTCATCCGCATTTCATGATCGTCGCCGGGTCTGAAGGCGTGGCATGGGCCACGCGCTTCGCGACCTCGTCGACGAATGTATCGCATCTATTGTTGATCTCCGGGTTCGGAATCGGGCAACCCCTAGCGACCGTCCACGCTGCGCTCACGGGTTGGGGAAATTGGAGCTTCGTCGGCGACGAACCGAGCGGTGCGCAAGGACGACTGCGATCGACGTTGGCACGGTGGGAGCAAGTACGTCGAGGGACCGACCTCGAGGGAGGCAAGACAATCGCGGGCCACGATCAACGCTATTGGCGCTCGATTGGCACTGCTTCACCCGCCGAAGATGCATTAGGAACAGCGGCGCAGCTTTACGTGGTTCAGGGAGGCAGTGACGAAAGTTCGCCTGCCGTGAATTACGAGGCGGGCTTAGCCTACCTCGTGGCCCACAATCGCCCCTTCGTGTCCGAGTACATTCCGTGCGGTGATCATTTCTTGATCTGCCAAGGCGATGGCGGTGTTCCTCGAAATCTTCAAGACGTCATCACGCACGGCATGGAATGGTTCCTGACGGGCCGGTTGATGAAATCCTCGGTAGCCGTATTCAATCCCTTCGATGCACTCCGATAGGCGATGCCACATGCCGGCGAATGACCGACGATCTCCGTTTCGACGCGAGGCCAAGGATGCGCAGCGAGCACAACCATTCGGCGGAATCGTGCTCGTCCGCCCCGTGCCGCTGACTGTGCTGACGGTCACCGCGGCAAGTATGGCGTTCAGCTTGACACTGCTGCTTGCGCTCGGCAGCTACACGCGTCGCGTCGGCGTCGCAGGCATCGTCACGCCGGACACGGGACTCGTCAAGGTCTACGCCCCCTACCCCGGCATCGTCATTCGTAAAGCCGTGGTCGAAGGTGAGCGCGTCACGAAGGGGATGACGCTTTACACGGTTTCGACCGATCTTCAAAGCTCGACAGAAGGTCACACTCAGGCCGCCTTGATTAAGCAGGCACACCAGCGCAAAAACTCGCTGCTGCATGAGACCGAAACAATACGGCAGCTCCATGAGCGCGAGCGCGATACCCTAACAGACTCCGTAGCCAGTCTCCGCGTCGAACTTGCACGACTTGACGATCAAATCGCGAGCCAACAACAACGTATCTCGATCGCCGCCGAGGGTGTCGCCCGCTACCAGCGGCTGCTAGCGCAGGACTTTATCTCGACTGATCAATTTAGAGAGCGACAAGTCGACCAGCTCGATCAAAAATCGAAGCTGATCGCTCTGTGGCGCGACCGCGCCAACGCGTCACGCGCACTCAAGCAAGCATCGGGTGAATTAGCCAGCCTCGAGCTACGCCAGCAAAATCAGTTATTGCAGTTGAGCCGCACGACGATGGACGTTGACCGGATGCTCATCGAGAGCGAGGCCCGGCGCGAGCTAGCCATTACCGCACCCGAAACGGGCATCGCCACCGCAGTCATTGCGGAACCTGGGCAAATGGTCGATCCCACACATCCAGCGGCGAGCATTGTCCCCGACGGGGCCCGCTGGCAAGTTTTTCTGTTCGTTCCAAGCACCGCTGTTGGCTTCGTGCAGATCGGCGATTCCGTACGTGTCCGATATCTCGCTTACCCGTATCAAAAATTCGGCCAATATCACGCCCGCATAACATCCGTCGCTCGCACCGCATTGTCCGCCGAAGAACTATCGAAAAGCGGGATGATGGCGGCCACAAACACTCACGGAAGAGACGGCACTTTTTATCGCGTGACTGCGCTTCTCGATGAGCAGGGCGTGACCGTGCACGGCAAGCCACACCCACTGCAAGCCGGCATGATGCTCCAAGCAGACATCTTGCAGGAACGCAGACGCCTGTATGAGTGGGCGCTCGAACCACTCTACACCGTTACCCGCAAACTCTGATTCCGCCCGTCCTCATGCCCATTGTTCACGGTCTTTCGTTCGGCGTTGCCAGCAAGCTACCCATGCTCGTGCAAGCCGAAGCTTCCGAATGCGGACTTGCATGCCTTGCGATGATCGCCGGGTACTACGGCCATCACGTTGATGTCCCGACGCTGCGCGGCCGCTTCGCGACGTCGCTAAAGGGGATAGCACTTCCGAGAATCATCGAAATAGCACATCGACTCCAGCTCGGCACGCGTGCGCTGCAGCTCGACTTGCATCAGTTCGGGCAACTGCGAACCCCATGCATCCTGCATTGGGACTTCAATCACTTCGTCGTGCTGAAGGAAGTGAAGGGCAACAGTGCAGTCATTCACGATCCTGCGCAAGGCATTCGCAAGCTCTCTCTCGACATAGTCTCGCATTCATTCACCGGCGTCGCCCTCGAGCTCTGGCCAACCGGTAATTTCAAACACCGCAAGGCAGCGCCCATCGTCAAAATACGCACGCTGCTAGGCCCTATATCTGGATTGAGGCGCTCGCTCGCCATAATGCTCGTGCTCGCACTTGCGCTCGAGGTCTTCATTTTGGTTCACCCGTTCTTCTTGCAATGGGTAATCGACGAAGCGATAGTGAGCTCCGACCAGCAGTTGCTGACGTTACTAGCTTGCGGCTTCTGCGTACTGCTGTTGCTGCAAAAGGCGATCAGCGCGATCCGTACATGGGCACTCATGTACTTCGGCACGACCCTCAACATTCAATGGCGAGCGAATGCATTTGTGCGCCTTCTCGGCCTGCCCATGCGCTATTTCGAGCGGCGCCACCTGGGCGATGTCATCTCCCGATTTGGTGCAATCGACACGATCCAGCAGACGCTTACCACGTCGTTTCTCACCGCCGTCATCGACGGGCTGATGTCGGTTATAACGTTGGCGATGATGCTTGCTTACAGCCCTGCACTCGGCTGTGTCGCGCTAGCTGCGATGGCGCTGTATGCGCTAACGCATGCCGCCTGTCATCGGCCCCTGCAACGCGCGAACGAAGAGCAAATCGTATGCGCAGCAAAGCAGGAGAGTCACTTCCTCGAAACAGTGCGCGGCATAAAATCCATCAAGCTGTTCAACCGTCAAGATCAGCGCCATATGAGATGGCTATCCTTGCTTGTCGAGCAGATCAATGCCAACCTCCGAGTTCAAAAGCTGCAGCTGCTCTATCAAGAATTCAACGGCTTACTGTTCAGCCTCGAAAGCGTTCTCGTCATCTGGCTTGGCGCGCGCATGGTCATAAACGGTGAGTTCACAGTTGGCGCGTTGATCGCTTTCAATGCATACAGGATTCAGTTCGATAGTCGCGCCAGTAGCCTGATCGATAAGTGCTTCGAAGCGCGCATGCTGCGACCTCATGCCGAGCGACTTGCAGACCTCGTGCACGCTGAACCCGAGTCGAGCACGGACCTGCGCCACGAGCCCGACGAAGTGGAAGACCTTATTGCAAGTATCGAATGCGAACAGATCGTCTTTCGCTATACAGACGGCGAGCCTGCTGTGCTCGACGGGCTTTCCCTCTCGATCAAAGCCGGCGAATCCGTGGCGCTCGTCGGAGCGTCCGGTTGTGGCAAAACGACCTTCATGAACATCTTGACCGGAATGGTTAAACCGACGGATGGCAAGGTCCGCATAGGCGGCGTGGAACTCGAACGGCTAGGATTAGCTCGACTACGCAATCTTATCGGAACGGTACTACAGGACGACATCCTCTTTGCTGGATCGATCGCCGACAACATCAGCTTCTTTGATCCGCATGCCGACGCCAGGTGGATCGCCGAATGCGCGACGCTCGCCGCGGTACATGAAGATATCATCGCGATGCCGATGGGGTATAACACGTTGATAGGCGATATGGGCACCGTTCTATCGGGCGGTCAAAAGCAACGGGTACTGTTGGCTCGTGCACTATACAAGCGCCCGAAGATTCTTTTGCTCGACGAGGCGACGAGTCACCTCGATCTGCAGCGCGAACACCAAGTTAACGTCGCGGTCAGCATGCTAAAGATGACGCGGATCATCGTCGCGCATAGGCCTGAAACCATCGCTTCCGCCGGCCGAGTACTGACACTGTCCAATGGTCGGATCACGCCACGTGCTGAGACAGCCGAGGAAACACCCGAGGCGCGTGGTATCAAAGCGTCGAAGCCCCGTTAGGCAAGCGGCCGATGAAACGTCGATGCGCCCTTACTGCGGCAGCCGTCATGCTCTCAAGCGTCCCTGCCGCCGCAGGGCACACGCTCGATCATTATCGCGTCCGCGATAACGTCTCTGCGATCACAACACCATCGCCGGTTACCGGCATGCTATGCCCAACACTGCCGGACGCGCGACCGCTCAAGCTCGAGGATGCGATAGTGCGAGCGATCTGCGCGCATCCTCAAGCCCTCAAATCCTGGTCGGCGGCACGCGCACGATTCGCCGCGCTCGGCATCGCCGATGCGGCCTATTTGCCAACGCTCGCGGCGACTGCTGGGTACCAGCGCGAAACGCAATCTGCCCCCGACGACAGCGGCAAGCACGGACAGATTGCTGAGTCTCAGACCTCGTTCAATGCTTATGGGACGCTCAACATGAGTTGGACGCTCTTCGATTTTGGCAAGC
Source organism: Trinickia sp. (assembly GCF_051953955.1). GTDB lineage: Bacteria > Pseudomonadota > Gammaproteobacteria > Burkholderiales > Burkholderiaceae > Trinickia. The sequence goes on along the minus strand of NZ_JBQCIF010000116.1, from coordinate 93,521 downwards.
GCAGTGCCACACAGCGGCAAGCTCGCGCCTTGTTGTTCGCCGCAAATTCGGTGCACGACGCGACGCTTCAGGCGGTTCTTTTCAAGGCCGTCGAAGCGGTCTATGCGGTGTGGGATGCGCAAGCGTCGGTCGACGGGGCGAGCCGGGCTGAATCGATCGCACGCAAGAGCCTCGCACAGGCAACTGCTAAGCATGTGTCTGGTGCAGGAACACGTTCCGATGAACTGCAGGCGCGCGCCAGCTATCGGCGCGCGACGCTCGAGCGCGTCAATGCCGAAGGGCATTTGCGGTCGGTAATCGGTGCACTCTGCGTAGCACTTGGGCTCGACGCGAACATGCCCCTCAGGGTCGCCGCCGAGGACCGAGAAGCGGACGAGGATGCGCTCGCACACATGGAATCCGACGTTGACGAGTTAATCGAGAGCGCAAAGCGGTACGCACCAAAACTTTTGGCCGCTCGGGCGAACTTGGACGCGTCGCGCGCGGAGATCGATATCGCGCGATCTCAGGCTCGTCCAACGATCGCATTGGTCGGCAGCGTGGCCCGAAGAAATCCGGGCTCCGCTTCGCGGTCCGGCAGCCCGGCCAGCAGCGGCACAGTCGGCATTCGGATGACGATCCCTCTATTCGACGGCCTGACATCCCGCTACGGCATCCAACGCGCCGAAGCGCGAGCCGAGATGCAAGAAGCCGAACTGCGCGATGGCGAACTTCAGGTATCGCTCGAGGTTTGGAGCAGTTATCACGACGTGCGGACCAGCGCAGCGAATCTCGTGAATTCGCGGGATCTACTTGATGATGCTCAGAGCGCGCTTGACATGGCGCGCGGCCGCTACGACGAGGGCGTTGGTACGTTCACGGAACTGCTAACTGCACAGTCGATGCTCGAGGAGGCTCGAAATCAGCGACTAAGAGCCATTTCAAAATGGCGTGACTCGCGTCTCAGACTGGCTGCAAGCCTCGGCAGACTTGGGCTTTGGACATTCGCTCAGTAACAAAATGCCGGCACGTGCATTGAGTGACCTGCCTCACTAGGAACCGTTATTCGCCCTCGTTTCAACGCTGCCTGCGTGGGGTCATGCAAAGCGCGCGTCACTGCGCGCGCTCGACGACAGCCCGCTACCTTCCCCAGCGGTACGCGAAGAGTAAATCCATCCTAAAAATGAGCCACGGACGGCCGCTATCCGCTTTCCATCTGCACTATCGCTTTGTCCACCTTGGACATTGCATCTGCCATTTCAACAGATGGCTTCAGCTTATCGAACACCCCATCCATTCGCTCATAGAGGAAACTGACATGCACCCGAAAGCGACTATTTCAGCCGTCTTCCTAGCATTTGGCTTCGCAACATCGGCCCATGCCACCTCCTCCATCGATTTCGTCGACAGGAAGGACTCCGTCCCGACCTATTCCGCCGTGCGCTGCGTCGCCGTTCATTCCGACGGGCACGCCTATCGCGCCGCCTCACAGCCGGACGGCAACGTCTCGGCCGTGCTCCTCGCCGATCTTCTCGTGGGAGACCCAGGCAAATACGCAGTCGAGTGCACGGCCTCGCTCGATCGCAGCCACGAGCGCTATACCGCAAAATTCGAAGCGGTCAAATTAAGGAAAAGCGAAACAGGAAATGAAGCACCCGAATATGATGAAAATAATTTTGGCTACGGCGTCAAGGTCCCGCTATCTCAAACCCGCAATCGCTGTTACGACAAGGACTCTCGCCAGATGAACCAAGCATGCCTCGACGATTACTATGGAAACGGGCGCTACTTTCTCGAAGCGTATTCCCCCGCCCCGGATGTGACGTTCAATGAGAACAGGGAATACAACTCCAACGTCGGCGTCTTCCTCAAGAACAATCCACGGCACCCGGAAGAAAATACCCGGCCCGTAAAGGCCCAGAAAGCAGCGAGCATCGTATCGCCGTTCCGATAAGCCCTCGCAAACCTTCGCAAACCTTCGCAAAAACGCTCGCAACCACGGCACGCGGGGCCGATCTCCGATCACCGGCAACGAGGCCGCCGCGAGAAACCCTCTCGCGCGGCGGCTTCCACCTCAAGGTCAAGGCTCCAAGTTCAACTCTTGGATCTTGCGCGTGATCGTATTGCGGCCGATGCCGAGCCGCTCCGCGGCTTCCACCTTGCGGCCGCGCGTGAAGTCCAACGCCTCGCGAATGACGGCTGCCTCGAAGCGCCGCGCAAGTTCGTCCATGACGTCGGCGGTGTTCTCGCGCAGCATGCGCGCCACTTCCGCACGGAGCCCGCTCTCCCACACGCTGACGGGCGAACTCGTCGCGACGCCGGCGAGCGCGGCCGGTGCGAACGCGCTGCCGTTGCGCTCGACGTCAGGTAGCGCCGCGGCGCTGGCCGAGGCCTGCACGGCCGCGGCAGGACCGGCAACGATGTCCGCGCTGCCCTCCGGCGTGCCGCCCGGCACGAGATCGGGAGGCAGGTCTTTGATTTCGATCGTCTGCGCCGGCGCCATCACGGTAAGCCAATTCGCCAAATTTTCGAGTTGACGCACGTTGCCCGGGAACGGCAGCGTCGCCAGATAGGCGAGCGCCGCATCCGACACGCGCTTGGGCTCCACGCCGAGGTCGCGTGCGCTCTTCTGCAGGAAATGACGCGTGAGCAGCGGAATGTCCTCGCGCCGTTCGCGCAGCGGCGGCAGACGCAAGCGGATGACATTGAGGCGGTGATACAAGTCCTCGCGGAACAAGCCCTGACGCACGCGCGATTCGAGATTCTGGTGTGTCGCGGCAATCACGCGCACGTTCGCGCGCAGCGGACTGTGGCCGCCGACGCGATAAAACTGTCCGTCCGACAACACGCGCAGCAGCCGCGTTTGCAGATCGAACGGCATGTCGCCGATTTCGTCGAGAAACAGCGTGCCGTTCTCGGCCTGCTCGAAGCGGCCTTGCCGCATCGCCTGCGCACCGGTGAACGCACCGCGCTCATGGCCGAACAGTTCGGATTCCAAAAGATCCTTCGGTATCGCGGCGGTATTCAAAGCGATGAACGGCCCGTTCGCACGCGGGCTGTGCCGGTGCAGGGCGCGCGCGACGAGTTCCTTGCCGGTGCCCGACTCGCCTGTGATCAAGACGGTCGCGGCGGAATGCGAGAGCCGGCCGATCGCGCGAAACATGTCCTGCATCGCCGGCGCCTGCCCGAGCATTTCCGGTGCATCGGCCAGGGCGATCTCGCCTGCCTGCGCACCGCGCAGGCTCTCGTCGACGGCGCGGCGTATCAGCTCGACGGCCTTGTCGATGTCGAACGGCTTGGCGAGGTATTCGAACGCGCCGCCCTGAAACGCGGCCACCGCGCTGTCGAGATCGGAATAGGCCGTCATGATGATGACGGGCAATTCGGGCATCCGCTCGCGTATCGCCTGCAGCAACTCGAGGCCCGAGGGGCCGGGCATGCGGATGTCGGAGACGAGCACTTGCGGGCTCTCGCGCTCGAGCGCGGCGAGCGCCTCGCGCACGTTGGCGAAGCTGCGTGTCGGGAAATTCTCGCGGGCCAGCGCTTTCTCGAGCACCCAGCGAATCGATTGGTCGTCGTCTACTATCCAGATCGGCTTCATGGAGTGGGTCTTATCAATTGACGAGCGGCAACAAAATCTGAAATTCGGTGTGTCCAGGGCGGCTCTCGACTTCGATCAAACCATCGTGCTGCTGCACGAATGTCTGCGCGAGCGTCAAGCCGAGCCCACTGCCGTCCTCGCGGCCGGACACGAGCGGATAAAAAATGCGATCGCGGATGTCCTCGGGAATCCCCGGCCCGTTGTCGATCACCCGCAAGTCCAATGCCAATCGGAACAGGCGTTTGGAGATCGTCACCTTGCGCGCGATCCGCGTGCGGAGCGCAATGCGCGCATCGCCCTGCCCGATCCGCTCGCGCAGCGCCTGCGCCGCATTACGCACGATATTGAGCAGCGCTTGAATGAGCTGCTCTTTGTCGCCGCGCAGGTCGGGCACGCTCACGTCGTAGTCGCGCTCGATCGTGAGACCGCGCGGAAACTCGGCGAGAATCACGGCGCGCACGCGTTCGCACACTTCGTGAACGTTGACGTCGCCGACGACGTGCGGATGCCGATGCGGTTCGAGCAAGCGGTCGACGAGCGTTTGCAAGCGGTCGGATTCCTTGACGATCACCTGCGTGTATTCGCGCAACTCCTGACGCTCGCGCCCGCCGAGCTCCAGTTCGAGCAATTGCGCAGCGCCGCGGATCCCGCCGAGCGGGTTCTTGATCTCGTGCGCAAGGTTACGGATGAGCTGCTTGTTGGCGATGGACAAATCGTGAATGCGCTCTTCGCGATCGGTGCGCAGATGGCGCTCGTTCTCGAACAATTCGAGCAGCACGTAATCGGGCGCGCTTTCGAGAAAGCCGATCACGACGTGCGCGTGCAACGGTTCGCGCCCCGGCCGCTCGAGCACCGCATCGAGGTGCGTCGCATGAAAACGATGCTCGGCGATCGCGGCAATCGTCGCAACGAGTTCGTCGCCGTTCGCGAACAGCTCGGGCCACGACATCTGCATCAATTGCCGGCGCGATAAATCGAGCATCGATTCGGCCGACGGATTGGCAAACGCGACGCGCAGCGCGCGCTTTTCCAGCACGAGCGTGACGGTCGGCAGCGCTTCGAGCCCCGGCAGCAGTCCCGATTGCGCAAGCACCGCATCGTCGGAAAGCGGCTCGGCACGGCCTTGTTTCGCTTTCATCAAGTTCTTGAGCACCATCGTCGACTCAGAAGCGCCAGCGCGCTACGAACAAAAAAGGGACGGCTCCGCCGTCCCTTCGAGACTGAGCTCGGACATGCGCTTCGCCGACGAAAACGACGAAGCGCATCGCATCGCTTACAGCGAGTAGTACATCTCGAACTCGATCGGATGCGTCGTCATGCGGAAGCGTTGCAGTTCGCCTTCCTTGAGTTCGAGGTAGGCGTCGAGCATCGAATCCGTGAACACGCCGCCGCGCGTGAGGAACTCGCGGTCCTTGTCGAGCGCTTCGAGCGCTTGCTCGAGGCCGGCGCAGACGGTCGGGATCTTCGCGTCTTCTTCGGGCGGCAGGTCGTACAGATTCTTGTCCGCGGCTTCGCCCGGATGAATCTTGTTCTGCACGCCGTCGAGACCGGCCATCATCAGCGCCGAGAAGCACAGGTACGGGTTCGCCATCGGGTCCGGGAAGCGCGTTTCGATACGGCGGCCCTTCGGATTGCTCACGTGCGGAATGCGGATCGAAGCCGAGCGGTTGCGAGCCGAGTAGGCCAGCTTGACCGGCGCCTCGAAGTGCGGCACGAGACGCTTGTACGAGTTCGTCGTCGGGTTCGTGATCGCGTTCAGCGCACGTGCGTGCTTGATGATCCCGCCGATGTAGAACAGCGCGAATTCCGACAGGCCGGCGTAGCCGTTGCCCGCGAACAGGTTTTGGCCGTCCTTCCAGATCGACTGGTGCACGTGCATGCCCGAGCCGTTGTCGCCGACGACGGGCTTCGGCATGAACGTCGCCGTCTTGCCGTACGTGTGCGCGACGTTATGGACGATGTACTTCAGTTGCTGCGTCCAGTCGGCGCGCTGCACGAGCGTCGAGAACTTCGTGCCGATTTCGTTTTGGCCTTGGCCCGCCACTTCATGGTGGTGCACTTCGACCGGAATGCCGATCTGCTCGAGCAGCAGGCACATCTCCGAGCGCATGTCTTGGAACGTATCGACCGGAGCGACCGGGAAGTAGCCGCCCTTCGTGCCCGGACGGTGACCCGTGTTGCCGCCTTCGAATTCCTTGCCCGACGACCACGGGGCTTCTTCCGAGCCGATCTTGACGAAGCAGCCCGACATGTCCGTATTCCACTGGACCGAGTCGAAAATGAAGAATTCGGGTTCCGGGCCGAAGAAGGCGGTGTCGCCAAGGCCCGTGCTCTTCAGGTACGCTTCGGCGCGCTTCGCGAGCGAGCGCGGATCGCGTTCATAGCCCTTGCCGTCTGCCGGCTCGACGACGTCGCACGTCAGCACGAGCGTCGGCTCTTCATAGAACGGATCGATGAAAGCCGTGTTCGGGTCCGGCACGAGCAACATGTCCGAAGCCTCGATGCCCTTCCAGCCGGCGATGGAGGAACCGTCGAACGCATGGCCGCTTTCGAACTTGTCGTCGTCGAACGCAGACAGCGGCACCGAGACGTGCTGCTCCTTGCCGCGCGTATCGGTGAAGCGAAAGTCGACAAACTTGACGTCCTCGTCCTTCACGAGCTGCATGACGTCGGCCACGGATTTACTCATATCCTCTTCTCCATTTAATAGGTTCGGCGGTTCTTCGCTTCTTTCTAGCTTCGGCTCATCGCGCCTGCCGACGCCAAAGCCGAGGTTGCAAGCGATCGCCGCCGGTAAAAGCAGCTTCCATGCCAAGCGACGCATCCGCCGCTGCAAACGGCCGGCCGGCGCGCGCAGCCCTGCGGTGCGCCGCGAGCGAGCGTGCACCGCTTCGCGCAGTGCGCCCCGTCAAGGAAGGGCGAACGCACAAATATGGTGCCTGATAGCCCGATGTTTGTGCGCGCATCCCATTGTGGTGCATGGCGCCGCAAATTGCACTTCTTTAGCGCGGTCGAACAGCGGGACCGCTAGCAAAGACCCGGGCGCAGCGCGCATGGACAGCCGGGCTAGAATGTCCCTTTAGGGATTACAGGAGACCCACGCGCCATGAGTTCGCTCGAACAAATCCTCGCACGGGCCGGCACGCGCCGCGCCGAACACCAACTGCCCTATGCGGGTGCCGTGTCGCCGGACGAAGCCTTCGAGCTCTTGCAGCTCGAGCCGAGCGCGCGCCTCGTCGACGTGCGCACGCGCGCGGAACTGGACTGGGTGGGCCGGCCGCTCGTCGGCGACGGACAGTACGTGCACATTGAATGGACACGCTATCCCGGCGGCGTGCCCAATGCCGAATTCATCGATCAGTTGAAAGAGGCCCTGCCGTCGGCCGACACGCCGGTCCTGTTCCTGTGCCGCAGCGCGGCGCGCTCGAAACTGGCCGCGGCGGCAGCCGCGCAAGCGGGCTTCGGCCGCGCCTACGATCTGCTCGAAGGATTCGAGGGCGACAAGGACGGCAACGGCCACCGCAAGACCGTCACGGGCTGGTGCTTCCGCGGATTGCCGTGGATGGGGGCGTAAGGCCCGCTCACGTTCATGGGAGGCGAGGCGGGCCGTACCGGCTCGCTTGTCGACATCGAACCCGCGCCGGCAGTAATGAAATCAAGCTTCCGGCTCGACGATATCGCCGCCGAGCAGATGCACGCCCTCTCTGAGCTTGACGAACGCGGCAGCGACCGCTTCCGGCTCCCCTTTGACGCCGAGATCGATGTGCCGCCGCGCGAAGACGCCGCCGCGCTCGGCATCCCCGACGCTCGGCAGGCTGAACACGCGCACGCCCGGAAAATCGGCTTCGATCCTCTCCATGAGCGGCGTCAGCGTCGATTCCATGAGTTCGAACACGTAGAGCGAGCGCTCGGCATGCGCAACCGCGTGGTGCAAATGCGCGTAGCGGGTGTCGAGCACCCATTCGATCATCGGCCAGGCCATGACCGGGAAGCCCGGCACGAAATGATGATCGCCCACCGAAAACCCGGGAATCTTGTTGTAGCCGTTCGGGATGATCGCAGAGCCGCGCGGGAACACGCCCATGTTCAGGCGATGGCGGTTCTCGGGCGAATCGAAATCGAGCGGCTGCGACGCGCCGGCCGCACCCGAGGCCGCCTGCATGTCCCGGATGCGCGTCCGAATCAAGTCGGCCGCCTCCGGATGCAGCTCTAGCGGCACGCCGAGGGCCCGGGCCGCGCACTGGCGCGTGTGATCGTCGGGCGTGGCGCCGATCCCGCCCGTCGAGAAGACGATGTCGCCGGAGGCGAACGTCCGCGCGAGCGTCGCCTCGATGCGCGCGGGATCGTCGCCGACGTATTCGGCCCAGCCGAGCGCGAGACCGCGCGCGCTCAGCAATTCGATGACCTTCGGCAAATGCTTGTCGACGCGCCGGCCTGAAAGGATTTCATCGCCGATGATGATCACGCCAAATGCCATAGACCGCCCTCAAGTGGATGGAAGCGCCTCGTCGGCGCGCAGGCGCTGCAACGCGTCCAGGCAATAGTGGCCGAACCACAGCGCCGAAAACACGAGGATAAACGCATAGATCCAAATCGTCGCGGCGGTGATCACCGGGAACAGTACGATGAGCCAGACGGACCAGGCCCAAATCAACGTGGGCACCGTCCCCATCAGCCCCGTTGCGATGCCGATCGCGAACAACGGCCCGCGATGGCGCCGAATCAGCGCCCGCCGCTCGGCGCGGCTCGCGTGCAGCGCGAGCGCGTCATAAGTCATGACGCGGTATGTCAGCCAGCCCCACAACAGCGGCGGAATCACGGCGAACAGCGGCGGAAACAGCCACAGCGGCAGCGTCACGACGAACAGCACGATGCACACGACCGTGGTGACGAGCGCATGGGCCAGCGATCCGTACCACGATCCGCCGCGGCGCTGCTCGAGATCGGCGAAACGCCGCAAGGACAGATGACGCATCACGAGCGGCATCGAGATCGTGGCGATGAGGAGCAACACCGTCGTGACGATGAGCGGAATCGACAGCGCGATGACGATGAACGGCGCGAGCGCCGCATGCAGCGCGGACAGGCCCACCCAGTCGAAGGCGTGGTCGAGCGTCGCACCGAGCCAAGAGAGCGCGAGCCAGCCGCGCGCAAGCCCCACGAGCGGCTGCCACATGAACCAGAAAAAGGCACCCCAGCCCACGGCGGCAACGAGGAACGGCATGAACGTGAGCCAGAGCATGCGCGGGTGCCAAATGCTGGCCGCGGCTTTGCCCAGCGCACGCAAAAAGTCGCTCATGCGCGCGCCCCTTCAAGCGGCGGACGCCCCGCCCTCGCCCGCGCGCCGCAGGCGGAGCCGCCGCGCGATCCGCACGAACGCGAGCCAATGCTGCGCGACGAACCCTTCTCCATACGTTTCGCCCTCGAATTGCTGGCGGATGCCGGTCGGTTCGACCGTGCGATTCCACGATGCCGTTCGAAACAGCATATCCCACCAGGGGAACAGCACACCGAAATTGCACCCGTAGGCCGTTCCCTCGTGGCCATAGCCCACCGCATGATGCCGGCGATGGAACGAGGGGCTGACGATGAGCCGCTCGAGCAGCGGGCCGAACGGCAGGCGAGCGTTCGCATGCTGCACGCTCTGAGCAAAATTGGTGACGGCCGTGAGCACGACGAACTGCGCCGGCGCGACGCCGATCGCAATCGCGATCGCCGCGAAAAAGCCGGCTTGCAAGACGTCGTCGAGCAGGTGATTGCGATCGTCGCTCCAGAGCGAAAGCTGCCGCTGGCTGTGGTGGACGGCGTGAAGCTCCCACCAGAGCCCGAACCGATGCTGCCAGCGATGAAACCAGTAGCCGGCAAAATCGAGCACGATCAGATAGATCGCGAACGCAACGAGCGGTTGCGACGTGACGCCCGGCCACAGCGTGTCGAGATTGATGTTCGCGATCCCGTGATAGCGCAGCCAAACCTGCGTCTTGTCGAAGATCGGCTGGAACAAGACGAAGAAGAACAGGTTGAACAGCCCGAGCTTCGAGAGCCACGTATAGAACACGTCGACGCGCACGCCCTTGCGGCTCGTCCAGCGCTCGACGGGCCGCCACGCTTCGAGCGGCCGCAGGAGCACGTACATCGTCACGATCGTGAGCAAGCCGACGATGACGGGATACAACGCGTCGTAGGTATCTTCGTCGTAGTCCATCCAACCGAACTTGAACAGCAGCGGCTGGACGAGGTCGATATAGAGCCACGTCTGCAGTGACGAAACGAACCCGTCGAGCGGCGAGGCAATCGAATGGAGCATCCGGCAACGCCCCCGTCAAGCGCCGTTCGGCGCCGTCACCGGCGCACGGTCGTAGAAGAAGATGCCGTGCGGCGAGCGGCCGACGGCAATCGTCTTGACGAGCTTGTGCGTTTTCATGTCGATGATCCCGACGTGCTTGGCGAAGCGGAACGTCACCCACAGATAGCGCCGATCGGGCGTGAGCTCCATGTCGTCGGGGCCGGGCATCAAGCCCGTGATGTCGCCGACGTTCGTGAGCGTGTTTTCGTCGATGATGCTGATCGTGCTGGCCACGCGGTTGCTCACGGCAACGTGCACGCCGTCGTCGAGCGAGCGGAAGTTGTGCGCGCCCTTGCCCGTTTGAATCCGCTTGACGATCGACTGCTTGCGCCAATCGATGACGGCGACGTCGTCCTCGCCCGTCATGCCGACGAGCAGGTATTTGTCGCCGGGCGTGAGCCACAGGCCCGCGGGCGTATTGCCGACGTTCATCTTCCACTTCACCGTCTGCGTCGGCAGATCGACGGCCGCCACTTGCCCCGAGATCTGCAGCGTGACGAACACGGTCTTGCCGTCTTTCGTGAAGGCCATGTGGCTCGGCATCGCGGCGAGCGGCAACCGCTTCACGAGCGTCGGCGTGTCGGTCTTCACATCGTACGAGTAGATGTCGAGATGATCGAGGCGCAGCCCGGTCGTCACGAACCACTTGCCGTCGGGCGAGAACCCGAGCTGATAGGGATCTTCGATGTTTTCGATCCGCTTTTGCAGAGCGCCCGTCTTCGGATCGACGAACATCAAATCGTTCGATACCGAATTGGCCACGATCAGCGAGCGGCCCTGGGGCGTGAGCATCAAATGGTGCGGCTCCTTGCCCGTCGGAATCTTCTGACCGACGATCTGGTCGGTCGCCTGATCGATCAGCGACAGCGTCGCTTCGCCGGAATTGAGGACGATGACGTCGTCCGCGTGTGCCGCGGGGGATGCCGCCGCGACCGCCACGCAGGCGGCCGCAAGCGCGCCGGCGAGCCGTTTGGCATGCGTCGCGCAAGAAAGAAAGGAAATCGACATGGGTACTCTTCTAGAAAACCGCCGCCATCATAAAACGTTTGCGCCACGGCGCGGTTGACCTGAATCCAAAAAACCGGCGACGTGTCGCGAAGAGAAGACGCACGACGTTGTGGGGCGGGATCGCCCCACCCCGGCTCATCGCTGCATCGACTCCCACACTTTGTGCAGCCGCTTGACGGAGACCGGCATCGGCGTGCGCAGTTCCTGCGCGAACAGCGACACGCGCAATTCCTCGAGCAGCCAGCGAAATTCCGCGAGCCGGGCATCGGCCACCCCGCCGCGCGCCGACTGCGCGCGCTGGTATTGCACGAGGAGCGGCTGCATGTCGGCGAACGCGCGCGCGTCGCGCGCCGGATCGGCCTTGAGCTTGTCGATCCGGTGCCCGATCGCTTTCAGATAGCGCGGAAAATGCGAAAGCTGCGCGTAGGGCGTGTCGACGACGAACCGCTTGCCGATCAGCGCCTGCAGTTGCTGCTGCATGTCGGCATGGGCGGCCGCGAACGGCTTGGCCTGCGCGAGCTTTTTCGTCACGGCCGCGTATTCGCCGAGGATGTGCCCGACGAGGCGCGCGATTTCCTGCGCGAGCAGCGACAACCGGCCCTTGCCCTCGTCGCGGCGCGCGTGGAAGCTCGCGTCGTCGTCGGGCAGCGGCGCTTGCAGGCAGGCCCGATCGAGCGCCGTTTCGATCAGTTGATCGCGCAGCATCTCCTGCGTGCCGAGCGGCATGAACTGCATCGCCATCTCGCGCAAGCCGGGCAGGTTCTTTTCCAGGTACTTGATGGGCTCGCGCAACTGCAATGCGAACAGGCGCCGCAGCCCGGCCCGGTGGATCTGCGCCGCTTGTTCCGGCGAATCGAACACTTCGACGTCGCAGTGCGTCGTCCGGTCGACGAGCGCCGGATAGCCGAACAGCGTCTGTCCGCCACGGCGAATCTCGAGCAGCTCGGGCAGCTTGCCGAAATTCCACGTCGTCAGATTGTCATAGAGCGCGGTCGCCGTGGCTGCCACGGCGGTACCGGCGCCCGGAGCCGCATTCGCCGAAGCGCCGGCATCGGGCCGGCGCGCATCGGCCGCCCGGGCACCGCCCGGCGGCGATGTGCCGTCCGGCGCACCGCGTGCAGGTCCGCCCACCGCGAGCGCCGCGCCCGCGGCCAGCCTCTGGAAGTGCCGCTGCGCGTCCGCGCCGAGCTCCGAGCGCAGCTGCGCGAGATTCCGGCCCATCGCCAGTTGCCGGCCGTGCTCGTCGACGATCTTGAAATTCATGAACAGATGCGCGGGCAGCGTCTCGAGCTTGAAGTCGGTCGACTTGAGCGCGATTTGCGTCTGCTCGCGCACGTCGGCGATCAGCGCCTCGACGAGTCCGCCGGCGCCGAATCGCGCCTCGTGACGTGCGGCAAACCCCGCCGCGTACTCGGGCAGCGGCACGCAATGCCGGCGCAGCTTCTGCGGCAACGACTTGAGCAGCAGGTGCACCTTCTCCTTCAGCATGCCAGGCACGAGCCATTCCACGCGGCGCGGATCGACCTGATTGAGCGCGTACAGCGGCACCGTGAGCGTGACGCCGTCGCGCGGCGAGCCCGGTTCGAAATGGTACCCGAGCCCCATCTCGCTGCCTGCCATCGTCATGCGCTTCGGGAATAGGTCCGTCGTCACGCCGGCCGCCTCGTGACGCATGAGGTCGTCGCGCGACAGATAAAGCAGGCGCAGCTTATCTTCGGACTGCCCGCTCTTGTTCACCTCGTCGCGATACCACCGCTCGAACGCGGCACCGGTATGGATGCCCCCCGGCAACGCCTGATCGTAGAACGCGAAGATCAGTTCGTCGTCGACGAGCACGTCCTGCCTGCGCGACTTGTGCTCGAGCTGTTCGATATCGTGCAGCAGCTTTCGGTTGTGCGCGAAGAATGCTAGCTTCGTGTCGAATTCGCCTTCGACGAGCGCCCCGCGGATGAACAATTCCCGCGCCCGCGCGGGGTCCTGGCGCCCGAACGCGATGCGGCGACGGTGATAGATGGGCAAGCCGTAGAGCGTTGCCCGCTCGAATGCCGTCACTTGCGCCGCCCGTTTTTCCCAATGCGGCTCGGACAACTGCTTTTTCAGCAGATGGCCCGCTACTTTTTCGATCCACTCGGGCTCGATCTTGGCGAGGCAGCGCGCATAGAGCCGGCTCGTCTCGACGAGCTCGCCGGCCACGACCCACCGCCCGGCCTTCTTCACGAGCGTCGAGCCCGGCCAGAGGAAGAACTTGATGCCGCGCGCGCCCAAATAGTGCGGCTCGTCGTCGGCCTTCAGGCCGATGTTGCCGAGCAAGCCCGTCAGCAGCGCCAAATGGATCTGCTCGAACGTCGCCTCGCTCTCGTTCAAGCGCCAGCCGTGCTCGCGCACGACCGTCAGCAGTTGTGAATGCACGTCGCGCCACTCGCGCAGCCGCAAGTGCGACAAGAATTGCGCACGGCATGCGTCGACGAGCTGCCGGTTGGACTTTTTGTGCGCGACGGCCTCGCCGAACCACTTCCAGATACCGAGCCACTGCAAGAACTCCGAGCGTTCGTCGGCAAAGCGCCGGTGCGCCGCATCGGCTTGCTCCTGTGCATCGGCCGGCCGCTCGCGCGGATCTTGCACCGAAAGCGCACTCGCGATGATCAGCACCTCGGCAAGCGCGTGCTGATCGCGTGCGGCCAGGATCATGCGCCCCACGCGCGGATCGAGCGGCAAGCGCGCGAGCTCCTGGCCGAGCGGCGTCAGCGCGTTGTCTTCGTCTACGGCACCGAGCTCGGCCAGCAATTGATAACCGTCCGCGATGGCACGGCCCGGCGGCGGCTCGATGAACGGGAACGACTCGATCTCCGCTAGACGCAGCGATTTCATCCGCAAGATGACGGCCGCCAGCGACGAGCGCAGGATCTCGGGATCGGTAAAGCGCACGCGCCCCTGGAAGTCGGCTTCTTCGAACAGGCGAACGCAGATGCCGTCGGCCACCCGGCCGCAGCGCCCTGCCCGCTGATTCGCGGCCGCCTGCGAGATCGGCTCGACCTGCAACTGCTCCACCTTGTTGCGGTAGGAGTACCGCTTCACGCGCGCGAGGCCCGTATCGACGACGTAACGGATGCCCGGCACGGTCAGCGAGGTCTCGGCGACGTTGGTGGCGAGCACGAGCCGCCGCGCATTCGATGGCTTGAACACGCGCGATTGCTCCTCGGCCGACAGCCGCGCGAACAGCGGCAAGATCTCCGTATGCGGCGGATGATGCTTGCGCAGCGCTTCCGCGGCTTCGCGGATTTCGCGCTCGCCGGGCAAGAAGACGAGGACGTCGCCCGGACCTTCGCGGCACAGTTCGTCGACGGCATCGACGATCGCCTCCATGAGGTCGCGATCGGCGTCGCGGCTCGTGCGTGCGCGTTCGGCCCGCTCCGGGCCGTGCCGCTCGCGCCCCGTCGTGCCCTGCGCCGACTTGATCGCCGCGCTGGCCTCCTCGACGGGCCGATAGCGAATCTCGACCGGATAGAGCCGCCCGCTGACCTCGATCACCGGCGCCGGCCGCTCCTCGGTGCCGAAGTGGCGAGCGAAACGGTCGGCATCGATCGTCGCCGACGTGACGATGAGCTTCAGATCGGGCCGCTTGGGCAGAATCTGCTTCAGATAGCCGAGCAGAAAATCGATGTTCAGGCTGCGTTCGTGCGCCTCGTCGATGATGAGCGTGTCGTAGGCGCGCAAAAGCGGATCGGTTTGCGTCTCGGCCAGCAAGATGCCGTCCGTCATCAGCTTGACCGATGCGCCCGGTGCGAGGTTGTCGGTGAACCGCACTTTGTAGCCGACGACTTCGCCGAACGGCGTGCCGAGCTCCTCGGCGATACGGCGCCCCGTCGCCGATGCCGCGATCCGGCGAGGCTGCGTATGGCCGATGAGGCCCGTGCCGCCCGCGCCGCGGCCGCGGCCGAGCGACAGGCAGATTTTCGGCAGTTGGGTCGTCTTGCCCGAGCCCGTCTCGCCCGAGACGATCACGACCTGATTGTCGCGGATCGTGCGCGCGATCTCCTCGCGCCGCCCCGAGACGGGCAGCGCGGCCGGAAAATCGATCGGTGGAACGGGATTGGGCGGGACGGCGGGACCGCGCGAATGCTCGGCGCGCTTCGCGCTCGGCGCGCGCGGTGCTCGGACCTCATTCGCGGCCGGACTTTTGGATACGTTCGACATGGGGGCGCATTATAATCCCGGGATGAATTCGCAAACCGACCTCGCCCCCCCGCCGGAAAGCGCTCCGGCCCGTTCACCGGCGCCCGAGCCCGCCGCCGTTTCGCCCGCCCAGTTCGTCGACTGGATGCGATCGGTCGCACCGTATATCCACGCGTTCCGCAACAAGACGTTCGTCGTCGGCTTCGGAGGCGAAGTCGTCCATGAGGGGCTGCTCAGCGCGCTCGTCTCGGACATCGCGCTGCTGCAGGCCATGGGCATTCAGATCGTGCTCGTGCACGGATCGCGCCCTCAGGTCGAAGAGCAGATGAACTTGCACGGCGTGCAGTCCGAGTTCTCGCACGGCATGCGCATCACCGATGCGCGTGCGCTCGAATCGGCCAAGGAAGCGGCCGGCGAAGTGCGGCTCGACATCGAAGCGGCGATCAGCCAGGGCTTGCCGAACACGCCGATGGCCCATGCGCACATCAGCGTCGTCTCGGGCAACTTCGTCACCGCGAGGCCCGTCGGCATTCTCGACGGCGTCGATTTCCAGCATACCGGCATCGTGCGCAAGGTCGACGCCGAATCGATCAAGCATTCGCTCGCGAGCCGCAAGCTCGTGTTGCTCTCGCCGCTCGGCTTCTCGCCGACGGGCGAGGCGTTCAACTTGTCGATGGAAGACGTCGCCTCGGCCGCCGCGATCGCGCTGCGGGCCGACAAGATCATTTTCCTGACCGAAACGCCGGGCCTCGTCAACGAGGCGGGCGAGCTCACGCAGGAACTCTCGCTCGACGACGCCTACAAGCTGCTCGACAGCGGCGAGGTCAAGGGCGACTCGGCGTTCTATCTGAAGCATGCGGTGCGCGCGTGCCGCGGCGGCGTGCCGCGCGCGCACATCATTCCCTATTCGCTCGACGGCAGCCTGCTGCTCGAATTGTTTCTGCACGACGGCGTCGGCACGATGGTCTCGTACGAGAACCTCGAAAGCCTGCGCGAAGCCACACCCGACGACGTCGGCGGCATTCTCACGCTGATCGAGCCGCTCGAGTCGGACGGCACGCTCGTCAAGCGCGGCCGCCATCAGATCGAGCGCGACATCGATCACTTCTCGGTGATCGAGCACGACGGCGTGCTGTTCGGCTGCGCGGCGCTCTACCCGTACCCGCAGGAGCGTATCGGCGAAATGGCGTGCCTCACGGTCGCGCCCGACGCGCAAGGCGCCGGCGACGGCGAGCGGCTGCTCAAGCGCATCGAGCAGCGCGCTCGCGCGCGCGGGCTCACGCGAATCTTCGTGCTGACGACGCGCACGGAGCACTGGTTCTTGAAGCGCGGCTTCGTCAAGGTCACCGTCGACGATCTGCCCGAAGACCGGCGCCGACTCTATAACTGGCAGCGTAAATCGCTCGTTCTGATGAAGCAGCTCTGAGCTGCGAACGACCACGCTGCGCAACGGGCCCCTCAACGGCCCCCCCATTCGGCCTCATAGGCATGGCTGCCTGGCCCACCGACCATAGGAGAAACTAACAATGGCCCGCACGGTTCAATGCGTCAAACTCGGCAAGGAAGCCGAAGGACTCGATTTTCCGCCGCTGCCCGGCGATCTGGGCAAGCGCATTTACGAAGGCGTATCGAAGGAAGCGTGGCAAGCTTGGCTCAAGCAACAGACGATGCTCATCAACGAAAATCGTCTGAACATGGCCGATCCGCGCGCGCGCCAGTATCTGATGAAACAAACGGAAAAATTCTTTTTCGGCGAAGGTGCCGATCAAGCGGCCGGATACGTGCCGCCCACGCAGGGCTGAACGTTCGGCCGGCTGGCGCCGAGCCCGAGGAGGCTCGGCCCGAAAGCGCCTCTGAAACGCTGAAACGCCTCCTCCGTATCTCCGTCAACGAAACGTCGCCGTTACCAGGATTGGCTAGACGTCAACTGGGCACTAGAGGGCATTCAGGCGGCCGCCGCGACATGCCTTGCGTGATGACCGAGCAGCCCGCGCGAACGGTGCAATGCCGCACGCGCGCCGCGCGTCGCCATGACGGCGCCCACCTGCCCGAGATTGAAATCGAGCGACACCATCAATTCCATGAGCTCGACCATCGGCAAGACGACGGTCGGGCTATACAGCCGTTGTTCGATGAGCTTCTTCATGGCGACTCTCCTGGGGTCTACCAGCGGGGCAGCCTATGCCCTGTCTGCAACCTTGATCGCCATTGTAGGGACGCGCGCGAAGCCGATAAATGCACTAAATCGAAAGTCAGAAGTCATGAGAAGCGAACAATCGCGGCTCACGCCCCCCGCCGCGCCTAAACACCGAAGCAGCCGTCATTCGAGCGGCGCCCCGACGAACGCAGGGAGCGCCTCGGCGCGCGCGGACAGCGCGGCCAGCGCCGGATAACGGGCGGGCTCGATCGCGCCCGGCAGGATGTGCTGCGTGAAGCGCCAAGCCACGGCCACGGTGATGTCGGCCTGCGTGAGCCGTCCACCGCACAGCCAAGCGCCCGCCCCCGCCGTCGCCACGTCGCGCTCCAGCGTGCCGTAGGCGGCCGCCAGTTGCGTCTGCAGGCGCTCGAGCCACGGCGCATGCTGCTTATCTTGCGGGCGCAGGTTCCGCTCATAGACGATCTGCACGGTCTTCTCGCAGGCGGCCAGCGCGAAACCGATCAAATGCAGTGCATGCCGGCGCACCGTCGGATCTTGCGGCATCAGTCGCTCTTCCGGCGCGGCGCGCTGATCGAGGTAGTCGAGAATGAGCGTGGAATCGATCAGTTGCGTGCCGTCGTCGTCGATGAACGTCGGCGCCTTGACCGTCGGGTTGATCTCGCGAAATTGATCGAAATGACGAAACACGGACAGGGACCGGTGCTCGAACGGGATCTCGAGCACGGCCATCGAAACGGCGACGCGACGTACGAATGGGGAATCCATCATGCCGATCAATTGCATCGAGGCCTCTCTTCTGGGTGGGAATTGACGAATCAAACGGGAACGGCGTAGCAAACGGCAGTTTGCCGCGCCGCGAGAGACGCCCGCAAGCCGGTGATCGGCAATTGGCAGAAATTGGCAGAAAAAAGCGCAAGCGTGGGCAATCGGCTCGGGACGGCGGATCGGAGTGTCAGCCATGCCCGCTCGCCGGTCATTCGCCGGTCATTCGCCGTTCACTCGTCGGCGCACACCTGCAGTTCGTTGTCCCTCGCAAATCGCATGACGAAGTCGAACGCCTCGGGGCAGGTCTCGGCTAGGGCCGCCGACACCCTCAAGCACCTGTGCCCGCCGTCGACGAACGGCACGGCCAGCCAAGCCGAAGCCACGCTGCACCCGGGCTTGCGCTCCTTGACGAACAGCGTGATGACGCCGGCGAGCCGCTCGGCCCAGTCGCCCGGGCGGAACGGCTTGCCGCCGTGTGTCGTGCCGATGATCCGAAAGCCGGTACCGCGGGAGAGTGCGGGGTGATCCGGTTGATGATCGAGGGTCGTCATGCGGGGTTGAACGAGTGAGTCTGCGGCCCGCCGTGCGGTATCGCCGCACGCACCGGAGCCGTCGCGCCGTCCCCGCGCAAGCGAAAGGCAGCCACCGCTTCGTCGAGCATCCGAGCCTGCTCCTCGAGCGAAGCCGCAGCGCCTGCCGCCTCTTCGACGAGCGCGGCGTTTTGCTGCGTCGCGCGGTCCATGTGCGATACGGTCCGGCTGATTTCGTCGATGCCGGACGATTGGCGCTCCGAGGCCGCGCTGATCTCGGAGACGATCTGCGTCACTTCGCGCGCGGCTTGAACCACCTGCGCCATCGTGGCGCGGGCGCGCTCGGCAAGCTCGGTTCCGCCTTGCACCTTCGCCACGGACGCCGTCATCAAGGCGCGGATCTCCTTGGCCGCGGCAGCCGAGCGCTGTGCCAGCGCACGCACTTCGCCGGCCACGACGGCGAATCCGCGCCCTTCTTCTCCCGCACGCGCGGCTTCGACCGCTGCATTGAGCGCGAGGATATTGGTTTGGAACGCAATGCCCTCGATCGCTCCGATGATGTCCACGATGTGCTCGGAATCGGCGGACATATCCGCGATCGCGTCGACGATCTCGCCCACGACCTCGCCGCCGCGATGGGCCGTCGCCGATGCCGTCTCGGCGACGGCGTTCGCTTCACGCGCATGGCGGGCGTTTTCCGAGACGGTCGCCGTCAATGCTTCGAGGCTGGCGGCCGCTTGCTCGAGCGCCGCTGCCTGGCGTTCCGTTCGCTCCGACAAGTCGGCATTGCCGCTCGCGACGTCATGCACGCCATGGCGGATTTCGGCGGTGCCGTCGCGCACGCGCGTGACGGCGGCGGCCAAGCTCAGCTGCATGCGCGCGAGCCCTGCCATCAGCCGGGCCATCTCGCCGCCGTGCGACGCCTCGATCGTCGACGTCAGATCGCCCTTGGCGATGCGCTCGAAATGATCGATGGCCGCACCGATCGGTTTGATCACGGCTGCACGCAAGAATGTGCGTGCGAGCACGGCGAATACCACCGACGCCAAGCCGACGACCGTAAACAACCCGAGCAGGTTGCGAAAACGTTCGTGCAAGGCCGTGAAGTGCCGGCTTTGCGCCTGCACCTGAAAATTCATCAGTTGCCGAGCCGCGAGCTTGTAGTCCGCGAAAACGGTCTCGGGCGCCTGCCGCTCGACCATTCGAAACGACGCGAAGTCGTCCTGATCGAGCGCCGAGACCTCCGGCCCCACCACCTGCTTGATCAGCTTCTCCCGCGCCGCGCGCAATGCGTCGGCGAGCGAGGCCTCCGCGGCGTCGGAGACGGGCAGCGCGTTGAACGTCGCGAGCGCGCGCTCGCTCTCGGCCAGCGCCGCATGGACGCGCTCGAGCGTGGGACCGGTCGGCTTGCCCTGCGCGACGAGCGTTTCGTAGGCGCCGAGATCGACGCGCGCCTGCAGCAAGGCGTCGGTGCTCTCAGAGAGCGAAGTCAATGCGGCAGTCTCGCCGTGATACATCCTCTCGAACGCGACGTTGGCCGATTGAAGTACCGCTATCGACGCGGCAATGACCAAAATGAGCGCCCCGGTGTAACCAAGGACCGTCGCGGTCAATGCAGCACGAATATTTGTCGTCTTTGCCATGCTGTCTTCCCAGCGTTGCATGAGACCGGAGTGACGTGCTCGAGCACCAATGCGGCTGGATGCTCGGCACGGGATCGGAGTCGAGCGATAGAGCGCTCACTTCGATCGACGAAAAAAAAGCGGCAAGCGAATCGCTCGCTGCCGCCTTTGAATTGCCGGCCGAAGCCGGCAACGTCTTGGAGGAGGTCAGGAGAATCAGAAGCGAGTGCGGATGCCCGAGGTCAACTCGAGCTGGGTGTTTCGGCGGAACGTCGTACCGACCGTGTAGCCACCATGCAGTTTCATGTAGTCGCCGGCCAAGTACAGTTCCGTGCGCTTCGAGAGGTGATAGAACGTCGAGGCGTAGAGCGTTTCCTTGAAGCCGTTGTGGACGCCTTGCGTGGGATCGAACGCGGCAGCGGTATTGGCGTTGAGAATATTGCCGTCCGTGTTGTAGGCCGCGTTGTGCACGCGCATTTGCTGATAGCCGACTTCGTAGTCGAGCGCGCCCTTCGGCGCGAGCTTGAACGACACCGTCCAAGCATTGTCTTGACGTTGGCCGAGCGAGCCTTGATTGCCCAAGTAGCGGAAGTAGCCGGCGTTCACGCGCGCGATACCGAACGTGTAGTTGCCGCCGATCGACCACGCTTGATTGGTGTTGCCCGAGTTGTTGACGTGGTTGTAGAAGCTGGCCACGTTGAACGGACCGCCGTTGTAGCCGACTGCAGCTTGGTACGTGCTACCGTTGGCGAATGCCGTCGAGTTGCTGAAAGCGTAGCCCGCGCTCAAATACAAGCCGTTTCTGAACAACTTCTTCCACGCGAGACCGTTGTTGTAACGGGTACCGGTTGCACCGGCCGCGTAGAAAATCATCTGCTTGAAGTTGTTGGAGTTCGTCCAGCCGCCTTCTTCGTAACGCAGCTTGGCGCTGCCGTACGGGTCGCCGTAGATCGCGGCGGCGTCGCGAGCGATCGTATTCTGGAAGCCTGCCGTGAACTTACCGATGGTGTCGTTCTCGAGGCCGACCCATGCATCGCGGTCGAAAATCTGGCCCGAGTCTTCCATCTGGCCGTTCGCAACGACATATTCGCTCTCGAGCCGGAAGATCAGCTTGTTGCCGCCACCCAGATCTTCCTTGCCCTGCACGCCCCAGCGGCTGCCGCTGAACCACGGCTCGCCGGCGTTGCCCATGCCGAGCACGTGATCGCCGTTCGCATTGGCATGCGTGATATAGGTCGGGACGCTCAAGTCCATCAAACCATAGAGCTGAACGCTCGATTGCGCGTGCGCGCCCGTTGCCACCAAAGCGCCAGCCGTCAGCGCCAATGTACGATACGTCTTTTTCAAGATCGTCTCCTCTTTACTGCGTTGAAATTGTGTTCTTGCGCAAGCACGCCGTGCATCGATCAGGTGCTTCGCTTGGCATCGCCGCAATGGAGACAATCGTATGCGCCGCTATCCTTCACGCTCCTTTCGTGTATGTTTAGTACAACTAAGTACTTTCACTTAAAGTTCGTCGATCGAATCGATTACACCGATCATTAGGAGCCGTCCTTGGCGCGCAACACATAGCCAAGTCCGCGCAGCGTCATGATTTGCGCTGTCGAATGAGTCAGGTGCTTACGTAAGCGATGAATGTAAATATCGATGGCGTCCGCGCTCGGCTCGTCCTCCAAGCTGTAGACGCTATCCATCAGCGCCGTCTTCGATACGGTCTTGCCTTGCTTGAGCATCAGCGCTTCGAGAATCGCATGCTCGCGCCGGCGCAGGGCCAGCGGCACGTCGCGGTGGCTGAACTCGCGCGTATTCATGTTGTAGTGCAAATCGCCGCAGACGAGCGACGTCGACTTGCCGCCCGCCTGGCGGCGTATCAGCGCCTTGATGCGTGCAATGAGCTCGCGCGCATCGAACGGCTTGACGACGTAGTCGTCGGCGCCCGCGCTGAAGCAATCGACCTTGTCGTCGATCGATCCGTGGGCCGTGAGCATCAGCACCGGCGCGTTGTCGCCACGGCGCCGCAGCCGCGCGAGCACATCCTTTCCGCTCATGCGCGGCAACCGCATGTCGAGCAATATGACGTCGTAGCGTTCCGTGAGCAGAACGGCATCGGCCGATTCGCCGTCGGGCACGCAATCGACGGTGAAGTTCTCGCCTTGCAGGAAATTGACGATCCAGTGCGATAGATCGGCGTTGTCTTCCACGAGCAGCAGCTTCATCGTTTCAATCCTTCCAAGCCGGCAAGCGCACGGTGGCCACCAGCCCCACCCGCCCTTCGCCCGGCGCAACCGTGGCCGTCCCCCCGTGCGATTGCGCGATGCGCTGCACGATGGCAAGGCCGAGCCCCGTTCCTTCCACGTCCGACTTCCCGCGGTAAAAGCGTTCGAAAACATGCGCGCGCATTTCGGGAGGAATGCCGGGGCCGTTGTCGATGACGTCGAGGACGACTTCCTCGCCGATGCGCCGGCAGCGCGCCGTGACGGCACCACCCTTCTGCGTGTATCGAATCGCGTTGTCGACGAGATTGTCGACGAGCGCGGTCAACAGCTGCTCGCTGCCCGCCACGCGCAGATCGCCCTCGAGTTCCGCGCCGAGATCGATTTCGCGGCGCTGCGCGGACAGAATCAATTCCTCGAGCACCGACGAGACAACGTGCGTCATGTCGACTGCGAGGTTCGGCGCCGGCGACGGCGCCGATTCCGCCCGCGCGAGCAGCAGCAACTGATTCGTGATTTCCGTCATCTTGCGGCTCGTGCGGTGAATGCCCACGAGCGCATCGGACAGCGCAGGCCCATCCGCCAGACATTGGCGCGCGCACTCCACTTGCGTGTCGAGCAGCGTCAACGGCGTGCGCAACTGATGCGCGGCATCGGCGATGAACTGCTGCTGAGTGACCGTGTGCAGCTTGAGCCGTGCGATGCACTGGTTGATCGCATCGACGATCGGACGCAACTCGGTGGGCAAATGATCGGCGCGCACGGGCTCGAGCTGCATCGGATCGCGATCGGCCACGTCGTTCTTCAGCTTCATGAGCGGATGCAGCTCGGTCGTCAAACCGATCAGCACGAGCAGCAATGCAAGCACGAGCATCGCGCCCTGCCGCATGACTTGCGGGTGCCATAGCTGCGCCAGCATGCCTTCACGGGACGCCTGGGTCTTGCCGACGACGACGACGACCGGAACCGCCTCACCCGCGTTGTAGACTTGCCGCCGAAAGGCTACGGCGCGGATCGATTGCCCGTCGAGCGTCGTATCGTAGAACACCGGATAGGAAGCATGCCCGTCGCTCGGCAGCTCAAGCTCGGGCGTGCCGCCCAACAACCGATCGCCGCCCGCTTCCACCCGATAGAAAACATGATCTTGATAAGGCGACTCGAACATTTCGAGCGCCGCGGGCGGAATCTCGGCGATCAATTCGCCGTTGATCCATTGAACGTCCTCGCCGATCGTGCGCGCCGAATCGAGCAGCGCGTTGTCCTGCGTGAGATCGGCCGTCTCGCGCGCCGCATCGTAGGCCATCACCCCCGCCACGAACATGAATGCCGCCAATGGCAGCAGCACCCAGCAAAGCAAACGGGCGCGCAAACTATGCATCATCGATCGACGCCCTCTAAATGTCGTTAGGCTCGCGCCGTGCCGACGCGCGCGGCGTCGGCACGGCACGAGCCGGCCGGATCGAGCGCGCCGCTCGGGCGCGATACGCTCAGAACGCGGCGGGTCTCCATTTCAGCAAACGCTTCTCCAACCGGGTCAGCAAGAAGTCCGTGGTCAGCGCCACCACGGCGAGCACGATCATCGCCGCGAATACGCCGCTCGAGTTGAACGCGCCTTGCGCCGTCGAGATCAGCAAGCCGATGCCTTGCTTGGAACCGAGGAATTCGCCGACGACGGCACCGACGAGCGCGAAACCGAAGCTCACGTGCAAGCTCGCCAAGATCCACGACAGCGCCGACGGAATGACGACGGCCGTGGTCAGCTGCCGCTTGGACGCGCCGAGAATCTGTGCATTCGCAATCATATAACGGTCGGCTTCGCGCACGCCTTGGAACGCATTGCCGAAGACGACGAAGAAGACCATGACGACGGCCAGCGCGACCTTCGATGCCATGCCCAATCCGAGCGCGATCACGAACACGGAGCCCAGCACCACGCGCGGAATCGAGTTGGCAATTTGAATGTAGAGGCTGAAGACGTCGGAGAGCAGCTTGTTGCGCCCGAGGATGACGCCGCACACCACGCCGGCCACGGAGCCGATCGCAAAGCCGATCATCGTTTCCTCGAGCGTCACCCAGACTTGCACGAGCAGCGGCCCCTGCGAGGTGCCGTTCACGAACCAGTCGACGATCTGAGCGAAGATCAGCGAGGGCATCGAGAAGAAGAACGGATCGATCCACTTCAATCGGCCGGCGACCTCCCAGCCGCCGAGCCAGACGACCAGCACGAGCAGGCGCAGGCCGATGATCAGCGCGCGGCGTTGGCGCAGCCGGCGCTGTGCTGCTTTTTCCACCTCGGCGAGCGACGTGTCGGCTTCGCTCGCTTTGGGTTGTTCGAAGGTAGTAGCCATAGTGGACATCTCAGTCTTTCCGGTATTCAGAGTCAAGCAATCTGCACTTCTTCGCGCAGGTCGTGCCAAATGTCGCGCGAGAGCTCGATGAAGCGCGGTTCGTAGCGAATCTCCGAAGTCACGCGCGGGCGCGGCAGGTCGATTTCGTAGACCTTCTTCAGCGTCGCGGGACGCGCGGTCAGCACGAACACGCGGTCGGCGAGCGCGATGGCCTCTTCAAGATCGTGCGTCACGAAGACGACCGAGCCTTGGTTGGCCGACCACAACTGCAGCAGCTCGTCTTGCATCAGCGTGCGCGTTTGCATGTCGAGCGCCGAGAACGGCTCGTCCATCAGCAGAATCTCGGGCTTGTTGATGAAGGTCTGGGCCAGCGCGACGCGTTTGCGCATGCCGCCCGAGAGCTGATGCGGATAGTGGTTGCCGAATTTCTCGAGGCCGACGCGGCGCAGCCAATCCTTGGCCTCTTCGTAGGCTGCCGCCTTCGAGCGGCCGCGGAACATCGGGCCGGCGGCGACGTTGTCGAGCACCGAACGCCAGGGGAACACGGCGTCGGCCTGAAATACGAAGCCGATGCGCGGATCGATGCCGGTGACGGGGTTGCCCATGACGCGCACGCTGCCCGTGGTCGGCTTCAGCAGGCCCGTGATCATGCTGAGCGTCGTCGACTTGCCGCAGCCGGTCGGACCGACGATAGCAATGAATTCGCCCTTCGCAACGGACATGCTGAAGTCGCGCAGCGCGATCGTCGCTTTACCGTCGGGGGAAATGAAGCGGCACGACACCGAGTCGAACTCGATGACGGGTACGTTAGAAGAAGCAGCGTGGTTCATCAGAGCAATCCAAGCATTGGGGGGTGGGCACCCGAACCGCGGTGCCCGGGGTACGACAGGGGGAGACAGGGTTCGGGCCGGCCAGCCCTCGCTCGATGCAAGGACCGGCCGGCCGGTTGATTCTTACTTCGCGGCGACGAATTCGTTCGTGTACGTCTTCGACAGATCGACGTGCTTGCCCTTGACCGACGGGTTGAAGCCCGACAGCACCTTGAGCACCGTTTCGGGGCCGTCCGCCGGCATCTTGCCGTCCACCGTATACATCGGCAGCGAGGCCTTCAGCGCATTCACGTAGAGCGCCTTGTCCTTCTGATAGTCGGCCGGCATCTTCGCCGCGATTTCGTCGGCGCTGTGCGTATGGATGAACTGCATCGTCCGCACGAACGCATGGGCGAGCTTCGCGGCTTCCGCCTTGTGCCCGTCCGCCCACGCCGATTGAACGTACAGGCTCGAGGCGGGATAGGTGCCGCCGAGCGCCGCCTTCGTGCCTTCGACCGAGCGCATGTCGACGAGCACCTTCGCGTCGCCGGTCGCGAGCAGCTTCGAGACGGTCGGCTCGGTCGTCATGCCTGCGTCGATGCGCGATTGCTTGATCGCGGCGATGAAGCTCGCATCGGCGCCGACGGGCAGCATCGTGTATTGCGATGAGGTAATGCCGTGCACGCTCGCCAGATACTGCGTGAGGAAGCTCGTCGACGAGCCGAGGCCCGTCACGCCGAGCGTCTTGCCTTTGACGTCGGCCATCGACTTGAGCGTGTCGGCCGCTTTCGTCGATACCATCTCGACCTCGCCCGGAACCTGCCCGAAGACGACGATCGCCTTGACGTCCTTGCCTTTCGTCTG
This sequence comes from Trinickia sp., assembly GCF_051953955.1. Classification (GTDB taxonomy): domain Bacteria; phylum Pseudomonadota; class Gammaproteobacteria; order Burkholderiales; family Burkholderiaceae; genus Trinickia. The sequence goes on along the minus strand of NZ_JBQCIF010000116.1, from coordinate 67,105 downwards.
CAAGTCGATCGTGTGATCGTAGAACCCGACGACGGCCTGCACGGCGCCGGCGAGCAATTCGTTCTCGGCATCGACGCCGGCGGGCTGCGAGAGCAGTTCGACGTCGAGACCTTCATCCTTGAAATAGCCGAGTTGCTCGGTCAGTTTCGCCGGCAAGTAGATGAGCTTGGTGATGCCCCCAACCATGATTGTGATCTTGCCGCTGTCCGCGGCCATCGCGCCATGCGAAGCCATGCCGAACAGCATGGCGGAAGCGAGAGCGAAAGTGCGGATTTTCCGCGTCGTCGGGTGCATTCGAGTGTCTCCTCATTGTGTCGGCGCATTCGTGCGCCGGGTTGCATCGATGGAGCGATTCTAGGCGGAACAATCCTTCCCGAGCCTTTCACAGCACCGGGCGAAACATACGGGATTACCATGATCCGTCGCACCGCGTCCGTCCTCCTCAGCCCCCCCTGCGCCTATGCCGATATCTTCATGCCCGCTCGTTCGCCACGGCCAGTGCCGATCCCTGCTCAGGGAGCAGGCCCTAATTCATTGAGCCGCGCGAGTCAAGCGATATAAACCTCCCCCTCAAGCTTTATATCTCAAAGCCGATAAAGAGGCAGGCACACATTAGATGAACGAACGCTGTCCCCTCTTTGCTCCATGCTCTCGGAACACTTCAGTCGCTGGCGGAACCCGCACCCGCTGTGCCGCCTTGCGCTCGCGCTGTCGATGTCGCTCGCCGCAAGCGCGGCCGACGCAGCGCAAGCCGACCCAGCAGACTTGAGCTCGGCCGTCGATTTCGCATCGATGCCGCTCGAAGCACTGATGCAGGTCAAAGTCAAGAGTGCCACGCTGCTCAGCCAGTCCGTCACCGACGCGCCGGCGGCCGTCGTCGTGCTGACGGCGAAAGACATTCAAGCCTTCGGCTGGCGCACGCTGGCCGACGCCCTCGCCTCCCTTCCCGGGCTCTATACGACCTACGACAGAACGTACTCGTACCTGGGCGCGGGCGGGTTTCAACGGCCGGGCGACTACAACAGCCGCTTCCTGCTGCTGATCGACGGGATGCGCTTGAACGACTCGGTCTACGATCAAGCGCCGATCGGCGACGACTTCCCGCTCGACATGGATCTCGTCGAACGGATCGAATACGTGCCGGGCCCCGGCTCCGCCGTCTACGGCTCGAATGCGCTGTTCGGCGTGATCAACGTCGTCACGAAGAAAGGCAGCGACATCCACGGCGCACAAGCCGCGGCATCGGCCGGCAGTTTCGGCGAAAAGCGCGCGCGCGCGAGCTACGGCTGGCATGGCAGCGGCGGCGCCGACCTCGTGCTCTCGGCGACGACCTACGAGCGCAACGGGCAGGATTTGTACTACCCCGAGTTCGACACGCCGGATCAGAACAACGGCGTCGCACAGCATCTCGACTACGACCGCGCGCAGTATTTGTTCGCGAAATTCGCCTATCAAGGCTTCAAGATCAGCGCCGGCTACGGGAACCGCACGAAGGGGATGCCCACGGCTGCCTATGCCTCGGTGTTCAATGCGCCGCAAAGCACGACCGACACCCATAGCTTCATCGACGCGACCTACAGCCATGCCGTGGCGAGCGGCCTCGAGATCGCATCCGAAGTCTATTGGGAGCGTTACGACTACACGGACACCGGCCCATTCGGCGCGCCGCCGATCACCAACGTAGACGGCGACAAGGCGATCTGGTACGGCGCCGACGTGCACGCCACGCTTTCGACGATCCCGCGCAACAAGCTCGTCGTGGGCGTGAGCGCCATGCGCGACGCGGCGCGCGATCAATACAACTACAACATCGATCCGTATCAACTGATCTTGAACGATCGGCGCAGCCGCAATTCCGCCGGGGTGTACGTCGAAGACGAAATCCGGCTGCCGTGGCGCTTCACCCTGAATGCGGGCCTGCGCGTGGATCGCGATTCGACGGTCGGCACGAACGCGAGCCCGCGGCTCGCGCTGAACTACAAGCCGACCGATACCGATACCTTCAAGCTCGTCTATGGGCGGGCCTACCGCGCACCGAACGCCTACGAGCTCTACTACACGATTCCGGGGCCCGGCGGCCAAGGCAGCAATCCGTCCTTGAATCCGGAGCACATCACGACGACCGAGTTCGTCTATGACCGCGCCTTCGGCGAAAACGCCCACGCGACGGTATCGCTGTTTCGCTACGACGTCCGGGGCCTGATCACCGAAACGCTGGACCCGTCGGGCGTCTACGTTTTCGAAAACGTCAACCGCGCGGAGGCGCGCGGGATCGAGCTCGCGTACGAGCAAAACGTCGGCTCGCTCGCACAGATCCGGGCGAGCTATTCCTGGCAGCTCGCCCGCGACGGCGATACGGGCGCCGTCCTGCAAAATTCGCCGCGCCACCTAGGCAAGCTCAACGTCATCGTGCCGCTCTTTCACCATGCCGCACGCGTGGGTGCCGAAATGCGATGCGAATCGGCCCGCTTGGCCGAGGTCGGGTCGGCGGCCGGATACTGCCTCGGCAACGTGACGATCGGCAGCAATCGCCTCATCCCGCACGCGGACGTCTCGTTCTCGATCTACAACGTGACCGATAAGCGGTATGCCGATCCGGCAGGACCGAATTTCACGCAGAACGTGATCCCGCAGCAAAGCCGGACGTTCTTGCTCAAGCTTGTCTATGGTTTCTGACATGCAAGCCGCGAGAACTCTGCTCTATCGCGCCGTGGCCATCTCATTGGCGGCCTGCGCGTGCTCGCGAATGCCGGTGCACGCGCAAGTCGATCTCTATACGCTCGAAGCGGCCTACATCTACAACTTCACGGAGTTCACGCAATGGCCGGCCGCCCACGCCGATGCCACGGCCCTCGTCGTCTGCGCCAATCCGCACACCCCGCTCGGCGCGACGCTGGCCAAGCTCGACGGTCGCAAGGTGGAAGGTAAGGCCTGGAGCGTCAAGCCGATTCCGGAAGGCGCGGCCATCACTGCGTGCGACGTGCTGATCGCCGACGATGCGACCTCCAGCGCCGCGACGAAAGCCGCACCCGCACACGATTCTCCGATCCTCGTGGTGCGTACGGCCGATGCCGAGACCGGCGACGCTCGCTCCATCGTCACGCTGGTGCGCGACGGGGACCGCCTTCGGTTCGACATCGACAACACCGAAGCGGTACGCCGCCACCTCGGCTTGAGCTCGAAGCTGCTCCGTTTGGCAAGGAACGTCACATGAAACAGAGCGATGACTTTGCACCGAGCCCGATGAAGGAGATCTCGCGCGTCAAGCTTGCCGGCTTCGGCGTGGCGCTATTGATCTCGGGTCTCGTCTTGCTCGTTTATCAAGCGATCGCGCTGCGCTCGGCCTTGACGGCTGACGCGAACGTCCAAGCCGACATGATCGCCGACAACGTCTCGGCCTCGGTGTTGTTCGACGACGTGCGCTCGGCGCAAGAAACCCTGCATTCGCTGCGCAAGGTGCCGTACATCGAAAGCGCCGGCATCTACACGGCCGACGGCAAGCGCTTCGCGACCTACGAGCGGCCGGGATCGTCCGGGCACGCACGCTTCGAAGCGCGACCGGCCAACGTCGAGACCGCGCATCGCCATCTTTTGTTCGACGATGTCTTCGTCGCCGCGCGCATCGCGCAGAACGGCAAGACACTCGGCACGGTCGTCGTCGTCGCGACGACGACGCAGATGGCCGGGCAACTGCTGCACTTCGCCGTGTTCATCCTGGCCGCTTCGCTGTGTGCGCTTTGGATCGCGTTCGTGATCACCTCGCGGATGAGCGCGCGCATCGCCCAGGCCGAGCAGAAGCTCGAGTACTTGGCATCGACCGATCCGCTGACCGGCTTGCCGAATCGGCGCGCGTTTTACGACGCGTTGACCGACCGATTGCAGCGCGGCGCGCAAGGCGGAGTGCGCGCCGCGTTGATCCTCGTCGATCTCGACGACTTCAAGAACGTGAACGACACGCTCGGGCACGGCGCGGGCGACGAATTGCTCAAGCACGTCGCCGTCGCGCTGCGGCAAAGCGTTCGCTTGGCCGACCTCGTGAGCCGCATCGGCGGCGACGAGTTCGCGGTGCTCGTCGCGATCGCGAAAGAAAAGGCCGAAGGCATCCGCACGGCCGAACGCATCGCGCGCGCCCTCGCCCGCCCGTTCGACCTGCCGCGTGCGAGCATCGTGGCCAGCGCGAGCGTCGGCGTGAGCGTGTATCCCGACGATGCGGCCGACGTAGCGTCGCTCGTGAGCAGCGCCGACATCGCGCTCTATGCGGCCAAGAGCACCGGCAAGAATGCGGCCGTCGAGTTTCATCCGAGCATGACCGTCGAAGCGCGCCGCCGCGCGCGGCTCGAAACCGAGTTGCGCAAAGCAATCGAAACGAATGGGCTCAGCCTCGTCTATCAGCCGCAATTCGACTGCCGCACGGGGCGCCTCATCGGAGTGGAGGCGCTCGCGCGCTGGATTCATCCCGTCGACGGCGAAATTTCGCCGAGCGAGTTCGTTCCGGTGGCCGAGGACAGCGAGCTGATCGTCGCATTGGGACGGTGGGTGCTGCGCCGCGCATGCCGCGATTGCGCACGCTGGAACGCGGAGCCGGGCGTGACCATTCACGTGGCCGTCAACGTCTCGGCACGTCAGTTGCGTCAAGCGCAATACAGCGAAGACGTGAAAGCGGTGCTCGCCGAAAGTGGCCTTTCTGCGCATCTGCTCGAACTGGAGCTGACGGAGAGCCAACTGATGGCGAACATGACCGCCGGGGTCGAGGCGATGCGTCAACTGCGCGCGGCAGGCATCGGCTTATCGCTCGACGATTTCGGCACGGGTTACTCCTCGCTGTCGTACCTGCAGTCGTTCCCGGTCAACAACCTCAAGATCGACCGCGCCTTCGTGAAGCCCCTGCCGCGCGCCGGGCAGCCAATCGTGACGGCCATCATTTCGATGGCGCACAGCTTCGGCATCGCCGTCGTCGCCGAAGGCGTCGAAGATCACGCACAGCTCGCTTGGCTCACCGACGCAGGCTGCGACATCGTTCAGGGCTACCTGACGGGCAGGCCGATGCCGTTCGACGGCATCACCGATCTCTTGCGCAGCGAATGCGAGGACTCGGAACCCTTGGCTTAGGGCCTAGCCTGTTCACGCAACCTACAGATCGGCGTTGCCCGCGGTGAACGCGCTGAACGTCGTATGGGTCGGCTGAATCGGTGCGAGGTCGTTCATGACGATCCCGAACGTTTGGTCGCCGCTGATCAAGTCGTAGTACATCACCGCCTGGATACCTTCGTTCTTGCGAGCTGCGTAAAAGCGCTGCAAGTGTTGTTGGACGTAAGTCGAGCGGAACTGCTCGTTTTCTTCCGGTGCCGCATTCCACTCGGTGATCATGAACGGAACACCGTAGCGGGCCTTGCAGTACGCCGGCAAGTTGAAACCCGGGCCCGCGCCGTCGATCCCGATGTTCAGGATGTCGCCGTACGGCTGATAGTTGTGCCACGTCGTGATGTCCCAGCGCATCTTGCGGTAGCCGCCCGATCCGTCGGGCTGCTCGCCGTCCCACAGCATGTCGGACGCACCGATGTCCGCCACCGTGAAGTTCACCGCGCATTTCGCGTTCGGCTGCACCGATTTGACGCCGTCGATCATCCCCTGGATGGCGCCGCGCAGGATCGGCCAATTGGCGTTGTTGAAGTCGTGCGGCCCGGTGCCCGCGAACGTCGAGTTGACGATGATCGCGCTGTCGCGCGTGAGCTCGTTGCCGCACTCGTACATCGTGACGCCGTGCGGCGCGAGCGCCTTCGCGACGGCGGCCGCGCCCGCGCGCGTGGCGAAATAAGCGGCGCTCTCGCTCGGGTACAGGTGACCGTTGCCGTCGCGCAGCCCGAAATTGAGCAACGGCAAAAGCGTGAAGTTGACTGAGCGGAAGGCGTCGGCGAGCCCGATCATCGCGTTCAATTGCTTGGATGAGGCATCGCAGCCGACACGATAGCTCGTGCAGCCGAGCGACTGCAGCGTCGCCACGATTTGCTGCGGCGTGTACGGATAGTCGTAATGCCCGTTGATGCCGTAGAACATGCCGGCCGGCACCGAAAGTGCGATGCGCGGATCGGCGCACGGCAGCCAGCGGTTCGCCCACGTCATCACGTAGAACTGACCGCCCGTGCCGCGCTGGTAGATCATGCCGCCATACCAGAGCAAGAGACTCACGTTGTAGGAGTCTTTGTCCTTTACACCATTTTTGTAAATGAAGCCGTTGCTGAGCTTCCAAACGTTCAAGAGCTTATCGACGATCGAGGTAGCGGAAGGAATGACCGTACCATCGACGGATACGGAAAGCGCGGCATTAGTTACCGCCGACGTTCCCGTAACGTTGCTCTGAGCGATAGCTTCGTCCGCTCCCAAGGCACCCAATGCAACCAAAGCATGGCCGCCGGCAAGGGCGGCCACTTGGCCCAGGAATCGACGTCTCTTCATCATCACGTAATGCCTCCATGGCTGAATCGCTGTGAGTAGGTATGACCCTTGCGAGGTCGGCCACTCTGACCATGCGGCACCTAAAAGAGTTCGGCGCTTATTCCGAATTTCGTCGAATTAATTTTTCTTCAGACGTAATGGCGCGCTATCTAATTTTGCGTTCCGCCCGCATCGTGAAACGCGCCACCTGCCCCGCATTTTCGTATCGCGGCACCGCGAAGGCGTATCATCGAGCATTCAACGTTCTTCCATGCTGACGCTGAGATCGACCGCCTGTTTTTCACGCTTATGAATTCGCCCGACCTCGAACGCCTCGTCACGCTCGCCATGCCGTTCGGCAAATACAAAGGTCGACTCATTGCTGATTTGCCCGGCCATTACCTCAATTGGTTTGCGCGAGAGGGCTTTCCGCCCGGAGACATCGGCCGCCTGCTCGCGCTCATGCAAGAGCTCGATCACAATGGGTTGCGGACGCTGCTCGAACCGCTGCGCAAGGGCGGGAAAAGTCGGCCCGAAACGTGAGCGAGTGAGCCAGCGGGCCGCGATCGTCGTCAAGGTGGCCGTCAAGGCGGTGGCCCCGCGCGCGAGCCTGCATGATGCGTGAGACGTGCTGTTCATGGTCCGATACCCCATTGCTCGTCTCGTGCACTGTCGTTCGTTCTCGTGCGCCGGGACGATGCGATGGACGTTGCCGAGCACCGAGCGTGGCTCATGCCAATCACCTGGCGTCGCGATGCCTGCGACGCGGTTCGCCCGCGCTTTCAGATCGCCAACGCGGCCGCCTGCGAAAGCGCTTCCCGGCGCGGATGCAACCATGGCGCAGCCCGCTGCGCCGCCAGCGCGATCCGTTCGCGTAGCGCTGCGCTCGTTACTTCGTAGTTCGTGAAATCGTGCGTCGATGCATAGATGCCGATCGGCAGTGTGCGGGCCTCGAAGAAGCTGAACAGCGGCCTCAGTTGATGCTCGAGCACCAGCGCGTGGCGTTCGCTGCCGCCCGTCGCGGCGAGCAGCACCGGCACGTCGACGAGCGCATCCTGGTGGACGAGATCGAATAAATGCTTGAACAGCCCGGTGAACGATGCGCGAAACACGGGACTTGCGACGATGAGCGCATCGGCCCCTTCGATGGCGCGCAGGTGCACCTCTACCTCGGCGGACACGTTACGGCGATCGAGCGCGACGCCGACGTCCGCGGCTATTTCGCTCAACGCGACGATGTGCAAGTCGACGGGAACGGCGTCGGCAATCCGTGCAACGATGGCTTCGACGAGCGCCAGCGTGCGCGACGGGCGTTGCAAACCGCCCGAGACGGCCACGAGCTTGGATTTTTTCGACATGTTCATCACCCCTCGAGAATTGGCTCGGCAGCGCGCGCTGTCCGCACTGCATCCTGCCGCATTGATTTAGTCCACCCGTGCAGCGTCCTGCCCGCTCGGCGCCAGCATCCGTTGCAGCACGCGCTCTTCGATTTCGGCCACCGCGGCAGCCGCCGGCGCTCTCGGCCTCGCGAGCGCGACCGGCTGATCGAGCGCGATTCGCCCGTCTTCGATGAGGACGATGCGGTCGGAAAGCGTCACGGCTTCGTGGACGTCGTGCGTGACGAGCACCGCGGTGAAACGATGCTCGCGCCACAGGCGCGTGAGCAGCGCATGCATCTCCAGCCGCGTGAGTGCATCGAGCGCCCCGAACGGCTCGTCGAGCAACAGCAGCGAGGGGCGATGCACGAGCGCGCGAGCGAGCGCCACACGCTGCCTCTGCCCGCCCGATAGCTGCGCGGGCCAATCGCGCTCACGCCCGCCCAAGCCGACTTCGCGCAGGGCCGCACGGGCCTCGTCGCGCTCGCTCGACGCACGGCCGAGCATCACGTTCGCGAGCACCGTCTTCCACGGCAGCAGGCGCGCGTCTTGAAACATCATGCGCCTGCGAGCCGCTCCTTGCATCGTCCCCAGCGTACCGTTCGCATCGCTTACGTCGACCGCGCCGCCGTCGGCGGCGTCCAAGCCCGCGACGAGACGCAGCAACGTCGACTTGCCGCAGCCGCTGCGGCCGATGACCGACACGAAAGCGCCTGCTGCGATCGACAAATTCAAGCGATCGAGAACGAGCCGCTCTCCGAATCGCTTCGACACCGATCGCAATTGCACGGCCGAGCGCTCCACGGCTTCTTCGATCGCCGCACTCATGCCTTCGCTCCTCCCCATGCTATGGGGCGCTTGAGCGCTTTGGGCCATCGCCCGGCGAACGAGGCAGGCCAACGCGCCGGCCGGCGTTCGGCATGCGGAGCACGCCACGGCAGGAGCCATGCCTCCAACGCGCGCGCAGCCCAATCCGCCAGCTTGCCGAGCAACGCATAGAGCAGAATGCCGACGACGACGACGTCGGTTTGCATGAACTCCCGAGCATTCATCGTCATGTAGCCGATGCCCGATTGAGCGGAGATCGTTTCCGCGACGATCAGCATGACCCACATGAGTCCGAGCGCGAAACGCACGCCGACGAGGATCGAAGGCAGCGCGCCCGGCAGCACCACGTTCCGATACAACGCCAAACCACGCACGCCGTAGCTCCGTGCCATTTCGACGAGCCCGGCATCGACCGATCGGATACCGTGAAACGTATTGACATAGACCGGAAAGAAGACGCCGAGCACGACGAGAAACAGCTTGGCCTGTTCTTCGATGCCGAACCAGAGAATCACGAGCGGAATCATTGCAAGCACGGGGATGTTTCGGACCATCTGCACCGTCGAATCGAGCAGGGCCTCGAGTGGCTTGGAACAACCCGTTGCGAGCGCGAGCACGAATCCGATCGCGCCACCGATCGCAAAACCGCCCAACGCGCGCGCCGCGCTGATCTTCACGTCTGCCCACATCTGGCCGCTTTGCCATAGCGCCCACGCGGCCCGCGCCACCGCCCACGGTTCCGGCATGACACGCGCCGACAACCATCCCGCCCGCGCGCTAGCCTCCCACACGATGAGTGCAAGCATGGGCACGATCCAAGGCACGAAGCGCCCGCTCCAAACGGCTCGTGTCGTCATCACTCACTCTCCTTCCGATCAGTGCAATCACAGGGACCGCTTCGATTGCCTCAACAAATAGATCACCGGCCCTGATCGATACGGTCGTTGCCGATTTCGACCGAAGCCGACCAAGGGCAACCGAAGTCAGCTTTGCGATACCTTCGGCAGATACGAATTGCCGACGACCTCGCCGAACGGCCCCGAGAGCGGGGTGTCGACGTGCTGCTTGACGTACCCGGGCAGCCGCGGAAACACGAGTTCCGCAAAACGATAGGCTTCCTCGAGATGGGGATAGCCCGACAAAATGAACGTCTCGATGCCGAGGCTCGCATACTGTTCCATGCGCGCCACGACTTGCTCGGGCGTCCCGACGAGCGCGGTCCCCGCGCCGCCGCGAACGAGCCCCACGCCAGCCCACAGATTCGGATAAATCTCCAATTCGGCACGCGTGCGTCCCTTTCCGCCGTGCAATGCCGCCATCCGTCTCTGCCCCTCTGAGTCCATTCGAGCGAACGCCGCTTGGGCACGCGCGATCGTTTCTTCGTCGACACGGCTGATCAGCCGATCGGCCGCGGCCCATGCCTCGTCTTCGGTCTCTCGAACGATGGCGTGCAATCGAATGCCGAACTTCATCTCGCGCCCCTTGGCATGCGCGAGCGAGCGAACGGCGGCGATCTTTTTCTCGACGGCATCGGGCGCCTCGCCCCAGGTGAGGTAGGTATCGACATGCGAGGCGGCGATCTCGTGGGCGGCTTCGGACGATCCTCCGAACCACAGCGGCGGATGCGGCGTTTGGACGGGCGGATAAAGCAGCCGCCCCCCTTTCGACTTCAAAAATCGTCCCTCGAAATCGACAGTCCCGCCGTCATGGGCCCGGCTCAGATGGTCACGCCAGATCGAGAGGAATTCATCGGTGATGCGATAGCGCGTATCGTGATCGGCGAACACTCCATCGCCTTCGAGTTCCGCCTGATCGCCGCCCGTCACGACATTGATGAGCAAACGCCCCTTCGAGAGCCGATCGAACGTGGCGGCCATGCGGGCGGACAGCGCGGGCGAGCTCAGCCCGGGGCGCACGGCCACGAGGAACTTCAAGCGCTGCGTCGCGGCGATCAAGCTCGACGCGACGACCCACGCGTCTTCGCATGACCGTCCCGTCGGCAGCAGCACGCCCTCATAGCCGAGCGTGTCAGCCGCCACGGCCACTTGCCGGAAGTAATCGAAATCGGCCGAGCGCGCTCCCTCGGCCGTGCCGAGATAACGCGTATCTCCATGCGTGGGGATGAACCAAAATACTTTCATGCGTTCTCCGCTTCTGTTAGGCGAGCCATTGCGCGTCTTTGACGGCAATCTGCTTGGGAATCAGCTTCAACTCGGTGAAGGTATCGGCGATCGTCTGCTGCGCGGCCAGCACCTGCGGGCTCACGGGCACGACGCCGTATGACGCACGGCGCGCGGCAATTTCGATCGTCGCGGCGTCGAGCCCGGTGATCGGCGCGAGTTCGCGCGCGATTTCGCCGGGGTGCGTCTTCGCCCATGCGTCGACTTGCGCGAGTGAATCGATGACGGCATGAACGAGTTGCGGCGCGGTCGTCGCGAAGCGGCGCGATGCCAAGTAGAACTGCAGGTTATCGACGAAACCAGTACCGTCCGCGAGCACGCGCGCGCCCGTTTGCCGTTGGATCGCGGCGAAATACGGATCCCAGATCACCCAGGCGTCGATGCTGCCTTGCGTGAATGCGGCGCGCGCATCGGCCGGTGCCAGATAGACGGGATGGATGTCGGTGTAAGCGAGGCCAGCCCGCTCGAGCGCGCGGACGAGCAAATAGTGAACGTTCGATCCTCGATTGAGCGCGACCCTCTTACCGCGCAGCTGAGCCACCGACGTCAGCGGCGAACGCTGCGGCACGACGATGGCCTCCGACTTCGGGGCCGGCGGCTCGTTGCCCACGTAGACGAAATCGACGCCGGCCGCCTGCGCGAAGATCGGCGGTGTCTCGCCGACGGTCCCGAAATCGACGGCACCGGCATTGAGGCCTTCGAGCAATTGCGGGCCCGCAGGGAATTCGAGCCATGACACGCCGATGCCTTGATCGGCGAGACGCTTTTCGAGCGTGCCGCGCGCTCGAAGCAAGACGAGCGTGCCGTACTTTTGATAGCCGATGCGCAGCATCTTGATGCGTTCCTGCGCGAGCGCGCGCTGCCCCGGTGCAATGCCCCACGCCCCCGCTGTCAGCGACACGACGCCCCATGTGGCGCACTTGAGCAAGCGACGGCGTGCGTGATCGCGAGGGGGTGTATTCGGCGAGGACATGACTTCTCCTTGGCGCGCGAGCGCCGTCTTCACGATATCGTTGGGTGGATGGGACCGGTTCGGTTCGGCGTTGCAATCAGTTGCAACGGGAAGCGTCAGTCTAGAAAACCCAGCGCGACGTGAGAACGATCGATTCGAGCTTTGCTCAGGAGAGATCGAGATATGTTGCGGGCGCGGCCCCTTACAAGCCCCACGCAGCGCGCACGCGCTCGCGAATGTCGGCGAGCCGCGCCACCGGTTCGTTGGCGTAGACGAACCGCAAGTAACGGCCGGCTTGCGGCCCCCACCCTTTCATCGGTGTTGCCGCGACGTCCGCCTTCGCGAGCAGCAGGCGGGAAGCCTCATCGGGCGAGAGCCCCAATTGTTCGGTGTCGATCAGCAAGGACCACCCCCCGGAAGGCCGAACGACCGGCAGATCGTGAAGCTCGGCGAGCAGCCGATCGCGCCGTGCCTGCCACTCGGCGACAGCCGCAGCCACGCCGTCGTCGTTCGACGTCAGCGCCGCCGTCGCGCCCGGCATGCCGATCCCCACCTGGCAAACGACGTTGGACAGGCTCGTCAATCGAACGTCCGCCATGATCGGCGCGGGACCGACGATCCAGCCCACGCGCCAGCCGATCATTCGATACTCCTTCGACACGGACCCGACCGTGATCGTCCGCTCGCGCATCTCCGGTAACCCCGCCGGTTGAATGACGGGATGGCCATCGAAGACGATCCGTTCCATCGCGGCATCGTAGACGAGCCACGCATCGGCCCGGCGGCAATGGGCCGCGATGGCTGCCCACTCCTCGGCGTTCGCGACGAAGCCGCTCGGCATCGACGGCGACATCACGAGCAACGCCCGCGTGCGCGAGCCGATCGCCGCCGCCAGCGAATCGAGATCGAGCCGCCATCCGCGAGCGCCCGGCACGAGCCGCACGAACTTGGGCACACCGCCGGCCAGCCTGACGCGATTGATGAGCCCCGCGTAGGTCGGGTCCGTCAGCACGACTTCGTCGCCCGGCTCGAGAATCGACAGCAGCGTATTGAAGATGCCGGCAAGGCCGCCAGCGCTGATGATGCATTCCGTTTGAGGATCGTACGTGACGCCGAACGAGCGATGCATTCGCGCGGCGACGGCTTCGCGCAGCGCCGCCTGCCCCGTGAACGGCAAATAGCTGTTCGCATCGTCGTCGTCGATCGCGGCATGCGTGGCCGCCAGCGCGCCGGCCGGCGGCCTGATGTCGGTATCCAGATTCTCGAGCCGTAGAATGTCGCGGTTACGCAGGGCATCGGCCGTATCGCCGATCTTGTCGACCCCGATGCCGGGGATGTCGCTCAAACGCGAGACCGTCATGAATGCCTCCCTCCGCTTCACAGGTTTTTAATATATTAAAATGAAGAAGTCGCCGACTGCAAAGTTTTTTTCGGAGTCCCTCGCGGATCAGCTGCGCGACCGCATCTTGCGCGGCGAGCTAGCGCCTGGTGCTCAGTTGCGGCAGGACAAGATCGCGCAGGAATTCGGCACGAGCCACATCCCCGTGCGCGAGGCGTTCGCTCAGCTGCAGGCGCGCGGATTCGTCACGATCATCGCCAACCGCGGCGCGTTCGTTTCGTCGATGACGGCCGACGAGGCCGACGAATTGCAAGCGATGCGCGTCGCGCTGGAGCTGCTCGCGCTCGATTCGGCAATCGACGCGTTCACATCGGAAGATGCGGCCGCGGCACGCGAGATTCTCGAGATCGACCGCAACGCGGGCGACGTCGATCAATGGTCGCGAGACAACTGGGCGTTTCACCGGGCGATCTATGCCCCTTGCGGCAAGCGCTATCTGCTGAGCGTGCTGGAGTCTCTATGGCAGAAGGCCGATCGCTATTTGCGGCTCGTCTGGCAGATTGCGGCGTGGCAGAACACGTCGCTTGCCGAGCACATGGAAATCCTCGAAGCGGTCGAGGCAAAGGACAAGCGGCTTGCAAAACGGCTGACCAAAGCCCACATCACGGCGGCCGGAGAAGTCATGCTGACCGCCTTGGATCGTCATCGCGCCGACACGGAGTAGTGGCGCAATTGCGTGTTGCCCCTTAGGCGCTGCTCGAGCCGGGGCGTCGCCCCCTTTGTCCTCGCGCGATGCCGAACCAGCCAGCATCGGCCCCATATCGAGCGCACTCGGTTACGCTGCGCACACATGGTGTGAGTTATCCCCATTTTCTGTTGGCAATGCTGTGGACAAGCTGCTGATGATTAGCGTAAGTTCTTGATTGAATTGAGGGACAGACGCAGTGCACGCAATTGAGGTGCACCGGTCTTTCTATTTACCGCTTCGTTCGTCGATCGGGGATCCAGCCATGCTCAAGAAGCTCCTTTTGCTGCTCGCCGCGCTCGTCGTGGCGATGTCCACTGCCACTGCCGCGACGGTCGACGTCAACACGGCCGACAAAGCAACGCTTGAAACGCTGAAGGGCATCGGTCCCGTCAAATCGCAAGCGATCATCGACGAACGCAACAAGCACGGCGCATTCAAGGATGCGGACGACTTGGCTCGGCGCGTGCCGGGGCTAGGCGTGAAGTCCGTCACGAAGCTCGAAGCCAACGGATTGACGGTAGGTGGCTCGTCGGCCCCCCCCACCGCGGCCGGCAACAAGCGTGAAATGCCCCCGGCGGCAGCCGCCGCCAATACCGCGCATTCGCCCGCGAAGACGGCCGTGCCCGCCCCGTCCGCGCCCGCAGCCGCATCGACTGCGGCTGCATCGGCGCCGAATCCGTCATCCTCGAAATCGCACAAGCCAAGCAAGAAAAGCAAAGCAAGAGGCGCCTCTGCCGCATCGGGCGCTTGATCGGCCTCAAGCCACCCTTCCCGCGCCGCACGGCGCATGACTTCGGCGCCGGTTGCTCAGCGGCGCCACTTTTGCAGGAATGCCACCATGAGTCTCTTGAATATGCTGGGCGCTGTCCTCGGCAACACCGAAACGGGCGGACAACAACAGAACGCGCTTTCGGCCGTGGCCGAATTCATCAACAACCAGCCAGGCGGGCTACAAGGTCTCGTTCAGACCTTCGAGCAACAAGGCGCCGGCGGCGTGATCCAGTCGTGGATCGGCAATGGAGCAAATCAGCCGGTGTCGTCCGAAGCACTGCAGAACATTCTCGGCTCCGGCGCACTGGGCGACTTGGCGGGCAAGCTGGGCGTGTCGCCCGAGCAAGCATCGAGCGTGCTGGCTCAAGTGCTGCCGCACGTCGTGAATCACGCGACGCCGGATGGCGAAGTGCCGCAAAGCGGTCAGGTCGATGCCGGCAGCGTCCTCGGATCGATCGAGCAAGCCGGGGGGCTCGGCTCGCTCGTCGAGGGGTTGCTGGGAAGGAAAGAAGGCTGAAGGCTGCGCGCTGGCTGGCCGAAACGGCGTGGGAGCCGCGGCTGCGACCGTGATCGCCGCCGCGGGAAGCTGTCGAGCGCGGGCTACGTCAGCTTCGGCCGCTCGGCGCGCTGCCGCGGTGTCCTACGCACGTGCGTAGGGCCGAGAACGCATACGCGTCAATTCGCGGAATCGTGGCTTGCAGCATCCGCAGGTTGCGGTTCCGCGCTTGCCGCGTCGCTCCGTTTCTCCACGGCGGCGTCCGACGCCTGCGCGTCGGCTTGTTGGGCGTCGGCGCGTTCCGCATTCGCCGGTACAGCAGTCACCTGGCCTGCGTTGGCTTGGCCTGCGTTGGCTTGGCCGGCGTTGGCTTGGCCGGCGTTGGCATTGGCTTTGCCCTGTGCCTTGCGCCGCCCGCCGGGGCCGCCCTTCGCTTGATTCCGCGCAAACGCGGCATCGCGCGCCGTGACCGTACCGGCGGGCGCGCCCGACAAATCCACGCGCGCCGCACCGTCGGTTAGGCAAGCCCAGTAACGGCTGCCGCGACACCAGGTGCTGACGGCCTCGCGGATTTCCGCTTCGCTCAGTTGGAGATCGGACGCCTGCGCGACGAGATCGGCCAGAATGCCCACCTTGAGCGGCACTTTCGGGGCGGGATTCTTCGGGAAAGCAGCCGGAAAGCGCTTTTGCAGCTTACCGATCACGCGCA
Source organism: Trinickia sp. (assembly GCF_051953955.1). GTDB lineage: Bacteria > Pseudomonadota > Gammaproteobacteria > Burkholderiales > Burkholderiaceae > Trinickia. Next base: position 51,274 of record NZ_JBQCIF010000116.1, on the reverse strand, counting down.
CGACAGGATCGACCGGCGGCGTCTTCTCGCTCCCGCGCGCCTGCCCGGCGGGCCGTGCCGGCCGCTGCTCGGGCTTGGCGCCCGGCTTGGCCGCCGGCCTCGGCCCAGGCTTGGCGCCCTGCCTCGGCTCTTGCTTCGCAGCCGGGGCCGGCTTGCCCGCCGGGCGCTCGTGCTGCTTTTTCAACTTCGCTTCTTTCGTCAGCTGCGCCTTGAGCGCGGCCAGTTGCTCGAAACCCATTGCTCTGTCCTATCACCGCAAACCTGAATCGGACGACAATAGTAGCAGCGTCGCCGCCGACGTGCCGCAGATGTGGGAGATTTGTGGCGAAGAGGGACGAGCCGCGCGCAGCGCCGGTCGTCGAATGCCGCACCGGCACGGCCGGCGCGGCGGCGGCAAGGTGCTCAGGCGCCGGCGCCGTTCGTCGCCTCGCGCAGGGCGCGATATTCGCGGCGCACGATATCCATGAGCTCGGGCACCGACGTCTTCGCGCTGTGCTGCTCATAGGTCACGCGCCCGCGTTGCATCAGCATGATGCGGTCGGCGATGTCGAGCGTTTGCGCATAGTTGTGCATGATCATGATGATCGACAAGCCGCCCTTCTCTTTGAGCCGCAGAATCAAATCGATGATGAGGCTGGCTTCGCGCGCCCCCATCGCGGCGAGCGGCTCGTCGAGCAGCAAGATCCGCGCGTTCGAATTGACCGCGCGGGCAACGGCGATGGCCTGCCGCTGGCCGCCCGACAATCGCTCGACGGGCATCGTCACCGACGGGACGTGCACGCCGATGTCGTCGAGGCACTGCGCCGCGCGCTCTCGCATCGCGCGATGGTTCAGGAAACGGATCGGCCCGGGATAGACGATCTCGCGATTCAAGAACATGTTGTGATAGATGCTCAGCGAATTGGCGAGCGCAAGGTCTTGGTAGACGCATTCGATACCGAGCGCGCGCGCGTGATCGACCGAGCGCAACAGCGTCTGCTCGCCGTGGATCGTCAACTCGCCGCTCGTTTGCTGATGAAAGCCCGTGAGGATCTTGATCAGCGTCGATTTACCCGCGCCGTTGTCGCCGAGAATCCCGAGAATTTCGCCCTCGGCGAGGTGCAGCGAAACGCCGTCGAGCGCCGTGACCGCACCGAAACGCTTGACGATGTTGCGCGCCTGCAGGGCGAGCGCCCCCTCGTTCGTGGCCATCACGACCTCCCCCGCCGGCCGAGCCGCGATACGTGGATGTTGAAGATCATCGCGGCGAGAATGGCTGCACCGAGAATGATGTTGAACGTGAACGCGTTGATGCCGATCAGCGTGAAACCGTCGTTCAGCATGCCGAGCACGACCGCACCGATGAGCCCCCCGATGATCGTGCCCGATCCGCCGGTCAGCGGCGTACCGCCGATCACGGCCGCGGCAACGGCCAGGAACATGATCTGATTGCCGCCGGCCTGCGGGTCGATCGACGTAATGCGCACGGCTTCGAGAATCCCCGTCAGCCCCGACAGCACGGCCGCCAAAATGAAATTGCCGAGCTTGAGGCGGTTCACGTGAATCCCGGCCTCGGACGCACCGAGCGGATTCGCTCCGCTCGCGACCGTATGCAAACCCCATCGCGTATGCCGCAGCATCACGTGCATGGCGAATGCGATGCCGACGGCCCAGCAGATCTCGCTGTAGCCCCATCCCCCCATCACCGACGTGAAAATGGGGCCGCCCGGCGTCGGCACCGGCGTGCCGCGCGAGATCGTCAACGTAATGCCGTTGATGAGGAACAGCGTGCCGAGCGTCGTCACGAACGAAGGCAAGCGCAAAAACACCGTCACCGCACCGTTGACGAAGCCGACCGCCCCTGCTGCGACGAGGCCCGCGATGACCGCAAGCCACATCGGTGCCCCGGCGTCGAACGCGAACGACATCATGAACGGCGCAAAGGCGAACACCATGCCGGACGACAAATCGATCTCGCCGCCGATCATCAGCATGATTTCGCCGAACCCGATGATCGCGGCCGGCGCGACGAACTGCGACAAGTTCTGCAGGCTCGCACTCGTCAGCAGAAAATCGTGGTTGGCCGCTTCGAAGTACGCCGCAACGAGTATCGCAACGAGCGCGATGCGCAGCTCGGCAGACCATGCAAAGCCCCCGAACCTCGCGCCCGAGCGCGAGGATACGGGGCGACTGCGCGTTTCGTTCACACTTTCACTCATGACTTGATGGGACCTGTGCGCGGTACGATTTGCGCCTTGGTGCTCTTGCCTTCATAACGGGTCGACGTATTCAGGTACGGATCGACGGTCGACTTCGTGACGAATTTCAGGCCCGAGTTGACGTCCGCCGGACCGACGAGGCCGCCCGACGCCAGATACGTGAATGCCTCCACGACAGTATAGAAGCCCTGAACGTAAGGCTGCTGGTCGATCGTGAAGTCGAGAAAGCCGTCGTGGATCAGTTGGACCGTCGTGGGCAGCAAGTCGAAGCCGCCGCCATGCACGCCTTTCTCGGGCAGCTTGTTCTCCTTCATCAATTGCGCGATGCCCTGGGTGCTGCCTGCATCGACGGCGAACATGCCCTTCACGTCCTGGTGGCCCAAATAGAACGACTTGATCTTCGAGAGCTCTTCGTTGACGGTCGCACCCGTGGCGATCGTCTGAATCTCGATCTTCTTGCCCGACTTCTTGATCGCATCGGACGCGCCGTCGAGCCGCGGTTGGATATTGAGCTGCCCCGGCGTCGCGATGAACAGCCCGACGAGACCGCTATCGATCAGGCTCACGATCCGCTCGCCCATCTGATAGCCCGACAAATACAAGTCTTGGCCGATGTAGGCGAGCCGCGGGTTCGTGCTGCCGCGCGGCGCGTCGGCGTTGTAGGCGAACACGGGAATGCCGGCGTCGAGCGCCTTTTGAATCGGGCCGTTGAAGGCTTTCGGATCGACGATCGGCACGGCGATGGCATCGGCCTTCGCGGCGATCGCCGCGTTCATCGCATTGACCATCTCGCCGACGTCCGCATTGGCGGAGCCCGTCCACTGGTAATCCATGCCCAACAGGGAGCAGGCGTCTTGGATCCCGTATTGCGTCGGCACGAAGAACGGATTCGTCGTCACGTGATTGACGAAGACGATCTTCCAGCGCTTGTGCGAGGGGAACGCCGCCTCGGCCGCCTGCGCAGGCGAAATCATGCCGCCCATCATCGCCAGTGCCGCCCCCAGCCCGGCGCCTTGCAGCAGGCCGCGCCGCATGCGGTTCGTCATGCCGTCGCCGGCTTCCCCTTGCAACTGATCCTGGGCATCGTCTCGCTCGCTCGTCATTACATCCTCCGTCGTTTTCGTTGGCTGAATGCTTCTTGCGAAACGGCGCAAGCCGTAATCGGCTTGCGCCGGTAAGTCGCTCCGGCGCGCCCCGCGCGGACAACACTGATCGCGCTTGGGGCCAATGCATGAACGCCTGCCATGCTAGCTCACCGGTCAAACGACCTTAATACATAGATACCCTTAACTAGTCGGACTATTTAGTGGGATTTTGCGTGATCTGACGAAATCGGAGAATCGTCCCTCCACACTTCGCAACAGTGACGGATAAATTCTAGCAAGACGAACGTAAGGAATACCGCGGCCCACGCGCGATCGACCTCGATCCGCGCATCGCGCTCATGAAACAGTAAGACTATCTGAGCCAGATATTGGTGCGCATGGCGCATTAGGCGATACCGGCTATCCTCGTCAATTCTTGCTTCGCTCGATGCCACGCCGCGAAGGTCAGCACACTCGGTTCGAGTTGCGACGGATCGAGCCGCGTGATGCTGTAGAACGCGCCGTCCCATTCGGGAACCGGGCGCATGTGCGTCGTCGGAATGTCGGACAAACCGGCTCGATAAGCCTCGTGCGGCCAAAACAGCGGCATGATCCGACGCTGCTCCATGCCCTCGCGCAACCAGTCAGGCCCGCCCGCATCGACGACGGTATCGCACTGAAAAGCCCATTCGTCCTCGTCCCATGCGACGAAAACACCGGCACGGCCCTGCTCGTCCAGCATCAGCACGGCGTTCTGCGCGGGCCGCCAGTAGTATTCGACATAGCCTTCGCGCGCGGCCAGATCATCGAGCAATCGGATCACCCTCGCATCGCAGTAGGTCGAGCCCACGTCGTGCACCCCGACCTGCCCCCTGAGCCTGCAATGTTTTTTCTTCGCGTCCGCGAGGATGCCGGAGAGCTTGGCCGGCATGTCGGCGTCGGTCTTGCGCAGATAGAAATCGATGAGCCCCGCGTTGAACGCATCCACCGCCTCCCTATCGCCGGCGACGCCCGTGAGCAGAATCTTGGTGCAGGCGGCATCGTGAATCGACGAAAGAAACCGGATGCCGTCGATCTCGGGCATTTCGTAATCGACCACGACGGCAGCGATTTCCTCGAAGCGGCTGTCGTCTTCGAGCGGGTCATTGCCCAGCGCGTTGCCGCCGCCTTTCTCGATTTCCGAATAATCCGAACCCGAAAGCAAGAGGCCGGGCACTTCGCGCTGGCGCGACGAGATATACGCGAGCCCCGCTCTCGGATCCGTAAAAAACCGATTCAGGATGCGATCCCGAAAGATGCCGCGCAATCCGCTCAGGAAATCCGCGCTGTCATCGACGAAAACGACTGACAGAGGGTGAAACAGCGGTTGCCTGACGAACGAACTCATATCGACCTCTGATAAAGAGAATTTTCAGGTTTCCTTGCGAACCGTCTTCGGCTAATGCCGCGGCGCGGTAGCGCTCGCCGGCGACAATTATGGCATATCCGCAGCGCTTTCCACAGACAAATCCGAATTGAACGTCCATCCCTAATCCTTCCGCGGCAAAGGCTGCAAACGATAAACCCGGTAAAAATCGTGCATTCCCCAAGATTGGGCGAATGCGCCGCTACCGCCAGTAGCGTTTTTTGCAAGGAAGATTTTTATGTTGACGCGAGATGCAGTTCCCCAACAGTTGACCAACGCTGCTTCGCTTTTGACGTCCGGATCGCTCGATGTCAGAGAGTGCAAGACGTTTCATCACACCATCGATATTTACCTCAAGGACTCCAATGCCTTTGCCAACACTTACTTCGCCCGCTACTTCGAATGGCAGGGAGTATGCCGTGAACGCTGGTTTTTCGAATGCATCGACAACAATCTGCTCGGGGCCGGCGGCACCTTCATCACCAAGCGCGCCCATCAGGAATATGTTCAAGAGACGTTTCCGTTCCAGCGCGTCGATTGTTATCTCAATACGTTCAAGGTGAAGCAATGCTCGGCCTATTTGCTGTTCCGGTTCTACGTGGACGGCCGCCCCGTCTCCATGGGATATCAGCAAATTCTGTTTGCCGGTCACGATAAGCGGATCCGGCGCTTCCCTGCTGGCATTATCGACCGCGTCATGGAGTATGCCGTGACGCTGCCGGCGGCGAATTGATTGTGCCAACGCACGCGATGTAAGTAGTCATCCGGCGCAATAGCGCGGCGGAGGCGGCAGGTCGTGCACGCCACGATCTGCCGCCGAACCCGGCTCCGGCAAACGCAACGTGAACGTCGTGCTCACGCCGAGCGTCGATTCGCACGAGATGCTGCCGCCCAACGCTTCGCAGACGCGCCGGCAAAACGTCAACCCTACCCCGGCTCCTCGTCCGTGCGCTTTCGTCGAGTAAAACGGATCGAAGATGCGCGGCAAGACGTCGGGGGCGATCCCGGACCCGCTGTCGTGAAAGCGCAGCACGCAAAAGCCGCCGGCCCGATGCGCGCCGATCTCGATGCAGCCTTTGCCCGCGGCATGGATGGCCGCAATGGCGTTTTTCAGCAAGTTGATCAAGACGAAGACGAGAAGCGAATCCGATCCGGAGAAACGAATCTCGGGATCGACCGATACCACCGACACGAGTTCTCGCTCTCCCGCGCGAAACGGAAAGCGATCGAGCGCCGACTCGACGCACGCGCGGATCGAATGCACGGCGTAACAGCGTTTATCGAGCCGATTCATCGTGAGCGACGCCAAGGACATTTCGATGACGGTGCTCGTGCTGTCGACCTGGCGCCGAATCGCGGACGCGAGCGCCGGCACTCTGTCCGGTTCGTCGAGCATCGACAAGGTGTCGCCACACAACTGGTACTGCACCGCCAATTGGTAGCCGCGCATCAGTTCGGGAAGCACGTGGCGCAATTCGTCGGCGTGCAGGCCGATCGTGGCGAGCGGCGACGCGACCTCGTGAGCGACCGTCGCGAGCACGAGCCGCGGCCCCATGAGGCCATAGCGGATGATCGACACGGCCAGCAGCCCCAGGCTGACGGTAATGAACGCGACGCCGAGCGGATAGAAGTCGAAGCCGTAGTTGACGGCGTAATCGGTGGCCGCGAGCGAATATAGGCCGAGACTGATCAAGCACAGATCGAGCAGTTTTCGAGAACTCGACGAATCCGCCTTGCGCCTCGCTTTGAACAACAGCCAAGCGCTGCGTCCCGCGAGAAAAATCGTTTGCGCGACGTGAATCGGATGGAGCCGTCCCGCGCGCGGGTAATCGCCGAAAGAATGGGCGATGAAGCCATTGACGACTTGATCGGTTGTCACGACGAGGATGCCCAGCAATGCGCAGAGAAAGTAAGATCCCAGCAGCAACGGCCGTTCACCGGGACATGACGCTACTTCTTTCACGAAGTGATAGAAGGTCGTCGGCAGAAACAAAATGAATAGGTAGCCGCCCTTGACGAGCAGGTTCGCAACGCTCGGATTCGTCGTTTGGAACAGAAATGCCCACGTTCCCTGCCAAACGAAGGTCGTCGCGCACATGGCGATGAAAGGGACGGACATACGTGTCGTACCGACGGTAACCAACACATAGATGCCGAACCCGAGAAACAGCGCCGATACGAAGGCAGGCAATAACGAGTACATGGTGCGTGTTCGCGATTCCAGTATTCCTGCAAGCGCACCGACCCATCGAAAAAGCCGCTCCCGCGTGGAGAACGAACCGCCGATAGCGTGCACCATAGGACCATGACCGGGCGCTGCGCCGCATTACACCGAACGCACTCGAACGTCTGCCTGCCCGTATTGGATCCAACCGAAAACCGAATCTTAACGCATTATGCACATCGATCCGAACTGCGATTCGACGAAAAACTCGGCCGAGGGTCGATCCCGCCGATATCGACCAGAACGGTCAGTATTTTATTGCCGCGCAAAAACGCGCGAATTAGGCAGTTTCTACTAAAAATCAGGCTTCACGCCTCCATCGTCCGCAATTCAATACGTCTCGAGATGCAATCGCCCCTCGCGCTTGAGCCGCTCCCAGAGCGCGGGCCAACCGAGCCCATGATCCTCGGCGATTTCGCGAAGCACCTGCAGTACGCCCTCCTCCATGCCGCGCAAGCCGCAAACGTAGATGTACGTCTGGTCGTCCTTCAACAGTTGCGCCACGTCGGCGGACCGCTCCCGCATCGCGTCCTGCACGTAGCGTTTCGCTTGGCCGGGCGTGCGCGAAAAAGCCAGATTCGTATCGATGAAGTCCTTCGGCAAGTTCGTCAAAGGCCCGAAGTAAGGCAACTCCTCCTTGGTGCGCGCGCCGAAGAACAGCATGAGCTTGCCCGTCGCGCCCTTCATGCGGCGGCGCCTGCGGTATTCCGTCATCGCCCGCATCGGCGCCGAGCCCGTGCCGGTACAAATCATCAGCAAATGCGAGTTCGGATGATTGGGCATCAGGAACGTGGCGCCGAACGGCCCGATCACGGTCACCGTATCGCCTTTTTTCAGGTCGCACAGATAATTGGAGCAGACGCCGTCGGCCGCATTGCCTGCGTGGTCCTGCGTCACGCGCTTTACCGTCAGCGCCAGGTTGTTGTAGCCAGGGCGCTCGCCATTGCGCGGGCTCGCGATCGAATATTGGCGTGCATGATGCGGCTTGCCGTCCGCCGTCGTGCCGGGCGGCAGGATTCCGATCGATTGGCCTTCGAGCACGGGGAACGGCGTCGCGCCGAAATCGAGCACGATGTGGTGGATGTCGGCGGCCGGCGTGGATCGCGGCGCCGATTCGTCCGTCAGCCGATAGTTGCCCACGACCGTCGCCGTCAACGGCGACTTGTGCGTATAGAGATTGACGTAGGGTTTCGCCGCCGACCACGGCGGCACGAGCGCCCCGCTCACTAGCGCGTGCGGATCGGCATCGCCCTCGGCGGCGAAGGCGGCTTGCTCCGAAAGCGCGGCGGCCTCCTCGAGCGGCTTCGATGCCGGGAGTTCGTCCCACGTGAATTGCTCGTCGATGCCATAGGCTTCGGCCTTGAGCACGGTACGCCAATTGTCAATCGCACCGGTCGGGCACGGCGAAATGCATGCCATGCACCCGTTGCAGACATCCGCCTTCACCACGTAGTTGTTTTCGTCGTGTGTGATCGCATCGATCGGGCACGTCTCTTCACACGTGTTGCAGCGAATGCAGATCTCGGGATCGATCAGGTGCTGCTTGAGCACTTCCATGGGGACGACGGGCATGTTCATGATGGCGAGTACGATCGGTTTTAATTGAATCGCACGTATTCGAAATCGATGGGTTGTCGGTTGATGCCCATCGCGGGCGGCGCGATCCAGTTGGCGAACTTGCCGGGCTCCGCCACGCGCCCCATCAGCGAAGCGACGTAGGCGCGGTCTTCCGGCGTCGCCAGCCATTTGGCCTCGTTCGCCGTCCACTCGGCTTCGCTCACGATGCGGCCGTCCGGCGCAACGCGCACGCCCGCGAACGTCCCGATCTGCCGGTTGAACGCCTTGTGCGGCACAGTCAGGCGGAAGTCGATGCCAGCCTTCTCCAGCACCTTGTTCCAACGATTGACGCCCGCCACCGAGTCCTTGATGTAATCGTCGCGCAGTACTTCGTTCATGGCATTGAGCATCGGCACTTCGCGTTCGACGAGCTTGTCGCCCTCCACGTCGAGCAGCTTGTAAGCCTGCCCGACGAGTTGGTGATCATCTTCGCGCTTCGATTCCTCATAGCGCCCCTTGAGTCCCGAGTTGTAGAACGTCGCGGCATTCGACGACTGATCCGCGCCGAACAAATCGATCGTGACCGAGTAGTGGAAGTTCAGGTAGCGCTGAATCGTCGGCAAATCGATGACACCTGCCGCGCGCAACTTCGCGACGTCGTCGGTCTTGAGCTCGTTCATCACCTGCGCCGTGCGCTGCACGACGCGCGAGACGCCCGACTCGCCGACGAACATGTGGTGCGCTTCCTCGGTCAGCATGAACTTCGTGGTCCGCGCGAGCGGATCGAAGCCCGATTCGGCAAGCGCCGACAGTTGGAACTTGCCGTCGCGATCGGTGAAGTACGTGAACATGAAAAACGACAGCCAGTCGGGCGTGCGCTCGTTGAACGCGCCGAGAATGCGCGGGTTGTCGTCATCGCCCGAACGGCGCTCGAGCAGCGCCTCGGCTTCCTCGCGCCCGTCGCGGCCGAAGTACCGGTGCAGCAGGTAGACCATCGCCCACAGATGCCGGCCTTCCTCGACGTTCACTTGGAACAGGTTGCGCAAGTCGTACATCGAGGGCGCCGTGAGGCCCAAGTGACGCTGCTGCTCGACGGATGCCGGCTCGGTGTCGCCCTGCGTCACGATGATGCGGCGCAGGTTCGCGCGGTGCTCGCCCGGCACGTCCTGCCAGACGGCTTCGCCCTTGTGCTCGCCGAAGTGGATCTTGCGGTCGGCGTCACCGGGCGAAAGAAAAATCCCCCAGCGATAGTCGGGCATCTTCACGTAGTCGAAGTGCGCCCAGCCGCCAGCTTCGACGCTCACCGCGGTGCGCAGATAGACGTCGAAGTCGTGCGAGCCATCGGGGCCCATATCGCCCCACCAGGACAAGAAGTTCGGCTGCCATTGCTCGAGCGCACGCTGCAGCGTGCGGTCGTCGGCTAGATTGACGTTGTTGGGGATTTTTTGGCTGTAGTCGATCGTGGACATGATGACGGATTCCTGTTGCGTATCGAGACGGAGCGCGACGGGGCGCCGGAGCGGCCGGTCAAACGCGGGCAGCGTCGAACTGGGCCTTGCTGCCTTTTCCATAAACCTTGAGCGCGCCCTTCTCCCCAACGGCGTTCGGCCGATTGAAGATCCAGTTCTGCCAGGCGGACAAGCGCCCGAAGATGCGCGTTTCCATCGTCTCCGGTCCGTTGAAGCGCAAGTTCGCTTCCATGCCAGTCAATGCGTCGGGCGACATCGCGGCCCGCTCTTCGAGCGCGATGCGGATCTCGTCAGCCCAATCGATGTCGTCCGGCGCGGCGGTGACGAGCCCGAGGCGCTCGGCTTCGAGCGCGTGCACGGGCGTGCCGATCTTGGCCCGCACGGCCTCGATGGCAGCGGCCTCCTCATAGAACCGCCGCGCAAGGCGCGACTGATGCGTGACCATCGGGAAGAGACCGAAATTGACTTCCGAGAGCGTGATCGCAGGCTCTTCTTCTTCGTTCGCCGGGAGTGCCGCCATGTAGGTGCGGTCCGCAGCGAACGCGAGTTCCGCGAACGTGCCCGCGAAACACGAGCCCGGCTCGATCAGCGCGAACAGCGAGCGTGAGGAGACGTCGATGCGTGCGAGCGTGCGCCGCAGCATCCCGATCGTCTCGCGCACGAACCAGTGATCGCGGTGCGCAAGCAACGCAGCATCGGCCGCGAGCACGGCGGACGCCTCGCCCGACGTCTTGAAGATCCAGGTGCCGACGTCCAGCTCGTTCGTGCGCATAGAAAGAATCGCGTCGTCGAGCTCGCGCGCGAATTGCAACGGCCACCATGCCGCCCCCGCTTCGACGATGGCCTCGATCGTCGACGGCTGCGGGCCGCTCGGCGCTTTCGCCGTGAACGTGGCCGTGCGTTTGGCACGATCGATCGAGACGTTCACCGTGGCGTAGTCGATACCGTCTTCCCGGTCGCTGCGCTCGATCCGCGCAAGCGCGATGCCTTTCGCACCCGACGGACGGTCGCTTTGCGCCGCGAGCTCCAGAGCGCGCGCCTGCACGGCCTGGCCGAATTGGTTGGGCTTGACGACGTCGTCCACGAGCCGCCATTGCTTCGCGCGCTCTCCGCGAATGCCCTCCACGATCGTGCAGAAGATGTCGGCGCGATCATGCCGCACCTTGCGCTTGTCGGTCAGCCGCGTGAGCCCGCCCGTTCCGGGCAGCACGCCGAGCAGCGGCACCTCGGGCAAGGCGACCGACGACGAACGATCGTCGACGAGCAGGATCTCGTCGCAGGCGAGTGCAAGTTCATAACCTCCGCCGGCGCAGGCGCCGTTGACGGCCGCAATGAACTTGAGGCCCGAGTGGCGCGACGTGTCTTCGATGCCGTTGCGCGTCTCGTTCGTGAACTTGCAGAAGTTGACCTTCCAGGCATGCGTCGACAACCCGAGCATGAAGATGTTGGCACCCGAGCAGAACACGCGGTCCTTCAAGCTCGTGACGACGACGGTTCGCACTTCGGGATGCTCGAAGCGGATGCGCTGCAACGCATCGTGCAGTTCGATGTCGACGCCGAGATCGTATGAATTGAGCTTGAGCTTGTAGCCGTCGCGAATACCGCCGTCCTCGGAGATATCGATGCCCAGGGTCGCGACCGGCCCCTCGAAGCTGAGCGTCCAATGCTTGTACTGCGAAGGATCTGTGCGGTAATCGACGCGCTGCGCCGCTTTGACGTCCGTCTCCGGTGTGAGCATGCCTTTCTCCTAGTGAGCTGCATCGTTGCAATGAACGATAGTGCATCACCAGGATCATGTAAAGCACTTTAGTGCATGTTTTCGCTTCTTCCCGGGTAAACGCGAAGTAGGCGCGCGGCGTCGCGTCGACGCCCGCTCATTCCATCTCGGCGCCCAAACGCGCGGCAATGCGATCGCGCAATTGCAGATAGGCATCGGCCAGCGTCTTGTCGCTCGTGTCGAATGCCATGTCGGCACGGCCATAGAGTTCGCCGCGGCCTGCCAGGATGCGCTTCAGATCGTCCATGGCCTCGCGATTGCCCGACATCGGCCGCAGGTCGCCTTGTGCGACGACGCGGCGCATGTGTTCTTCCGGCGTCGCCTGCAGCCAGACCGTGAAGCAGTGCGCGAGCAGCATGCTGAACGTGGACGGCTCCGAGACGAGCCCGCCGGGCGATGCAATCACGGCGCGCGGATGCTCGGCAATCACGGCTTCGAGCGCCCGGTGCTCGTAGCGGCGGTACGCGCTCGCGCCGTACAGCGAATGGACTTCCGACGGCGAACAACCGGCCAGTTGCTCGATGACGCGATTCAATTCGATGAAGGGCGCCTTCAACTCCTGGGCGAGCATGCGCCCAAGGGTGGATTTGCCGGCCCCGCGCAGCCCGATGAGCGCGATCCGCTCTCGCCGATGGGGGTCCGCGGGGGCTTGCTCGAACAGTTGCGCCAACGCCGCGCGCGCGCGCTGCAGCGCCGAGGGATCGCGCCCTTGCAACAGCTCGCGGATCAGCATCCATTCGGACGAGGACGTGGTCACGTCGCCGATGATTTCGGCGAGCGGGCAATTCAACGTCGCGGCGATCTGGCGCAACACCTGCACTGAAGGATTGCCCATACCCGATTCGAGGTTGGCCAGATGCCGCTCGGATAGGCCCGTCTCTCCCGCCAGCGCTTTGCGCGTCATCCCGCGGCGCGCGCGCAGCAGACGGACGCGCTCTCCCATCGCGGCCATGAACGGATCTCGTTCGGTGCGCTCCGCCTCGCCGCTCTCGCTTTCCATGTCGCTAGCCTGGCGCTCAGCGCCCTTGCCCTCCGCCACGACAGTGTAATTTTGCTTCATGTTTTACCCTATATTCTTCCGACAACACGCACTATAGTGCTTGACACATCGATTCGATACGGCTAATTTTCGCGGAAACGGTGGGATGCGGCAATGAGCGGCACCTCGCGTGCACTAACGTGCACCTTCATACGATTCGAGAAGCTAGGAAGGAGACATCGATGTCGCCCGAGGATTTCGAATACCTCATAGCCGAGGTGACCGCGCCGCTCGCTGGGCGCGTGCTCGACGGCACGCTCGATCGCTGGCTCAACGAAACGTGGCCGGCGGGCAGCCCCACTTATGAGCAGCTTGCGCAGGCCTGCCGAACGGGCGCCGCCGAAGGTTGGTTGTGCAACCGCGAGGCAGGCGGCATCCGCTACGGCCGCATCGTCAAGCCGACACCACGCACGCACGACTTTTCCGTCGACGTCGTCCGGATGGAAGACCTCGCCGGCCCTCACCACGTCCACCCGAACGGTGAAATCGATCTGATCATGCCGCTCGCGGAGCACGCGACGTTCGACGGCCGCCCCGCCGGATGGTGTGTCTACGAGCCCGGCAGCGCACATCGCCCAACCGTCTCGAACGGTGCCGCGCTGATCCTCTACCTGCTGCCGCAAGGCGCCATCGAGTTCACCCGCTAGCGCGCGAGCCGCGCGCACGTTGCAAGGAGTCACGAAGCATCATGACCGAACGACTGAAGAATTACGTAGCCGGCCAATGGCGCGACGGCAACGGCCCGGGAACGGTACTGACCGATCCCATCACGGGCGAAGCGCTCGTCAGCGTGTCGAGCGAGGGTCTCGATCTCGATGCGGCGTTCCGCTTTGCGCGCGAAACGGGCGGTGCGGGTCTGCGTTCGCACACCTACGCATCGCGCGCGTCGATGCTCGGCGAAATCGCCCAGGTCCTTCAAGCGAATCGCGACACGTACTACGACATTGCCTTGGCCAACTCCGGCACGACGCGCAGCGATTCGGCCGTCGATATTGACGGCGGCATCTACACGCTCTCGTGGTTCGCCAAAAATGGCGCAACGCTCGGCGACGCATTCGTGCTGCGCGACGGCGCCGATGTCTCGTTGTCGAAGGATCGCTCGTTCGGCGTTCGACACGTCTGGACCCCGACGCGCGGCCTCGCGCTCTTCATCAACGCATTCAACTTTCCGGCATGGGGCCTTTGGGAGAAAGCGGCGCCTGCCCTGCTCTCCGGCGTTCCCGTCATCGTCAAGCCGGCGACCGCGACGGCATGGCTCACGCACCGAATGGTCGCCGACGTCGTCGCGTCGGGCATCTTGCCCGACGGTGCGCTTTCGATCGTCTGCGGCAGTGCGGCCGGCCTGCTCGATCGAATCGATGCATTCGACGTCGTGTCGTTCACAGGCTCGGCGCAAACCGCATCAAAGCTGCGCACCCATGAGGCATTCGTATCGAGAGGCGCGCGGCTCAACGTCGAAGCCGACAGCCTCAACAGCGCGATTCTGTGCGGCGACGGCGCACCGGGCACCGAGGCGTTCGAGCTTTTCGTCAAGGAAGTCGTGCGCGAGATGACCGTCAAATCCGGGCAGAAATGCACCGCGATTCGTCGTGCGTTCGTGCCGCAGGCATGGCTCGACGAAGTGCTCGCGGCGCTGTCGGCACGACTGGTGAAGATCAGCGTCGGCGATCCGCGCAACGAATCCGTACGAATGGGGGCGCTCGTGAACCGGGCACAGCTCGAGGGCGTCAAGGCCGGCATCGCGGCGCTGTCGCGGGAAGCACGCCTCGTTTTCGACGGCCGGGCCGTGCCGCTCGTCGATGCCGACCCCGACGTCGCGGCCTGCATCGCCCCGCACTTGTTCGTCGTCGACGATCCCGACACGGCGCAGTGCATGCACGACGTCGAAGTCTTCGGCCCCGTCGTCACCGTCGCGCCTTATCGCCTCGCGACGGAAGCGATGCCCGAAGCGCATGCCGTTCAGTTGGCACGGCGCGGAGGCGGTTCTCTGGCGGTCTCGGTCTACTCGAACGACGATGCGCGCGTGGGCGCCGTCGCGCTGGAACTGGCCGATACACACGGCCGCGTCCACTGCATCACGCCCTCGGTGCGCGATAGTCAGACGGGACACGGCAACGTCATGCCGATGTCGCTGCACGGGGGCCCCGGCCGTGCCGGCGGCGGCGCCGAATTGGGCGGATTGCGCGCGCTCGAGTTCTATCACCGGCGAGCGGCCGTTCAAGCGTCGTCAATCGCGATCGAAAGCATGACCGGCATCGCGAACCTACCCGCGTAGCCGTAGCCGGCACGGTGCGCCATGCGCGCGAGTGAGCCCCGTCACGCGCGCTGCGCGTTCCCGCAGCGACACGGCGCCCGGCGAACGAGACGACCGAAGATCAAGCCGAACATCAAGCCGAACATCAAGACCAGGACGGAGACGAAGCACCCATGGACACTCGCACGACATTGCCCGCCGGCGCGGATGCGATCCCGGCCCCTCCCGCGCAATTGAATTTCGCCTCGCACGTATTCGCGCTGAACCGGTCGAGGGCGCAAAAGCCCGCCTACGTCGACGACCACGGCGTGACGACCTATGCCGAGCTCGAAGCGCGCGCCAGGCGATTCGCGTCCGCGTTGCACACGCTCGGCATCCATGAGGAAGAGCGCATTCTGCTCGCGATGCACGACTCGTCCGATCTTCCCGTCTCGTTCCTCGGCGCGCTCTATGCCGGCGTCGTGCCGGTCGTGGTCAATACGCTGCTCACCGCGCCCGACTATGCTTACATGCTCGCGCACAGCCGTGCGCGAGCGGTCGTCGTCTCGGCGCCGATGGTGCCGGTGTTCGAGGAAGCGCTCGCTCGAGCGCAGCTGGACAGATGCATATCGATCGTTTCGTATCGCCATGAGGCCGGCACTGCCTCGCGAGCACCGGGCCTCGACCTGGAAACGCTGATCGGCGAAGCGCAGCCTCGCGCGGACGGCGCCCGCACGAACGGCGACGACATTGCATTTTGGCTCTATTCCTCGGGCTCCACGGGCAAACCGAAAGGAACGGTGCATACGCATGCCAATCTCTATTGGACCGCCGAGATGTACGCGAAGCCGATACTCGGCATCCGCGAAAGCGACGTCGTGTTTTCCGCCGCCAAGCTTTTTTTCGCCTATGGCCTCGGTAACGCATTGACGTTTCCGCTGTCGGTCGGCGCGACGACCGTGCTGATGGCCGAGCGCCCGACGGCTCAGGCCGTGTTCGCTCGCCTCGTCGAGCATCGGCCCACGATCTTCTACGGCGTGCCGACGCTCTACGCGAGCATGATGAGCGCACCCGATCTCCCGGCGGCAGCCGACGTTGCGCTGCGCGTGTGCGCATCGGCCGGCGAAGCGCTCCCGCGCGAAGTCGGCGAACGGTTCACGCAGCATTTCGGCTGCGAGATCCTCGATGGGCTCGGCTCCACGGAAATGCTGCACATCTTCCTCTCGAATCGCTGCGGCGACGTGCATTACGGCACGACGGGCACGCCGGTTCCCGGCTACGAGATCGAACTGCGCGACGAGAACGGACGTCTCGTTCCCGACGGCGAAGTGGGCGATCTCTTCATCAAAGGGCCGAGCGCGGCGCTCATGTATTGGAGCAATCGCGAGAAATCGCGCGCGACGTTCCTCGGCGACTGGGTGAAAAGCGGCGACAAATATCGGAAGCTGCCGAACGGATGCTACGCTTATGCCGGCCGCAGCGACGACATGCTCAAAGTGAGCGGACAATACGTCTCGCCGATCGAAGTCGAGATGGTGTTGACGGCGCACGACGCCGTGCTCGAAGCGGCCGTGATCGGCGTCGAGCAAAACGGCCTCGTGAAAACGTGCGCGTTCGTCGTGCTCAAGCCTGGTCAGGTCGCCAGCGATGCACTGACTCAAGAAATGAAAGCGTTCGTCAAACAGCGTCTCGCGCCGCACAAGTATCCGCGCGAGATTCTGTTCGTCGACGATCTACCGAAAACCGCGACGGGGAAGATCCAGCGTTTCAAGCTGCGCGAGCGCACGCAGCAGCAAACACAACCGTGACCGTATCCGATGAATACGCGTTTAGCTTCCTCGACTCCCTCCACTCCCGACGACATTCGGTTCGCGATGCTCGCGGCGCACGGCCCACGCGGCCCGCTGACGATCGAATACCAATGGATCGATGCCGAGCGCACGGATGCGCCTATCGCGCTATTCCTGCACGAGGGGCTCGGCTCGCTCGCGATGTGGCGGGACTGGCCGCGGCAGCTTTGCGATCGGCTCGGCATGCGCGGGCTCGTCTATTCGCGGCCCGGGTATGGGCAATCGACACCGCGCCCGCACGGTGTGAAGTGGCCCGTCGATTTCATGGCGCATCAGGCGCGCGATGTCTTGCCCGCCCTGCTCGATGCGCTCGAAATCGGCGAGGAGGAACGGCGGCGCATGTGGCTGATCGGCCATAGCGACGGCGGCTCGATCGCGCTCTTGTACGCCAGTGCATTTCCGCGGCTGTTGCGCGGCGCCGTGGTCATCGCGCCGCACGTCTTCGTCGAGGAGATCAGCGTTCGCAGCATTGCGCAAGCCAAGGCGGCATACGAGCGAACGGACCTGCGCACGAAGCTGAGCCGCCATCACGCCGACGTCGATTCGGCCTTTTACGGTTGGAACGACATTTGGCTCGATCCGGCGTTCAGGGCATGGAACATCGTCGGCGAACTCGGCTCGATCGCTTGCCCCTTGCTCGCCGTGCAAGCGCACGACGACCACTATGGAACGATGGCCCAGATCGATTCGATCGCTCGGGCAGTGAATGGGGCACGGTTGTGCAAGCTGCCCGAAGGCGGACACTCGCCGCATCGGGACGCGCCGCAGGCGCTGAACGATGCGGTAGTGCAATTCGTTTCGCGGATCGGACGTTAGCCGGCCGGCGCGGCTTGCGCGCCCACCACGGGGCTCAGGTCGCCCGCCGCCACGCGCTGCGTGATGCAGCGCGAATCTCGGACAGCACAGGGAAAACGGGATGGGACCGTTCCCATTCGGGTTGCGGAGCGATGGGAGTTTCCCGCTCGGCATGAGCCCCGAGCTGTCGTATTAATCACGCAGTTCGTCCACCGGTGAGCGGCCGAACTCGCGTTGATAGGCCCGCGAAAACGCCTCGGCGCTCGAGAAGCCGACGCGTCGTGCGACCGCTTTCACCTTCGCGTTGCCGCGACGCAATTCGCGCTGCCCCAAGTGGACGCGCCACCGCGTGAGATAAGACATCGCCGTCGTGCCGACGACCTTCGGAAACAGCGCCATGAAATGGCTGCGGGAAAGGCCCGCCCTATGCGCCAGCTCATCGACGGTCCAGGCACGCGCGGGCGACTCGTGCAGGGCCACGAGCACCGGGTGCAGCGCGGGGTGCGCCAGCCCCGCCAGCAGACACGGCCGGGTACTGCCGCCTTCGATCGCCGCCCTCAGCATCATGAGAACGATCACTTCGCCGAGCCGATGCAGGGCTTGTTGATGGCCGCAGCGCCGATCCGATAGTTCGTCGAGGAAGGCATGCGCGAGATGACGCAGGCGGGGCTGCTCGTCATCGACGATCAGCGAGAGCGTGTCGGGCAGCGAATTCAAGAGCGGGTTCTCGGTGCCGCCGAACGACACCGCCGCTGCGACGATCGTATTCGCCGGTGCGTCACCACCGCGCACGACGAGACGGATCTCCGCCAACGCGCCCGTCGGCCCCTGGAGCAGATACAACATCGAGGCGCCAACGCCGCGAACGCCGTTTTGCGCGGGCGCGCTCACTTCCAGCGGGAAGGCATCGAAGAAGGCAGAGAGTCGGTCCATGCATCGTCCGCATTGCAGATTTTGAATCATGATATTTGGACTTTTCATGACTGTAAATATCGGAAACTCGCTAGGCCGTCTCAGGAAAATCGCAGGAAAATCTCTTTCGCCATCAAGGAGGCACCCATGCTCGTCCCTCGCCAAACCGCCCCCGCTCTTTCGCTCGAAACGCTCGCGCATGGCCGCTTCGACTTGGCCGACGAGCGCCCTGAACGAATGACGCTCGTTTGCTTTTACCGAGGCTTGCACTGCCCGATCTGCGCCAGCTATTTGAAGGAACTCGAGCGACTCACCCCCGCCTTCGCGGAGCGCGGCGTGAACACGATCGCGATCAGCACGGACGACGAGACGCGTGCCGGCGAAATGGCGCGCAAGGTGGGCGCAACGCAACTGCGCATCGGGTATGGCCTGCCCCTGGACGTTGCGCGCCAATGGGGGCTCTACCTTTCGGCGTCGCGCGGCAAGACGTCGATCGGCATCGAAGAGCCGGCTCTCTTTTCGGAGCCTGGCGTGTTTCTGATTCGGCCCGATCGCACGATCTACTATCTCTCCGTACAGTCGATGCCGTTCGTGCGGCCTTCGTTCGCCGAGATGATCCAGGCGCTCGATTTCGTCATCAAGCATGACTATCCGGCGCGCGGCGAATATGTCGGGGCGATCTAGGCGCCATCCCCGACGCAAGGCGAAATGGGACTTCCCATACTGGGTGGCAGTATGCTACCTTCATGCTGCCCACGAGTATCGACCCCACGACGATGCCACACACCGCTGAAGAAAAGAAACGCGTTCTGGCCCGTGTCCGCCGCGTAAGAGGACAGATCGACGCGCTCGAGCGCGCGCTCGAGGAAGGCGCCGACTGCGGCCCGATTCTTCAGCAGATTGCGGCCGTGCGCGGCGCCATCAACGGCTTGATGGCCGGGGTGCTCGAGAGCCATCTACGAGAAGAGTTTGCGCACGTCGCGCAAGCGGATGGCGCGCAGCCAGGGGCGATCGATGACGTCGTCTCGCTCGTGCGCTCCTATCTTCGTTGATCCCATTGAGCGGCCGTCGAAACGGCCGGCTGGCTTCCCCCTCTTTCGCCGAAAGGACTGACATGAAATCACGTGCTGCCGTTGCGTTCGGGCCTGGCAAACCCCTCGAAATCGTCGAGATCGACGTCGAACCGCCTCGCAAGGGCGAAGTGCTCGTCAAGATCACGCATACGGGCGTCTGCCACACCGATGCGTTCACGCTTTCGGGCGACGACCCCGAAGGCCTCTTCCCCGCTGTGCTCGGTCATGAAGGCGCGGGCATCGTCGTGGAAGTCGGCGAAGGCGTGACGAGCGTGAAGCCGGGAGATCACGTCATCCCGCTTTACACCGCCGAATGCGGCGAGTGCTTGTTCTGCAAGAGCGGCAAGACGAACCTGTGCGTGTCGGTGCGTGCAACCCAAGGCAAGGGCGTGATGCCCGACGGCACCACGCGCTTCAGCTACGACGGCCAGCCGATCTATCACTACATGGGCTGCTCGACGTTCAGCGAATATACGGTCGTGGCCGAAGTCTCGCTGGCCAAGATCAATCCGGACGCGAACCCCGAACAGGTTTGCTTGCTCGGCTGCGGCGTCACGACCGGCCTTGGCGCGGTGAAGAACACCGCCAAGGTGCAGGAAGGCGACACGGTAGCCGTGTTCGGTCTAGGCGGCATCGGCCTCGCGGTCATTCAAGGCGCGAAGCTGGCCAAGGCCGGCCGCATCATCGCGATCGATACGAACCCCGGCAAATTCGACCTTGCGCGCGTGTTCGGCGCAACGGATTGCGTCAACCCGAAGGACCACGAGAAGCCGATTCAGCAAGTGATCGTCGAGATGACGGGCTGGGGCGTGGACCACAGCTTCGAATGCATCGGCAACGTCAACGTCATGCGTGCCGCGCTCGAATGCGCGCATCGCGGCTGGGGCCAGTCGGTCATCATCGGCGTCGCGGGCGCGGGGCAAGAGATTTCGACGCGTCCGTTCCAGCTCGTGACGGGCCGCCGCTGGCTCGGCACGGCGTTCGGCGGCGTCAAAGGCCGCTCGCAGTTGCCGGGCATGGTCGAAGATGCCATGGCCGGCAAGATCCAACTGGCGCCGTTCGTCACGCACACGAAACCGCTGGCCGAAATCAACGAGGCGTTCGATTTGATGCATGAGGGCAAGTCGATCCGCACCGTCGTTCATTACTGAGCTGAGCCTGAGTGCCCAACGATTCATGCGAGGCCCAAACGATATGGAACGTATCGAGCGACATGCAAGTCATGGTGGATCCCAGGAGGTGTGGAAGCACGCCTCCTCCACCCTTCAGTGCGAAATGCGCTTCGGTGTCTACTTGCCCGAGGCCGCCGTGCGCGGCGAAAGATGCCCGGTGCTGTATTGGCTATCGGGCCTCACGGGCACCGAGCAGAACTTCATCACGAAGAGCGGTGCACAGCGCTATGCCAATGAACATGGCCTCATCGTCGTTTCGCCGGATACGAGCCCCCGGGGCGACGATGTCGCCGACGATCCGGCTTACGATCTCGGCAAAGGCGCGGGTTTCTATCTGAATGCCACGCGGCAGCCGTGGGCTAAGCACTATCGAATGTACGACTATGTGGTCGACGAGCTGCCTGCGCTGATCGAGGCAACGTTTCCGGCAACGGACGCGCGATCGATCTTCGGGCATTCGATGGGCGGCCACGGCGCCTTGACGATCGCCCTGCGCAATCCGGGCCGCTATCGGAGCGTGTCGGCGTTCGCGCCGATCGTCGCACCGAGCCAGGTGCCGTGGGGCGAGAAGGCATTCTCGGCGTATCTCGGCGACGACCGCGAAGCGTGGAAGCAATACGACACGGTGGCATTGTTGAATGCTGCCACCGAACGGCTGCCGTTACTGGTCGATCAAGGCGATAGCGACGAGTTCCTGGACAGCCAGTTGAAGCCCGAGCTCTTGCGCGCGGCCTGCGAAGCGACGGGGCATCCGTTGGCATTGAACGTCCGTGCGGGCTATGACCACAGCTACTACTTCATCGCCAGTTTCATCGGCGAGCATGTTGCCTACCACGCGAAAGCACTGCGCTGAGCCAGGGCTTGGCGCAGTTGGGCGCGGCGTCCACGATGCGAGTATCTTTCTCGTCATGGACGTCGCGAACTGAAGCGGGTACTCGAAAATGAACTATCAAGTCAGCTATGAGCATAGCCTGAAGAGCGCACCGAGCGATTTCATCGTGCACGTACCGTGTCAGCTCATCGAGAACGTGCCGGACGACATCCCTTTCGCATTGCTCCCCGAATTCATCACCAATCTCATCCTCAGCCGCTCTCCGCAAATCGGAAAGATTCGTGAATTGCGAATTTTGTAGGCCGTAGGCGATTTTCGGTCCCGGCCGGATACCGCGCAGGTTCCGGCCTGTTTCTTGCGCGCTCGTCCGCTTCTCACGCACCGCGGTGTTTTGTCCAATCATTGCCGAGGAGAGAGGATGCAGCGAGGAAGAATCTCCGGTCTCGACCAAGCTCGATCTATTGCCATCATCGCCGTCGTCGCGGTTCACCTGTCCTTTCAATTCCCACACCTGCCGCCATGGGCCACCGTGCTGGCCCGCATGGGGCAATACGGCGTACAGTTGTTCTTCGTCATCAGCGCGGTCACGATCTTCATGACGCTCGATGCCGATCGCAAGCGTTACGAAGCAGCGAGCCATGTGACGGCACGGTTTTACATCAAACGGTTCTTTCGCATTGCGCCGCTCTACTACGTCGCGATCGTGGCGTATGGCGCAATGAGTTGGTACACGTACAATTTTCAAGCCGATCACGCTTCGATTCTCGGGCCGCACGACATCAGCGACGTCATTCTGAATCTGCTGTTCGTGCACGCCGTCTCTTCCTCGGCCATCAACAACGTGGTGCCCGGCGGGTGGTCGATCGGCGTCGAGATGCTGTTCTATTCGATCGCACCGATGATCTTCTTTTTCGCGACTTCGAGGGCGCGGCTCGTCCTGTTGACCGCCGCACTGGTGCTCGCGTGCGCGGTTTTCGTGGCCGCCGGTGCTTGCGGTGGTGCGCTCGAATGCAACGTGAAGAACAATTCTTTCTTCTACTTTTGGCCGCCCGTGCAGGTGCCTTGCTTTCTCGTCGGGATTTGGTGCTGGGCGCTGTTTCGGCCTTATTTGACGGGGCGAGCCAAACTGGGTCGCCCCGCAGCCGGAATCGCGCTGGGCATCGCGGCACTGTGCGCGCTGACGACCGCCGCATGCGGCGTATGGAGGGGGCTTGCCAATGAATATGCGCCTGTCGTCGCGGCGTGCGGGTCCGCCGCGGTGGTGCTGCTCTGCTGCTCGGCGGCGAGCCAGCGAACCGTCGGGCGCATCGCGGGTGCCATCGGCCGCGAAAGCTACGCCATCTATTTATGGCATTTCGTTTTCGCGTTCGAGGCACTTTATCTGTTCAAGGATTCCCGCATGCTCGCCACGCACGGGCCGCTGCTATCGCTCGCGGTGTTCGTCCCGGTACTGGCAGCGACGCTGGCTGCGTCCTACGCGCTGTCGCGGCTGACCGACATACTGATTCAGCGGTACGCATCGCGCTTCGCGCGCGCGCTGCTCGAACGTGTCGATATGACGTTCGCATTCAGGCGCGATGCGTCCGTGGGCGTTAAATAGCCTTGTCGTCCGCTTCGGCGATCGACGATGAGGCGCGGGGGTGGTTGCTCGGCGAGGTGACGTGCACTATCCTCGCCGTTTCACACCTGCCGATTCGCCGAGACCGCCTCATGCCCCATCTCACACTGGAATATACGGATAATTTGCCGGCGCTCGACGCGCGTGACGTGCTGCTGGAACTGAACCGCACGTTGGTTGAATCCGGACACTTCGAAGAGGCCGATATCAAAAGCCGAGCGATCAAACTCGACACGTTCGTCGTCGGGACGTCGAGTGACCGCCGGGCGTTCGTGCACGTAAAACTCGCGGTGTTGAGCGGACGATCGCCGGAAACGAAACGAGCGCTTTCGGAAAGCCTCTTGCTCGCGCTGAAGAAGTTCGGCGAGCCGGCCACGGGCGGCGAAGTCCAGCTCTGCGTCGAAGTCCTAGATATCGATCGCGGGAGCTACGCAAAGGCCGTTTCGTAAAGAGACGTTCGTTGCGAAGCAGCAGCGCTAGCGGGTGAACACGCGCGCGCAGCCTCAATCCGCAAACACGTATCGCCCGTCGAGCTTCTTCGGCGACATGAAGACGAAGTCCGGAAACAGCCGTTGCCGGACGAACCATACGTAAGCGCAGACCGCTACGCCGATCGCAAGCCCGATCGAGGTTGCCGTCGGATTCTCCGAAAAGCCTTCGAGTTGCCGCGGCATTTGGACGATCGCCAGAATGATGAACGCGTTGTATGCGCCGGCAATGTTTTTCGTGAACCCCCATACGAACAAGGCGGCAACCGCCACGACGATCGCGCCGAAGACGAGGCCGAACGTCACGGACGTCGTGGAAGCAAGGAAAATAGCCGTGGCAACGGCCACCAGCACTTGAAGATAGCCAATTGCGATGACGGCCCTGCGGTGCACTTTGTTCTGCGCGCAGCGCTGCGGGTCCACATGCGAGGCGATGAAGCGCGCCAAAGCGCGATCCTTGACGCCCCGGCCCGATAGCGCCGCGAACACATCGCACTTCTTGGCGCCGGCCGACAGCATTTCGGTCACTTTCAACCGCACTTCTTTCTTGGTCATCGCTTGCGTCATGTTCGTCATGTTCGTCATATTCTTGTCCTTGGCCGCGAAAGAACGATGGTCCTTTCAGCGATGGGGTCTCTCGAGGTTGCCCGGTAGGGCATTGGCGGCTCGAACGGCCTGTCCGAGCAGCACGCAATATTAAACGACATCCGCCTGCGCCCTCCCTCGCCGCTCGCGATAAAATTCCTCGCTGCGCGAAATCACACCTTCTCAAAATCGCCCCCCAATGAACTCGCCCGCCGTCAAAAACCGTCATTACCTAGCCGGCCCGGCCGTCCTGCTCACGATCGCCGTATGCGGCCTGTTCTACGTCAAATGGCTGCCCTACTACAACCGCGCGTTCGTGGCGGCAAGTCATCATGCGATCGGCAACTCGATTCTGATGGGGACGGCGGAAGCTCCGCCGCCGGCGTCGTGGAACGCCGCCCTCAGCTACGCGCTCGCCTACGGCAAAGCGATCTGGCAGGCGATGGTGCTGGGGCTTTTGCTCGGCTCGGCCGTGCAAGCCTTGATCCCCTCGCGCTGGGTCCTGCGTGCGCTGGGTAAAGGCGGCTTCGGCAGCGTGATGACGGGCGCGGTCATGTCGTTGCCCGGCATGATGTGCACCTGCTGCGCGGCGCCGGTCGTCGCGGGACTGCGCGCGTGCCGCGCGGCGCCCGGCGCGGCGATCTCGTTCTGGCTCGGCAATTCGCTGCTCAATCCGGCTACGCTCGTATTCATCGGTTTCGTGCTCGGTTGGCAATGGATGGGGCTTCGCCTCGCGCTCGGTCTTGCACTGGTGCTCGGGATCGGTTATCTCGTCGATCGCATCGCGACGCCCGAAGAGGCCGGCGAGGCGCAGCAGGTACTCGATCAGAACCGGATCGAGGGCGACGACGATACCAGCGGCATGTTCGTGCGCTGGCTGAAGATCCTCACGCGCATGAGCGCCCGCCTCATCCCCGAATACGTCGTGCTCGTGTTGCTGATGGGCGCCGCGCGCGCATGGCTGTTCCCGCACATCGGCCCCGGCATCGATGCGAGCCTTCCTTGGATCCTCGCTTTCGCCGTCGCGGGCGCGCTGTTCGTCATTCCGACCGCGGGCGAAGTGCCGATCATTCAGGCGATGCTGTCGCTCAGCATGGCCACGGCGCCCGCTGCCGCGCTGCTGCTGACGCTGCCGCCGATCAGCGTGCCGTCCCTCGCGATGCTCGGCCGGTCGTTCCCTCCGCGAATCCTCGCGCTGACCGGTGCATGCGTCGTGATGGGCGGGGTCGTCGCAGGGTTGATCGCCATGGCTGCCGGCCTTTGATCGATCGGTTACGGGAAACGCTGCTGCCTAGAGGTGGCCTATAGCTGACTCTCGCTGATCAACACCGCCACGGCCCGGCGATAGATCTGCCCCAGCAGGCTCGCCCGGTCGCCTTCGATATCGACTTCCCCACGCAGGCGCCGCCATGCCTTCACGCCTGAATCGCGCGGTACGAGCACGGCGCGATAAACGGCCGTTTCGGGAATGAGCTTGTTGTCGGCCCCCTTGCGCACGGCAACGCCACCGCCGTAGACGGACGCCAGCTCCGTCACGTCGAGCACGCGCGCGGAAGTCGTCTGCACGCTCGAAACGACGAGATCGACAGGCGGATCGCCGTTTTCGGGAAAAAATCGCGCATGTGCACCGGGATGCACGCGAGGCAGATCGGCCTCGCCGACGAACGCGTCGACCGCGGCCGAAGACGGATCGATCAGCATCGCCAGGGCCTCTCGCCGCGGCAGCCACTCGCCGTCGCGCATCGGCGGCACGTCGGTGACGACACCGGCGAACGGCGCGCGAACGGTCAGCAGCGCCTCCTGCGCGGCAACCTGATCGACCGCCGCGATCGCACCCTGCAGTTCCTGTTCGCCGACGGCGATCATGTCCGCCTGCTCGGGATCGAACGCCTGCCCTTTCATTCGGCTTTGCACGCCCGCCAGCGCTGCGAGCGCGGTGGCCTTGCGATAGGCGACGGTCGGCGACGCGAGTTCGAAGATCGGCTGGCCCGCCGCCACGCGAGTGCCGTTCGCCGTTTGCGCCACGAGCTGCCCGGGCTCGGCCACGTAAAGCGTCGCCTGCTTGGCGGCGCGCATCAATGCGGGCGCCGAGACCTCGCGCCGCCACGGAACGACGAACAGCAAGAGCGCCGCGGCACAGCAAGCGATCGTGACGAGCGCGCGCCGATCCGGCCGGCGCGTGCCGAGTCGGGCATGCCACACGCGAATCTCGCCCACGATCGGCCGGACGAGAAACCAGCCGATCTCGACGCACATCAAGAAGATGCCGAGCGCCTTGAACGCCTTGTGATAGACGACGAGCGCGATTCCAAGAAAAAGCGTGAAGCGGTAAACCATGCATGCGAGCGCATAGGCGATCAGGATGCGCTGCTTGTTGCGGGCAAACCGCTCGGGCGGCGGATCGCCGAGCCCGAACAACGTCTCGCGCATCCACCAACGGCCCATTGCGAATCCGCGCTCCTGCAAGTTCGGCACCTCGAGCCAATCCGAGAGCAGGAAATAACCATCGAAGCGCATGAGCGGATTGACGTTGATCGCAATCGTCAGCAGCCAGGTGGAGCTAGATAGCAGGAAAGCGCCCGTGCGCAACGCGCCGTCGGGCAGAATCGACCAGGCGAGCGACGCGAAGACGGCCAGCGTCGTTTCGGCCAGCATCCCGGCCCCATCGATCGCGAGCCGCTGCCGGCGATCGGTCAAGCGCCAAGCATCGGTCGTATCGGTCCACAGAACCGGCCAGAGCACGAGAAACGCGACGCCCATTGAAGGCACGCGGCAGCCCATCCGCTTGGCCATCACGCCATGGCCGATTTCGTGGACGACCTTCGCCGATGCGAGCGCGAGCCCGACGAGCGCGGCGCCTTGCAGCGAGAATAGATGCAGCAGACTGTGCGTATAGGCGTCCCATTGCCGGCTGATCAGATAGAAGCCGAGCGCGGCGAGCAAGGCGAGCGCGACCGCGAAGCCTCGCGTGAATATCCATTCGAGGCGCGGCACGACGGCCGACAACACGCGATCGGGGTTGACGAGGCGCACCTTGATCGATAGATAGTTCTTCAGCAGCCAGCGCGCCGGCGACAATCGTTCGGCGGCACGCTCGGCCGCGAAGCGCTGAGTCGCACCGGCGTCGACCGGTGCGGTCAAACCGGCGCGATAAAGGAAGCTCAATACGTCCGTCACGTCCTGCGGCGTCGCGCGTATCGTCGTCTCCGCCGAGATCGAGCGCGCGACGGCGCAGGTGTTGCCCAGCGCCCAGCGCGCCAGCACTTCGAATTCGAGCCAGCCGATCCGCACGTATCGATGCCGCGCCGGGTCATGCAGCGTCCACGTCGGCTTGCCGTCGCTACTCGCCGGCCCCGGCATCAGCTTCAGGTCTTCACGCAGCGCAGGCAAAACGACGGGCGGGACACCGCCGGCCTCCATAGCGGACGCGGGGGCAACGACTTGCACCGCGTCTTCGCGCGGCATCTCGCTCAGATCGACAGCCATTCGCGCAACACCGTCAAAGGACGCCGGAGCAGCCAAAGCACGAGCGCGCGGCGCGGCCCGTAGATCTTCGCCGTGCCCTTCAAGCCGAGCCGCAGCGCCGACGCGTGATCGAGCGAAGCGCGAAACGCGTACGACATCACACCGTCGGCCGTGACCGTCGTCGAATAGCTCGCGAACGTGAGCTTGCCGTAAGCGGGCTCGTCGGGCCGAAGATTGCTGAAGAAAACGACTTCGGCACCGGGGTTGAACGATACGACCGAGCTCGCCGGCACCTCGATCTGCAACTGCGTGCGCCGGGGCGACGCGACCACCATGATTCGCTCGCCGAGCACGACGGGCTTGCCGATCCACTCGCTGCTGTCGTCGAAGATCGCCACGCCGTCCACGGGCGCCGTGATCTGCGCGCGCCGCAGCATGTCTTCGTCATAGGCCAGCTCCGCCTGATCCTGATCGACCTTGCTCGCGAGCATGGCGAGCCGCGCCTTCGCGCGATCGTCGCTCATCGCCTGCTGCGACGTGTCGGCATACTCCTCGCGCGCCATGTCGAGCGCCTTCTTGGCCACCTCGTAGCGAGTCTGCAATTGTGTCTCGTCGAACGCGACGAGCGGCTGCCCCGCGTGCACCGCCTGATTGGGCTCGACGCGCAACGCGCCGACGACTCCATCGAAC
This sequence comes from Trinickia sp., assembly GCF_051953955.1. Taxonomy (GTDB): domain Bacteria; phylum Pseudomonadota; class Gammaproteobacteria; order Burkholderiales; family Burkholderiaceae; genus Trinickia. The sequence continues at coordinate 22,807 of NZ_JBQCIF010000116.1, read as the reverse complement.
GGCGCGCGCACGGGCGCGGGATCGATCGGCACGACCTCGGCCGGGGCGAGCACGGATTCGCGCACCGGAAAAATCGCGATCACGAGCAAGACGGCCGCGGCAATCGCGAGCGGCCGCTTGCGGGCAGCCAGTTGCTGTGCGATGCCCGGCTTGCGCGCGCGCTGATGCAGCAGCAAGCTCTGAGCGTAAGTGCCCGCCAACGCCTCCAGCAGTTGCCGGTCGCTATCGGTCCACGCATCGGCGCGGCCGAGCAGCAGATAACCGACCGGACCGGTATCGCGCCATCCGAGCGGGCACAGCATCGCCTCCGCCGGAAACCATTCCGGCCATTCGCTCGCAAGCGGTGCCGGCAAATCGGCCGGGACGACCACGCGCGGCGCGCGCGCACCGTCGGCATCGCCCGCGTCGTCGCGCGTCAAAGCGGCGAATACGCGCTCGAGCCAAATGTAGTAAGGGCCGCCGCGTTCGCTCGATGCCACGCCGGACAGCACGAGCGACTCGTCATCGAGCGAACCGCTCTGCCACAATGCGGCCTGCTGATACGGCACGACACCCGCCGTCTCGTTGACGATCAAAAAACCCAATTCCTCCCGCGCCACCGCGCGGGCGCGCCGCTCCAACTCGAGGACGGCCCCGAGCCGCAACAGCTGATAGTTCAGCGCGCTTGCAGGCGAATTCATTGCCGCGACGTCAAGGCCACGCCGGCAGGCGGCGTAAATGCGGCATGCCCGCTCATGCCGGGCAGCAGCGTATCCGACGGGTGCTCGAGATGCGCGTAGACCTTGACCGACCGGCTCACGGCATCGACCTTCCCCGAAAGCCGCGAGAGCGTGGCGGCGTAAGTCTTGCCCGTTTCGTCGATCGTCACCTTGAGCGGACTGCCCGGCTTGAGCCAAGACAGCCACATGGACGGCACGATCATCTCGAGTTCGAGGCTCGCGTCGCTGAGTACTTCCAGCAGCGGCGCGCCCGTTTGCAGATACTGATAGTTGTGCGTGTAGACGGCCGAGACGCGGCCGCTGAACGGTGCGGTGACCGTGCAATTCCCGACGAGCGACTGCGCCGCCTGCACATCGGCGGCGGCCTGCTTTTCGTCGGCCGCGGCGACTTCGTACTCGACTTGGCTCGACGTGCCGAGCGCGCGCAGGCGCTGTTTGCTTTCGTTCACGGACTTGCGGCTTTCGAGCACCGCGCGCGCGTGGGCCAGCGCCGCTTCCTTCTCGCCGCAATCGAAACGCGCGAGCGCCTGCCCCTGCTTGAACCGATCGCCGTCGCGCAGCGGAAATTGCGTGAGCCGCCCGGACATCGGCGCGCCGATCGTCGCGATCGTCTCGGCAACGAGTTGGACGCGGACGTCGGGTGGGGCCGATTGGGGCTGTGCCGACGGCGCGGCAGCCGGCATGTGCGGGGCAGCCGCGACCGGCAACGCGAGCGGCTTCGGTGCGGGTATCGGCGCCGGTGCGGGCGCCTGCGCAGCAAGCGCGGCTGCGACGCCCGCGACGCTGATCGCGGCGGTAAGCGCCAGGCGTTTCCCCGTCTTCAGGGCGCGTGGGTGATGCACTTTCATAGTAGTCCTAATCGTCTGTCGTCGGGCGCTCGGCGCTCACCGCGCCGCGATGGTGTTGTTCGATGCGGCCGCCACCGGCACCGCGGAGGCCGGCGCGGCAGCGCTCGGCTTCGCTGCCGCCGCGGGTGCCGCGCTCCCGTTCACGCCGTTCACGCCGTTCGCGCCGCTTGCACCGCTTGCACCGCTCGCTGCCGCGAACGTGGAAGCCGCGGGCAGCACCATCGCGACGTCGGGCAACTGTCCCGCTTCCCAGCCGGCGATCGCAGCCTTCACCCGCTCGCTCAGCTTGGCGAGATCGTCGGTATCGGCGCTCGGCGGCACGAGGTCCACGCCCACCGACGTGTAGAGGTTCGTGAGCGCCGTATGCACCTGGGCGATCGTGCGGTCGTAGCTGAATTCGGCCACCATCGAAGCGAGATCGCGCCGAATGCGTTCCGCCTCCGATTCTTCCTGCGCCTTGGCCTCGTTGGCGGAAGCGACGCGGATCTGCTGCTCGACGTCGTTGATCTGCTTGGCGATGTCGAAATCCTCGACCGCGGCCAGATATTCCTGGTAGCTGAGATTGACCTGAGTGAGGACCGCGACGCTGAGCGCGAGGCGGCGCTGGCGCGAAACCTCGACGGACGCCTTCGCGGCCGAAATCGCCTTCGGCCCTTCGATCAGATTGACGAGATTGAACGTGGCATTGACGCCGAGCTGCGCCCAATTCGGGTTGTACAGGTACCGGTTGCTGTCGTAGTTGAGGCTGCCGAGCACACCGACGCCCGGCATCATCTTGACGATTTCCTTGTACACGTCCTGCTGATCGATCTTCTCCTGGTACGCCTCTTCACGCAACTCCGGACGCATGGCGAGCCCGAGCGCCTCGAGCTTGCGCGGATCGACCTTCGTGGCCGTGCCGGCGTAGTCGAGATCCATCGGCGCGAATTCGATCGGCGCGTCGGTCGGCACGTCGATCAGCGAGGCAAGCTGCACGCGGGCCGTGTTCAAGTCCGTCTGCATGCGACGCAACTGGCCCACCACCGAGAGCATGTTCTGCTGGTAGTCGAGCCCTTGCAGTTGCGGCACGAGCTTCTGGCGGCTCGCCTCGCGCGAGTTCTCGAGCATCTTGTCGGCTTCGGCGAGCAGCGGCTTCAGGCGTGGCAGCAGGCGATCGGCGGCAACGGCCTTCCAATACGCTTCCTGCGTGCTCTTCACGATGTCGTCGATGACTTTGCGGCGGCGCTCGACGGCGGCATACGTACGGAACCCCTGCTGTTTGGCCTGAAAGTAGCTGACGCCGAGATCGAGCAGGTTCCAGGACAATTCGAGCGAAGCCGTCGCGTGCGATGGTTGCTCCGAGAACGAGTACTCGAGCGATTGCTGCCGCGTGAGCTCCGAAACGCTTTCTGCCGCATTGTCGTTGTTGCGCCACGTGTAGCCGGCGTTGGCCGCCAGGCGCGGCAACATCTGGGCAACGGCGAGATCGAGTTGACGTTCCTGCAGCGTCTGCTCCGTCTTCGCGAGCCTGGCGTTGTAGTTGTACTTGAGCGCGCGCGAGATCGCGTCCGACAGGGTGAGCGGCCGTGTGAGCGGCACATAGGTCGAGTACAGCGTCTTGTAGTCGTCCTGAGCGCGCTGGAAGTGCTCCTGTTGCGTGATCGGCTCGGGCTTGATCGCACAGGCGGACAACACGGCGGCTGACAGCACCGTCAGGCCGGTGAGCCGCACCGCAGCGACCACGCGCTCGCGCGCCCGGTGCGCGTTCGCCCTCGTCTTTGCATTCGCACTTGCCCCGTGCACGGTGCGCGCCGAGCACACCATCCCCTGCAGCCCCGCATCGCGGCGGCCAAAGAATCCGTTTTTCATTCTTGCGTTCGCTTCGTTGATGTTTTCGATTAGCTCGACTAGCTCGTGGAGCTCGTGGACTTCGCACCTTGCACCGCAGCCGCGCCGACGACGGAATGCACCATGCGGCGCGCCTGCAGAATCTTCCCGATCGGACCGGCCTCGCGCAGCTGCGCGGAAAACGCCGCGCGTCCTGCATTCGCGCCGTGAGACTGCGGTGCTTGGGCGGGATGCCGCGGGCCGTCGGCACCGTGCCGCGCGCCGCCGTCATGAGCGGGCCGCGCCGGATGCGAATCGTGCGCGGCCGCGCGCGCGTGCTCGAGCATCCGATCGAGGTCCTTCGATTCGCGGCCGACCGTGATCTGGAATGTGGCCTGAGCCTGGTTGCCGAACTGGTCGTGCGCGACGATCTCGACTTCGACGGTGCCGTGCGAGCCGGCTGGCGGCGTCCCGGTGAACGTCAAATTGCGCGCATCGAACGAAAGCCACGCGGGCAGCGGCATGCCGCCCGGCATGCGCGCTTCGTACTGAAGCTCGGCGTTCGGATAGGTATCGCTGAAAAGATCCGACGGCACCGCGATGACGGCCTGCTGCTGCTCGACGATGAAGCGGCTCCCGACCGATCCCGTCAGCCACACCTGCGGAATGATCGGTTCGCTGTATAGATTGGGCCGATAGCCGCGCCCCTCGGCCGGCGGAACCGCGCCGTCGTCGGGGAATTGCTGCTCCGGTGGAGCAAATGGGTTATTCGGATCGACTTGATGGCCGAACTTGTTGTAATCGTTCGGCGCGTTGAAGTCGGGAATCTTGATCGGCTGATCGGAGAGCACGACTCGGTTGGTCGCCTGCACCTGCGCCGTCAGCGCGACGGTGGCCGCGCTGTATCGCGACGTGCCGCCGACCGCTCCGAGATCGACGCCGGCCGTATCGGCGACGGGCGCGGTGCCCGAGCTGTCGATGAGGCGAACCGCGAGCGCGCCCGGCTTGCCGCTGAACGTTCCCGACGGCAGGAAGCGCACGCTGTCCGTCGCCGCGAGCACGAGCGCGTTGCTGTCGCTTAAGCCGTTGGCCGCGATATTCGTCCAGGTCTTGCCGCCGTCGCTCGAATATTGCCACGTGCCCTGTTGCGCCGTGGCCCCGTCGCCGACGATCGCGATCCCCGCAAAGCCATTCGCCGTCGAGCCGGCGGGATTGGCCGCGCTGTGCTGCTGATCGGCGCTATCGTCGAAGCTGCCGCCGAAGAGCGTGGTGACCGATGTGCCGGGCGGGTTGCGATCGCTTTGATTGACGGCGCCGATCGTGGCCGTGCCGCTGGCGACAGGCGCGTCGTTGACAGGCGTGACGTCGATGCCAAGCGCCACCGTTCGCGCGCTGACAGCCGTCGTCCCGCCGTTGTGCGAGCCAGACACGTCGACGCTCGCGATGGCCAGGTTGCCCGCACCGAGTTGGGCGCCCGTCACCCCACTCGTCACCACCGTGTTCGACGAATCGACGAGGCGGGTCGTCAGTTGCCCCGGCACGCCGTTGTAATTCGCGGCCGGCACGAAGCGCAGCTCCGCGGACGAAGACAGCACGAGCGCGTTCGAATCGGACAGCCCGGTCGCGGCGACCGTGTGCCAGCTCGTGCCGTTGTCCGTCGAATACTGCCAGGTGCCCTGGCTCGGATCGGCGGCGTTGCCCGTGATGGCGATGCCCGCCAGCGTATTCGCCACGGAACCCGTCACATTGGTCACGCTCAGCTGTTGGTCGGCGCTATCGTCGAAGTGCGAGCCGAACAGCGCACTCACCGTTTGCGGCGCCGGGGCGGCCGTGTCCTCGGGGATCGTCGGCATCGACACGCTGCCCGATGCGATCGGCGCGTCGTTGACCGCTGCGACTTGCAGGGGAATCGTCTCCTGCGCCGACGAATACGCCGATGCAGCCGTATTGTTGCCCTGCCCGAACGTACCCGTGCTCGGCAATGCCGAAATCGTCCCGTTCGCCACGCCGTCGAACTGGTCCCACGCGCGGAACGTCAGCGCGTTGCTCACGGTCCCGTTCCAATTCGCCTGCGCCGGTTCGAAGTAAATGCGCGTGTTGCCGTCGCCGACGAGATGCAGCGCGTTGTTCGCCGAAATCGCCGCGAGACTTTGCCCGGCGAATTCGGTCCAATTCGCGCCGTTGTCCGTCGAGTACCACCACGTCCCTTCGCTCGTATCGGCCCCCGTGATCGCGACGCCGACCGAGCCCGGCACCTGGCCGTCGTGCGCATTCGCGCCATCGGTGTCGGTCGCGTTGCCGTTGCCCGTCAACTGCGAGACGAGCATGCCGACCTGCCCCGACGGTGCGCCGTTGTCTTCGATCGAAGTCGCCGTCGGCGACGGACCGTTCAGGACCGGCGAATCGTTGGCGGCCACGACGTCGAGCGTCGATACGGCCGCGGTCGTCGTCGCATGCGTGACGTCGTCCGTGACCGAAATCGTGACGTTGCGCGTCGTCGTGCTCGGCGTGTCGCTGTTGTCGTAGTAGCTGACCGCGCGCAGCGCGCTTTGCACCGTCGCCGCGGATAGGTTCGTGCCCGTCAGCGTCATCGTGCCGGTGGCCGAATCGAAGCTTGCCGTCACCCCGGCCGGCAGCGTCCCCGTCACCACGAGCACGTCCTCGCCCTGCCGATAGTTGCCGCTGATCTGCACCGTCGCGCCCGAGAACGTATCGGTGCTCGATACGGTAACGGTGGGATCGACGCCAACGGCGGCTGCCGTTGGCGAGGAATCGTTCGGTTCGGTGAACGTTGCCGACGACGAACCCGCGCCCGGCACTTCATTGACCGTGGCGAACACGGGCGAGCTCGTCAGGTTGCCGCCCGTGCCTTGCGCGCCAGTGACGTTATGGTCGTTCAGCGTCGCGCCGATCCGAATGCCGGTGCTGACCGTGCTCGTATCGGTGCTCGAGTACGCCAGATTGTCGAGCACCTCGCCCACCGTCGTCGACGTGGCGCCCGCGCCGAACGTGATCGAGAGCGTGCCGCCCGCCTGCGTATACGTGCCGACGGTCGTGCCGTTGTAGGTGACCGTGCTGCCGGCGAGCGCGAGCGGCCCGATAGCCGCGAAGACGTCGCTGCCGCTCGGCGCGGGCGTGCCGCCGTTGTATCGCTGCAGCGTCAAGGTCGTACCGCTGTAATCGCCGCCGAGCGAGTCGAGTTGCGTATCCGTGATGGACGCCCCAGGGCCCGAGAGACGGATCGGTGCACCACCCTCGACATACGAATCGGCATTACCGCCCCACCCCGTGATGGAGGGAGCCGTATCGGGCGCCTGATAGGAGAAGTTGACGTTCGCATGCGCGTCGCCGTTCGCCGTGAACGATGCCGATGCGGGACTGCCCGTGACGGCATTGCCATCGTTGTAGGCGAGCGTCTCGTTGGCAGGGAGCCCGCCGCTGCCCGCGCCGGGCAGCGAGATGACCACCGTGCCTTGGGGCAGCGCGCCGAACGTGTAGGTGCCATCGGCGGCCGTGGTCGTCGTTTCGGTGACGACGGTGCCGTCCCCTTCCGTGATCTTGGCCGTGACCGTGATCCCGCCGAGCCCCGTGTCGGCCGAGCCGCCCGAGGTCGCATACGTCGTCGGGTCGTTGCCGAGGTCCTGCCAAACGCGGCCCGACGCCGTGCCGAGTTGTGTCGTCGCCGTCACGCGGTATGAATCGGGGGCGCCGACGACGGAATCGAAATCGCGCGCACCCGTTGTCGAGCCGACGGCCCCGCCCGTCGAGCCGTTGAACGTCTGCTGCCCGGACAAGCTCTGCCAGAGCACGGCAGCCGTATCGTTCTGCACGGTCTGCCCCGGCGCGACTTGCACCGTGTAAGTGATCACCTCGCTACCGCCCGCGCCCAGCTGTCCGATCGCGTAGTTCAGATCGCTCGCCGTCGTCGCGGCTTGACCCGCGCCGCCGACACCCGCGCCCGTTGCGCTCACGAACGTCACGTTGCTTTCGTTCGTCGCGGCCGGATCGTCGATCGCGACGTTGTAGGCAGTCGATCCGCCCGTGTTCTTGACCGTGACTTGGTAGGTGACGGTACCCGTTGCGTTGTCGACGGCGGTGGCCGTCTTCGTGACGGATACGCTCGGTTCCTCGACCGACACGTTGACGTTGTTCGACGTCGCCCCGCCGACCGTCAGCGAGGCGGCCATCGCGGCCGCGCCCTGCACGTTGGCCGCGACGTTCGCGACGACCGCGTTGAACTCGACGATGACGTAGTTGCCGATCGGCGAGCCGTCGTTGTTGCTGAGCGTCGACAGATTGATGCTGACGTTGCCGCCGGCCGTCGACACGACGTTCGACGGCAATTGGCTCGTGGGCTTGAACGTGGCGACGTCGCCGGCCGTCGTCGTTCCGGTGGCCGGATCGACGTAATTGGCCCCGCCCGAATTGCCGTCCTGAAGCTGTGCGATGCCCGATAGCGTGCCGTCGCTCGAAGTCAAATCGCCGTTCGGGCTGACGAATGCGATCCTCGCACTGCCGTCGTTCAAGTATTCGAGCCCAGGCGGCAGCGTGAAGTCCAACGTCGTCGCGTTGGCGCCTTCCGGAACCTGCACGTAGGCGTGCAGCGTCACGATTTCGCCGACCGTCGCCGCCACCGAGGTTTGCGTATTCGTCTGCGACGGCGTGTGAACCGTGTCGGTATTGTTCGACTCGCCCGTGATCGACAACACCGGCGTGATTTGCGCGATCTTGACGGTCGTGCTCGCGTTGTCGGTGTACTTGTGCCCTTGCGCGGTGCCCGGCAGCGAGTAATAGGTACCCGACGTGCCGTCGTTCGGCGTGCTGACCGCGATCGACGAACCCGCGGCCTGATTGGGCGCCACGGTCGCCTGGAACGTGAAGGTGGCGCTCTGGCCTACCCCGAGCGACGTGAGGCCGACGGCCAGGCCGGACGTATCCGAAGTCGAACCGCCCGTGCCCCCGCTCTGGTAAGTCAACGAGCCCGGTACGTAGTTCAGGCCCGCAGGCAGGTTGATCAGGTCGGCCAAGTCCTGCGCGGGTGCATCGCCGTTATTCTTCAGCGTGACCGTATACGTCAGGTTTTCGTTGCTGTAGACCGTTCCGTTGTTCGCAATCGTCGACGACGTGTTCGTGTCCTTGACCGTAATGGTCTCGGTGACCTTCGGATCGACCTCGTGAATGGTCGCTGTCGCAGCGGGCGAGGTCTGCGTCGTATCGTAGTTGACGACGACGCTGTTCGTGCGTGCCGTGCCATCGACCGGCGTGTCGGTCGACGCAACCGTCGCCGTATAGGTGATCGTAACCGTGCCGTTCGCATCGACCTGACTGTTCGTGAGCGAGCTGCCGAGATCGAACGTAATGGTGCTGCCCGACACACTGGCCGTCACGGCGCCGGGGCCGCCCGGCGAGCTGACGCCGGTGCTGAACGTGACCGCGTTCATGCTGCCGAACGTCATCCCGGCCGGCAGCGTGTCGGTGAGCGTCACGTCGCCGGAGCCGTTGGCCGTCGTCCCTTGCGGCAGCGTCACCGTGATCGAATACGTGACGGTTTCGCCGAGCGTCACGTTGTTGCTCGCCGTGAGCGGGATATCGCCCGTGTCGCTTGCGGCCACGACCGTCTTCGTGACGGTAGGCGCCGAGAGGTTCACGATGGCCGTATCGGCAAGCGCCGCCGCGTTCTCGCCGATGGGCTGCGCCGATGCACCGGACCCCGACACGAAGCCGTTGCCGCCCGCCACGCCGCCGGCCACGCTCGCCCAATTGACGACGTTCGCGGCGAACGTGAGCGTGTCGCCCGTCTCCTGCGCCGTCGGCAGCTTGAGGTCGTAGACGACGTAGACGTTGTCGTGCGCGGCGATCGACGAGCTCAGTTTCACGCCGCCCGCGCCGAAGTACTGCGCCGCCGTCACGCCTGAGTCGATCTGCTGTCCCGACGCGTTGTAGATCGCGAAATTTTGCACGTCGCTCGTCGAAAAGCCCGACGGCAGCGTGCCTTGCACCGTGACGTCGTAGGCTGTCGATCCGCCTTGGTTCTCGACGGTCGAGACGACGCGCGCGAGGTCGCCGCCGTCGCCGCCCTTCACGTTCAAGTTGTCCGCAGTAAGCGGATCGCCCGTGCCCGTGAACGGATTCGTGCCCGCTGCCGTGCCCGCTTGCGCGAACGGGCTGCTGCCGCCGCCGCTCGGCGTGAGGTTCGTCTGAGACGTCCACGTCACGCTCGATGCATTCGACGCATCGGCCGAGTACGTACCCTTCGATGCGCCGCCGTCGCCTACGATCGAGACGATGCCCGTCTTCGTCGCCAGCTCCGGTTCCTGCAGCGGCACTTGCTTGATCGCCGCGGCTGCAAGCGTTTGGCCTTCTGCATTCGTGTACGTGCTCGAGCCTTGCGTCGTCAATTGCAGCGCGTTCGCGAATGGCTTGTTCGTGACGACGGCGCTGAAATAGACGACGACCTGCTGCCCTGCCCCGTTCGTCGGATCGTCGCGATTGCCGAAGTTGAACGAGATGCTGTTGGCCGTGCCGTTCGTCGACACGGTCGGCACGTTCTCTCCCGACAGCGGATTGACGAGCTTATAGGTGCCGGCCGTCGGAAATGCGTCGGCGCTGTCTTGAGAAAACGACGACGCGTTGCCGCCGTTGGCGAGCGGGTCCGTCGTCGAGAAGACCGGCAACGGCAGATAGGCGGTCAGATCGAGGTTGCCGTAGTCGCCCGACGTGAGCGTATAGGTCATTGCATAGGTGACCGTATCGCCCGGCTTGATGTCGGTCAGGTCCGCGGTCTGACCGTTGACCGCCACCACCTGCAGCACGAGTTGGCCCGGCGCCACTTCGTTCGTCACCGAAGAACCGTCCGTGACCGTCCCGTTCGTTCCGGTGATCGTCTGCGTGACGTCGTTGACGGTCACGACGGCCGCGCTCGTGCCCTGCGTCGTCACGGCATCGGCGATCGAATCCTTCTCGCGCACGCTGTCTGCGTTGTTCGCGTTCGTGTACTTGTCGAGCACCTTCGCCTTGAACGTGATCGTCCCTTGCGTCGCCGAGCCGCTGCCGTTCACGCTGCCACCTTGCAAGACGCCCGCGAACGCGGCGCCGCCGAGGTTCGCTTCGATGAGCTCGCCGACGCTGAACGTCATCGCGGTGGCGCCCGGGTTCGACGTCGAACCCGCATCGTCGCGCGCGTAGTTCCAGTTCGCGTTCGAGCCGCTTTCGGCAACCGACTGGCCGTTGACGGTGGATTCGACGTTGTTCGATGCGTCGCCGAACGAGAACGAGCGGGTGGTGCCGTCCGTCGTCAGCGATAGCGCGGGCGTCGCATAGCCGGCGTCGGTCGGCGCGAGCAGCGTCATGCCGTCTCCGAGCAAGTCGGCGACGTTGAGCTGGCTGAGCGAGTAGTAGTCCGAAACCTGGAAGTTGATCGAGTAGCCGACGACCTGTCCCGGCACGATGTTGCCGCTCGGCGCATCGTCCGTCACCTGGATCGCCAGCGATTTCGCGACGAACGATGTCGATTCGGTATTCGTCGAGCTGTCGCCCGAAACCGTCTGAATGCCGGCCGCGTGATCGAGCGATCCCGTCACGGCCGTCCATGAGCCCGTATAGTTGTAGATCGCCGTCGTGTCGATCGTGCGCGGCTGGCCGGCGCTGCCTAGCACCGAAGCGCCCGACGCATCGAATTGCGGCACGAACACGGGAATCTTGATGACGGTCGGCGTATTCGATGCATCCGTGGCAAGCGAGGTGAACGTCACCGTCACCGTGCCGCCCGCGCCGCTGACGCTGCCGGCCTTCGGATTGAACGTCGCCGTGCCGTGCACGCCGCCCGGCTCCGTGAACGAAATCGTGCCGCCCGTGTATTCGACCTGATCGGGCAGCGTGAACGTGAACGTCACGCTTTGCATCGGGTCCACCTGCGTCACGGGGGCCGGCTTCAGCGTGATCACGTAGTCGAACGGAAAGTCGGGGCCCGTCGCCGTTTCGCCTTCGTGCAGATCGGTGGTGGCGGAAACGTCGATCAGCGAAACCTGCGTCGATGCCGTGACGAGACCGTCGCTCGAGTTCGTCACGCTCGCGCTGCCCGTCGTGCCGCGGATCGACGGGTCCGTCGCCGGATTGTTGAGCGCATCGGCCCCATACTGGAAGCCGCCGATCGCCGCGATGTTCAGCGCTTGGCCACTATGCATGCTCGAGAGCTCGGTCGTGTTCGCGACCGAGAACGTCAGCTGGATTTGGGCAGCCGGCTCGCCGGGCGTGTAGCTGCCGAACGGCAACTGCAGCACGTACATCGTATCGCCCGCTTGATAGCCGCTCGGCGCGGCCACGAACAACGGGTTGCCGCTACTATCGAGCGCGAGCGGATGCAGCGCGCCGAGCGTGCCGACGTGGCCGGCAATGTTCGTCGACAGCGTCACTTGATCGACCGTCACGGCCGTGCCGAGATAAGTCGCGCTCGCCAACGAGACGTTTTCGGCGGAATCGCTCGGCACGTACAAATCGATGAACGGCCCATAGCCCGCGGCGTTCGAAGCGGTGTTCTGGAACTGCACCGTCTCGGTGAAGGTGCCGCCGAGCAAGACGTCATGGGGCACAGTGCCCGAGACGAAGGAGACGGTGGGAACCGGCGTATCGAGCAGGCCGTGGTAGGCGGCCATGGCCGAATCGCTGAACGGCGTGCCGACCGCGAGCACGCCCGTGGTGCGCTCGAGCGTCCAGTCGCCGCCGAGCGACGCGTCGCCCGTGGCGTCCGTTGAAGCACCGACCTGCGCGCCCGTCAGCGCATGAACGGTATCGACGAATTGCTGCCCGCTGGCTCCTTGGCCGACGTCGCATCCCCAAAACTCGATATCGGCATTCGACGCGAGGTGATCGCTCCACGAAGCCACCTGTTGCTTCGCGGCCGCAAGCGAGTCCGCCGTGATCGGCGCGTCGCCGAGCTCGATCTGCCCCGCCGAGCCATAGGTCAGGAACTGGATCGCCTTCAGGTTCGATCGTCCCTGCAACGCTTCGGTCACCTGGCTGATGCCGTCGCGGTTCGGATCGATGACGATGACCTGCACGTTCTTGTCGACGCTGGCCGCGAGCGTTTGCCAATTGGCGACGCGCGGATCGACGAAGAGGATTTCCGTCGCTTTCGGATTGGGAGCCAATGCGGGGACATCGGCGTTGGCGTGCGACGTGCTCGCATGCGGATCGTCGGTCGTCCCGTGCCGCACGGCACCGTCGCGCGTGTCGTGGTGCGGCGATGCATGCGCCTCGGTCGCGCTGTCGTGGTGCGGTTGCTGTTGATGTTGATGCTGCTCGGCCGCTGAATGTGTCGTGGTCGCCGCAACAGCCGCCACGCTACCGTCGAACAGATGGCGAGGCTCAAGAATCAATCTCATGGCATTCCCCCGGGTTTCCGCGACCGTAATTTATGTGTTCCGCCAAAGTCTTACAATATGGGCGGACCGCGTTTTTAAAAATTTAACAATCGTCCATATAGTGAGACGATCGAGGCGACGAATGATGTCGTGTGATCTCAGATGAGCCGCTGGATGGGGCGTCGATTGAGATGATGGGACGCCGCTGCAACCTTGCCGGCTCCGGCTGCGAGGCCCCGTGGCGTCAAATAGTAATACAAACAGTATTTCATTTCCAAGTGGGCCTAAAAATCATCCGCCTCGAATGGAACGGAAACGCCCCTGATCGTTTCGGTTCATAAACAGAATCCACGCCGGAAATCTTCGATCATCGGCGCGCAAACGTTTGCGCGCCCGTGCGCGCTGCGCGTTATGCGCACGCAGCGTATTCACCAAGCAGTTTTTCAGCGCGCGCGGCTGCCCGGCGTCGCACCGTGCTCGGGCTTTGAATCGGATATCGCTGCCGCGAACAGCGAAGCAGCCCGATCGACTTCGAGGTGCGCGACATTGATCCGCAGCCATGGACTCGGCCGTCCGTCGGCAGTGAACAGCTCGCCCGGTATCAGCAAGATACCCATCGCGCCGGCGCGCGCGAGGAACGCGCCGATGTCAGTGAGCGCGGGATGGCGAACCCAAAGGAACATGCCGCCTGAAGGCGCGTGATACATCGACCAGCCCCAGTCGCGAAACGCCGCTTGGGCTGCCGCCTGATGAACCTTCAACCGCTGCTGCAGTTCACGCAGGTGACTGTGATAAATGCCGTCCGCGAGAATCGCTCCGATGAAGCGTTCGCAAAAACTCGGTACCGATACGCTCGTCAGCAGTTTCATGGCCGCGAGCGTGGCTGTCAGGGCGGCCGGGGCGACGACGTAGCCGACTCTGAGATTGGCGGACAGCGTCTTCGAAAAGCTGCTGATGTAGACGACCTTGCGCAGGCCATCCATCGTGATCAACCGGCCATTGTTGCCGTCCGCGAAATCGCCGTAGACATCGTCTTCCACCAGCATGAAGTCGTGCCGATGCGCCAGTTGCAGGACCTGAAACGCGTTTTGTGGGCTCAGCGTCGAGCCTGTCGGGTTGTGATGGACGGAGTTGATGAAGAATGCCTTGACCTTGCGCGTCATCAGCACGGCCTCGAGCGCGCCGAGATTCGGGCCGTCGGGCTCCCTCGGAATGCCGATCACCACCGCACGCGCGAGTGCCAGCAGTTGAACGAGGCTGCTGTTGCAAGGATCGTCGATCAACACGACGTCGCCCGGCTCGATGAGTTGCCGGATGACGAGATCGAGCCCTTGCGTGGCCCCGAGCGTCGTCAGTACTTGGTCCGGATGCAGTGCGACGCCGAGCGTGAAATGCAGATGCTGCACGAGGCTCTCGCGCAGCGGCAGATATCCCATCGGATCGCCATATTCGACGAGCGAGCTGCGCGCGAAGCTCGCCGTTCGCCGGATCACTCGCGCGAGTGCGTCGGTGTCGCGCCAACTCGGCGGCAGCCAGCCGCTGCCGAGCTTCATGTTGGTCGCGTCCGCGTGAAACAGTTGGCGAAAGGCCGAAAACTGCTGCCCGTATTGCTCGGTGCCGGCCGAAGGCGCCCCGGCGAACGCTTGATGTGCGTGCGCGTGCGCGGGCCGCTGCGCCTCGACGAAAAATCCGCGGCCCTGGCGCGCGCTGATGAGGCCGGTGCGGGCAAGACGGTTGTAGGCGCTGACCGCGGTGTAGTAGCTCACCCCGTGCTCCGTGACCATGGCGCGGATCGACGGCAGCCGCTGGCCGGGCCTGAGCGCGCCGGAAACGATTGCATCGGTCAAAGCGCCGGCCACCTGCTCCACCGCCGTACCGGGGCGAGCATCATCGTAGAGTTTGCAAGGAAGCGTCGACATGTCGGTGTTAGCGCGAAGATCTCACAGTTCCGCATTTTGCCAGAATGGTGTTATTTGTGTTCCGGCATTATTTAAGTGATGCTCTCCACCGCGATTAACGCGTTTCGCATTGGAGAAAATGCTCATGCTTCCCACGCTGGACCACGTCGCTCGAATTCAATTCACCGAAAATATGCATTCCCGTCCCGATCCGACATCGGCCGAATGGCGAGATTGGAAATGGCAGCAACGAAATGCGATCACCAGTATCGCGGACATTCAGCGTTATTTTCCCGGCCTGGGTCAGGAGATGATCGCACGGATTCGCGCCGGCCTCGACGATCGCAAAATCACCGTCACGCCGTACACGGCGAGCCTGATCGAGACGGACGTTCACGGGTGCCCGCTGGAGCTTGACCCGATATGGCGTCAACTGATTCCCGATTGGCCCGCGGCACCCGCCGCGCAAGAGCTCGACTACGATGGAGAGTCGGAAAACTGGGAATTGCCCGATGAAATGGTCACGCCGATTTGCCAACATAAGTACGACAACCGGGTGATTCTGCGCCTTTCGAATGTCTGCCACGCCTATTGCCAGTTCTGTTACGAGGCGCTGCGAACGCTCGAAAAAGAATCGACGAAATCCGCGATGCGCAAGCAAGACTGGCAGGCAACGCTCGATTACATCGCACAAAACGCGGCCCTCGATGAAGTCATTTTGAGCGGCGGCGAGCCGCTGATGCATTCGGATACGCATCTGGATCATTACTTGAGCGATCTGCGCGCGCTGCGCCCCGACTTGATCATTCGCATCCATACTCGTGCGCTGACGTTCAATCCGTTCCGAGTGACGGACGCACTGCTCGAGGTCCTCGCGCGCCACGACGTGACGGCCATCGGCTTGCATGTCGCCCATCCGAACGAAATCACCGAGGAATTCGTCGCAGCCGCGAAACGGCTCGCCAAGGTCTGCCCGATCTTGTTCGCCAACATGCCGTTCCTGCAAGGCGTCAACGACGACTATGCGACGCTGGTCGCGCTGTGCTTGAAGCTGTATCGCAACGGGATTCAGCCGCATTACCTCTACCACTTCATGCCTTTCTCGCCCGGATCGCAGGCGTACCGGACCGAGATCAGCGCTGCGCTCGACATCGTGTCGAGAATGAAGCGGCGCATCTCCAACATCGCCGTGCCCGAATACGTGCTGCCCCACAAGACGGGAAAGTACACGGTTCCGCTGGACCTCGGCCGCGAGCCGCCCACGCTCGTTCGCGGCGCGGACGGCGAATCGCTGCGGTTCACCAACTGGCAGGGGCAAGCATGCGTGTTTCCGGAATGAGTGCGATGCAAAGCGCCATCCAAAGAGCGGCTGCCCATGTCGCCGCGTTGAGCCACCACAATCCGTTTCCCGGGATCTACGCACTCCAGCAGCGGATCGGCCGCCGAATCCAACAGCGCTTCGGCGGTAACGAGAGTCTCGATGCGCCGCTGTCGGCGCTTCGCTTCATCGACGCGAAGATCTTGCGCGAGCACGCGCGCCTCTATGGCGATCCCGCCTGCACCGAGTTGCGGGCAGCGCTGGCTGAAGCCGAAGGTTTCCATCCCTCCGATATCCGCGTCGACAGCGGCGCCGATGCGGTACTCGCCCTTTGCCTGCGCGCGTTGTGCGTGCCGGGCGACGCCGTGGTCTGCAGCGCGGGCACCTACCCCACGTTTTCCTACTTTGCGCGCGCGGCCGGATGCGAAGTGTTCGAACGCCCGTACCGGCACCACGCCGGCGCCATCCAAGCGGACCTCGATGCTTTGATCGAGTGCGCGATCCTGAGAAAGGCAAAGGTCGTTTATCTCGCCAACCCCGACAATCCGACGGGCACCTGGCATAGCGCGGAAGACATCGACACGCTCTGCTCGCACCTTCCGGAATACTGCACACTGCTGCTCGACGAGGCGTATCTCGACTTCTGCCCGCCGCTGCGACAAGACCGCGCTCGCGTGCGGCAGGGGTGCATCCGCATCCGGTCGCTCTCCAAAGCCTATGCGCTGGCAGGGCTGCGAGTGGGCTATGCGCTCGCCGATCAAGACATGCTGGCTCAGTTGGATAAGGTCAGGATTCACTATGCCGTGGGTGGCCTGGCACAGTACCTGGCACGGACCGTGGTGTCCGATCCGCGCGAGGCGGCCGATCTGCGGGCCGGCAACGCGCGCTGGCAAGAAGAGCTTGCGCGGCGTCTAGCCGCCCAGGGGCACCGGGTGCTGCCTTCCGGGACCAACTTCGTCAGCGTCTTGATGCCCGATGCGGGCGCGGCCCTTCAGGCACAACAACAGTTGCTCGCGCAAGGCATCGCGATTCATCGCCCCGAGCACCCGGCCTTCGCGAACCTGCTTCGTATCACAGCGTGTGAAGATGCGTTTCGGGACGAGTTGTTTTCGGCGCTGGGAGGGCAAATCCGATGACCTCTGAACTGCGCCTGCGCGATGCGTTTCACGATGCCTCGCCGATCATCGTCAGCGGCTTCGTGTTCGGTCTCGTCTTCGGGGTGCTGGCCAGCAATTCAGGATGGACCTCATGGTCCGCGACGCTCATGAGCGCGCTCGTATTCGCGGGCGCCTCGCAGTTCATCGCGGTCGAGCAATGGGCCAGCGGACACTCTAGCGTGCTGGCCGTCGTGCTCACCACGCTGCTCGTCAATCTGCGCCACGTCCTGATGTGCGTCTCGCTGCGCCGCCCGTTCCGGCAGGAGTCGCGGCTCAAGCTCATTCCAAGCTTTGCGCTGCTGCTGATCGACGAGACCTGGGCACTCGCCGAACATCGCTTCCGCACGAGCAAGCCGTCGCTCTCCTATTTCGTGCAGGCAGGACTGCTGATCTATTGCGGTTGGGTCGGAGGCACCTGGATCGGCACCCAAGTGGGCAGTCACATTCCGCACCCCACGGACTTCGGCCTCGATTTCACGTTCATCGCCATGTTTCTGTCTCTCATGGTGTTGCTGTGGCAGCAGCCGTCCGACTTCGTCACCTGGATCATGTCCGGCGTCATCGCCTATTTTGCGGCACGGCTTCCCGGTGTCGGCCAGGCATCGGTCGTGGTCGCGGCGATCTGCGCCAGCGCGACGGTCGCCGCCATGCCGCAGTGGTCCGGGAAGAAGGAGGCAACGTGACGCCGACCGATCTCGCCATCATCGCGGGCATGGCGCTCGCCACCTGGATGACCCGCATCAGCGGCCTGTTCGCCTCTTACGATGCATCGCACACGAGCGGCTTCGCCGAGCGGTTCATGAAGAACCTGCCGGCCGCGTTGCTGGCCGCCCTGATCGGCCCGAAGCTCGCGACGGGCAGCGCCGATGTCTGGGTGGCCGCCGCGATCACGATCGCCGTGGTATGGAAATTCCGAAATACGCTGGCCGGTGTCGCCGCCGGCACGTTGGCCTGCGCGCTCTTGCGCTGGTATCTGAGGTAAAGAGGCAATCCCACATGAAAATTGGCATCATCGATTCGAACCGGAACTGCTATGTCACCGATCCGGACATCGAACGGCGGATCATCGGCGAAACAGCGAACGTCACGCTATATCAGGCCGCATCGGCCGACGCGCTGCCGGACGACGTGCGCGATTGCGACGGGCTCATCAGTTGGCACCTCGTGCCGCTCGATGCGGCATTCATCGGCAGCCTGCGCCGGTGCAGGGGCATTGTCCGCGCCGCCGTGGGATTCGACAACATCGATCTCGAGGCGGCCCGGAGGCACGGGATTGCGGTGGCCAACGTTCCCGACTACGGCACCGATGAAGTGGCGGATCATGCGCTCGCAATGGCACTATCGCTACTGCGCCGGCTCGTCCGCGGCCACGAGGTGGTCGCGCGCGGCAGTTGGGATTGGCGTGAAGTGGGTTCGCTGCCGCGGCTACGCGAGCTGCACGTCGGCATCGTCGGTTGCGGGCGCATCGGGATGGCGGTCGCATTGCGATTCAAGGCCTTCGGTTGCCGCGTTAGTATCTTCGACCCGTACCTGCGAAGCGGAACGGAAAAATCGATCGGAGTGGAGCGCCTGGAAACGCTCGATCAACTGCTTTGCGCCGTTGACCTGATCAGCATCCACACGCCGCTGACCGACGAGACGCGCCACTTGATCGGCGCGCGGGAAATGCGCATGCTCGAGGGCAAGTATCTCGTCAATACTGCACGCGGCCCCATCGTCGACGGCGATGCGCTCTGCAGTGCACTCGCAAACGACGCGCTCAAGGGCGTCGCGCTCGATGTCTACGAGGACGAAACGAAACCGATCCCTCAAATCATGCAAGGGCGGCACGATGTCCTGCTCTCCCCGCACGTCGCGTTCTACTCCGAAGCGGCGCTGCCCGAACTGCGGGCGAAGGCCGCGCAGATCGCCTCCGAACTCGCGACGCATGGCTGGCATCGAAACGTCCTCTAGCGCCGGCGAAACGGCACTGCTGCAGGCCTACTACCGCGCGTGGTCGGCAAGATGGATCGACACGCGCTGCTTGCGCGAGGTGCTCGGCCGTGCATCCGACGTGCTTTGGATCGGCAGCTATTTCTCGCTGGCCGAACCGTGGGCTCATGCCTCGTCGTGGACGATCGCCGACCTCGATTCCGACATGCTCGCCTTGGGCCGCCGAGCGCTGCCCCATGCCGATGCGATACGAGCCGACGTCCGGCAGTTGCCTTTCGACGGCACGTTCGACGCGGTCATTGCGCTCGGCGCCGTCACGGCGTATCTGCTCGACGACGAATCGGTCGAACGTGCCGCCGTCTCGCTCGCGCGCTCCCTCGCTAACGCCGGCCATGCGCGCGTGCTGATCGATGCCTACGATGCCGCATCGATCCATTCGACGACCTATTTCTCCGGAGAAGATGCCTGGTCCTCGGAAAGCGAGCGATGGACGCGTCAGGCAACCGTCGAACCCATTGCTGGCCAGGACGACGGCGTGTTCATGGCCAGCTTGACGGTCTCGCGCGAAACAGCACAGCGCAAGCAGTCAGCCCATTTTCGTTTCATCCAGCGCGCGTTCTCGCGCGAGCGGCTGGCCCTGTCGATGACGAAGCACGGCCTGCGACTGCTGGGCAGCGAATCCGATCCGGCTCATGGGCGCTTGTATCAAGTGTATGCGCCGGCATCGTCGAGATGACGTTCCCACGACGCCGGATTTCGTTACATCTCTTACGGACTTCCGATCAACGAGCAACATCTTCCTTTCGGCCCTCTCGGTATACTGCGCGCGATCATTCCAACAAGAGGCAAGAGGCCTGAAATGCTGAAGAAAGACGTACGCACGACCCTATCCGCAACCTTGGTGGCGTTGGCCGCCTTCGCGTCGCTGCCGGCATTCGCCGGCGACTTGAACAATGCACTCGGCGGCGCGCTGGGTGGTGCGGCCGGCGCTGCCGTGGGCGGCGCCGTGGGCGGCAGCACCGGCTCCATCATCGGTGGTGCGGTGGGCGGCGGCGCCGGTGGCGCCATCACCTCGAACCGCCGCGAGCGTACCGGTGCGATCGTCGGCGGCGCCTTGGGCGGTGGCGCGGGCGCGGCCGCAGGCAACGCAATGGGCGGACGCGCGGGCGGCATCATCGGTGCCGCGGCGGGCGGCGGAGCGGGCTCGGCACTCGGCGGCCACATCTCGCGCGCGAACTCGTACGCCGCCGGCTATCACGGGCACCGCGGCCGGCATCACCGCCGCCACTATCGCGACTAACGAATACGTCGCCTCGCCAACGGCTGCGGATGACGAGCAGCCGTTGCGCCTTCCCTCGTCCTTCCCTCGCCCGCCTTCGGCGGACCTCGCACGACCCCTACATGCAAGCGCGCATTCGCCCGCGTATCCGCCGTTTCGTCGTTCTCCCTCTTCCCACGCCTTTCTCGTGCCCATAATCGGCATCTTGGGCAAACGAAACTGGCAACGGAGGAAACATCCGCGTGATCTATGAAAACGAATTGTCCGAGGGATGGGACTGGCCGGACGATACGCTCGACGTATCCGTGCCGGTTTCGATGATCCGGTATCCGACCGGCGAAATGGACATGGTGGTGCTCGACTTGACGGCCGAAGCAGAACACGAGCATCTTGCCGAGCGAAGAGTCCGCTTCAGCGCGCGAGCGGCTGCTCAGTTCCTCGATGCCATCGGCAGCCACGGCCAGCCCGGCTACATCCTGTTCGGAGACGAACGCCCTGTGAACGCCACGCTTCATTGAAGCGCCGATAGAAAGCCGTGATGGCGGGCACGCGCCAGCGTGTCGAGAACGACGATCGATTGCTCGAGCAGATGACTTCGGTCTTGGACGCGCTCCACGCGCATTTCACCGCAACCGCGAAAGAAGCTGCAGGGAGACGGTCTTGAGCACGGTTACCACGGCAGCACCCGCCTATTCCTTGGGCCAGCTCGTTCGATACATGCTGCGCCTCGGCGCATTCGGTTTCGGCGGGCCGGTTGCGCTGGCCGGCTACATGCGCCGCGACCTCGTCGAACGGCTGGGCTGGATCACCGAATCCGACTACAAGGAAGGCATCACGCTGGCACAACTGGCGCCCGGGCCGATGGCCGCAGTTCGGTGATCGTGATTGCGAAACGCTCGATCGTGGACGTACCGACGCTGCTCATCGGCCTCGTGACGATCGCCCTATTCTGGCGCTTCAAGAAGCTTCAGGAGCCCGTCATCGTCACTGCGGCCGCGCCCCTGGGTGTCGTCGTTTATCCGCTCGTTCATTCGCACGCGATTTGAGGGCTGTGGGCCGCACCATCAGGACGCTGACGCGCGGCGGTGATGGCAAAGCACACGATAGAAGCGCTCGGGATCATGGGTTTGAAGCAGCGCCGATTCCCGCGGAAAGTGCAAGTCCATCAGCCGCGATAGCCAGAATCTCAGGGCTGCGGCTCTGAGAACGGCAGGCAAGTAGTGCCGCTCTTGCGAGGTCAACGTGCCCATGCGCTCATAACCTTCGACGAACGCGGTAGTCATGGCCGGCCGCGGCGCCCCCGATTCATGATCGGTGCACCAGTCGTTCAGACACACGGCGAGGTCGTAGATCAGTACGTCGGTTCCTGCGAAGTAAAAGTCGAAAAATCCCGACAGCTTGTCTTCGCCGATCGTCCCAGCCGCCGCGTCGCCACCGATGAACAAAACGTTATCGCGAAACAGGTCGCCGTGGACAGGACCTCGCGGCAGCGTCCGGTACGCACCGTCGCCGGCTAGCGCCTGCTGGAACCGCAGTTCGTCCAGCAGCACCTCGCGTCTTTCGCCATCTAGAAATGGCAAAACTTGGTCAGCCGCCCGAAACCACCAATCGAAACCGCGCAAATTGATCTGCTCCAAATCAAAGTCGCGACCGGCGCCGTGCATGCGCGCCAGCATTTCGCCCACTTGACGGCAATGGTGCGGCCCAGGTTCGAGGCAATGCCGCCCCTCGAGCTTCGTTACGACACAAGCGGGCTTCCCGTTCAGTTCGAAGACGATCCCGCCGCCGTCGTCCGGCCTCGGCTCAGGCACGGGCACTCCCTTCAGGGCCAAGTGCCGCATGAGCCGCAGGTAGAACGACAATTCCTTTTCGTTGAGCCGCTCGAATAGGGTGAGCACGAATTCGCCGGCGTGCGTCGTCAAGAAATAGTTCGTGTTTTCGACTCCGCTTGGAATGCCCCGCAGCGAAATCAGCTTCCCGAGCTTCAGCGGCGCGACGAAAGCGGCGGCTTCTTGGTCCGAGACAGGAGTAAACACAGCCATGTCGAATTCGCTCAGCGGGGTGAGCCATCACAACGCCGGCCGACGTATGCCATCACCGCATCGGCCGACGGCGCGAGCACCTCACAGCGCCGGGGGCGTTGCTCCAGATCGGCCACTTGCGCCGGGCGCGGCGCGGCCTGGCCCGTTGCCTCGCGGATGATGCCTTCGAATTTCAGCGGCAGCGCGGTTTCCAGCACGATGGTGCGAATGCCCGGGCGCAAATGTTCACGCGCTACCTTGACGCCGTCGGCAGTGTGCGGGTCGATCAGCATGCGATGGTGTTGCCAGGCATCGGCGATGGTCCGCAGCCGGTCCGCGTGCGTGCTCTTGCCCGAGACGAAGCCATAGCCGGCGATGCGCGTTCGCTCTTGCTCCGTCAATTCGAACCGGCCGTGCGCTGAAAGCTCGGCGCCGAATAGCTGGGCGACGCGGCTTGCATCGCGGCCCAG
>NZ_JBQCIF010000115.1:0-23155 GCF_051953955.1 Trinickia sp. | reverse complement strand
GCAAGGCCGCGTTCATGGACAACTTCCGGCGCGGCTTCCTGCCGATGTTCGCGGTGATGACCTTCGTCGCGGCGCTGCTGCTGCGCGAGCCCGACTTCGGCGCGCTCGTCGTGGTGACCACGATCGCGATGGCCGTGCTCTTCCTCGGCGGCCTCAACTGGCGCCTCTTCGCGGGCCTCGCGATCCTGCTCGCCGTGGCGTTCGTGGTGCTCATCATCTCCTCGCCGTACCGGCTGCAACGCATCCTCGGCTTCATGGACCCGTGGGCCGACGCGTACGGCAAGGGCTACCAGCTCTCGCATTCGCTCATCGCGTTCGGCCGCGGCGAGTGGTTCGGCGTGGGGCTCGGCGGCAGCGTCGAAAAGCTCAACTACCTGCCCGAGGCGCACACGGACTTCATTCTCGCCGTGATCGGCGAGGAACTCGGGTTCGTGGGAGTCCTCATCGTCATCTTGCTGTTTTACTGGATCGTGCGCCGCTCGTTCGAAATCGGCCGGCAGGCGCTCGCGCTGGACCGCACGTTCGCGGGCTTGATGGCCAAGGGCATCGGGATTTGGTTTGGCGCCCAGACGTTCATCAACATGGGCGTGAATCTCGGCTTGCTGCCGACGAAGGGGTTGACGCTCCCGCTCGTCAGCTACGGCGGTTCGGGGATCGTGCTCAACTGCGTCGCGCTGGCCATCCTGATGCGGGTGGATTATGAGAATCGGGTGCTGATGCGAGGGGGGAAAGTATGAGCACCACCCCGCAGCACACGCTGATGGTCATGGCTGGCGGCACCGGGGGGCACGTCTTCCCCGGGCTCGCGGTCGCCCATCGGATGCGGGCATGGGGCTGGCGCGTCGTCTGGCTCGGCAATCCGTCCGGCATGGAGGCGTCGCTCGTCCCCAAGCACGGGGTGCCGATCGAGTACGTGCGCTTCGGCGGGTTGCGCGGCAAAGGGCTGAAGACCAAGCTGATGCTGCCGCTCAATCTCTTGCGCGCCTGCCTGGAAAGTGTGCGCGTGCTCAAGCGCGTGCAGCCCGACGTGGTGCTCGGCATGGGCGGCTACATCACGTTCCCGGCCGGCGTCATGACGGCGCTGACGGGGCGGCCGCTCGTCCTGCACGAACAGAACTCCGTCGCCGGGCTCGCGAATAAAGTGCTCGCCAAGCTCGCGCGGCGCGTGCTCGTCGCGTTCCCCGATACGCTGCCCGGTGCCGAATGGACCGGCAACCCACTGCGCGACGAGTTGTGCCATGCGCAAGAGCCGAAAGCACGCTATGCGAGCCGCACGGGGCCGCTGCGCGTGCTCGTCGTCGGGGGCAGCCTGGGCGCGGCCGCGCTGAACGAATGCGTGCCGCGCGCGTTGGCACTGCTGGCGCCGGATCAGCGGCCGCACGTCATCCACCAAGCGGGAGCGAAGCACATCGATGCGCTGCGCGCCAACTACGCGCAAGCGGGATTCGAGCCGGGCGAGGCGCTACGGCTCGTTCCGTTCATCGACGACATGGCCGCGGCCTACGGCGATGCGGACCTCGTGATCTGCCGCTCCGGCGCGATGACGGTGGCGGAGGTAGCGGCCGTCGGCGTCGCGGCGCTGTTCGTGCCGTTTCCGTATGCGGTCGACGATCACCAAAGCACCAACGCCGATTTCTTGGCCTCGCAAAACGCCGCGGTGCTCGTGCAGCAGCGCGATCTGTCGCCGGAGAACCTGGCGGACTGGCTGCGCAGCCAGACGCGCGAGACGCTCGCCGAGACGGCCGAGCGCGCGCGTTTGCTCGCCAAGCCCGATGCCACCGATCGCGTCGCGCAAGTGTGCGCGGCCGTGGCGCTCGCGCGCCAGCAAGGAAAGTCATGAAACACATCGTCAAACACATTCACTTCGTCGGCATCGGCGGCGCCGGCATGAGCGGAATCGCGGAGGTGCTGGTTACGCTCGGCTATCGCGTGAGCGGGTCCGATCTCGCCCGCAGCGCTTCGACGGACCGGCTCGCCTCTCTCGGGGCGCGCATTGCCATCGGCCACGCTGCGGAGAACATCGGAGACGCGGACGCCGTTGTCGTCTCCACGGCCGTGCGCAGCGACAATCCCGAAGTGCTGGCCGCGCGCCGCAAGCATGTGCCGATCGTGCCGCGCGCCGTGATGCTGGCCGAGCTCATGCGCCTGAAGCAGGGCATCGCGATCGCGGGAACCCACGGCAAAACGACGACGACGAGCCTCGTCGCGAGCGTGCTTGCGGCGGGAGGGCTCGATCCGACGTTCGTGATCGGCGGCCGCTTGACGAGCGCCGGCGTCAACGCACGCCTCGGCACGGGCGATTTCATCGTCGCCGAAGCGGACGAATCCGACGCGTCGTTCCTGAATCTGCTGCCCGTGATCGAAGTCGTCACGAACATCGACGAAGATCACATGGATACCTACGGGCACGATTTTGCGCGGCTCAAGCAGGCGTTCATCGAATTCACGCATCGGCTGCCGTTCTACGGCATCGCCGTGCTCTGCGTCGATTGCGCGAACGTGCGCCAAATCCTGCCATTCGTGTCGAAGCCGGTGATCAGTTACGGTTTCGCGCCCGATGCACAGGTGCGCGCCGTCAACGTATTCGCACGCGAGGGCAAGATGCATTTCACGGCGATCCGCGAGGACGCGGCCCCGCTCGACGTCGTCCTGAACATGCCGGGCACGCACAACGTGCAGAACGCGCTGGCCGCCATCGCGATCGCCACCGAGCTCGAGATCGCCGACGGCGACATCCAGCGCGCGCTGGCCGAATTCACGGGCGTCGGCCGGCGCTTTCAGCGCTACGGCGAGATGCGCGTGGCCGGCGGTGGAACCTACACGCTGATCGACGACTACGGGCATCACCCCGTCGAAATGGCGGCGACGATCGCGGCGGCGCGCGGCGCATTCCCCGGCAAGCGGCTCGTGCTCGCATTCCAGCCGCATCGCTACACTCGCACGCGCGATTGTTTCGAGGATTTCGTCGGCGTGCTCTCGAGCGTCGATGCGCTCGTGCTGACGGAAATCTACGCGGCCGGTGAGTCGCCGATCGTCGCGGCCGATGGCAATGCGCTCGCACGCGCGATCCGCGCGGCAGGCAAGGTCGATCCGTCATTTGTCGAGACCGTCGACGACGTGCCGCGGGCGCTGTCGGCGCTCGTGCGCGACGGCGACGTAGTGATCACGATGGGCGCGGGCTCGATCGGCACGGTGCCGGGCCGCCTCGCTCAAGAACTGAAGGTTTGAGATGGCGAACAACACGATCGATCCGAAAAGCTTCGGCAAAGTGGCCGTCTTGCTCGGGGGCGAATCCGCTGAGCGGGAGGTGTCGCTCAAGTCGGGCTCGCTCGTCCTGAAAGCGCTGCGCGATGCCGGCATCGACGCACATGCGTTCGATCCGGCCGAACGTCCGCTCTCGGCGCTGAAGGACGAAGGTTTCGTGCGCGCATTCAACGCGCTGCACGGCGGCTACGGGGAGAACGGCCAGATTCAGGGCGCGCTCGATTTCTACGGCATTCGTTATACGGGCACGGGCGTGCTCGGCTCGGCGCTCGGCCTCGACAAGTTCCGCACGAAGCTCGTCTGGCAGCAATTGGGCGTGCCGACGCCGCCGTTCGAAGCGGTGCTGCGTGGCGACGACTACGCCGCGCGCGCAGGCGACATCGTCGCGAAGCTCGGCTTGCCGCTGTTCGTGAAGCCCGCGAGCGAAGGCTCGAGCGTGGCCGTCATCAAGGTGAAGCGCGCCGACGCGTTGCCGGCCGCGCTAGAGGAAGCGGCGAAGTTCGACAAGATCGTCGTCGTCGAAAAGAGCATCGAGGGCGGCGGCGAGTACACAGCCTGCATCGCGGGCGATCTCGACTTGCCGATCATCCGCATCGTGCCGGCCGGCGAGTTCTACGACTACCACGCCAAGTACATTGCGGACGACACCCAATACCTGATTCCGTGCGGCCTCGGCGCCGATGAGGAAAAGCGCTTGAAGGCACTCTCGCGCCGTGCGTTCGACGTGCTCGGCTGCGCCGATTGGGGCCGTGCCGATTTCATGCTCGACGCGCAAGGCAACCCGTTCTTCCTCGAAGTGAACACGGCGCCGGGCATGACCGATCACTCGCTGCCGCCGAAGGCGGCGCGCGCGATCGGCATCGGCTACCAGGAACTCGTCGTCGGCGTGCTCGCGCTGACGCTGAAGGATTGATCGCGAGCCATGTGGAATAACGTGCGCCAACTGAACCTCGCGGCCAACGCGCTCTACGCGCTGTGGGCGCTCGCGCTGTTGGCGGCCGGTGCGTATTGGCTCATGCAGCGGCCGGCGTTCACGCTGCATACGATCGCGATCGGCGGGGATACCGAACATATCAACGCGCCGACGGTGCGGGCGAGCGTGGTCGGCCATTTGAAGGGCAACTTCTTCACCGTGGATCTCGACAGCGCGCGTCAGGCGTTCGAGCAGATGCCTTGGGTGCGGCGCGCCAGCGTGCGGCGCGTTTGGCCCAATGCCCTCGCCGTCACGCTCGAGGAATACAAGCCGCTCGGCACATGGGGCAGCGATCAGCTCGTGAGCGTCGACGGCGAACTGTTCACGGCGAATCAGGGCGAGCTCGATGAAGATCTGCCCTCGTTCGACGGTCCGAACGGCACGCAAAAAGAAGTCGTCGCCCGCTACTTCGATTTCAAGAAGTGGCTCGCGCCGCTCGGCGGGACACCCGACGAAGTGACGCTGTCGCCGCGCTATGCGTGGAGCGTGAAGCTCTCGAACGGCACGCAGGTCGAGTACGGCCGGGAACGCAACCCGCAAACGCTCGCCGAGCGCAGCCGGCGGCTGACGGCGGCATGGGGGGCGGTCACGGCTCGCTGGGGTAAGGAAATCGAATACGCGGATCTGCGCTACCCGAACGGCTTTGCGATTCGTGCCGCCGGGATGCGCTTCATCGGCAATGCGACCGCGGGCAAACCCGCGGCGACGAAGTAACAAGACATCACACGCAATGAGCACGCTATGAGTAAAGACTACAAGGATCTGCTGGTTGCCCTCGACATCGGCACGGCCAAGTGCGTGGCGGTCGTCGCCGAGCTGCGCGGCGAGGGCCACTACGAAGTGATCGGGCTGGGGCAGAGCGAATCGAAGGGTCTGAAAAAAGGCGTCGTGGTGAACATCGAGGCCACGGTGCAGTCGATTCAGCGCGCGCTCGAGGAAGCCGAGCTGATGGCCGACTGCAAGATCACGAACGTCTTCACGGGGATCGCGGGCAGCCACATCCGCAGCTTCAATTCGAGCGGAATGGTCGCGATCAAGGACAAGGAGGTGACGCAGGCCGACGTCGCGCGCGTGATCGAGACCGCCAAAGCGATCAACATTCCGACCGATCAGCAGGTACTGCACATCCTCACGCAGGAATTCATCATCGACGGGCAAGAGGACGTGCGCGAGCCGATCGGCATGAGCGGCATCCGCCTCGAGGTGAAGGTGCACATCGTGACGGGGGCCGTGTCCGCGGCGCAGAACATCGTCAAGTGCGTGCGGCGCTGCGGGCTCGAGGTCAACGATTTGATCTTGCAGCCGCTCGCGTCGTCGCTGGCGGTCTTGACGGAGGACGAGAAGGAACTCGGCGTCGTGCTCGTCGACATCGGCGGCGGCACGACCGACATCGCGATCTTCAGCGAAGGCGCGATTCGCCACACGGCCGTGATCCCCATCGCCGGCGATCAGATCACGAGCGACATCGCGATGGCGCTGCGCACGCCGACGCCCGATGCCGAGGACATCAAGGTCAGCTACGGCATCGCGAAGCAGGCGCTCGCCGATCCGGACGAGATGATCGAAGTGCCGGGCCTCGGAGAGCGCGGTCCGCGCACGCTGTCGCGCCAGGCGCTCGCGGCCGTGATCGAGCCGCGCGTGGAAGAGTTGTTCTCGCTCGTGCATCAAGTCGTGCGCGAGTCCGGTTATGAGGAACTCTTGAGCTCCGGCATCGTTCTGACGGGCGGTGCTTCGATGATGCCGGGGATGGTCGAGCTCGGCGAAGACATTTTTCTGAAGCCGGTGCGTATCGGCGTGCCGGAGTATGCGGGCGGCCTTGCCGACGTCGTGCGCAATCCGCGCTATTCGACGGCGATGGGACTGCTCGTGGAAGGCTCGTCGCAACGAATGCGCGGGCGCAAGGTGGCGGTGCAGTCGGGTTCGATGGGGCAGGTTTTCTCGCGGATGAAAGACTGGTTCTTGGGCAATTTTTGATTTTGCAAACGGATCGACGCGCATCGCAGGGATGCGCGCCGGGTAGGCGGTGAAAGCGCGGGTGCCGGCGGCCCGCGTGCGACGAACGGTTGCCCGATCGTTCGTCGAACAACGGCCGATGAGCAGGCATTTTTCTTCGGAGGCAATATGGAATTCCAGATGTTGGAAACGGAAACCAACGGCACCATCATCAAGGTGGTGGGCGTTGGCGGTGCCGGCGGCAATGCCGTCGCGCACATGATCAGCAAAGGGGTTCAGGGCGTCGATTTCGTCGTCATGAACACCGATGCGCAAGCGTTGTCGCGCTCGCGCGCGCCGAACGTGATTCAGCTCGGCAACACGGGGCTCGGTGCCGGTGCGAAGCCGGAGATGGGACGTGCGGCGGCCGAAGAGGCGCGCGAGCGGATCGCCGATGCACTGCGTGGCGCGCACATGGTCTTCATCACGGCCGGCATGGGCGGCGGCACGGGCACGGGCGCGGCGCCGGTGGTCGCGCAGATCGCGAAGGAGATGGGCATTCTGACCGTGGGCGTCGTGAGCAAGCCGTTCGAATTCGAAGGCGGCAAGCGCATGCGCGTGGCAGAGGCAGGTTCGCAGCAACTGGAGGATCACGTCGACTCGCTGATCGTCGTTCTGAACGACAAGCTGTTCGAGGTGATGGGCGATGACGCCGAGATGGACAAGTGCTTCCAGTGCGCGGACGACGTTCTCAACAACGCGGTCGCGGGCATCGCTGAAATCATCAACGTCGATGGCTTGGTCAACGTCGACTTCGAAGACGTGAAGACGGTGATGGGCGAGCAAGGCAAGGCGATGATGGGCACGGCCACGGTGGCCGGCGTCGATCGCGCGCGGCTGGCGGCCGAGCAGGCCGTCGCGAGCCCGCTGCTCGAAGGCGTCGATCTGTCGGGCGCGCGCGGCGTGCTCGTGAACATCACGTCGAGCCGCTCGCTGCGCTTGTCCGAAACGCGCGAAGTGATGAACACGATCAAGAGCTACGCGGCGGAAGACGCGACGGTCATCTTCGGCGCTGTCTACGACGATGCCATGGGCGATGCGCTGCGCGTGACGGTCGTGGCGACGGGTCTCGGCCGCACGGCGGCGGGCGCGGCGAAGAAGAGCCAGGCGGCGCCGATGACGCTGCTGCGCACGGGCACGGACAATCAGCCCGTGATGCAGCACGGCTACACGCCGCAGTCGTCGCACGCGAACACCGCTGACTACGGCGCGTTCGATACGCCGGCGGTGTGGCGCAACTCGCGCGAGACGGCCGCTTCGCACGTGCAGGCGCTGCAGGAAAAGGGCGTCGACACGTACGACATTCCGGCGTTCCTGCGTAAGCAGGCCGACTGAGCGCGCGGCGTATTCGCCGCGCGGGCCGGGTAGGCCGCGCGGGCGAAGGACGGCATCATGAATGGCAACGGCGTCAGGCGGCTTCGTCCTGTTGGGCGACCGGGCGCGGCCTCCACGCGCAGCGCGCAAGCGACGCGGGTGGATCGGCTGTCGGCGCGCCCGAGAGCGGGCGGTGCGGCGCGTGCGGGAAACCGTGCGCACGTGAGCGCGCCGCTTTGCGACAGGCGGACGTGGCAGCGGGCGAGCCGCTGACCGCGAGGAGAACCTGCTCTGCCGGGTCGGTGTCGAGCCGGCCACAAGGCTGAAGGCAGCGGGCTTTCCGTGCGGACGGCATCCCGGCGCATCGCGGGCAAGATGTGCTGGAATGTGCGGGATGGCGGCTCGAAACAGGTCAGGCGAGATCGTTCATGTCGCCTGCCGGGGATGTGACGCGCCGCTCCTGGCGCGGTGCGTTCGGCTGGCTGCGGTTGGCCGAGCGACGAGCGACGCCGCGTTCGACGTTGCGCCGCAGCAACGATCGCCGGGGTTCATTTGTGACGGTCCGTTACGGGCCGGTGACCGGAAAGCCTCCGTTCCGGCCACCGGCCTTGCTTCATCGATTGCGGTAATCGGAGGAAACAGATTGATACGTCCGGCGAAATGGACGCTCGCGCCGGATGGAGTATACTCTCCCCTATGACCTAGAAAATACCGATTGAGAATAGCAATCGAACGAACGGAACCATGTTGAAGCAACGCACCATCAAATCGATCGTCAAAACCGTTGGGATCGGCCTGCATTCGGGACGCAAGGTCGAACTGACGCTGCGCCCTGCTGCCGTGAACACCGGCATCGTGTTTTCGCGCATCGATTTGGCGACGCCCGTGGATATTCCGGCTTCGGCGCTTGCGATCGGCGATACGCGTCTCGCGTCGGTGCTGCAAAAGGACGGTGCGCGGGTGTCGACGGTCGAGCATCTGATGTCGGCCTGCGCCGGCTTGGGCATCGATAATCTCTACGTCGACGTCACGGCCGAAGAGATCCCGATCATGGACGGCAGTGCCGCGTCGTTCGTGTTTCTGATGCAATCGGCCGGGATCGAAGAGCAGAACGCGCCGAAGAAGTTCATCAAGGTCACGAAGCCCGTCGAAGTGCGCGACGGCGATAAAGTCGCGCGCCTCGATCCGTATTTCGGCTTCAAGCTCAAGTTCACGATCGATTTTCACCATCCGGCCGTCGACAAGACAGGGCAAGCCCTCGAAGTCGACTTCGCGACGACGTCGTATGTGCGGGAAATCGCGCGTGCGCGCACGTTCGGCTTCGCGCATGAAGTCGAGATGCTGCGTGAACTCGGATTGGCGCGAGGCGGCACGATGGACAACGCGATCGTGCTCGACGAATACCGCATCCTGAACAACGACGGCCTTCGTTACGACGACGAATTCGTCAAGCACAAGATGCTCGATGCGATCGGCGATCTTTACGTCGTGGGCCATCCGCTGCTCGCGGTGTATACAGCGCACAAATCGGGGCACGGCTTGAACAACGCGCTGCTGCGCGAGTTGCTCGCTCACGAGGATGCCTACGAAGTGCTGACGTTCGACGACGTCCAGCATGCGCCGCGCGGCTTCGGCTACGAGGCGCAGACGGCATTCGCCTGACGTGCCATAGCGCGGGGCGGGCCCGCCGGCTACGGTCGGCCGGACACGCGACGACGATCGAAATATCGGAATGAATGAGCGGCCTTCGGGCCGCTCATTGCTTTTCGTCGACGGGTTTTCCGTGGCGCGCGGCCATCTTGGCGAGCGCGGCCTGCAGTGGGGAGGGGGCGAGCGAGCGGCTCAGCGCCTGCAGCGCCGCGGCGCCGGCCGGCGTCATGCGCGCCTGCTTCGGCGCGGGCGGCTCGGCGACGGCACGAGGCCTGACTTTGATGGCGAGCGTGCGCACCGGCCAACCGCGCTGCTGCAGTTCCGTCAACAGGCGCGGCTCGACGTGCCGCAAGCGCGCGGCGAGCGCGCTGTGCGCCGCGAACAGCGTCAGCGTCCCGTCCTTGATGAATCCTGGCTCGACATTGGTCCCCAGATAGTCGGGGAGCAATTGCACGAGATCCCGCTCGAGTGCGGCGATTTGTTCTACCCCGGCGCGCAGTGCGGCGAATGCATCGGTGCGCCCGAGCACTTCCGCGACGGCTTGCGGCCGGCGCAGCGCGGCAGACTTCGAAAAGGACGAAAAGCGGCTCATGGCGCGATTGTACTCGGCCGAACCCGCTCGGGGGCCGTGAAGGAAGCGGGCGTAGCGCCCGTGAGACGCCTCTTGCCCGAGCCCCTCGAGAAGGCCGTGCGCCTGCGCTGGCGGGCCGTTGCGGCACCGGGGCCGCGACACGGTACGTTAAGGCTCGCGTGCTAAAATGCGCGATTCGAATTCACTCATGGAATAAGCCGCCGAGGCTATCCGAACCCGGTTATCCGCCGTGGCGTCCCAACGAGCCGCCGCGCGGGTGTCCGACCGAAGCCGCGACGCATACTCGACCCGATGACCACCGGTTTTCTCCAAAAGATCTTTGGCAGCCGCAATCA
Organism: Trinickia sp.; assembly: GCF_051953955.1. GTDB lineage: Bacteria > Pseudomonadota > Gammaproteobacteria > Burkholderiales > Burkholderiaceae > Trinickia. Next base: position 13,035 of record NZ_JBQCIF010000115.1, on the reverse strand, counting down.
GCGTCTCGTCAAGCAGTATCAAAAGACGGTCGTGGTGATCAATGCGCTCGAGCCGCAAATCGAGCAATTGACGGACGACCAACTGCGCGCGAAAACGGATGAATTCCGCCAGCGCGTCGCGAGCGGGGAATCGCTCGACAAGCTGCTGCCCGAAGCGTTCGCCGTCTGCCGCGAAGCGAGCCGCCGCGTGCTGAAAATGCGCCACTTCGACGTGCAGCTGATCGGGGGCATGGTCCTGCACTACGGCAAGATCGCCGAAATGCGCACGGGCGAGGGCAAGACGCTCGTCGCCACGCTGGCCGCCTACTTGAATGCGCTGTCGGGGCGCGGCGTGCACGTCGTGACGGTCAACGACTACCTGGCCCAGCGCGACGCCGAGTGGATGGCCAAGCTCTACAACTTCCTCGGGCTGTCCGTCGGCATCAATTTGTCGCAGATGGATCACGAGTCGAAGCAAAAGGCTTACGCGGCCGACATCACGTACGGCACGAACAACGAATTCGGGTTCGATTACCTGCGCGACAACATGGTCTACGAGACCGGCGCGCGCGTGCAGCGGTCGTTGAATTTCGCGATCGTCGACGAAGTGGACTCGATCCTCATCGACGAAGCGCGCACTCCGCTCATCATTTCCGGCCAAGCCGAGGATCACACCGAACTTTACGTGCGGATGAACGCGCTGCCGCCGCTGCTCGAGCAGCAGATCGGCGAAGAGAAAGCCGACGGCACGGGCGTGGAGAAACCGGGTGACTACACGCTGGACGAAAAAGGGCGGCAAGTCTTCCTCACCGAGTCGGGCCACGAGAAGGCCGAGCGCCTGCTCGCCGAGTGGGGCTTGATCGGCGAAGGCGAAAGCCTTTATGCCGCGCAGAACATCACGTTGATGCACCACGTCTACGCCGCGCTGCGCGCCCATACGCTGTTCTTCCGCGATCAGCACTATGTCGTGCAAAACGGCGAAGTCGTCATCGTCGACGAATTCACGGGCCGGCTGATGGCGGGCCGCCGCTGGTCGGACGGCCTGCATCAAGCCGTCGAAGCGAAAGAGCACGTCAAGATCCAGAGCGAGAATCAAACGCTCGCCTCGATCACTTTCCAAAATTACTTCCGCATGTACGGCAAGCTGTCGGGCATGACCGGCACGGCCGATACCGAAGCGTACGAATTCAACGAAATCTACGGGCTCGAAACGGTCGTCATTCCGACGAACCGTCCGCCGAAGCGAATCGATCGTCAGGATCAGATCTACAAGACGGCCAAGGAGCGTTACGACGCCGTCATCCGCGAAATCGGCGAATGCTACGACCAGGGCCGGCCCGTGCTCGTCGGCACGACGTCGATCGAGAATTCCGAGTTGCTGTCGAACCTGCTGACGAAGACAGGCCTGCCGCACGAGGTGCTCAACGCCAAGCAGCACGCACGGGAAGCGGCGATCGTGGCGGAAGCGGGGCGGCCCAAGCGCATCACGATCGCGACGAACATGGCCGGCCGCGGGACCGACATCGTGCTCGGCGGCAATGCGGAAAAGCAAGCCTCGCTGATCGAAGCCGACGACTCGATTCCTGCCGACGAAAAGGCGCGGCGCATCGAAGCGCTGCACAGCGAATGGCAGGCATTGCACGATCAGGTGAAGGCGGCCGGCGGCTTGCACATCATTGGCACCGAGCGTCACGAATCGCGCCGGATCGACAACCAGCTGCGCGGCCGGTCGGGCCGTCAAGGCGATCCGGGCTCCTCTCGCTTCTTCCTCTCGCTCGAAGATCCGCTGCTGCGCATTTTCGCGGGCGACCGCGTGCGCTCCATCATGGATCGCCTGCGCATGCCCGAGGGCGAGGCGATCGAAGCGGGAATCGTCACGCGTTCGATCGAGTCGGCGCAGCGCAAGGTCGAAGCGCGCAACTTCGACATCCGCAAGCAACTGCTCGAATACGACGACGTCGCCAACGATCAGCGCAAGGTGATCTACCAGCAGCGCAACGAACTGCTCGAGGCGCACGACATCACCGAAACCATCACGGCGATGCGTCACGCCGTCGTTACCGATGTCGTGCACGAATTCATCCCGGCGGGCAGCATCGAAGAGCAATGGAACGCGCCCGAGCTCGAGGAAGCACTGCGGCGCGATTGGCAGCTCGATCTCGCCGTTCAGGAGATGATCAACGAGTCCCAGTCGCTCGATGCGGACGACATCGTCGATGCCGTGATCGGTGCCGCCGACGAGGCGTACGAAACGAAGGTCGCCCTCGTGGGCCGCGAGTCCTTCAGCGCGTTCGAGCGTTCGGTGATGCTGCAAACGCTCGACCGCTGCTGGCGCGAGCATTTGGCCGCGCTCGATCACTTGCGTCAAGGTATCCACTTGCGCGGCTATGCGCAGCAAAACCCGAAGCAAGAGTACAAGCGCGAGGCGTTCGAATTGTTCGAGGCGCTGCTCAACATCGTGAAGACGGAAGTGACGCGCATCGTCATGAACGTTCAGATTCAATCGCCCGAGCAGCTCGAAGAGGCCACCGAGCAGTACGAAGAGCAGGGCGATCCGCTGGCCAACGCGGAGTTCCGTCACGCCGAATTCGCGGAAGCGGGCGCGGCGCCGGCTGCGGCCGCGTCCGTCGATGCCGCCGCCGAAATGGTCGGTCAGGCGATGAGCCACGGCATGCATGCCGCAACCGGCGTGGCCAGCGCGAGCGCGTTGGCGGGCGTGCCCAAGGTGGGACGCAACGATCCTTGCCCCTGCGGTAGCGGCAAGAAATACAAGCAGTGTCACGGCAAGCTCGCCTAACCGGATTCAGGACCATGGCCGTCAATTTTCCTTCGATCGATCCCGCGCAACTGCATCCCGTTCCCGGTGTCACGCTCGGCTTTGCCGAGGCGAACATCCGCAAGCCGAACCGTAAAGACGTCCTCGTCATTTCCCTCGACGAGGGGGCGACGGTGGCCGGTGTCTTCACGTCGAACCGTTTTTGCGCGGCACCGGTGACGGTCTGCCGCGAGCATCTCGCGCACGCGAGCGCCGCCCGCGGGGCGAAGCCTATTCGAGCCCTTGTCGTCAATACCGGCAATGCGAACGCAGGCACGGGCGAGTCGGGCCTCGCGCATGCGCGCGAGACTTGCGCCGATCTGGCGCGTCTGGCCGGCATTGCGGCCGAGCAGGTGCTGCCGTTTTCGACGGGTGTGATTCTCGAGCCGCTGCCGATCGATCGGCTCAAGGCGGGCTTGCCCGCGGCGCTCGAGTGCCGCGCGGCCGCGCACTGGTACGAAGCGGCGCAGGCGATCATGACGACGGATACGTTGCCCAAGGCTACGTCGGCGAGAATCGAGATCGACGGCCATACCGTGACGCTCACCGGCATCAGCAAAGGCGCCGGCATGATCAAGCCGAACATGGCGACGATGCTGGGCTTCCTGGCGTTCGACGCGGCCGTCGCACAGGACGTGCTCGATGCACTCGTCAAAGACGTCGCCGACCGTTCCTTCAACTGCATCACGATCGACGGCGATACGTCGACGAACGATTCGTTCATCCTCATCGCGACGGGCAAGTCGAGCCTGCCGCCCATTACGTCGCGGGACACGGCCGCTTACGCGGCGCTGCGCGAGGCGGTCGTGCGTCAGTCGCAGACGCTGGCTCAATTGATCGTGCGCGACGGCGAGGGCGCCACCAAATTCATGACCGTCCAAGTCGAGGGTGGTGCGAACGAGGGAGAATGCCGCCAAATCGCTTATGCGATCGGCCATTCGCCGCTCGTGAAGACGGCGTTCTATGCCTCCGATCCCAATCTCGGCCGTATCTTGGCTGCGATCGGGTACGCGGGCATCGCCGATCTCGACGTCTCGAAGATCGACCTCTATCTCGGTGACGTTCACGTAGCGACGGCCGGTGGCCGCCATCCCGAGTATCGCGAGGAGGACGGGCAGCGCGTGATGAAGGAAAGCGAGATCGCCATCCGCGTGCTACTCGGCCGCGGCCCGGCGCGGGCGACGATCTGGACGTGCGATCTATCGCACGATTACGTGTCGATCAACGCCGACTACCGCTCCTGACGGACGGCTGCCGCACGGCGGCCGCTGAATTCTTGCATTGCGCCGCGCGGTTCGTCGCGGCGCCCGATGGTGTACACCGCTCATCGCCCATGGACAAACTCGAACAGTTCCTGACCCGGGCCGAAGCATTGCTCGGCCGCCTCGAGGGCATATTGCCGCCGGCTGCGCCCGACGTCGATTGGTCGGCAGCCGTCGCATTTCGTTGGCGCAAGCGCCAAGGGCGCGGGTATCTGCAGCCGGTGCCGGCTGTTTCGGCGATCACGCTGGCCGATCTGCGAAACATCGACCGCCAAAAGGACCTCATCGAGCAGAACACGCGCCAGTTCGTGAACAAGCGGCCTGCAAACAACGTCTTGCTCACGGGCGCGCGCGGCACGGGCAAGTCATCGCTGATCAAGGCTTGCCTCAATGCCTATGCGAAAGATGGGCTGCGCTTGATCGAAGTCGACAAGGATGATCTGCACGATCTGGGCGACATCACCGAGTTGATCGCGGCCCGGCCCGAGCGCTTCATCGTGTTCTGCGACGACCTCTCTTTCGAGGAAGGCGAATCGGGCTATAAGGCGCTGAAGGTCGCGCTCGACGGTTCCGTGTCGGCGCAATCGGACAACGTGCTCATCTATGCGACGTCGAATCGCCGCCATCTGTTGCCCGAGTACATGAGCGACAACGAGTCGTACAAGCATACGTCCGACGGCGAAATCCATCCCGGCGAAGTCGTCGAGGAGAAGATTTCGCTGTCCGAGCGCTTCGGCCTTTGGGTGAGCTTCTACCCATTCAAGCAAGACGATTACCTTGCGATCGTCGGCCACTGGCTACGCCATTTCGGGTGCAGCGACGACGACATCGCGGGCGCACGCGGCGACGCGCTCGTTTGGGCGCTGGAGCGCGGATCGCGCTCGGGCCGCGTGGCCTGGCAATTCGCGCGCGATTGGTCCGGCCGCAAGGCGGCAGCATGACGACGCAGCCGGACAGCGGCGCCGCCGCCGAGCGCTCGCCGACGGGACGGCCCGTGACGGAAGTGGCCGTGGGCGTGCTCGTGAGCCCCGACGGCCGATACTTGCTCGCGCAGCGTCCCGCGGGGAAGCCGTATGAAGGGTATTGGGAGTTTCCGGGCGGCAAGCTCGAGCCGGGCGAGACGGTCGAAGCCGCGTTGACGCGCGAACTGCACGAAGAACTCGGCATCATGCTGACCGATTGTCATCGTTGGCACACGCTCGAACACGACTATCCGCACGCGTACGTGCGGCTCCATTTCTGCAAGGTGACGGGCTGGACCGGCGAGCCGCACGGCCGCGAAGGCCAAGCGTTCAGCTGGCAGGACCTGCCCGTGCAAGTGGCGCCGCTGCTGCCTGCCGCCATTCCGGTGCTCGAGTTGCTCGCCGCCGGCTGACAGAGGGCTGCCCCGGGCTTGGCGAGCGGAAGGCGGCCGGGTCCGTTGCGCCATGCGCCAAGGAGGGCGAGCGGCCGGCCCGATTTCGATCAGTTCAGATCGCCGTGCTCGTCGTCGTCCGACGGCGGCTCTTCGTCGGTGTTGCCGATCCGGTATTTCTCATTGGCCCACGCGCCCAGGTCGATTTGCTTGCATCGCTCGGAGCAGAAGGGGCGAAATCGGTTTTCAGGCGTCCAACGGACGTCTTTCCCGCAAGTCGGGCATTTGACAACGGTAACCATATCGTCAGGCGATCGTAATGGCCGCCGTGAAGCGTGCGGAATGATTCCGGCCTGGCCTTAAGCGGCGGATTTCGCGCATCGCCGCGTGCCATGCCAGGCGTACGCGTGCGATGCACCCGTTCAAAGGCTGCACAGCGTCAATTGGAACGGTACGTCGACATCGACGGCCCGCGGACGCAGATCCCCGTCTTGCACCGTGAAGCGCACCCAAAGCATGTACTTGTTTGCACTCGCTTCCGGGATGACGCGCAACTCGGGCGACACGCGCACCTGCATCAACTGGTAGGTGCGGCCCGACAGCATTTGCTGATAGCTGCCTTGCATCGCCATGACCTTCGAGGCTTGACCCGACTCGCGAGCGAGCCGCAGCACGATCGATGCGGCGTCGCGCAGCGGCAACAGCGGCGTAATCCACTTGGCGATGTCCTGCCGGCGCTGATCGGGATGCAGTTGCTGCCAAGCATAGTAAGACGGCAGATCGAACTCGCAAGTCCCCCCGGGAATGATCGCCCGGCTGCGAATACTTGCCAGCCATTCGTTTTCGGATAGGTGCTGCCCCGTCTTGCCTTGCATTTGGGCGAGACCGGCGAGGGTTTGCTCGATTTCGCCGAGCACGGCTTCCAGCGCGTTTTGCTCGATGCCCGGATTGCCACGGAACGGAGCCAGCGTTTGCCGCTGCCGCTCCAGTTCCTTCATCAAATCCGACTTCAGATCCGCGCGGCCAGTGACTTCCGCGATTTCGAACAGCGTCGTCAGCGCGACATGGTGCTCGCGTGCGTCGTCTTGGCTCAAAAAGAACGTAAAGCGCTCGAACAAATCTTCGAGGCGCAGCAGCGTGCGAATTCGCTCGTTGAACGGATACTCGTAAAGAATCAAGCGCGCTCGCCCCTGACGTCGTGGGTGGTGGGATTGCAGGACATTCTAATGCCCCCGATTGCCCCCGGCAATCGAGGAATCGGGCACTTTTTACTGCCTTTTCTTCGAATCGAAGGTTTTGCGAGAGTGTACGGTCGATCGTGCAGCATGTGCGACATCATTCGATTCGACTCGCACAGCGCCTCACGGTTCGGATTGGCTAGGCGGCGCCGCACCCGCGAGCGCGAGATATCGCAGATGCAACTGCCGCACGTCGTGTGCCAGCCGATCGAGCGGCGTATCGTCGTTGACGATGACGTCGTCCGCCGCGGCGAGGCGGGCCTCGCGTGTCGCCTGGCGCGCGATGATCGCCAGCACCTGGTCGCGCGAAAACGCGTTGCGGCGCATGACGCGCGCGATTTGCGTCTGCTGGCGGCAGTCGACGACGAGCACGCGGTTCACGCGCGACTTCCAGGCGCCCGACTCGACGAGCAGCGGCACGACGAGGACGACGTAGGGACCGGGTGCGGCCTGACGCTCGCGCTCGGTCTCGGACCGAATCAGCGGATGGGTGATCGCCTCGAGCCGTGCCTTGGCTGCATCGTCGGAAAACACCAGCGAGCGCATCTTCGCGCGATCGAGCGCACCGTCGGGCGCCACGAACTGCCGCCCGAACGCCTGCTCGATGAGCGGCATTGCCGCACCACCCGCTGCCGTGATGCGATGCGCGATGATGTCCGTGTCGACGACGGCTACGCCGTGAGTCGCGAACAGATCGGCGACGGTGGTTTTGCCGCTGCCGATCCCGCCTGTGAGCCCTACCGCGAACATGTCCTCAGCCCCCGAGCGCATGGAAGATCGGCATACCGCCGAACAGCGTCACGACACCGCCGAGCGCGAGAAACGGGCCGAACGGCAACGGTTCCTCGAACCGCAGGCGTCCCGTCCACATCGCAAGCAAGCCGGCGACGGCGCCCGTGACGGCGGCGATCAGCACGATTTGCGGCAAAGCAGCCCATCCGAGCCACGCACCCAGCGCGGCCAGCAGCTTGAAGTCGCCGTAGCCCATGCCCTCGACCCCGCGCACGAAGCGAAACAGCCAATAGATGCACCACAAGAAAAGATAGCCGGCGATGGCGCCGGCAACCGCCGCGCGCAACGTTGCGAAGGTATCGTCGAAGTTGACGATGAAGCCGGCCCACAGCAGCGGGAGCGTAAGGGAATCGGGCAACAGGCGCGTTTCTGCGTCGATGGCGCTCATCGCGAGCAGGGCCGCGGTGAAGCCGAATGCCGCGAGCGCGGTGCCCGTCGGGCCGTAGACGGCCAGCGCCGCGGCGGCTAGCGCCCCGCCCGCAAGCTCGACGAGCGGATAGCGCACGCTGATCGGTGCCCGGCACGACGAGCAGCGCCCGCGCAGCAACGCGTAGCTGAGGACGGGGATGTTCTCGTGAGCGCGCAGCGTATGGCCGCAATGCGGACAGGTGCTGCGCGGCACGCACAAGTTATAGCGCTCCGGGAGCGAATCGTCTCCCGCCGCTTGCCCCGTTGCTTCGCTGATTTCGAGACGCCACGCGCGCTCGAGCATGATCGGCAACCGGTGCGCCACCACGTTGAGGAAGCTGCCCACGATCAAGCCGAATGCGATCGCGAACGCGAACTGCCAAAGCTGCGGCAGCGCGGCGAAGGCGGTGCCGAGGCCGAAGGACAGATTCGCGAGCGGGGCGTTGGAGAAGAAAGCGTGCACGGAAAAAGTCGGCATCGATGGCGAGTGGCGAATGGGGGGCATGCTACACCACGTTGCCCAGTTCGATGATAGGGAGATAGAGCGCGATGACGAGCCCACCGACCGCCAGCGCGAGCACCAGCACGACGAGCGGCTCGGCGCAGGCGGTAGCCAACGCCAGCGTTTCCTCGACTTCGCGCTCGGCCAGCGCGGCGCAATCGAGCAGCATCGTGTCGAGCGCGCTCGACTCTTCCGCCACGGCTATCGGTTCGACGAGCGCGGCGGGAAAGCAGCCGACTGCGTGCATGGCGTGCGCGAGACGCTCGCCGCGCCGCAATCGGCGTTCGATTTGCGCATTCGCTTCATCGAACACCGTATTGCCCGTCACGTGTGACAGCGCGCGCAGCGCATCGGCGAGCGGTATGCCGGCCGTGAGCAGCGTTCCGAGCGCACGTGCCCAGCGTGCCGCAGCGACGGCCCGCACCAGCGCGCCCGCTAGGGGGACCGAAAGCAGCGCTCGATCGAGCCAAGCGCGCAGGCGAGCGAAGCGCCGAACGGCGCGCGGCACGATGAGCCAGAGTGCGCCGAATGCCGCGAACGCAGGCGGGCCCCAGTGCACCAAAAGGGCCGACAGCGCGATCACTGCACGCGTCGGCCCCGGCAGCGCAGCGCCGAAGCTCTCGAAGACCTGCTGGAACGTGGGCACGACGAACGCAAGCAGGGCCGTGCCGATGGCGACGGCGAGCAGGAGCACGGCACACGGGTAGGCCAACGCCGCGCGAAGCTTGCCGCGCTGGGCAGCGGCGCGTTCGCGGTGCTCGGCGATGCGCGCGAGGACGAGTGCGAGCGTCCCAGAGGCTTCGCCGATCGCCGCAAGCTCGCGGTAAAGCCGATCGAACTGCGTCGGATAGGCCGCGAGGGACGACGCAAAGCGCTCACCGCCCGCGATGCGGCGAGCTACCGACCGGGCAACGCGCGCCATGGCGCCGCGCGAGGTAGTCCGGGCGATCAACTCGAGCGATGGGACGAGCGGAAGGCCTGCGTTCAGCAGACTCGTCAGATGGCGCGTGAACGCCGTCACTTCGCGTGCGCTCGTTCTCGGCCGTTTTGCGTCGTCGTCGGCAAAGTGCCTGCCGCCGGCGCTCATTCGGCATCCGTGCAGGCGGTGGCTTCGGCCAAGCTCGTGGTTCCAGCGCGCACGTGCGCGAGCGCCGCTTCGCGTAGCGAGGCAGCCCCCTCCGCCCTCGCCTGCGCGGCGATCGCCTGGGCGCTTGCCTTCGCATTCACGAGTTCACGGATGGCGGGCGATATCGCCATGACCTGATGTGCGCCGATGCGGCCGCGATACCCTGCGCCGTGGCAAGCAGGACATCCGCACGCCGCGTAGAGCGTTCGACTGGAAACCGCTTCATCCGCGTAGCCGGCTGCCGCGAGCATGGCCGGCGACGTCGCCACTGGCGCGGCGCAGCGCGTGCACAGGCGTCGCACGAGGCGCTGAGCCGTGACGAGCCGTAGCGCCGCAGACAGGTTGTACGGCGCCGCGCCGATGTCGACCAGGCGCCCGATCGCGCTCGGTGCGTCGTTCGTATGCAGCGTAGCGAGCACGAGATGGCCTGTCTGCGCGGCCTTGAGCGCGACGTCAGCCGTCTCGGCATCGCGGATTTCACCGACCATGATGACGTCGGGGTCTTGCCGTAGCAGCGCGCGCAGGGCCGTGGCGAACGTGAGGCCCGTTTTCTCGCGGACGTTGACCTGATTGATGCCCGCGAGTCGTATCTCGGCCGGATCCTCGACCGTGCAGATGTTGCGCGAAGCGTCATTGAGCATTTGCAGGAATGCATACAGCGACAGCGTCTTGCCGCTGCCGGTGGGTCCCGTGACCAGTACGAGGCCATGCGGCGCGCGAATGGCGGCTTCGACGAGCGGCGTTTGCCGTGTGTCGAAGCCGAGCGACGCCAGCGACAAGTCGGGCGGCAGCGCTTCGAGGCGGCGTAGCACGAGCTTTTCACCGTGGACAGTGGGCAGCGCACTCACGCGGTAGTCTTCGACCTTGCCCCGTGCGACCTCGAGCCGCAAGCGGCCGTCTTGCGGAATGCGGCGCTCCGCGATGTCGAGGCGGGCCAGTACCTTGATGCGCGTGACGAACGCATCTCGCAAGTGCGACGGAGGCCCGGGCATTTCATGCAGCACGCCGTCTACGCGTAGACGGATGCGCCAGCCATGCTCGTCGGTCGGTTCGACGTGGATGTCGGAAGCGCCGCGCTGCACGGCGAGATCGAGCGTGGCGGCGAACAGGTGGGCGGCCGGCCCGTCGTCAGGTAGCGCGGGATCACCGCGCGGTGAGGGCGAAGAAGAAACGATAGGCATCGGAGAGCGGCGTTGCGCCGTCGAAAACGCGGGAAAGCGATCATCGCCCGCGCCTGCACGGCGGGCCATTCAGCCGCTCGGCCAACGCACTCGACGTTTTGCGGCTAGCCCTGCGAGGCCTTCGATGCGACGCGGATGCGCGGCTTGAACAGCTTCACGGTGCGCACGGCTTGGTCGTCGCTTTGCAGCACTTCGAGTTGCACGTCGCCGATCTGCAGGCAGACGTCGCCTTCGGGGATCTCTTCGAGCGTTTCGAGGATGAGCCCGTTCAGCGTCTTCGGGCCGTCGGTCGGCAAAGTGAGCTGCAGCCAGCGGTTCAACTCGCGCAGCGGCATGCTGCCGGCGACGATGCATTCGCCGTTCTCGGTCCAGCCCTTGCGCGTGCCGGCGCTGCGCGGGATCGACGTGGTGAACTCGCCGATCAACTCTTCGATGATGTCTTCGGGCGTGACGAGCCCCTCGAGCTCGCCATACTCGTTGACGACGAGCGCCGCGCGATGCCGCGTTTCCTGAAAGTATTGCAGTTGCTGCGAGACGGGCGTGCCCGAGGGCACGAAATACGGGTCGGTCAAGAGCTCGCGCAGTGTCTCGCGCGTGAGTTCCTGGTTATGCAGCGCGGCGAGCGTCTTGCGTACGTGCAGAACGCCGACGACGCGGTCGATATCGCCCTGAAAGACGATCAGCTTGTTGTGGTAGCAGGTTTCGAGCTGACGCAAGATGTCCTCGAACGGCGCATCGAGGTCGAGCGCCTCGATGCGGCGGCGCGGGATCATGACGTCGTCGACCGAGATGTTTTCGAGATCGAACAGATTGAGCAGGATGCTGCGGTGCTTGGTCGGCATGAAGCTGCCCGATTCGAGCACGATTGCACGCAGTTCCTCGGTGGTCAGCCGCTGCTCGCGGCCGCCTTTCGTGTTGATGTGCAGCACGAAAAGGATCGCGTTCGACAGCAGGTTGACGAACCAGACGACTGGCTTGAGGGCGCGCATCAGCGGCGCGATCACGAAGCTCGCGGGCAGCGCGATTTTTTCGGGGTAGGTGGCGCCGACGATTTTCGGCGTGATTTCCGCGAAGACGATGATGAGGAATGCGACGAGGCCCGTGGCGATCGAGAGGACGAGATTGTCGCGGCCGAACGTGCGCAGCGCGATCGATGTCGTCAGCACGGGGATGATCGTGTTCAGCAGGTTGTTGCCGATCAGCACGACGCTGAGCAGTTGGTCGGTTCGGGCGAGCAGGCCCTGCGTGGTCTTTGCGCCGAAGGCGCCCTTGCCGACGAGGTATTTCAACCGGTGCCGGTTCAGCGACATCATCGCCGTTTCCGAAATCGAGAAAAAGCCGGAGCAAAGAAGCAGGACGAAAACGGCGCCGATTTGCGCCCACAAGGGGATTTGTTCCACGCGTCTGCTGGTGTGGTGATGAAAGGATGGGAAGAATATAGCAGAGGCGGTAGGCGGGGCTCGGGCGCGAGGCCGGTCAGCTTGGCGCCCGGACAGGCTGATTCGAACAAGCGCGGTATGCAGGCGGGCACCAAAACAAAAAGCCGTTCAGCGAACTGAACGGCTTCTGCCTTGATCTTCTCAAGAAAATTCTGGTCGGGGTGAGAGGATTCGAACCTCTCTGTATCGACCATGGAATAAGGCTTTCCGGGCACTTCGTCAATGTCAAGCGCGCGTCGAATTGACAAGGTAACTAGGCGTCAGCTTACCACGGAAGGCGGCTGTTTTCCTCCAGGTTAGTCGAGAAGTCGGTACGAGATTTTGCCAACGATGTCGCGCGGTATTTTCCAGCCGCTTGGCCGGGAAACCCAGCGGCCTGCTTCATTTTTTACCGGTTGCCGGGTCTCCAGACCCGGCGCAAACGCTGCCTGATAGCGTTTGAGGATGCCTTGGCTGGTACTTGCGATGATCAACCTGGTGAACAGCGGAGCGTGGCCCGTTTGGGCTTCGTCCATGTACAGCTGCATGGTGGAGTCGTCGACGAACTTGAGCAGGTCATGGCCATGCTTTTCGGTCAACTCGACCTCAACCCCTGTGACTTCCCCACTTGGCAGGTGCCACAGCACATCGGGGCGTTTCTCGTTTTTCTCCGATTTTTCGTTGAATTCGGCCTCGGTCTGGAAGTCGATAATCTCGCCGTTTGAGACGGCGTTCAGTGTCATCAACTGGGCATAAAAATAATGCCTCAGATGAAGCAGATTTATGCTGCTAAAGCTGCCCTTGTACTTTACCAAGTTAGTGGCTTTTTCCACTGCAAAACTGAGGCCCAGATCGGTCAGGGTAAGTATCTTTTTGGGCCGGTTTTTGGTGCCGTCCCAGCCCGTTTCTGTGGTCTTCAGAAGGCCCTTTTTCACTAGGTTTGTGGACGTGTTTCTATTC
>NZ_JBQCIF010000114.1:0-22921 GCF_051953955.1 Trinickia sp. | reverse complement strand
TTTTTCTGCGTTTTTACAGGACCCGGCGGGCGCTACGGCCCACGGGGCGGTTTCCCGCGGCCGGCGGCAGCGGCGGGCCGTTTGCCGCCCGCGGCCGGGCGACGCTCCTCGCTCAATCGCCGAATGCGGTGCGCGCCGCGCGCCGCGATTGCCTTTCTCCCGGATACCACACTGATGCGTCGCGCGTTGGTTATCGCACCGAATTGGATCGGTGACGCGTTGATGGCGCAGCCGCTGTTCACGCTGCTCAAGCAACTCCATCCGCGCATCGTCATCGACGCGCTGGCCCCCACGTGGGTCGCGCCCGTGCTCGAGCGGATGCCCGAGATCAGCGACGTGCACGCCACCGACCTCGCGCACGGCAAGCTGCAGCTCGTGCGGCGCTGGCAACTCGCGGGCGATCTCCGCGAAAACGGGTATGACGCGGCCTATGTCCTGCCCAATTCGGCCAAATCGGCCCTGATTCCGTGGCTGGCCGGCATTCGCCTGCGGATCGGCTATACGGGCGAAGGCCGCGTCGGGCTGCTCAACGTCCGGCATCCGAATCCGAACAAGCGCGAACGCGCGCCAATGGTGCCGCACTATGCCGCGCTCGCCTACACGCCGGGCGCCGACGTGCCGGATCTGGCGTCGCGCCTGCGGATGCCGCACCTCGAGGCCGATCCCAACGAGTCGGTACGTGTCTCGACGCGTTTTCATCTGGACACACGCGTGCCGCTCCTCGTGTTCTGCCCCGGCGCCGAATACGGGACCGCCAAGCGCTGGCCCGCCGAGCATTTCGCCGCGCTCGCGCGGATGGTCGGCCAATCGTTCCCGTACACGCAAATCGTCTCGCTCGGCTCGGGTAAGGATGCCCCGCTCGCACAGGCCATCGCGGCCGAAGCACCGAACGTGCGCAACCTGTGCGGGCAGACGTCGCTCGGGGAAGCGTGCGCGCTGATCGCGCGCGCCGGGGCCGTCGTCAGCAACGATTCGGGCTTGATGCACGTTGCCGCCGCGCTGCGCCGGCCGCTCGTCGCCATCTACGGATCGAGCGATCCGCGCCACACGCCGCCGTTATCCGACTTCGCGAAGGTACAATGGCTGCATCTCGAGTGCAGTCCTTGCTTTGCGCGCGAGTGCCCGCTCGGCCATCTGCGCTGTCTGCGCGAGTTGTCGCCGGAGCAAGTATTCGCCGATTTGCGCGCCATGCTGCTCGGCGAGCGCTGACGCACGGAAGGCCCCGCGCCTTTATGCGTTCATTGACTCGTGGGCACCGCACGCCGAGCCGGAGAAACCGTATCGTTCAGTCCGCCGCGCGTTGATTCGCTCGGCGGGCAGTTAGCCCGACGGCGCAAGTTTGCGCTACCTACGAGCCGAAAGAGCCATGCCACGTTTTGCACGCTTGTTCGAAGCCGCAGCCGATACGCTTAACGCGTTCTATCAGACCGTTGCCGACGGCAGCATCGATGCACTGATGGCCCTTTGGATCGACGAAGAGTTCGCGAGCTACATCCATGCGAGCGGTGCGCACTGGCACGGCGTGGATCAGATCCGGGCGGGACTCGTCGCTGCTGCCAATGCACAGACGCTGCCGAGCGCCATCGAGCCGCTCGACGTGCGGGTGTACGACAGCCTCGGCACGGTCGTCTACACGGTCGCGGAGGCGCATCGGTTCCGAGAGCCGCTTGCGCAATCGCGGATGATCTACGCAACATACGTCATGGTTCACGAGCGCGGAGAATGGCGAATCGCGCACATTCATGCGAGCCCGATGCCGGAAGACACGGCCAACGAGTTCGCCGCCAAGATTCGACACGGACAAGGCGCATTGCACTGAGCGGCCGGCGGCCGAAAGCCGGTCGCGGCGGTTAGAGGATTTGGGGACGGTCATGAGCACCACACATGACAAACCGGTTTCGTCACCGGCCGCGGGAAGCGCGGCCGCCGGCAAGTTGGTTCAGTTGCTGTACAGTCCGCCCCGATGGCTCCCCACGAGCCATGCCCAAACGATCGTGCCGGCCCTCTTCGCGCGCCGCCCGGCCGTCGATTACCGGCGCGAGCGCTGGAACACGCCCGACGGCGATTTCATCGACCTCGACTGGCTGGCCTATCCGCCCGGCGAAACGGCTGGGCCGCCGCCGGACGCCCCACTCTTCGTCCTGTTTCACGGGCTCGAAGGCAGTTCCGATTCGCATTACGCTCGCGTGCTGATGGCCTCGGCGCGCGCGCTGGGGTGGCATGGTGTCGTCCCGCATTTTCGCAGTTGCAGCGGTCCGCTGAATCTTGCCCCGCGGTTCTACCATTTGGCCGATAGCGCCGAAGTCGATTGGGTATTGCGCCGTCTGCATGCTTCGCACCGCGGCCCCATCGTCGTGGCCGGTGTCTCCCTCGGGGGCAACGTGCTGCTGCGCTGGCTCGGCGAACGCGGCGCGGATGCCGCGTTCGTGGCGGCAGCGGCAGCCATCTCGACGCCGCTCGACGTGCATGCGGGCGGCCGCGCGCTCTCGCAGGGCTTCGCGCTCGTTTATACGATGAGTTTTTTGAAGACGCTCAAGCGCAAAGCGCTGAGCAAGCTAGAGCAGTATCCTGGGCTCTTCGATCGCGACGCGATGCTGGCGTGCCGGACGATGTACGAATACGACAATGTCGTCACGGCGCCGCTGCATGGATTTCGCAATACCGAGGAGTATTGGACGCGCGCGACGACGCGGCCGCTGTTGCCCGACGTCGTCGTGCCGACCCTGGTGCTCAACGCGCGCAACGATCCCTTCCTGCCGAGCGCGGCGCTGCCCACTCGCGCCGAAGTCTCGCCCGCAATCGAACTCGATCAGCCCGAGGCGGGCGGACACGTCGGATTCATGACGGGGCCGTTTCCGGGCCGCATCGATTGGCTACCGCAGCGCGTGTTCAATTTTCTGGAGCCATTCGCACACAATGGATGACATCGTCAAAGCCGCACTGGCCAAATGGCCCAACGTCCCGCATTGCACGGGCTGGCTGCTGCTCGATCGGCGCGGCCAATGGCGGATGCGCGACGAGGGAGCCCAAGCGCGCGGCGAGCTCGGCACACCGATCCGGCACGCGGCGCTGATCGGCTTCATCGAACGCAATTACGAGTGTGACGACGGCGGCTGCTGGTACTTTCAGAACGGGCCGCAGCGCGTGTATGTGGAGCTCGCCTATACGCCCTGGATCGTGCGGCTCTCACTGCCCGAGGCGGGTTCGCCCACGTTGGTCGATCAGACGGACAACGCATTCACACCGACGACGGTGCTCGTCGACGACGAAGGCGGCGTACTGTTCGCCGACGGCGCCGCGCCCCGGCGCGTGGCCGCGCTGCACGATCACGATCTCGATCTTTTCGCGGGGTTGGCCACCCTCGACAACGACGGGTCGTCGGGCACATTCGCTTGGCGAGCCGATAACGCACTCACCATCGAGACCGTCCGGCGCGTCGACGTTCCGGGGCGTTTCGGCTTTGTAGCGAGCCCGGCCGCCAGCAAAGCCCACCCCGTCGGCTGAGTCGCTCGGTACACAGGCGGCTGCAGGTACTCCGCTTCCACGCCGTCCAAATGTCCAAGTGAGGGGTATACCCCCATTTCGTGGTCGTTCGATTCATATAAACATGTATATGACTAGTTGATTCATCACCCCCGCCATCCGTTCTCTCGGGAAGACCGCCTATGCAAGCCGACAACCGCCTCCCACGCTACCAGCGGCTACGCGACGAGCTTGCCGCCCAGATCGGCGAGCACCGCTGGCGTCCCGGCGAGGCGATTCCGACGGAGCAGGAGCTATCGCGCACCTACGGCGTTGCGGTCGGCACGGTGCGCAAGGCTGTCGATCAGCTCGTCGCCGAGGGCATGTTGGAGCGCTTTCAAGGTCGAGGCACGTTCGTGCGGCGGGCGAGTTTCGACGGATCGTTGTTTCGCTTCTTTCGCTTCCAGAACCGCCGCGGCGAACGGCGGATTCCCACGAGCCGGATTTTGATGCGCGAAGTCGTGTCGGCGCCTTCGGCCGTCAGCGCCGCGTTGCAAGTCGACGCCGACGCGCGCGTCATCCACATGTCGCGATTGCGGCTCGTCGACGACCATCCGATTCTCGCCGAGGAAATCTGGCTCCCGTACGAGCGCTTCGCCGCGTTTGCGAAGTTGCCGACTGAAGACATCGGCGATCTGCTCTATCCCGTCTACGAAGCGCATTGCAATCAGGTGATCGCATCCGCCAACGAAACGCTGACCGTCGAGACGGTCGACGTCATGCACGGGCGCTTGCTGCGGATCGAATCCGGCACGCCCGTCGTCGTCATCGAGCGGCTCGCGTTCGGATACGACCGGCGGCCGCTCGAATGGCGGCGCTCGCGCGGGCCCGCCAGCGAATTCGTTTATCAGGTCGAAATTCGTTAGGCAGCGCAGGCCAGCGCGTCGCATACCCCTAGGCTGTTTTTGGCATTCACGCGAACGATATGGCGTCGCATCGTGCCGTCAGGAGACCCGAGATGTTCAGTTGGTTCAAGGAAATTTCAGCAAGCGAACGCCGCACGTTCTGGGCGTGCTTCGGCGGCTGGGCGCTCGACGCGCTCGACGTGCAGATCTTCAGTCTCGTGATTCCGGCGATCATCGCCGAATGGGCCATCGGCAAAACCGAGGCCGGGCTGGTCAGCGGCGCGACGCTCATCGCATCGGCGCTCGGCGGCTGGATCGCGGGCGCGCTGGCCGACCGCATCGGCCGTGTCCGCACCCTGCAGTTGACCGTCGCGTTCTTTTCGGTGTTCACGTTCGCCTGCGCGTTCGCACACGATTTCGAGCAGTTCATCGTGCTCAAGACACTGCAAGGACTCGGATTCGGCGGCGAATGGGCGGCCGGTGCCGTGCTGATGGCCGAATCGATTCGCTCGAATCACCGGGGCAAGGCGATGGGCACGGTCCAAAGCGCGTGGGCTGTCGGCTGGGCCGCCGCGGTCCTGCTCTACACCGTCATGTTCTCGCTGATGCCCGGCGCCGTCGCATGGCGTGCGATGTTCGGCGTGGGCCTGCTCCCGGCATTGCTCGTCCTTTATCTTCGCCGCGGCGTGCCCGAGCCTGCCGCGCCGGTGCCACGCAGCGCGCTGTCCGCCGAGCGTGGGAATCAGGATGCCGCGCCCGCAAAAGGCCTGCCGTTCCTCGACATCTTCTCGCCGCGCGTGCTGCGCATGACGCTCATCGGCGCGCTGCTCGGCGTCGGCGCGCATGGCGGCTACTACGCGTTGATGACTTGGCTGCCCACGTACCTGAAGACCGAGCGCCACCTGTCCGTGCTCGGCACGGGCGGCTATCTCGCGGTCATCATCGTCGCGTTCTTTTGCGGGTGCTTGGCCAGCGCGCAGCTGCTCGACCGGATTGGCCGCCGCAGCACCATCTTGCTGTTTTCGATCGCGTGCGTCTGCACGGTGCTCGTCTATCTGTTCGTGCCGCTGACGAACGGTGCCATGCTCGTCGTCGGCTTTCCGCTCGGCTTTTTCGCCGCGGGCATTCCGGCCAGCATGGGCGCGCTGTTCAACGAACTCTATCCGCGCGGCATGCGCGGCACCGGCGTCGGCTTCTGCTACAACTTCGGACGGGTGGTGTCGGCGGGATTCCCGGTGATGGTCGGCCATCTCGCCAAGACGACGACACTCGGCTTCGCGATCGGCACCGACGCCGCTGCCGCTTATGCGATCGTCGTATTGGCGGTGTTGATGCTGCCCGAGACGCGGGGCCGAACGCTCGGCGAAAGCGTGCCCGATGCGGCGGATCATCGCCCTGCGGCGGATATGGAAGCTGTGCGACGGTGACTGCCCCGAGTACTCGCCATGCGGAGGCGGCGGTGCCCGCAGTCGGCGCCATCACCGCGATCGACACTCACGCTCACGTGTTTTCGCGCGACTTGCCGCTCGTGGAAGGTCGCCGGTACGCGCCGGCGTACGACGCCACACTCTCGCTTTACCTCGCGCAGCTCGATGCGCACGGCGTTTCGCACGGCGTACTCGTGCAGCCGAGCTTTCTCGGGGCCGACAACCGGTGCCTCTTGCAGGCCATCGCTAGCGCCCCGCATCGGCTGAAGGGCATCGCCGTGATCGATCCCTCGGCCGTCGCGGCCGATCCAAGTCAGCTCGATGTTTTGGCGCGCAGCGGCGTCGTCGGCATTCGAATCAATCTGTTCGGGCTGCCGGATCCCGACTTTGCGAGTGACGCCTGGCAGGCGACGCTGCCCAAGATCGCCGCGCTCGGCTGGCAGATCGAGGTGCATTGCGAAGCCGAGCGGCTATCGAACATCGTCGGGCCCTTACTGTTGCGAACCGAGCACGCGATCGACATCGTCGTCGATCACTTTGGCAGGCCCCGGCCGGCACTCGGCATCGACGACCCCGGCTTTCGCTACTTGTTGACGCTCGGCCGCACCCGCCGAGTGTGGGTCAAGGTATCGGCCGCCTACCGCAACGCCACCCCGGCACGAGCGAACTCCGGCGAACGCGCGGCGCTGGCCGCCATGCCGTTGCTCGAAAGCGCCTTCGGCCTGGATCGGCTAGTCTGGGGCAGCGATTGGCCGCACACTCAGCATGAGGCTGCCGAGCGCTACGATTCGGCTTACGCGACGGCGTTGAAGTTGCTGCCTACCGAGCGCGAGCGGCAGGCCGTGCTCGTGGAAACGCCCGCACGGCTGTTCCGCTTCGTTTGAGGGCGAAATACGGGCGAATGCGCGTTTATGCTTGCGGTGCTTGCCGATCCAACGCGCCGCCGATCGAGCCGGCAGCGGCTGCTAAGATAGGCGCCCATCGAAGGAGCAGGAAATGCCTGAATTGACCCATTTCGACGCGTCCGGCCAAGCGCATATGGTCGACGTCGGCGGCAAGGACGAAACGAAACGGATCGCCGTCGCCCGCGGCTCGATCCGCATGAAGCCCGAGACCTTTGCACTGATCCGCGATGGACACGCGAAGAAAGGCGACGTGATCGGCGTTGCGAGAATCGCGGCGATTCAAGGCGCGAAACGCACGGCGGATCTCATTCCGCTTTGCCACCCGCTCGCTCTCACGCGCGTCGCCGTGGAGTTCGCGCTCGACGAAGCGCTGCCCGGCGTGCATTGCACCGTCCAAGTGGAAACGCTCGGCCGCACCGGGGTGGAGATGGAAGCGCTGACGGCCGTGCAGATCGGGCTGCTGACCGTCTATGACATGTGCAAGGCGGTCGATCGGGGGATGACGATCACCGATGTGCGGGTAATGGAAAAGCACGGGGGGAAATCCGGAGATTGGGTCGCGCAGGGTTAAGGGCCGGTTGCCACTGCAACGACTATCCATTGCCACGCGGAAACGCTATGCGTCCAGCCATC
Source organism: Trinickia sp. (assembly GCF_051953955.1). Taxonomy (GTDB): domain Bacteria; phylum Pseudomonadota; class Gammaproteobacteria; order Burkholderiales; family Burkholderiaceae; genus Trinickia. Next base: position 15,589 of record NZ_JBQCIF010000114.1, on the reverse strand, counting down.
GCGCCGTGGCACCTCGAAAGCAGGTAGCACTCGCATGAACTGGATTCTTGACCGTATCGCCCTGGTCCTGACCGCCATTGCGTGCGCATTGGGTGCGTGGGCCTTCTATCATTACACTGGGCAGTGGTCTGGGCCGATCATCATGACTATCGTGATTGTCGGGCTGTTCGCGGAGAACCATCGGCTTCGCAAGCTACTGGCTGCGAACGGCATCGAGTCCCGGCCTCGACGGCGCAATACTTAACGCGCGTTGTGCGACCGCAGACGAACGTCGCACCGCAGCGCTGGAAAGCAACTTAGACGGGACCGTCGATCCAAGTTCAGCGCGTCCGGTGACAAGCTGTCCAGCCCTGCACGTTCGCAATCGTTTCGCACGCTCCACGGCGAAGTAGCATCGTCGTCATGAGCGATGCTGCTAGCCGCGACTAGCAGAACGTTGAGTTCCTTCGACGACAGCCCATCGATGCAGGCGACACTCGATAGCTCTGCCGTCTCTTCGTACACCCAGCCCTGTTCAAGCATGCCCCCTCGACCTTTCGGTCAGGCTGTCCTTGAGCGACTCGAACGCTCTTGGCGATTCGGCTTTGTCCGTGACGGCGGCTCCACATACTCATCCCCCCGCATCCCTGAACGGGAGATTCACAATCATTCGAGTGAAAGCCGGCACGCATAGAATGAAAACGATTTTCTCAGACAAAATAACCCGTTTAAAACGTTTTCATATTTATTCGCTTGCACTCTATAAATGAGATACATAACTTCGTGAACGAGGCGGATCTTCCGACCTCATTTAGATCATCAAGGAGAAAGGCCATGACAGAAACTTTGAGCAAGCGCGAATTCATCATTAATAGCAAGGACGAGATCAATGATTCTCAACAAGATGAAGCACTGGATTCACTTGAGCTACTATTCACCCCACTTCAAGCGAATGACCCGGTCGAGCAGTTGGTACGTCGCACGTAAGTAATGTCAACCCGGAGAACTCCGATAACGACGATCGTCGCATCTGAAGCACTTAGCACTATAGGCAGCACAACGGCCTTCACCGCGGCACCGTTGATCGCAATCACCTCGTTTGACATCACCCCGGCGCAGGTTGGTGTATTGGCGGCAGCAGGATTGGCAGCGCCGTTGATATTTGGGTTATCGGCAGGTGCGATTGCCGACCGCCTGAATTCTCGACGAGCCCTGTTGTTATGCGGCACCGTACGGCTTCTTCTCATCGCCGTCATGCCGCTCGCGTTCCAATTCAATGTGGTAAGTGTACCGGTGCTATGCGTCGTTAGCTTTGGGCTGTCGGCAATTAAACTCGTATTCGATAGCGTCATCGCTGCAATGATTCCGCGCGTGGTTGACGAACAAGACCTCGCGCGAGCCAACGGCTGGATGGAGGCAATCAATTCGGGAGCCTATGCCATTGGACCCGCTTTGGCCGGCTGGCTGACGCAAGCAATCTCACCGTCTGCTGTATATTCAGTGAGCTTGGGATTCTATCTAGCGAGTACATTGGCGCTGCGCAACGTATCGTTGCCACCTAGCGCACCTAACGAAAGCGGTTCGCATATCTCGCAAATCGTCGAAGGGATCCGAGTCTTATGCAGAAACGACATCCAGCGAACGATAGCGATCTCGGCTGGGGTGTTCAACATATTTCACAGCGCCTTCTTTACTGTGCTCGCGATCTTTCTGTTACAAGACCTGAGGCTAAGTACAAGCGTCTTCGGAACTTTAATGTCATCGGTCGCGCTCATCGGCCTATTGGCTGCCATGTACGGACCGCAGATCATCAAGAAGGTGGGCACTCGGTCGTCGTTGGTGGGATCTCTTTTGTTAATAGGGCCATTGGGAATCCCTATTGTCATGGCAGACGGCGTACCGCCTCTTGTCCAAGTTCTCATCATCGGAAGTTGCCTTGCAACATGGGACTTCCTGATAGTCATGCACCTCATTGTCGAGCAGACGCTGCGCCAACTGACGGTACACGCGCGCCACCTCGCCCGTATCACGGCAACCACCCGCTTCATCAGTTGGGGGGGTGACCCGATCGGTGCACTTCTCGGCGGCTTCGTTGCTGCTTCATGGGTAGGGACAAGGGGCACACTCGTCATTTGTCTGCTTGGGTTCGTTGCCGCAGCCGCAGTACTTCTAACCTCGAGGAGCATCCGGGGATTGCACAGCGACGATGATTTAGCAAAGGCTCTCTCCGGGCGGTGATGGCCCTTAATCGGTCGCCCGCTGGAAACCGCTCGTCGATCGTTCCGTTCCCCCCTCAATCGCTACCGTCGTCGTCCTCGTTGTCATCGGCCGGCTTCGGTGCCGGCCCATAGCGTTTGAGCAGTTCCGCCTTGAAGGCGGTGAGCTTGGGCTCGTCGTCGCAGAGCTCGTACAACGCCGATAGCTGCGAGGGCCAATCGTGGAGCACGACGGCAAAAATCTTCAGCCGCTCGACGGTGTCGAACGCCTGATCCTGTTTGCCATCCAGCGCCAACAGCACCGCATATCGCCGCAACACCGTCTCGCCCGGCAACAGCGCGAGCGCCTTCTTGTGCATGTCCAGCTTCGTCTGCAAGTCGTTGCTGTCGATCGGCAGCAACGTGGACAGCCCGTACTCACCCCACGAGCCGAACAGCACCGACGGCGCGGCCCGATACTGCTCGGCCGGGTGCGCCCCGTAATAGAGCACCTCCGCGCGGCCGTAGTCGCGGTAGATCGGATGAAGCGCTGCAAAGCCACCCGCCACAATCAAAAATTGCAGCCCCATCGCGAACCGCCCAGGCACGAACGCGAGCGGCTTCGTCTCCAGAATGCCGAAGACGAACATCGCCGGCAGCAGGAAAAACATGTACTGCTGCGGATACTCCACGAGCGCGTGCATGAGCAGCGCACCGATCAGCGCAAGGCCGAAAACACGCTCCGCCGTGTGCGGCGCGCGGAGGACGCGCCACAGCCAGGCCAAAAGGCCGAGCAGTACGATAGCCAGGCCGATCGCCCCTGTCTTCGCGAGTAAATCGATGACGATGTCGTGCGAATTATTCGCGATCTCGACGTCGCCAAGCTGCTTCACGAGCTCGAACTCGAAGCGAGGAAACTCCCCCCAGCCGACGCCGAGCAACGGATGCCCCTTGAACATCGTCCAGCCGTACTTCCACATCGCGAGGCGTAGAACGAACTGCCCTTTGTCTTGGAAGCGGTGCGCGGCCGATACGTCCAGGCCAAGCTGAAAACGGACGTTGGCCCAGCGTACGCCGACATTCACCCCAACGAACAGCACGACGAGCAGGATCGGAATCATCCATTCCCGCGCGCGGCGCGGCGCGAAGCCGTTCCCGCGCGGCGCGACGAGCGCCATCCAAAATCCCGCGACGACGATGACGGCGGTCTGCAGCCAGGGCCCGCGCGATACCGTCAGCGCCTGCCCGAGCACACAAACGGCCGACACGATCGCCCACACGACGACATTCAGCCTGCGCGTCTGCACGAGATACATCGCCGCCGCGAGCGCGAACGCGATGACGGTGGCCAAGTGATTGGCTTGCGCCATATTGCCGAACGGCCGGCGGTCCGTCGTGACGTTGTAGGCCACGACGAACGGGGCAAACTTCGCTTCGGCATGGAACAACTGCACGAGCTGGCAAAACACGGCGAACAAGCCGCCGACGATCAACGCGGCCGCCATCCAGCGTAATGCCGTATCGGCCACCCCCGCGCGGGCGAACCCGTATCCGGCTTGCACGGCCATGAAGGCCGCCAACAAAAACCCAGCGCCGAGCCAAGCCATCGAAGGCTGAGCGAGCGGCAGCACGAACGTCTGCAACACGAGCAGGGCCCCGAACGCGAGCGGCACCAGCGCGACGGCCGGCATCGCAAACTGCACGCGCGGCCGCTCCCACGTCAGCATCAGCAGGACGGACGCGCCAACGAGCAGATAAAGCGACAGCGCGGTGAATTCGGCATAGAACGTGGGGATCGGGTACGTATGGTTGGTCACCGCATACGGCAGCAGCGCCGCAAAGGCCAGGGACGCGAACGACAAATAACGGGCGAATGGAGAAGTCATGAGGTTAGGGGCATCGGCAACCGGCGCACTATACAAAAATTTTCTTTCACTGTGCGTAGCCGCGTGTCGCCTCATGCGTTCTTTCCCCTCGCGATAGGCTCAGGTGCGACAGTCGGGGGGAGCCAATTCGGCCGGCAAGGTGGCTGCCACGAGCGGCAGCGGGCCTGCACCCGGTGCCGGCAGCGACGATGCCTGCTTGCCCGAAGCGAAGCATTCCCAGGTCAATGCGCCGCCGAGCACGACGCCCGATTCGAGCGGGATACGCGACGTCGGCGGATCCGACGTATCGGGCAAAGACGGAACGAGCACCAAGGTGTCGCGCCCTGGCGGTGCCACGCGCGCCGTGTAACGAATCGAAATTTCACCCGTTGCATCGTCGATAACGATGGCCTCGACGTTGCGCGTGCCAGGCGGCGCCACGTAGCCGCCGCCGAGCACCTCACCCGCGGCGGCATTCTCGGCGACCGCAAGGCGCGCGCCTGACACGAGCGACAGCCCTTCCCCAACGCGGCTGCGAGCGAGGTAATTCTGGTACGCCGGCACCGCGTAAGCGGCGACGATACCGACGATCGCGAGCACGATCATCAGTTCGATCAGCGTGAAGCCGAGCCTCGCACGGTGCGGGGGGCGGTACGTTACGGTACCGGACAGAAAACGACGGGCAACAGCAACAATGGCAGCGGACATCGGCGGATACGCTCCTCGAACGACGGCCCACCAAGGAACGGGCGAGCAACGGAGAGCAAGCGTATCGGCAAGGACGCGGCGAGGGCAGTCGGCCGAACGGCCAGGTCCTTAGAGAATCGCGCCGACATATCAGTGCGTACCGCGCGACCCCGAAGCGCCGGCTGCCTCCCGCCGCAGCGTGCGCCGCCTGAGCCAGTACCCGACGAGCACGACCAGTAGCGCCCCGGCGACGTGCGCACCGTACTCGGCGGCCGGCGCATCGAGCAGCGGCCAGCGGTCGCCGGCCGGATCGTTGATGATGAGCCCGCCCGCGATCCAGCCGAGCAAGGCGGCGCCCAAGGTGACGATGACCGGAAAGCGGTCGAGCATGCGCAGCACGAGCGTGCTGCCCCAAACGATCAACGGGATGCTCACGATCAGGCCGAAGATGACGAGCGCGATGCGGTGCTCGGGATCGGCCGTCTCGGCCGCCCCTGCGATGGCGATGACGTTGTCGAGACTCATGACGGCGTCCGCCACGATGATCGTCTTGATCGCCGCGAGCAGCTTGTCGGCAGGCTTGATGTTTTCGTGGACATCATGCGCGGGCGCCATCAGGCGTACGCCGATCCAGAGCAGCAGCAGCCCGCCGCCGAACTTCAGGAACGGCACGTCGAGCAGCGCGACGGCGAACGCGATGAGCACGACCCGCAACACGATTGCACCCGCGGTTCCCCACAATACACCCTGCATCCGCTGCGACGCGGGCAGCTTGCGGCAGGCCAGCGCGATCACGACGGCATTGTCGCCACCGAGCAGAATGTCGATCACGACGATCTGAAAAACCGCCGGCCAGTGAAGCGTCGCGAAGAAATCGAGCATAGTGTTGAACATTGGGGCAATTGCCGTTCCAGGGAATTCAGAGAAAGCGCGCTGCGACGGCGATAAAAAAGCGAGGGAGCATGACTTGCTCCCTCGCTTTTTGCGTCTGCCGGAAGCCTTACGAAAGAATTACGCAAGGATACCAAAAATGGCTCGCAGGCCGCGCCGCACGCTTCGGCATGCGGCGCGCCAGCGTGCGGCAACTTACAGGATGGACTTCAGCAAACGGCCCATCTCCGACGGGTTGCGCGTGACCTTGATGCCGCAGCCGTCCATGATTTCGAGCTTGGCGTCGGCCGTGTCGGCACCGCCCGAGATCAGCGCGCCGGCGTGGCCCATGCGCTTGCCCGGAGGCGCCGTTACCCCGGCGATGAAGCCGACGACGGGCTTCTTCATGTTGTCCTTGATCCAGTAAGCGGCGTTCGCTTCGTCGGGACCGCCGATCTCACCGATCATGATGACCGCATCCGTGTCCGGATCGTCGTTGAACATCTTCATGACGTCGATGTGCTTCAAGCCGTTGATCGGGTCGCCGCCGATGCCGACCGCCGACGATTGGCCGAGGCCGAGCGCCGTCAGTTGCCCCACGGCTTCATACGTCAGCGTGCCCGAACGCGACACGACGCCGATACGGCCCTTGCGGTGGATGTGACCCGGCATGATGCCGATCTTCAGTTCGTCCGGCGTGATCGTGCCCGGGCAGTTCGGTCCCAGCAGCAGCGTCTTGCGGTTTTCACGGCGCATACGATCGCGCACTTCGATCATGTCGCGAACCGGAATGCCTTCCGTGATGCAGATCGCGAGATCGAGGTCGGCCTCGACCGCTTCCCAGATTGCTGCAGCCGCGCCTGCGGGCGGGACGTAGATGACCGAGACGGTTGCGCCCGTTTCGGCCTTCGCTTCCTTCACGCTCGCGTAGATGGGAATGCCTTCGAAGTCTTCGCCGGCCTTCTTCGGGTTCACACCCGCGACGTAGGCTTCGCGGCCGTTCGCATATTCACGGCATGCGCGCGTATGGAACTGGCCGGTCTTGCCGGTGATGCCCTGCGTGATGACCTTCGTGTCTTTGTTGATCAGAATCGACATGTAATGACCTCTGTTCGTTTGGCGTCGCGTGCCGCCCCGCCCGTGCCGTGGCGCGGACCAGGGCGCTTGCGCGCCGCCATTCGGTATCCTTGATGCGATGCGCCCTTATTTGCCCGCGGCTGCCGCGACAACCTTCTGGGCCGCTTCTTCCATGCTGTCCGCCGAGATGATCGGCAGGCCGGATTCGGCGAGCATCTTCTTGCCCAGGTCTTCGTTCGTGCCCTTCATGCGCACGACGAGCGGGACGCCCAGGTTCACCGCCTTCGAACCGGCGATCACGCCTTCCGCGATCACGTCGCAGCGCATGATGCCGCCGAAGATGTTCACGAGGATCGCCTTCAGGCCCGGGTTCTTCAGCATCAGCTTGAACGCTTCCGTGACCTTCTCGGTCGTCGCGCCACCGCCGACGTCGAGGAAGTTCGCGGGCTCGCCGCCGAACAGCTTGATCGTGTCCATCGTCGCCATCGCGAGACCGGCACCGTTCACGAGGCAGCCGATGTTGCCGTCGAGCGAGATGTAGGCCAGGTCGAACTTCGACGCTTCGACTTCAGCCGGATCTTCTTCGTCGAGATCGCGGTACGCGACGATTTCCGGGTGACGGAACAGCGCGTTCGAATCGAAGTTGAACTTGGCGTCGAGTGCGATCACCTTGCCGTCGCCGGAAACGTTCAGCGGGTTGATTTCCGCCAGCGATGCGTCGGTTTCCCAGAAAGCCTTGTACAGACCTTGCAGGATCGCGCGCGCTTGCGGAATCGAAGCTGCCGGCACGCCGATCTTCGCGGCGAGGTCGTCTGCCTGCGCGTCGAGCAGGCCCGTCGACGGCTCGACGATGACCTTGTGGATCAGTTCCGGGTGCTTTTCGGCGACTTCTTCGATGTCCATGCCGCCTTCGCTCGAACCCATCAGCACGATCTTCTGCGAGATGCGGTCGACGACGAGGCTGACATACAGTTCCTGCTTGATGTCCGCGCCTTCTTCGATCAGCAGGCGATTCACCTTCTGGCCTTCCGGACCGGTTTGGTGCGTCACGAGCTGCATGCCGAGGATTTGGCTCGCGTACTCGCGCACTTGCTCGAGCGACTTGGCCACCTTCACGCCACCGCCCTTGCCGCGACCGCCGGCGTGGATCTGCGCCTTGACGACCCAGACCGGGCCGCCGAGCTCTTCTGCGGCCTTGACCGCGTCATCCACCGAAAACACCGGCTTGCCGCGCGGTACCGCGACGCCGAATTTCCGCAGGATTTCCTTACCCTGGTACTCGTGAATCTTCATGCGTGATTCCCTTCAGTCTGAGAGTTGGATTGAACTTCGTAATCGCTGATTGCCTTCGAGCCGAGCGCCCCGAGCTTCGCCGTTCGATTCACCGGCGCCTGTGCCGGGTTCGCCGATCCGTCGCTCGCTGCAAGGCCGCGCGGGACATGACCGTACCAGCGCGGATAAAAGCGCTGCACCGCTTCGCCGTCGAACCGCAGCGCGTGGCAGCGGCCGAGTTGAAACGGCGGTTCGCGGTGAGCGGCTGCGCTTGCCGATGTGCGTTGCGAGGCGTGCCCCGCATCATCCCCGTCGGACATGTTCCAGACGTCGCCGGCGAACGCTTGAATCGCGGCGGTCGGCAAGACCGAGCAGAGTTCCGTGAGGTGGGTGCAGCCTGCCGTTCCGGCGAGCAAGCGCCGTGCGTGGCGGTGGAAATCGTGGAGGAGGTTGAGACCGATGAGCGCGCGGTAGGCGGGATTCGAGACTTCGCAGTGACCGGGATACGGCACCGATTCCGACGACGCCTCGGCGTCGACGATGGTGAGCTTGCGGTCGATAGTGATGCGAAGCCAGAGTTCATGGATCGGTAGGCCCTTGGGCCGGACACCGGGCGCCAGTGCAACATCGCGCGGCTTATGATCGGTCAGACACGCCTCGATATCCCACAAGCCGTCGTCACGCTCGTAGGCTTCCGCTCTGATTGCGCGGCGATGGCGCAACTGGCGGGCAACGGGCGGGGAAAGCGGCATGCGAGGGGAACGGCTAGAGAGGAAAACTCAGGGATTTTACCATACTGGTTATTTGAGACGCCGGCAGGACCCGTGGCGGCATCGCGCGGGAGCAAGCGATGCGTCGATGGCGCAGCGAGCGCACTGAGCGATCACTGAGCGATTTCTGAGCGATTTGGCAGGCGCGCAACGAGTCGACGCGCTTCGGTCGACGCGAAGCAGATGCCATGGCGAGGACCGGAGAAAGCGTGGCGCAGACACGCGGTTAGTCGTCGCTCCAGTGGTCGTCGCCTTTCAGAATCTGTGAAATCGTCGCACTCGAAAATCCGCGCATCGCAAGAAAGCGCGCCTGCTTCGCGCGCTCGGCGGGCGATTGCGGAAGCTGGCCGAACTTCTTTAGCCACACGGCTTGCGCGCGGGCGCGCTCGGTCTCGCGCAGTTTCGAGCCGACCGAGTCGATCAGAGTATCGTCGAGCCCATGTTGACGCAGCTCTCCGACGATGCGGTTCGTCCCCATGCGGGCCGAGCGCCGATTCATGATGCTCTCGGCAAAGCGTGCATCGGATAGCCAGCCCTCGCGCTCGAGCGTATCGAGGAGCGGATCGAGCACGTCGCCTTCTTCGAGGAAGGGGGCCAGCTTGCGGATGAGCTCGGCGCGGCTGTACTCGCGCCGGGAGAGGTAATCGATCGCTCGCATTTTCAGCGAGCGAGTAGGCCGGCGCGAACGGCCGGCCTCGGAAGAGGATGACGACGCATCGGGCGCCGCCCGCCCTTTTCGTATCACGCGCGGCTTACTCTTCTTCGCCGGCTACTTCGACGTCGCCGCCAGCGCTCGCCGGCATCGCGTTGACACCGAGCGACTCACGGATCCGATTTTCGATTTCGCGTGCGATATCGGGATTCTCGCGCAGGAATTCGCGCGCGTTGTCCTTGCCTTGGCCGATCCGTTCGCCGCTGTAGCTGTACCAAGCCCCGGCTTTATCGACGATCTTTGCTTGCACGCCGAGATCGATGATCTCGCCCTGCCGCGAAATACCTTCACCGTAAAGGATGTCGAAAATCGCTTCGCGGAACGGCGGCGACACCTTGTTCTTCACGACCTTCACGCGCGTTTCGTTGCCGATCACTTCATCGTTCTTCTTGATCGAGCCGATACGGCGGATGTCGAGCCGCACCGAAGCGTAGAACTTCAGCGCGTTGCCGCCCGTCGTGGTTTCCGGGTTGCCGAACATCACGCCGATCTTCATCCGGATCTGGTTGATGAAGATGACGAGGCAGTTCGTGCGCTTGATCGTGCCCGTCAGCTTGCGCAGCGCCTGCGACATCAGGCGTGCCTGCAAGCCCGGCAGCGAATCGCCCATTTCGCCTTCGATTTCGGCCTTCGGCACGAGCGCCGCCACCGAATCGATGACGATCATGTCGATCGAGCCCGAGCGCACGAGCGCATCGGCGATTTCGAGCGCCTGTTCGCCCGTATCGGGCTGCGAAACGAGCAGATCGCCGACGTTCACGCCGAGCTTCTGGGCGTATTGAATGTCGAGCGCGTGCTCGGCATCGATGAACGCCGCGGTGCCGCCGAGCTTTTGCATCTCGGCGATGACTTGCAGCGTCAGCGTGGTCTTACCCGACGATTCCGGCCCGTAGATTTCCACCACGCGCCCGCGCGGCAAGCCGCCGACGCCGAGTGCGATGTCGAGGCCCAGCGAGCCCGTCGACACCACTTGGATATCCTCGACTACCTCGCCATCGCCGAGCCGCATGACCGACCCTTTGCCGAACTGCTTTTCGATCTGCGCGAGCGCAGCGGCGAGCGCCTTGCTCTTTTCAGCCGTCAGTCCAGCCGAGCCTTTCTTGCTTTCTTCCATGAATCGTCCTTTGCTATGATGAGCGGGCGTCTGCGGCGGGCGGGCCGGACAACGAAGCGCTGATGGCGGCCACGATGGCGGCCTTCCTTCGATCACGCTGTGCACTGCTGCCGGCTGGCGCTCGAAACGCAGATACTGTATAAAAAAACAGGGTTCTTTGCAAGCCCGATGCGGGCGGATTTGCGCGGCGGCAACGAAGCATCGGTGCAGCGCCTTCCGAAAGCCTCCCGCGTCGGTTCCATACGAGAACACGGAGACACCCGCCCGATACCGGCACGAACGCGCCGGGCCGGCCGCGCGGCGCATCATGCGAATACTCATTGCCGAAGACGACAGCATACTCGCGGACGGCCTCGTCCGATCACTCCGCCAATCGGGCTATGCCGTCGATCACGTCAAGAGCGGAAGCGAGGCCGATGCCGCGCTGTCGATGCAGACGTTCGACCTCCTGATTCTCGATCTCGGCCTGCCGCGAATGCCGGGGCTGGAAGTGCTGCGCCGCTTGCGCGCACGCAACTCCGCCTTGCCCGTGCTGATCCTCACGGCCGTGGACAGCGTCGACGAACGCGTGAAAGGGCTCGATCTCGGCGCCGACGACTACATGAGCAAGCCGTTCCATTTGAACGAGCTCGAGGCGCGCGTGCGAGCCTTGACGCGGCGCGGCAGCGGCGGAGGGCCTACGGTCGTGCGGCACGGCTCGCTGGCCTACGATCAAGTGGGGCGCGTCGCCTCGGTGGGCGATCAAGTCCTCGAGCTGTCGGCGCGCGAGCTCGGCGTGCTCGAAGTGCTGCTGCAGCGGATCGGACGGCTCGTCTCGAAAGAGCAGCTCGTCGATCACCTCTGCGAATGGGGCGAGGAAGTCAGCAACAATGCGATCGAGGTCTACGTTCACCGTCTGCGCAAGAAGATCGAGCCGAGCGGCGTGCGCATCATTACGGTGCGCGGGCTCGGCTACTGCCTGGAGCGGCCCGTGCCTGGCGGCGCGACGCTGGGCACGGGTGCGCCCGGGGCGAGCGCCGCGGCAATCGCGGCGCCGGCAACGGCCGTCCCGAGCGTGACCGTGCCGCCTTCCCCGCACGCCGACGTTGCCGCGAACGCCCGGCCGAAATAATCCCGTCGTGACCTCTCCCGCCCCAGCGAACGGCGGCGCGCAGCACGCGCCGGGTTCGAGTCCGTCCCCGCCGCCTCCGGCGCAGCGTCCCCATGCGTCCGACGTGGAACGACCCGCCGCGCCCGTCAACCCGTTCGCGCCGCCCGACGAAACGGAGCCGGCCGCGCCGAGCCGGCCGCGCTCGCTGTTCGGCGAGATTCTCGATTGGATGCTCGCGCCGCTGCTGCTGCTCTGGCCGATGAGCATCGCGGTGACCTACCTCGTCGCCAAGACGATCGCGAACGGGCCGTTCGACCGAGGCCTCGAAACCGATGCCTACGTACTCGCGCGGCAAATTCATCCGGTCAACGGCGTCGCCGCGCTGAGCTTGCCCGATGCCGCGCGCGATTTTCTGACGGGCGACAACGTCGACAAGGTCTTTTATCAGGTGATAGGCACGCACGGCGAGCTGGTGGCCGGCATACCCGACATCCCGCTGCCGAACGAGGACGATCGCCCTCAGCCCGGCCTCGTCGAGTTTCGCGACGCCACGCTGCGCGGCAACGACATCCGCATCGCTTATACGACGGTTGCACTTCCCGGCGCCGGGATCGGAAGCGAAAGCGTGAACGCGGCCGGCACGGGCACGGACAGGGAGGCGAGCGATACCCAGCCGGTGTTGATCCAAGTCGGCGAGACGCTCGACAAGCGCAGCGCACTCGCCAACGAAATCATCAAAGGCGTGATCCTGCCGCAGTTCGTGATCCTGCCGCTGGCGATCGTGCTCGTTTGGTTCGGGCTCTCGCGCGGGCTCGCGCCGCTGACGTCGCTGCAGGCGAACCTGCGCACGCGCCGGCCCGACGACCTCTCCCCGCTCGAAGCGTCGAGCGCGCCGCCCGAGATCGAGCCGCTCGTCACCTCGTTCAACGACTTGCTGACGCGGCTCGCGCAGAACATCGACTTGCAAAAACGCTTCATTGCCGATGCGGCGCATCAGATGAAGACCCCGCTGGCCGGCTTGCACATGCAAGCGGAGCTCGCGCTGCGCGACGACGTCTCGCCCGACGTGCGCCGCTCGCTCGAACAGATCGCGACGGGCGCGGATCAGGCAGCGCGGCTCGTCACACAATTGCTCGCGCTGGCGCGTGCGGAAAATCGCATGTCGGGCCAGGTCTTCACCCGCGTGGAGATGGCGCATTTGGCCCGCCTCGCCGTGCGCGACTGGGTGCGCGCGGCGCTCGCCAAGCAGATGGATCTCGGCTACGAGGGCCCGGAAGAACCCGTTTTCGTCGACGGCAATCCGGTCATGCTCAGGGAAATGCTGTCGAACGTCATCGACAATGCGATCCGCTATACGCCGGCCGGCGGCCGCATCACCGTGCGCGTCGAGCCCCGGCGCGACGCCGAACGGGTGCGGATCGAAGTCGAAGATACGGGGCCCGGGATCGCGCCGGCCGAGCGGCCGAAGGTGATCGAGCGCTTCTATCGAATCCTCGGACGAGAAGGCGACGGCAGCGGCCTCGGCCTCGCGATCGTCAGGGAGATCGCGACGATGCATGAGGGCAGCCTGACGCTCGACGATCACGTCTATCAGGAATCCCCGCGCTTGGCGGGCACGCTCGTTCGGATCGAGCTGCCGATGTCGCGAAGCACTCCGAGCTTACCCTGACGGCCGCCGGCTTGCGCCGCGGCACCGACCACCGAAAATCTCGGTTTCGGCGATGTTGACAGCAGTTGGCGCATATTTCGCGAAAAAAGAAGCGGGCGACATTCTAACGAATCGACAACGAAAATACCGTTCACGTCAGTTCGCCGTAAGTTTTCGTTCCAATAATCGTCGACGGGTGCGCGTATAGCGGGTGGAGCGGCGCCTACGAACGCAACGATCAAAATTATTGGAGACGACTCATGGCAACCCTTGGCGGGCAAATTGCGCACGCGCCGATGACGGGCGACGAAAAGCGCGTGATTTTCGCGTCGTCGCTCGGCACCGTTTTCGAGTGGTACGACTTCTATCTGGCGGGCTCGCTCGCGGCGTACATCAGCAAGAGCTTCTTCTCCGGCATCAATCCGACGGCCGCCTTCATCTTCACGCTGCTCGGCTTCGCGGCGGGGTTCGCCGTGCGTCCGTTCGGCGCGCTCGTGTTCGGCCGGCTGGGCGACATGGTGGGCCGCAAATACACGTTCTTGATCACGATCATGATCATGGGCTTGTCGACGTTCATCGTGGGCTTCCTGCCCGGTTATGCGTCGATCGGCTTTGCGTCGCCGGTCATCTTCATCGCCATGCGGCTGCTGCAGGGGCTCGCGCTCGGCGGCGAGTACGGCGGCGCGGCTACCTACGTCGCGGAGCACGCGCCCGCGCATCGGCGCGGCTACTACACGTCGTGGATTCAAACGACGGCGACGCTCGGGCTGTTCCTGTCGCTGCTCGTCATCCTGGGCGTGCGCACGGCGATGGGCGAAGAGTCGTTCGGCGCCTGGGGCTGGCGCATTCCGTTCCTGGCATCGCTGATCCTGCTCGGCATTTCGGTTTGGATTCGGCTGCAATTGAGCGAATCGCCCGCGTTCGAGCGCATCAAGGCGGAGGGCAAGACGTCGAAGGCGCCGCTGACGGAATCGTTCGGCCAGTGGAAAAACCTGAAGATCGTGATTCTCGCGCTGATCGGCCTGACGGCCGGCCAGGCGGTGGTGTGGTACACGGGCCAGTTCTACGCCCTGTTCTTCCTCACGCAAACGCTGAAGGTGGATGGTGCGAGCGCCAACATCCTGATCGCGCTGGCGCTCCTGATCGGCACGCCGTTCTTCGTATTTTTCGGCTCATTGTCGGATCGGATCGGCCGCAAGCCCGTGATCATGGTCGGCTGCCTGATCGCCGCTCTCACGTACTTCCCGCTGTTCAAGGCCCTCACACACTACGCGAACCCGGCGCTCGAAGCGGCTGAACAGAAAGCACCGATCGTCGTCATTGCGAATCCGGACGAGTGCTCGTTCCAGTTCAACCCGGTCGGCACGGCGAAGTTTACGAGCTCGTGCGACATCGCCAAGGGCGCGTTGGCGAAATCGGGCCTGAACTACGAGAACGTGGCGGCGCCGGCGGGGACACAGGCGCAGATCAAGGTCGGCGATGCCGTGGTCAACACGTACGACGGTAAGGCTGCCGATGCGAAGGATCAGGCGAAGGCCTTCGAGAAAACGCTCTCGGGCACGCTGAAGGGTGCGGGCTATCCGGCAAAGGCTGATCCGTCGCGGCTGAACTGGCCGATGACAGTGGCGATTCTCGCGCTGCTCGTCATCTACGTGACGATGGTGTATGGGCCGATTGCGGCGATGCTCGTCGAGATGTTCCCCACGCGAATCCGGTACACGTCGATGTCGCTGCCCTATCACATCGGCAACGGGTGGTTCGGCGGCTTCCTGCCGGCTACGGCGTTCGCGATCGTGGCGGCGCAGGGCAACATCTACTCGGGGCTCTGGTATCCGGTGGTGGTGGCGCTCGGCACGTTCGTAATCGGGATGCTGTTCGTCAAGGAGACGAAGGACTCGAACATCTACGCGCAGGATTGAGGCAGAGCTGGGCGGGGCGCGAGGCAGTCGTTTTTGGACGGCGCCTCGCGAGGAAGCGCACAAGGGGCTTGACAGCGCCGCCCAGCATGACCATAATCCGTTTTCTTCGGCGAATTAGCTCAGTCGGTTAGAGCGACGGAATCATAATCCGCAGGTCCGGGGTTCGAATCCCTGATTCGCCACCAAATTGAAAAAAGCCTTGTAGATCAATGGTCTACGAGGCTTTTTCTTTTGTCTGGTGTCACAGCAAGTGGCACAGATGATCAAAATTCCCCGCCTGCAACGCGACCGCCACGGCACCTACTACCTGCTGTGAACGCCGGTCTAAATCCGACACTAAACGACGGCGTCATGGAATTGAGCCGTTAAGCGACCGGGGATTGCCACGCGA
>NZ_JBQCIF010000113.1:0-98137 GCF_051953955.1 Trinickia sp. | reverse complement strand
CAAAGCCAGATCAATTTTGATGAAGCACCGCAGCGACGCGCTTTGCAGACATAAGCCCGCCTTCGCCGAGAGCGGAATATGATTTGACGCGCGTGCCGGTCAGGCCGATTAAAGGCATCTGTTTATGTGGTTCGCCACGATACCTGCATAGCCCTGCTCTCGGAGAACGCCATGTCGGTTTCAACGAAGCTCGATCTGTCCGGCGAAGTCGAGAGGCTGCTCACTGAACTCGGCGTGAGCCGGCCCCGCTACCGGGATGGTGCACTCAAGGTGCATACCCCCATCACCGGCGAAATCATCGCAGAGGTCCGGGCAACAAGCACCAACGAGGCTGCCGCGGCCATCGAAGCCGCGCATGCCGCGTTTGGCGTCTGGCGGCTGGTGCCGGCGCCGAAGCGCGGTGAGCTGGTCCGGCTGCTTGGCGAAGAATTGCGCGAGAGCAAGGACGCCCTGGGCCGGCTGGTTTCGATCGAGGTGGGCAAGATCGTCTCGGAGGGACTGGGCGAGGTTCAGGAGATGATCGACATCTGCGATTTCGCGGTCGGCCTGTCGCGCCAGCTCTACGGTCTGACGATCGCGTCCGAGCGCCCGGGGCACCGCATGATGGAAACGTGGCATCCGCTCGGCGTGTGCGGCGTGATCTCGGCGTTCAACTTCCCGGTTGCGGTGTGGGCATGGAATGCCGCGCTGGCCCTCGTGTGCGGCGATCCGATCGTTTGGAAGCCCTCCGAGAAAACGCCGCTCACGGCCGTCGCGTGCCATGCGCTCTTCGCGCAAGCCGTTCGCGAATTCGATAAGACGCACCCCGGCGTCGCGCCGGAGGGACTGGTGCAGTTGATCATCGGCGGCCGCGACGTGGGCGAGGCGTTGACGCGTTCGCACAAGGTGCCGCTCGTCAGCGCCACGGGCAGCGTGCGCATGGGCATCGAAGTCGCGCAGACGTTGAGCCTGCGCCTCGCACGCAGCATCCTCGAGCTCGGCGGCAACAACGGCATGATCGTCGCGCCCAGCGCCGATCTCGACCTCGTCGTGCGGGCCGTCACGTTCGCGGCGGTCGGCACGGCCGGTCAGCGCTGCACGACGCTGCGCCGGCTGATCGTGCATCGCAGCGTGGCGGACGCGTTGCTGCCGCGGCTCGAGAAGGCTTTCGCATCGGTCAAGGTGGGCGATCCGCTCGAGGCCGATACGCTCGTCGGCCCGCTGATCGACCGCGGCTCGTTCGATGCGATGCAAACCGCGTTGAGAGAGGCCCGCAAGGACGGCGGCCAAGTGATGGGCGGCGAGCGCGTCGACGTGGGCCACGACGGCGCGTATTACGTGCGTCCGGCGATCGTGCGCATGCCGGCTCAGACGGCTGTCGTCGAGCGCGAGACGTTCGCGCCGATTCTCTACGTGCTCGTCTACGACGATTTCGAGCAAGCGCTTGCCGTGCACAACGCCGTGCCTCAAGGACTCTCTTCGGCGATTTTCACGAACGACATGCGCGAAGCCGAGCAGTTCATGTCGGCGGCCGGTAGCGATTGCGGCATCGTCAACGTCAACATCGGCACGAGCGGCGCCGAGATCGGCGGGGCGTTCGGGGGTGAGAAGGAAACGGGCGGCGGCCGAGAATCGGGCTCCGACGCATGGAAGAGCTACATGCGGCGCGCGACGAACACTATCAACTACAGCCGCGAGCTGCCGCTTGCGCAAGGCGTGAAATTCGACGTTTGAACTCGGTCTCGTCGGCCCCGGGGGCGGCGCGGCGATCGGCACGCCATTGCGCCGCGCCTATGCCCTGCCTATGCCTATGCCCAGCGCGCAAGGTAGCTCGCGCGCGCGGTCCGATTGCGTCTTTACGCGCGGCCGAGTCGTTTGGACAGATCGGCGACGAGAATCGCCAAGCGCGCCGGCTTTTCGTAGCAGGCGACATCGAACCGGCGAATGACTTCGCTGATCTCGGACTCGCTCGCTTTGCCGGTCAGCAGGTCGCCCGTGAGCAGGAAGATGGGGGCATCGGGCCGGGCCGAGCGGCGGACCGCTTCGATCGCCGCTGCCGCCGTATGACCGTCGAAAAGCCAGTCGGTGACGACGGCGTCAAACGTTTGCGTCTGCAGTGCGTCGGCAAACGCGGCGAGGCGATCGTAAGCGCTGGCCGCGAAGCCGTTTTGCGCGAGGTAGTCGCACAGTGCCTCGGCAGCCGCTCGATCGACGTCCACGACAGCGACCGCCGGCCGGCCGGCTTCGCCGCGGCGCGGATGGATCTCGATCTTCAGCACTTCGTGCGCGTGCTCGCCGGGGGCACCGTCGCACCGCACGATGCGCCAGCGCTCGCCTTCGCCATACGCGACGAACTCGGCCCGCTCATAGGGGCCGAGCGGCTCGCCGATCCAGGCGACGCAGGTTCCTTCGAACGCGCCCATGTTGAGCATCGCTTCGCGCGGCTGCGGGCCAGGAGCACCGAGCCCGTTTTCTTGTGCGGCGAACAGTTGCGTGGGCGCCTCGCCGAACGCTTCGGCTACTTTGCGGATTTGCGCGAGCGTCCACGGGCTGCTCCCGCGCAATTTGCGGTGTCCTTGCGAAAAGCTCAGATCGAGGATTCGGCACAGCTCGGTGGTTTGCTGTCGCTTGCCGATGCCATGACGAACCATCAGTGCGCGCACGCGGTCGGCAACGGCGAGTGAGTCCGCTAAGGTGGCTTCTGTGGTCATGCTGCTTCTGGGCGCTGCGGCGTCAAGGCGGTCACGGATCGAGAATGGCCGTGGCGCATTGCTACGCCGCAGCGGTAAAAGTAACGAGGCGGGCGTATTTTAACGGGCAACGCGCTCGCGTACCCGCGTCAAATATGTATCGACAGGTTACGTTCGTTACCGGTGGTCAACGAGCGGCTGTGCGGCAATCGGCAAATGCCTGATGCCGCCCGCGCCGTGCACTGCCTTATCCTTACCCCATCGGCCTCGCGGCGATTTCGCGGCCCCCAGAGGCGGCCCGTACTGGAGGAAACCCTATGACGATGCAGTTTTTCGATGCCGAGGCGACCGCGCGCTTGACGCCTTTTCCGGCGCTCGTCGATGCGCTTGCACAGGCGTCTGTCGAAGCGGCCCGTGGCGAGATTGCGAGCCCCGCGCGGCTCGTGGTGCCGCTCAATCAGGAGGGCGTCATGCTCGCGATGCCGGCCGCGGCGCGCGACCTCGCCATCCATAAGCTCGTGAACGTATGTCCCGCGAACCGCGAACGCGGGATTCCTACGATCCACGGCCACGTGAGCGTGTGCGATCCCGATACCGGCGAGGGGCTCTTCGCGCTCGATGGGCCGACCGTCACGGGCCGGCGTACCGCAGCCGTGACGCTGCTCGCGATGCGCACGTTCTTGCGTGCTGCGCCGAAGGCGGTTCTTCTGATCGGCACGGGCACGCAAGCCGCCTATCACGCTCGGGCGTTGGCTGCGATCTATCCGGAGGCGCGCGTGCTGGTGCGCGGCAGCGCGCCGGCGCGCGCGGAAGCGTTCTGCGCGGATCATGGCAAGGACATGCCGATGAGCGCGGACGAGGGCGGCGCGATTCCCGATTTCGTCGATGCCGTCGTGGCGCTTACGACGAGCCGCGTGCCCGTCTACGACGAGGCCGCCCGGCTGGAGCGGCTCGTGATCGGCGTGGGCGCATTCACGCCCGAGATGGCCGAAATCGGGCCGCGCACGCTCGCGGGCAGTACGCTCTATGTGGACGATCTGGCCGGCGCTCCTCATGAAGCGGGGGATTTCATTCAAGCGGGCGTCGATTGGGCGCGCGTTGCCGGGCTGGGCGACGTATTGGCCGCGCAGGGAGCGGCTCGCCCCGGCGTGCTTGCCGATGCGGCACCCGTCGTGTTCAAGAGCGTCGGCTGCGCAGCGTGGGATTTGGCCGCTTGCCGAGTCGCACGCGCGCACACGCGTTGACGCGGCGAGCGTTTCTCGCAACGACGGAACGAAGAGGAACCGACGAAGATGCGTCGACTGCCGCCGCTCAATGCCTTGCAAGTGTTCGAGACCGTTGCGCGCCATCGCAGCTTCACGCGCGCGGCCGAGGAACTATGCGTGACGCAAGGTGCCGTGAGCCGGCAGATCCTGGCGCTCGAGGATTACTACCGGTTCGCCCTGTTCAAACGCCATCCGCGCGGGCTGACGCTGACGCCCGAAGGCGAGACGCTGTTGCCCGCGGTGAAAGAGAGCTTCGCCCGTATCGAGGAGGTCTCGTTGCGCCTGACGCGCAAGCAAACGGACCTCGCGCTCAAGGTCCCCACGTGCGTCATGCGATGGGTGCTGCCGAGAATCATGAAATTTCAGAGCGAGCACCCCGATTTGGAATTGAGAATCACCACGACGTGGCGGCACGACGTCGACTTCGACGTCGAACCGTTCGATGCCGCGATCGTCTATGGTTCGGCGCCGGGGCCCGGCGTGCGCGCGTTGACGCTGTTCGACGAACGCTTGATGCCCGTGTGCTCGCCGCAGTTGCTCGCGGATAAGCCGCTCGCGTGCGTGGCCGATTTGGCGCGCCATACGCTGCTGCACCCGACGCGCGACCACCGGGACTGGAAGCTGTGGCTCGCGCGCGCGGGCGGCGAGGATGTCGACGCCGACGTCGGCCCGAGCTTCGATACGCTGGATCTGGCGACGAACGCGGCGATGCAGGGATTCGGCGTCGCGCTCGGCGACGCAACCCTTGCCGCCGAGGACATCGCCGCCAAGCGGCTCGTCACGCCGCTCGATTGCGTCGTCGAAAGCGGAGCGCGTTACTACTTGGTCTGCCCGGACAGCGCCACCCAGGTGCGCAAGGTGGAGCAGTTCTGGGCATGGCTGGCCTCTCACCGTGACGAGACCTCGTAGACGATGCGGCCTGCCCAAGAGGATGCCGGCGCCTATCCCATCGTGCCTTTGGTGCGGGAGGAACTTCCCGTGGACACCGTCGAGCTCGCACGCTTCATGATCGGCAAATGCCTCGTGCACGATACCGGACAGGGCCGGGTAAGCGGCCGGATCGTCGAGACCGAAGCCTATCCGATCGGCGACTCGACCGGCTATGCTTATCCCGGACTGCGCGCCCACAACGCCCCGTTGTTCAGTGCCCCGGGCCATGCTTACGTGCGGCTCGTCTACGGCGTGTCCTATACGCTCAATATGTCGGCCGAGGCTGAAGGCGAGGGGGCCGCCGTGCTGCTTCGCGCCGTGGAGCCGCTCGACGGCGTGCCGCTCATGCAAAGCCGGCGACCCGGTGCCAAGCATGCCGATCTCGCGCGCGGGCCCGGGCGGCTATGCGCGGCGTTCGCCATCGGTCCCGAACAGGACGGTGCCGACTTATGCGGCGGCTCGCTTTGGATAGGGCGCCTAAACGGGCTAAACGGGCTAAACGCC
This sequence comes from Trinickia sp., assembly GCF_051953955.1. Lineage (GTDB taxonomy): Bacteria > Pseudomonadota > Gammaproteobacteria > Burkholderiales > Burkholderiaceae > Trinickia. Next base: position 92,769 of record NZ_JBQCIF010000113.1, on the reverse strand, counting down.
GCCGACGCTCCGTCCGGCGCTCGCGTCGCGGCTACCAAGCGCATCGGCTTGTCGCGCGAGACGCACGCGTTGCTGCGCTTTTACGAGCCCGGCAGCGCCTTCGTCAGCGGCCCCAAGCGGCTGCTCGAACCTATCGGACGCTGAAGCGCTCGCCTGTTCGCTGCCGAACAGCGCCGCGTGGGTCTGCGCTCCGAGATCGATCGAAAGCGCGACGGCGTTGACCTTGCCGATGCGCATCGGCGGCCCGAAACGGCGCGTTGCGATGCCGGCGCGCACGAGCAGCCGCTCGAGTGCCGTGGTGGTGACGGTGACGTAGCTCGTGATGTTGCGCCCGTCGGCGAACGTCACGATGGCGCGCATCGCCTCGAGCGTCAATTCGCCGAGCCCGAACCCGGCGCGTGCGGGGGAGACGACGGCAAAGCGGCTCAGTTCCCAGATGCGGGGCGAGGCCGGTGCCGCCTGTCCGTGAAGCAGCGGAGCAAACGTGTCGCGCAACATGTACGGCCCTTGTGTCGGCAGGAGCCGCCAGCAGCCGCACATTGCGTCCGACTCGTCGCGCACCAGCATGTAGTACGGCGACAGCGCGTCGTAATCGTCGATTTCCATCCCGGATCGCACGGCAACGTCCCATCCCAGGCGCTCGCCGAAAATCCTTGCGCGCAACCGGTACATTTGCGTCAGTGTGTCGACGTCGAAACCGCCTTGTTGACCGATCACGATTTTCACCTTCATCTCGCCCTCCCGAGTTGTCATTAACCTCTTACCTAACGGGCATGGACGATATGCACTTTGCGTGCTCACGGTAACTGTCAAGCAAGATAGGTACAAATCGGCGGGTGACGCTGAGATCATTGCGGGTATCGCGTACGCCCCTTGATCAGGTGGAAACCATGTCCATAGCCGATATTCGTCAACCGCATGCCGAAGATACGGCCCGGCCGTTGCGGACTGAAATCGACAGTGCATTCATTCAGGCTTACCGCAGGCAAGTAAAAGAGAGCCAAAAGACGTTCTGGTCACGCTTCGGCGTGACGCAATCTCGCGGGAGCCGTTTCGAATTGGGCGCCAATATTCCAAAGCCGGTCATGCTTCTCTTGAGGCTCTATTTCGAGGCCAGGATTTCGGACGACGACATTCGCAGCGTTTCTCAGAAGCGCGCGGCCGCGCTTCGGCAGGCATTGGTCAATCCGGATCTATCAAGCCCATTCGGGTCGCTTTGACGGCGGCGGCGCTTCTCGAACTGACGCCGAATTTGCCGCGAATGTTGGTCATGTGAAAGTTGACGGTGGCTTCCGAGCAGCCGAAGATCTTGGCGATTTCCCACGTCGACTTCCCTTGGGCCGTCCACTTCAAGCACTCGTATTCGCGCGGCGTCAGCTTCGGCACGAGCCGCTCGGTGTATCCATCGAGGAAACGCTGGCTCGTATCGAAGGCGACGTCGCGCAGCAGCGTCAGCATCGGCAGATCGCGTTGTATGTGCAGATCCGGCGACTTGCCCGCTTGCTCGCTGCGCACGAAGCACAGCATCCCGACTTCCTGCTTAGGACCGTGGATCGGCAGCGAAATGCCGGTGCACAGACCGTGCTGGCGGGCTTCCTCGTACATTTCCCGCTGGCTGCGCTCGACGAAATGTGAAGATGTCCAAATCAACGGGGAGGTTTGCGTCAGGCAGTGGGCGACGGTCGGGTCGATCCGGAAAAGCGCCCGCTCGTCGTACGTCTGCCGCCAACTGGCGGCATAGGTGCTGCGCAGGTAGGCGTCGGTGAAGCGCATGCCTGGCCGCGGCACGACTGCAAACAGGGTATGGTCGAAGCCATATTTTCGGCCCAGCAACGCGAGCGCTTCGAACCAGGCGTCCTCGTTCTTTGCGCGCCATAGCGGCGCCAGCGGCTCTATGAATGCGTCCGGCATGGTGTCCTCGCGTGTCGGAAATATTACTTGCCCGAAACAGATAATTGGCTGTTCTGCCGAAAAAAATGACGTTCGGGAAATTGGTTCATCGAATCATATCAGACGAATGAAATAATGTTTCTCGAAAATCCGGGCGCTGACCAGCGGCAAGTCGATTTTTGGAATAGAGCTTCGATAAATGGGCGTTCGAGATCGATTTCACCGATGGGCGGGATAATGATTTTTGCTGCCTGCGCGCCCCCGCTATTTGTCTCATTCCTGTCGGCAAACCGATTCCATGACGAGGCGTGTCGCAATTGCATGGACGATCGATAAATTCCGGTCGACTCGATAGTTTCGGATATTGCAAAGGTGATTGGCCGAAACCGGTGTTTTCGGGCAACGACGGGAAACGTAGACTGCGCTGGGCGTCAGGTACCGGTTCCGGACGAACCAATCCAAACTGGAAGGACCGATGATGAAATCGACGATGATGGCTGTGCTGATCGTCGGCGCGATGGCCGCGCCGACCTATTCGTTCGCTCAGCCGGGACAGCCCGACAGCGGAGCCCTGCAGCGCGAGCAGACGCTGCAGAGGGCCGATGCGGGGTATCGCCGCGTCGGCGACGAGACGGCGCATTCGACGGCGGCCGACGCGGGTGCGCAGCCCGCGCCGCAGGAACCGGACGAGCGTGCCCGAAGCGCCGGCGCGAGCGGCTACGGGAAGCCGTCCTATCCGCGCAGCGAATCGGGTTCGCGCGAGCCGAAGGGGCCCGGATCCATCTATTTCGGCGTTTGATGACGGGTTGCCATTGGACGGGCGGCAAGTCTAGATATGAACGCCCGCGATGTAATGTTCGAGTTGCTGGATGGTGAATTCTTGCTCCGAAATGATGGCTTTGACGAGGTCTCCGATGGAGACCATGCCGACGAGCCTGCCATCGTCGATGACGGGAAGATGGCGCATCCGGTGTTCCGTCATCAAGGCCATGCAGGCCTCCGTGGTATCGCTCATGCGCACGTGCAACACCTGCTTGGTCATGATGTCGCCGACCCGCGTCGATTTCGATGACCGGTCCATCAAGACGATCTTGCGAGCGTAGTCGCGTTCGGTGACGATTCCCGCGATTCTTCCCTCAGGGCCTTCCGTGACGATCAGCGCGCCGATTTGATGCTGCGCCATCATTTTCACGGCTTCGAAGACGGACGCGTCGGTATCGATCGTGACGACCGGCTGCGCGGCGATCCTCTTCGCGGCCTGAGGATCGTTCTGTTTCGACTTGAGAATCTGCGCTACGTTGGGCATGGGCATCTCCGTCTTCTCGGTTGGGGCGGCGTCGAGCGCTGGACGCAACGAGCGCATTGCGGCGCGGCGCTGAGTTTCAGTATATGCGGTGGCGAGGAGCCCGGGTGTCGTGCGGCGAACCCTGCGTGACGATTAGCGGTAAACTCCCGATGCGCGCCGGCTATCGGGCCGCGCGAACCGTCAAAAGCTCATATTCGATCAGTCATGCCCATGTCATCCCAGCCGTCGCATGCGGACGGCGAAAGCGGCACGCAATGCGTGACGCTCGCAGCCAAGGCCACCTTGCCCACTCGGTACGGTACGTTCACCTCGTATGCCTACCGTGTCGTCGCGGGAGAAGCCGAGCATTTGGCCTTGGTGATGGGCGACGTCGCGGGGCAGGCATCGGTGCTTACGCGTTTGCATTCGGAATGCTTGACCGGTGATGTGCTGGGTTCGTACCGGTGCGATTGCGGAGAGCAACTCGACCTGGCGCTGCGCTACATCGCTGCGGAAGGGCGGGGCGTGCTGCTCTATCTGCGCGGGCATGAAGGGCGCGGGATCGGATTGTCGAACAAAATCCGCGCATACGCGTTGCAGGAGCAGGGTCTCGACACCGTGGAGGCGAACCTCGAGCTTGGGCTGCCCGACGATGCACGTGAGTACGATTCGGCCGCGGCGATTCTGCGCGATCTGAGCGTCACGTCGGTGCGGCTCATGAGCAACAACCCGGAGAAGTTCGATACGCTCTCGAAGCATGGCATTCCGGTTTGCGAACGGGTCGCGCTAGCGATTCCCGTCCGCGACGAGAACGAGCGGTACATTCGGACGAAGCAGGTGAAGTTCGGGCATTACTTCGAGGAGAATGAGTAGGTTGGGGTTGGGGCTGCGAGGTTATCGGTCGGATTTGAATATTCTGTCCGCAATCGCTTGATCTATCAGGGACTTTCGCGTCGCCGGCGAGCCTCGTAGCCCGGATCTCCTCGGGCCGCGGAGGATAATGAACGAATGAGGGGCTAGGTGCGGGTGGTTATCGGTAGTTGCTTGATTTTTAAACAAATCCGTATCGATTCGAACGTCCCGTTGATGAATCTCGACCTTCTTGCTAGGTCTACACCGGCTGCGCTGGCGTAGGTTTTTTCGATGCGAAAAAAAACCTACGCCGGCGTCCCTTCGTAAGCGGAACATACGCCGGAAAGTAGTTTGCTTGGTTCGATAAATGCTGACTGGAGGAGCGATGTCGGGTGAGGAGGATCCAATCGATGTCAACGTCCTGGCGGCCATCGGATCGAAACGCTTGGCGATGTTGTTGGCCGAGGCGGCAATGACGAATCCATCCATGCGGCGTCGCGTGCAATTCGAACTGTCTGCGCAAAATGACAACGTACCCGAGGTCATTCGCCGGTGGATCAACGAGCTGCGCGAACAAACGCCGTTCCTCGGTGCGGGGGAGGTTGGCCAACTGGCCAGAGAACTCGATGACATACGGGCCAGCATTGTCTCGAACGTTTCCCGGGCTGCTCCGAAGCTTGCGCCGGAGCTGATGTGGCAGCTATTCACGCTCGCCGGAACTGTGTATGACCGTACGACCGAAGAGGGATGGGACGTCAGCCAAGTTTTCGATCAAGCCTGCGCCGATCTCGTCAAAGTGAGCGTCGACGCAGAGGTTGAACCGAAGCTGTTTGCCGCGAAAGTCGTGTCTGCGATCAGCTCTGACGGGTACGGAGAGTACAGCGTACTGATTCCGGCGATTGCATCCGCGCAGCCGTGGGCGTCCACCTATGTCTCCGAGATCAAGGCGCTACTTCTGCGATTGCTGGACGAACCGCCCGGACCGAGCGGTCGCACGAACGGTGAAGTCAGCCATGTCTTGCGGCGAGCCTTACGGGAACTCGATTTCCCCACCACGACGTAGACCGGTCGGGGCAATGGCATCGGTGTCTGCTTTACGTAGCGGGACGGACTCGCCCGATTTGCGGTACGCCGTTCTGGTGAGCCTGCCAAAGGTCATAGGCCGCTTGTTGGGCAATCCACAAGTCGGCACGCCCACCATTTTCGACGCCCAGCCATTGCTCCAGGCGAAACGCCATTGCGGACGAGATTGCAGCATGGCCATTCAGCACGCGCGACAGAGCAGTGCGCGTCAAGCCAAGCTACTCGGCTGCCTTTGTGATAGTGAGCCCCAGTTCGGGCAATACGTCTTCGCGCAGCGTTTCGCCTGGATGCGGCGGACTAGTGGTTCGCATCAAGCAACCGCGAGCGTGAGATGTCCGATCGGCTCGGCGGCCGGCCGCACTTTGATCTCGATGTCGTAGCCGAGCCGGTTCAAGCAGTCCATGAGTTTGCGCTCGGACAGGTTGGTGAAATCACCGCGCATCATGCCGGACACCTTCGGTTGCGGAATGCCCATGCGTTTCGCTGCCGCTTGTTGGGTGAGTCCGAGGGCGCGCATGGCTTTTCTGATCTCGATCACCAGGCCGGTCTTGATCTTCAGCTTTTCTGCATCGGGCAAGCCAAGGTCGGCATAGACATTGCTCGAACCGCGCTGAACCTCGACGCCTTCAATGATTCGCTTTTGCATTTCGTAGCTCCTGTGCCAATGCTTCGGCCACTTTCAACCGAGCGCGAATGATGTCCATGTCGCCTTTCGGCGTGGCGATCCCACTCTTGCTCTTTTTCTGGAAGCGGCGCACGTCGGGCGGCAACGCCATGAGGTCCTTATAGCTGCTCGCAATCCATTCAAGAGGTCCTTCTTTGTCGATCATTGATATATTATACCTGTTCAGGTAACGCCGCAATCCAACGGCAAGTGTACCCATCGGCACTGGCGGACTCCTCGCCGATCGACGAGCCCTTCTGCAGCCGAATCGGCCGAGAGGGGTCGATCTTCACCTTATGAGACAACTAGTACCCCGTGGGTGACACGTTGAATCCGATCCAGTGGGACGTGGCCGTCGCCCTGCGAAAATCAGGGCCTTGCTTCAGCGATTGCTCGACGATCCGCGCGGACCGAGCGACAACGCGAACAACGAGCACAGCCGAATTTTGCAGCGTGCCTTAAGCGAGCTCGATTCCTCCCCGACAGCGTAGACGAATTGAAAATCTCGAATCGCAACCTGTCTCAGGCGGCGAGATGGACTCGCTCGACGGTCCGGAGCCGCCCCGGTTGGGCAATACATCTTCTTCGCGCACGGCCGGATCAGTCGCAGTGTGGCTGCGGCGGGGTAGCGACAAGGCGGACCTTCGGCGACAACAAGGATGGCTGGGGGCTGGCTTACTGGTTTCTCTCGGCCAACAGCTTCCTCGGTGGCCGACGCCCGCAGGACGTACTGGCGGCGGAGCCGGAGCAGGTCCTCGCCGCAGCTAAGGATGAAGTGGAAGGTGTGGCGCATGGCTAAACCTACCAAGACTGTTCTAGCGTAGGTTTGGAGGCGGAGGCGTGCCAGGAAAGGCCGCTTCACTACTTCGAAGAAAACGAATAGCCGTAGATCCAGCACCGGCTGGAATCGTCCAGACGCGTCCGATATCGTAGATAAGCCGCCGAACTAAAAAGAAAAGTTTTCGCATCTGCGATGCCCTGATTGCCGCACTCATGACGCGCACTATGAGCGACAATTTTGCCTGTCGGCCGCAGTAGCTTTGATGTTCGACGTGGATCCGGCCCGCGATGTCGCAGCCGGTGTGTCCGCCCGATTGACCTTCTTCTCGTATAGGGAGCGCAGTGAGCCAACCCGTCTCGGATCTCGCACAACTGCTGGCGTCAATGCAGCCAGAACTGAATGAAGGCGCCTATGTTTTCTCGTCCGTGCAGGCAGACAGGGACGTGTCCCAGCTCGCACCCGTGGCGACGTTCCGTGAGCGCGAGGGGCTGACGGTCATCGTCGATGAGCCGACGGCGCTGCGCGAAGGGTTACCTGTGCTTTTCCGGGCAGCCTGGATCACGCTGAACGTCCATTCCGACCTCGAGGCGGTGGGACTCACGGCGGCCGTGGCTGAAGAGCTAACTAGGGCTCGCATCAGTTGCAACGTCGTTGCCGCCGCATTTCACGATCACATTTTTGTGCCCGTGGAGCGCGCAAAGGACGCGCTCGCTCAGTTGACGGCGCTCCAGGCGCGGTCAGGAGGCGTGCCGGGTTAGCCGGACGCTGATCGGGAATGCTTCCTACGCGGGGCGGTCAAGTGTTGGGTGAGTCCGTTTCAGCTAGCCGGATGGCTCGGGCGCATGCTTTCGAGCGATGCCGTCGAAACGAGCGGCAGCACGACATGCGACGCTTGACCTGCGCCGAAATGCACGCGGTTCACTGCGATGCGTGGGGCGCGAGCGAGTGCGGGCGGCTCGCCGCTATTCGGGTTGACGTCGAAGTGCGGGAAATTGCTGCTTGAAATGTCGAGCCGGATCCGATGGCCGCGTTTAAATAGATTCGCCGTAGCGAACGGTTCGATTTCGATCGCGTAGATACAGCCTTTCTCGAGGGCACATGGCGCTGTCCACGACTCGTGAAAACGACAACGGAAGATTCCGTCGGTCAGATTCATCGCATAGCCATGGGGGTAATCGACATTGGGCGGATAAACATCGATCAGCTTCGCCGTGAAGTCGGTATCGGGCGCATCCGAGGAAATCCAGAGCTTGACGACAATGGGCCCGATCACGGCGACGTCTTCTTCAAGCGGCGCGGTTTGAAACACGAGAACGTCGGAGCGGGCCGAGAGCGGCATGCCCGGGTGTCGCGTACCGAAAAAACGCGGGTCTTCACGCTGGTCGAACGCGCCTCCCTCGAAAACCGGTGCGCCCGACGTCAAAGCGCCACCGATCGTCGGTACCGGATCGGATGGATCGAACGCGTACGAAATCTGCGCGGGCGGCGCATGCCGTGCATCGCTCGACGTCGAAAGCGAACCCTCCGCTGTGAGGTAAAACGGCGTAAAACGCGTGCCGGGCAGCGGCCATTGCGATGAGTTGACCCAGCGTCCGCCGTGCTCCATGCGGCCCTGTGGATTGCGTGCTCCACTGCCGCCGCCCATCACGAAGATACGTGCAACGGCATCGGCGGATTCACGTGCCGCCTCGTGCGGTTTCAGCCAGCGGTCGAACCAGGCGGCGCGAAATGCCAGCCAGCTTTCCGCGATTTGGCCTTCGATGACGGCATCGGGCCCGAACTCGACGTCGCCGCTATACGAAACGTTGCGGTCGCCGTGCAGCCATGGACCCATGATCAAATAGGCCGGCGCGCCGGCCGTGCCGGACAGCGCGGCGAAGTTGTCGAGCGTGCTGCGCACATACGCGTCGTACCAACTCGACATCAGCACGGTGGGCACGCGCGTCATGGTGTCGTAGTAGCCCTCGGCATAGATGCCCGGCTGTTTCCAGTAGTCGTCGAACACGTCACGCGTCCATTGCTCGAACAGATAGCGCTCATATTCCGGCACCGTCGCCAGCGGCGAGTGACCTGGGCGCCATGGGATCCGCGCAAACCATTCACGTAGATCGTTCGCATTCAACGCCACCGCAACAAGCGGATTCTCGGCCGCAGCGGTACTGTTCTTTGCACGGTTGAACGCCCACGTTGCCTGCTTCAGTTCGAAGGCACCGCCCTGGCGAATGCCGCAGCGATAGCCATTCGCGAAGCCGCCCGAGTCCAGCACCATGCACGCGAGCCCCGGCGGGTTCAGGCAGGCGGCGGCAAGCTGCGTGTGCGCCGCGTACGACAATCCCATCGTGCCGACTTTGCCGTTCGACCAGGGTTGCCGGGCGATCCATTCGATCGTGTCGAAGCCGTCTGGCCCTTCCGCGACATATTTGGTGAACGTGCCCTCGGAGTGGTAGCGCCCGCGGCAGTCCTGCAGGACGACAGCGTAGCCGCGCGCGGCAAAGTAGCGTGCCACGTCGGCACGGTTCGCGGGCGGCTGGCCGTGATGGACTTCCGAACGCGAAACATCGGATTTGCCATAGGGCGTGCGCTCGAGAATCGCGGGCAGCGGTGCATCGATGCCGACGCGGTAACCGGTGGGAAAATACACGTCGGTGGCCAGGCGTACGCCGTCGCGCATCGGCACCATGGCGTCGCGAAGCGGGCCCTGTGCCGAGTCAGCGGGAAGGGCTCCGCCACGGAGTGAAGCTTCAGTCATGGTCGAGTCTCGATGTAGAGCAGGGAAGTGCGTTCAGCTTTGTTCGGATGGAAAATCACGCCGTTGCGTGCCGCCCAGTAGTCCACGGGGAAATAGAGCGGCACGATGCCGTAATCGCCGAAACCCGCACGCGCGGCCTGCTGCAGCAACTGATCGCGCCGCACTGGATCGAAGCTCGCCGCGGCTTCGCGCAGCAACCGGTCGAGCGCGGGGTTCGAATAGCGAGTGCGGTTGAAGGCGCCAGTGCCGGCCTCGCGTGAATAGCTTTCCATGACGTTGGTGAGCCCGATCGCGGAATCGCTCGTCGTATTGCCGAAACTGAAGACGAACGCGCTGTAGCTGCGTCGCGCGGCGGCGCCGGCATAGACGTTGTACGGTTGCGTGACGACGTCGTTCACGGTGATCCCTCCGCGCGCGAGCATCTGCCCTAGGGCTTGCCCGAGATCGCCGTCGCTTGCGAAGCGGTCGTTCGACGAATGGAGCGTCAACCCGAAACCGTGGGGATAGCCGGCCGCGGCAAGCAGATGTCGTGCGCCGGCGGGGTCGTACCGGTCCGGTCGAAGCTGCGGGTCATAACCCCCCATGCCGGGCGGTACGATTTGCGCGGCCGGCATTCCCGCGCCGCTCAACAGATGCTGCGTAATCGCATCGCGATCGATCATCTTCGAAATGGCCTCACGCACACGCGCGTCGCGCAGCGGATTGCGAGCGATCGTCGAGCCGTCGGCCGCAGTGACGAAGGGAGAAGCATCGCGAGACGAATCGAGCGCGAGATAGACGAGCCGTGCGGATGGGCCGGAAAAGAGCTTCACGCTTCGTTCGCGCCGCAGGCGGGCGATCGTGACGGGAGGGACGTTGTCGATCAGGCTGACCGAGCCGGAGAGCAGGGCCGACAGTCGCGCCGCGTCGTTCGATATGAAGCGGATGGTGCACGTCTCGAACGCAGGCCGCTTGCCCCAGTAGTAGTCGTTCCGCACGAGCTCGAGACGGTCGCCCGGAATCCAGCGGGCGAGACGATACGGACCCGTGCCGACGGCGATTGCGGGCAGGCGGTAGTCGTCGCTCGCATGACCCGCGCTCGCGTGCTGCGACACGATATACACGAGGCCGACTTGCTCCACGAACGCCGGTGACGGTGTCTTCGTCACGATGCGCAGCGTCAGCGGGTCGACCACCTCGATGCTCCGTATGTTGGCGACGGCACCGGAAAACGGTGCGGGACTGTTCGGCACGGATCGCGCGCGGCCCAGCGAATACGCGACGTCGTCGGCCGTCATCGGCGAGCCGTCCGAGAAGCGCACGTTGGGGCGCAGACGGAATTCCCACGTCAGCGGATCGACCGCGCGCCATGACACGGCAAGTCCGGGCCTCACCTGCAGGTTGTCGTCCTGTTCGATCAGCCGCTCGAACATGTTTTCGGCGATCTGCATATTGTTCTGCGTGCGCGAAAACAGCGGATCGAGCGACGAAGGCTCGGACGCGAGCGCCATCGTGAGCGAGCCAGCTTGCGCGACGGTGGACGCATCGGCAAAGCCCAGCCCGCACACGAGTGCGAGTGCCGCCGCGCGCTTGAGGCCGCGCCCGCGCATGAATGAAATCACCGCTTTCATCGCACCTCCACCAGATGACACGCAACCTGATGGGCGGGACCGCTCGCGCGCAACATGGGACGTTCAGTGCGGCACCGCTGCGTTGCATGGGGGCAGCGTGGGTGGAAATGGCAACCGTCGGGAGGCGCGAGTGGCGATGGAATTTCGCCTTGAATCGACTCGAACTGCCGTTTCCGGTTCGACAGGCGCGGCCGCTGCGAAAGCAGCGCGATCGTGTACGGATGTTGCGGATGGGCGAACAGTTCGACCGTCGGTGCGATCTCGACGATACGGCCGAGATACATGATCGCGACACGATCGCTAATGTGTTCGACGACACCCAGATCGTGGCTGATGAACAGGTACGTGAGCCCGAGATCGCGGCGCAGTTGCACGAAGAGATTGATGATCTGTGCTTGGATCGACACGTCGAGCGCCGCGATCGATTCGTCGCAGATCAAAAAATCCGGTTTCACCGCCAAGGCGCGACCGATCCCGATGCGCTGACGTTGACCTCCGGAAAACTGATGCGGAAAGCGTTCGCGGAAATCCGGATTCAGGCCCACGCGCTCCATCACGTCGACGACATAGGCATCGAGGTGTTTGCGTTCAACGAATCCGTGAACGAGCGGCGCCTCGCCGATGATGTCCCGCACTCGCTTGCGCGGATTGAGCGACGACAGGGGGTCTTGAAAGATCATCTGCGTGGCGAGCCGGTGACGCGTGGTGCGCTGCCCGGCGCGCGTGCCGTCATGCAGGCCACGGGAGTCCGACGGCTCGGCGTGCTTCTCGATCGTGCGGATCGAGCCGCTCGACGGTGCCCCGATCCCAGCCAGCATCCTGCCGAGCGTCGATTTCCCGCAGCCTGACTCGCCGACGAGGCCGACCACTTCGCCGCGATGGATCGTCAGGCTGACATCATCGACTGCATGGACGATCCGTTGCTCGGTACGCGCACCGAGCCAGCCGGCGATTCGCTCCGCATAGTTCTGGCGGCGAACGAAGCGGCGCGACACATGGTCGACTTCGACCATCGGCGCCATGACATGGGGTGCGTTCATGCGGGCGCTCCGGAACGTGGGTGGAAACAGCGGTACTGGTGAGTTCCGTGGCCGCTGACGGGCGGCTCCGCGCTGCGGCACAGTTCGGTGGCATAGGCGCAACGCGGTGCAAATGCGCAGCCCGCCGGCAGTTGGAGTGCGCTCGGTGCGATGCCCGGAATCTGTTTGAGCGGTTCGCCGCACCGCGCCTTTTCAGGTAGGGAGTCGATCAGCCCGATGGTGTAGGGGTGGCGCGGCCGTTCGAGAATCTCGTCGACGCTGCCGGTCTCGACCACGCGGCCCGCATACATCACACAGATACGATCGGCCAGAGCGGCAACGACCGCGAGATCGTGGCTCACCCATACCATCGCAGTGCGGAAGCGGGCGCATAGCTTCTGCATTTGCGCGAGTATCTGCGCCTGGATCGTGACGTCGAGCGCCGTGGTGGGCTCATCGGCAATGATCAGCTCCGGGGCGTGCAGCAGCGCGATGGCGATCGCCACACGCTGTCGCATACCCCCCGACAGTTGATGCGGATACGCGCGCAAGCGCTCGCTTGGCGACGGAATGCCGACCGAGGCGAGGGCATCGTGCGCGCGTTCCCGCGCCACGCGCTTCGATACGCGAGCGTGGGCTTGCACTGCCTCGATCATCTGCGTGTCGATGCGCAGAACAGGGTTCAGCGTCATCATCGGATCTTGAAAGATCATCGCGATGCGATTGCCACGCAGGCGGCGCAGCGCTTCGGGCGAGAGCGCGGTCAAGTCTTCGCCTTTGAATAGCACGCGTCCCCCGACGATCCGTCCCGGGGCGTCGATCAAGCCGAGCACGGAAAAGCCGGTAATCGATTTGCCGGAACCGGATTCGCCGACGAGACCGACGATCTCGCCCGGCCCGACGTCGAAACTCGCGTCATCGACGGCTTTCGCGACACCGGCCCCGGTGAAGAAATGCGTGCGCAAATGCTGCACGGACAACGTAGGTGTGGACATCCGAAATCCTATTTCTGCAAACGCGGGTTCAATGCTTCGCGCAGGCTGTCGCCGACGATATTCATGCTGAACACGAGCACGAGCAGCAACAGGCCGGGGAAGACACTGATCCAGTAAAAGCCTGCGATCAATTGCTGATAGCCGTTCGCGATCAGCAGGCCCAGCGAGGGCTGCGTGACCGGCAGGCCGATGCCGAGAAAGCTCAAGGTCGCTTCGGCTGAAATGGCGGCGGCGATCTGTACGAGGGCGATCACGATGACGGGCGGAAGGCAGTTCGGCAGCAACTGGCTGAACAGGGCGCGCCGATGGCTCAAGCCGAGGCACAGCGCGGCCTCCATGTACTCCTTGCGGCGTTCGACCGCGGCGACGGCTCGCACGGTGCGGGCGAAATAGGCCCACTGCACGGCGACCAACGCCAGGATCACCTTGTCGACACCCTGCCCGAGAATGGCGAGCATCATCAGCGCGACGAGAATCGTCGGGAAACCGAGCATCAGATCCACGGTGCGCATCACGAGCGTGTCGACGTAGCGGCCGAAGTACGCGGCGAGAAGGCCGAGCGTGGTCCCGAGCGTCATCGCGAATGCACCGCTCAGCAGTCCCACGCCAAGGCTGATACGCAACCCGTACATCATGGCGGCGAGCATGTCGCGTCCGAGCGCATCGCTGCCGAGCAGATACAGATGGCCGCTCACGCCACGCGCGCCGGGGGGCAGCCGGCCATCGACGATATCGAGCACGGCGAGATCGTAGGGGTTTTGCGGCGCGATCCATGGTGCGAACAGCGCGATCGCGACAAGAGCAAGACACACGCAGGTTGCGGCAGCGACGGCCGGCTTGCCGAACAAACCGTGCAGCACAATGCCCAATGTCGTATTTCGATCGATACGCCAAGAAGGAAAGGCGGTGCTGGCTCTCATGCTGTCTCCAACCGCACGCGGGGATCCAGCAGCGAATAGACGATGTCGACGACGAGATTGAGTAGCGTGAACATCGCGACCACGATCAGCAGATAGGCCACGATCACCGGACGGTCGAGCTTCGTGATGCTGTCGATGATCAGCTTGCCGACGCCCGGCCACGCGAAAATCGTCTCGGTTACCGTGGCGAATGCGATCAACGAGCCGAATTCCATGCCTACGACCGTGACGATGGGAATCAAAATGTTCTTCAGGACGTGCACGAAGATCACCCGCCGCTCGCGCAGCCCTTTGGCGCGGGCGAACTTCACGTAATCGAGCGGTAGCGTTTCGCGCACGCCTGCGCGCGTGAGGCGCGTGACGAGCGACATCTTGAACAGCGACAGATTGAGTGCCGGCAGCAGCAGGTGCCGCACGCCATCCCACGTCGCGAGGCTGGTGTGAATGCCGAACAGCGTGCCGAGCTGGCCACGTCCGGCGGACGGCAGCCAGCCGAGCGTGACCGAAAAGACCAGCACGAGCATGATGCCCTGCCAGAAGTTCGGCAGGCTGAACCCTAGGATCGAACCCGTCATGACCGTGCGGTCGAGTACCGATCCGGCCTTCAGCCCGGCGATGAGGCCGAGCGGCAGGCCGACCATCAAAGCGAGCACGAGCGCCACGAACGCGAGTTCCAGCGTGGCCGGCAGGCGTTCGAGAATCAGTTGAATCGACGGCTGATCGAACACGAAAGAGCGCCCGAGATCGCCGTGCAGTGCTCGTCCGATGAAATGCTGATACTGCTGCCAAAGCGGCTGGTCGAGCCCGAGCGATTGCACGGCCTGTGCGACTTCGGCCGGCGTCGCGTCGGCAGGAACGAGGATCGCGATCGGGTCGCCGATGGCGAACACGCCGCAGAAGACGAGCACTGACGTGAGCAGCAACACGCCGATGCTCTGGATTAGCCGCCGGATGATGAAGGCGATCATTGCGTGCGAAACCTCAAATGATGAAAATGCGATGTGTTCCGGTGGCCAAGCGGCACCGGGCTGATGCATCGCCACGATCATTCGACGGCAAAAAACTGTCCGCAACCTTATGTTGATTCAACATAGCCCTATGCCGAACCTGAGATGAACCTTAAACAACTCGAGGCTTTTCTGGCGATTTCGACGCTGCATACGACGACGGCAGCCGCGCAGCGCTTAGGCTGCTCACAGCCGGCGGTGAGCCGTCTTCTGGGCCAGTTGGAAGAGGATCTCGGCCTGACCTTGTTCGTGCGGGAACAAGGCCGGCTGACGCCAACGCGTGAAGGCGACGCGCTCGTGCCGGAAGTGGAGACAATCGTCGAGGCGACGCGCTGCCTGGAACGGCATGCCAAGCAGCTGCGACTGGCGGGGACGCAGCGCAAGCTCGTGCGCATCATGGTTCCGAATACCTTTGCCCAGTTCTTGCTGCCCGCTGTCATGCAGCGTTTCTACGAAACGCATCGCGATGCGGTATTGGAAGTGTTTTCGGGCACCTACGACGCTTCGGAGCGTGCCCTGCTGAGCCGCGAGATCGATCTTGCCTTCGTACGATTGCCGACGCGCCTGAGCGGCTTATCAATAAAGCGGCATTTCGAGAGCGAATCGGTGTGCGTGATGCCGCGCTCGCACCCGCTCGCCGGGAAAAGCACGATTTCCCCGAGCGATCTGGACGGCGTGCCGCTCGTCCTGCTGTGGCGACAGAGCGCGCTTCGCCATGAAGTGGACTCGGCGTTCCGCAGCGCGCGGGTGACGCCGAACGTGGTGGCCGAGGTGCATTCGGTGAGCGTGGCGTGCGCGATGGCGGCGCGTGGGGTTGGCACGGCCATCGTCAACCGGTTGATCGCACAATGCTGCGACACGGAACAGTTCGTGATGAGGCCGTTCGTGCCGACGATCAGCTTCGAGACGGGGATCGCATCCCTCGAAAGCCATCCGATCAGCGGAACCTGCGAAGCATTTGCCGTCTGCCTTGCCGAAGCGCTGGAAGATCTCCGCGCGCAGCGCGCGGTTGGCTGAAGCTGGCGCCATTACCCGCCGGGCCAGTAGCATCTCAATCCATGCGGGCTGCCCGAGCGATGAGCCGAGGCCGTTCAAACGGCGGCGCAGAGAGATGATTCACGAGCATCCGCGCAGGTTTCGGCAGCGCAGCCAAATCACGGGCACAAATCAGCAGTTGCCGGCGCGTCCAATCGTCCGACAGCGCGATCTTGCGCAATCCCATCGAGCGCAAAAGCGGACGCACGGCCTCGGCCGGTAGCACCGCGACACCCAGATTCGCCGCGACCATCCTGCAGGTGGCATCGAAGCTGCGTACGCGGATGCGTATCTTCAGCCGCTTTCCCGCGGACGCGGCCGCGGACTCGAGCAGTTTCGCCAGCGATGTGCTCGGCGAGAGATGAACGAAGTCATGCTCGAGCGTCTCGCTCAACGAAATGGAACGATGCACGGCGAGCGGATGGCCGTTCGGCACGACCAGCACCAGCTGATCGCGCCTGTACGGGATCGTTTGTAGGCCCAGCGTCGGCGTGGATTCCGCGAGAATGCCGAAATCGGCTTTGCCATCCACGACGGCCATCGCCACTTGATCGCCGTTCTGCTCTTCGAGTTCGATTCGGATTTGTGGGTTGGCTGCCGTAAATGCCGCGATTTCGGCCGGCAGGAATTGCGTAGTCGCCGACGTATTGGCATGCAGCCGCACCACGCCTACCACGCCGGCTGCGTAATCGGACAGATCGGCGTTCATCTGATCGACGTCCCTGAGGATTCGCTGCGCGTGCTGCTGCAAGGCGCTGCCCGCCGCGGTCAGCGTGATACCGCGCGAATGGCGCTCGAACAGCGGCACGCTCATCGCGGCCTCCAGATCGGCGATGCGCTTGCTCGCCGCACCCACTGCAAGATGAGCGAGGGCCGCGCCCTTGCTGATGCTGCCGGTGCGCGCCACCAAATTGAACAGCGAAAGCGAAGCGAAATCCAGACGGTGCAGGTTCATGAGATCGAGGGTACGAGGAGTGGCGTGAGACGGACGTATGCTGCAGCACTATGGCGTTGCCGAGCGTACCGATCACCTCGGGAAGACCCTGATCCCCGCTTTCGCGTTTCGCGAAAGCTCGCTGCGCGACTTTTGCATTCCTCCTCGCCGGGACGAAACAGATAATCGATCGTCATGGAAGCCGCCTTTCGTGCGCTCGATAAAACGTTCTGGAGACAGGTTCATGAGCAGCAGCCAACGTTCGTTGTCCGGCTCGCCCGCGGCGCTCGACGGCGTTCGCGTGATCGAAATGGGACAGTTGATCGCGGGTCCATTCGCCGGCAAGACGCTAGGCGAATTCGGCGCGGAGGTCATCAAGATCGAACCGCCCGGCGCGGGCGACCCCTTACGCAACTGGCGAATGATCAAGGAAGGGACGTCGGTCTGGTGGCAAGTGCAATCGCGCAACAAGCGCTCGATTGCGCTCGATTTGCGCACCGCCGATGGTCAAGCGGTCGCGCGTCGGCTCATTGCCGAGGCCGACGTGCTCATCGAAAACTTTCGTCCCGGTACGCTCGAAGGGTGGGGGATGGGCTACGACTCGCTTCGAGAAATCAATCCGCGTCTCATCATGCTGCGTATCTCGGGCTATGGACAGAGCGGACCCTATCGCGATTTGCCAGGCTTCGGTTCTATCGGCGAGGCCATGGGCGGGCTGCGCCACCTGACCGGCGAGCCTGGACGTGTTCCCGTGCGATGCGGCATTTCGATCGGCGACACGCTGGCGGCATTGCATGGCGTGATTGGCGTGCTGATGGCCCTCTATCATCGCGATGCCAACGGCGGCGCGGGCCAGGTGATCGATGTCGCTTTGCACGAAGCGGTGTTCAACGTCATGGAGAGCCTCGTACCCGAATACAGCGCGTTTGGGCAGGTACGCGAGGCGGCCGGCAGTGCCTTGCCCGGCATCGCACCGTCGAACGCCTACCGTTGCAACGATGGCTATGTGCTCATCGCGGGAAACGGGGACAGCATTTTCCGGCGGCTGATGGCCGTCATCGGCCGCGACGATCTAGCCGACGATCCCGTCCTTGCAAATAACGCGGGCCGTGTCGCTCGCGTCGCCGAGCTCGACGACGCGATCGGTGCGTGGACGGCGCAGCGCTGCGCGCAAGACGTGCTGGGCACGCTGTCCGCGGCACGCGTGCCCGCCGGCAAGATCTACTCGGCCAAGGACATCGTCGAAGACCCGCACTATCGCGCGCGAGAGATGATCGTGCGCCAGACGACCCGGGACGGCTATGACATCGACGTGCCCGGCATCGTGCCGAAGCTTGCGAGCACGCCGGGCGCGATCCGTTCGCCGGCCCCGCGGCTCGGCGATGACACGGACGCGATATTGCGGCAGTTCCGCTATTCCGACGCCGAGATTGGCGTGCTGCGTAACAAGGGGGCAATCGAGTGAAGACGTGGAGTGGCAATGGCCGACGCATCCATATGCAAGAGGTCGGCACGCGCGATGGTTTTCAGGCCGAATGCACGTTCGTGCCGACGGCAGACAAGATCGCGCTCATCGATGCGCTGTCTCGCACGGGCGTCGCGAAAATCGAAACGACCGCCTTCGTATCGCCGCGCGCGGTTCCGGCGCTGCGCGATGCCGAGGTGGTCCTGCGCGAGATAGAACGGCATCCGAGCATCGTTTATTCGGCATTGGTGCCGAACGTGCGCGGTGCCGAACGCGCGATCGAGGCGCGGGCCGATGAACTCAATCTCGTGATGTCGGCGAGCGAAAGCCATAACTTCTCTAACCTGCGCATGGCATGCGCGGAATCGTTTCATGCGCTGCTCGAAGTCGGGCGCCTGGCGCGCGATGCGGGCACTACGGTCAACGTCTCGCTTTCTTGCGCATTCGGATGTCCGATGGAGGGCGATGTAGCCGAGCAGATAGTGCTCGATTGGACGCGACGCTCCATCGAGGAGCTCGGGGCAACCGGCATCACGCTTTGCGATACGACGGGCATGGCGTATCCCCCGCAAGTCGCGGCGTTGACGCATGCGTTCATTGTGCGATGGCCTGACATCGAATTGACGCTGCACTTCCATAACACGCGCGGCATGGGACTCGCAAACGTGCTCGCCGCCATCGAGGCGGGGGCGACGCGTTTCGATGCATCGTTGGGCGGCATAGGCGGCTGCCCGTATGCGCCTGGCGCAACCGGGAACGTTTGCAGCGAAGACATCGTGCATGCGCTCGATCTGATGGGCTACGACACCGGCGTCGACCTCGATGCGTTGCTTGCTGCGTCGCGGTGGTTGCCCGATTTGCTCGGGCATGAAACGCCGAGCCAGGTGGCCAAGGCGGGGCGACGACTCGATCTGCACGGCCGAAGCGCGACTACCGGGCGCTTCGCACGCGCCGATACAGCGGCATAGAGGACTGAGTACCACTCACTACTTAGCAAAAGCACATTCGGAGGAGACATGAAAACCGATTCGAACTACCGCGGGCTCGATGCGGACGCATCGATACTGCGCACCGAGACATCCGAGCGGCAGAGCGAGGGCCATCGCGATCGTACAGTGGCCGATACCGGCGCGCGGCCTCAAGAGGCGAGCTGCTTGATCAAGTCGGCCGAAATCGCGGCGCGATTCGATCGATTGCCGCCGTCGCGCACCGTTTGGCTCATGGTGATTCTGCTCTCTCTCGGCGGCGTCTTCGAGTTCTACGACTTGTTCTTCACGGGATACGTCGCGCCGGGAATGGTCCGTTCCGGATTGTTTGCGCCCGAATCGCTCGGCTTTTTTTCGGCGCTTGGTTCGTTCAAGGTGGCCGGGTTCGGCACGTTCGTCTTTTCGACCTTCGCGGGACTCTGGGTGGGTGCGCTCGCCTTCGGTCAGGTCGCGGATCGCTGCGGGCGGCGGCAGGTCTTCACCTGGTCGTTGATCTGGTACGTCATCTGCACGACGATCATGGCGTTTCAGACGACGGGCCTCGGGTTGAACCTCTGGCGCTTCGCGGCAGGCATCGGCATCGGCATCGAGCTCGTGACGATCGATACCTATATCTCGGAGCTCATTCCGAGCGGTGAGCGCGGGCGAGCTTACGCAGTCAATCAAGTCATTACGTTTTCCGCCGTTCCGGTCGTGGCCTTTCTTGCCTACGTTCTGAAGGACACGCAACCGCTGGGGCTCGACTATTGGCGTGTCGTGATCTTGATCGGTTCGATCGGGGCGGTCGTAGTCTGGTTCCTGCGGCGGGCCATCCCTGAAAGCCCGCGCTGGCTCGCGCGTCATGGCCGCATCGAAGAGGCGGAGCGAATCGTCGGCGACATCGAGCGGCGCGTCGCGGCGGAGAAAGGCATCGTGCTGCCGCCGCCGCAGCCGTTGCAGCCGGAGAAAGCAGGGCGGGGATCGCTCGGCGAAGTTCTTCGTTCGCCCTATCTCAAGCGCACCGTGGCGCTGTCGATCTTCAACATGGCGCAAGTCATCGGTTTTTATGGCTTCGCCGCTTGGGTGCCCACGCTGCTCGTGAGCCGCGGCGTGCATGTGACCTCGAGTCTCGCCTATGCGTTCGTGATCGCGCTGGCCAATCCCTTCGGGCCGCTGCTGGGCGTATGGTTCGCCGACAAGCTCGAGCGCAAGACGCAGATCGTGGTGAGTCTGTCGACGATGGGCATCGTGATCGTGCTGTTCTCGCAAGCGTCATCGGCGGTCGTTCTGATTGCGCTCGGCGTGCTGTTCACGCTGGCATCGAACGTGATGTCGTTCGCCTATCACGGTTATCAGGCCGAGCTGTATCCGACGCGGATACGGGCTCGCGCGATCGGCTTCGTGTATTCGTGGAGCCGCCTTTCCGCGGCCTTCGCCGGCCTTGCGATCGGCGTTTTGCTGCACGGTTACGGCGTGCAGGGCGTGGCGGCCTTTATCGGTATCTCGATGTTGATCGCCATTGCGATGATCCTACTTGGACCGCGCACGCGCGGCCTCGCGCTGGAGCACATCAACCACTGAACGGTCATGCCCGTGGTGCCCAAGGCTCCGCCCAGACGGACTGGCGGCGGAGCCGGGGCAGGTCCTCGCCGCTGCCAAGGATGAAGTGGAAGGTGTCGCGCATGGCTAAACCTCGTAGGGGCGCCTCGTCGGCAGGCACGGCGTAAGCCCGCATCTTTGCCGATTTTCGATAACGCCTCGATTAATGGCTTCCTACCATCGCCAGATGCCGCCGGCAACAGGCCTGAACAGGTCTCGACGAGCGTGGCCACTACGATCAGGGAGCCTCCGATGGACCGACAGTCAACGACACCGCAGACCCAGCACACAGGCACCGTCACGCATGATGAACTGAAACTGAAGCAGACGCTCGGTACCTGGCAGCTTTGGGGAATCGCGGTGGGCCTCGTGATCTCCGGCGAATATTTCGGCTGGAGCTACGGTTGGGCAAGCGCAGGCACGCTGGGCTTCGTCATTACCGCGCTCTTCATTGCAGCGATGTACACGACGTTCATTTTCAGCTTCACCGAGCTCACGACGTCGATTCCTCACGCCGGCGGTCCGTTCGCCTACGCACGCCACGCGTTCGGGCCGACGGGCGGCTATCTCGCCGGCGCCGCGACCCTCGTCGAATTCGTATTCGCGCCGCCTGCGATCGCGCTTGCCATTGGCGCGTACCTGCACGTACAGTTTCCTGGCCTCGAGCCGAAGCACGCCGCCATGGGAGCCTACATTGTATTCATGGCGCTGAACATCGTCGGCGTGCAGATCGCCGCGGCGTTCGAACTCTTCGTCACGTTGCTCGCCATTTTCGAATTGCTGGTGTTCATGGGCGTCGTATCGCCTGGTTTTCACTGGGCGAACTTCACGAAGGGCGGCTGGGCCGGCTCCGACATGCCGAGCATGGGCGCTGTCCACGGCATGTTCGCCGCGATCCCGTTCGCGATCTGGTTCTTCCTCGCAATCGAAGGCGTCGCGATGGCCGCCGAGGAAGCGAAGAACCCGAAACGCTCGATTCCTATCGCCTATGTGACGGGGATTCTCACACTCATCGTGCTCGCCATCGGCGTCATGGTGTTCGCGGGCGCCGCGGGCGATTGGACGAAGCTCTCGAACATCAACGATCCGCTGCCGCAAGCGATGAAGTACATCGTGGGCGCGAACAGCGGCTGGATGCACATGCTCGTCTGGCTGGGACTGTTTGGCCTGGTCGCGTCGTTCCACGGCATTATCCTCGGCTACTCGCGGCAAATCTTCGCACTGGCCCGCGCGGGCTACCTGCCGGAATGGCTGGCGAAAGTCCATCCGCGGTTCAAGACACCGCACCGCGCGATTCTCGCGGGCGGCGTGATCGGCATCGCGGCGATCTACAGCGACGAGCTGATCCAGTTCGGCGGCCAGACGCTTACCGCCAATATAGTGACGATGTCCGTTTTCGGCGCCATCGTGATGTATATCATCAGCATGCTCGCCCTTTTCAAGCTGCGCCGCATCGAGCCCAACATGGAGCGGCCGTTCCGCGCGCCGCTGTTTCCCTATTTTCCGGCGTTCGCGCTCGTGGCAGCGCTGATTTCGCTCGCGACGATGGTGTACTTCAATCTGCTCGTCGCCATTGTGTTCGCGGCGTTCGTCGCGCTAGGCTATGGCTACTTCCTGATGACGGGCAGTCAGCGGGCGGTCGCGTACGCCGATGCACTGCTCGAGGAGTGATCGCACCGGCCTGCGTAGGCCGTAGGCGCCCGCCGGCGCAGCAGCAAAGACATAGGCGAAACCCCGACGGGCAGGCAACGAGCCGTGCGGTAGCCGCGGCGATGGAGCGCACGATAATGAGCTACACGGAGACGATCGGCAACCGCACTTACCGCTTCGCCGATTTGAAGACGCTGATGGCAAAGGCGAGTCCGCTGCGTTCCGGCGATCAGCTCGCGGGCATCGCGGCGGCGAGCGAGGAGGAGCGCGTCGCCGCGAAGATGGCGCTAGCGGACGTGCCGCTGCGCACGTTCCTCGAGGAAGCGCTGATTCCGTACGAGAGCGACGAAGTCACGCGCCTCGTCATCGACACGCATTCGCCCGAGGCGTTCGCCGAGATCGCGCACCTCACGGTCGGCGAATTTCGCAACTGGCTGCTGTCCGGTTCGACGGATACGGCTGCCCTGGTTCGTGTCACGCAGGGGCTCACGCCCGAGATGGTCGCGGCCGTCTCGAAGCTGATGCGCAACCAGGATTTGGTGACGGCAGCCCGCAAGCGGCCCGTCGTCACGCGCTTTCGCAACACGGTAGGCCTGTCGGGCCACATGTCCGTTCGCTTGCAACCGAATCATCCGACGGATGACGTAAAGGGCATCGCGGCCTCGATGATCGATGGCTTGATGTACGGTTGCGGCGACGCCATGATCGGAGTCAATCCCGCCTCCGACAATCTATCTGCGATCACGCGCCTGCTGGTGATGATCGACGACTTTCGCACGCGCTATGACGTACCGACGCAGTCGTGCGTTCTGACGCACGTGACGAGCACGATCGCCGCCATCGAGAAAGGCGCGCCCGTCGATCTCGTCTTTCAGTCGATCGCGGGCACCGAGAAGGCGAACGCCGGCTTCGGCATCTCGCTGTCGCTGTTGCAAGAGGCCTATGAGGCAGCGTTGTCGCTCCAGCGCGGTACCGTAGGCGACAACGTGATGTACTTCGAAACGGGGCAGGGCAGTGCGCTCTCGGCGAATGCGCATCACGGCGTCGATCAGCAGACGTGCGAAGCGCGCGCCTATGCCGTCGCGCGCCGGTTCAATCCGTTTCTGACGAACACGGTGGTGGGCTTCATCGGCCCCGAGTATCTGTACGACGGCAAGCAGATCACGCGAGCCGGTCTCGAGGATCACTTTTGCGGCAAGCTGCTTGGCGTGCCGATGGGGTGCGACATTTGCTATACGAACCACGCGGAAGCCGATCAGGACGACATGGACAATCTGCTGACGCTGCTCGGCGTGGCAGGCGTCAACTTCATCATGGGAATCCCCGGTGCCGATGACGTGATGCTCAATTACCAAAGCACTTCGTTTCACGATGCG
This sequence comes from Trinickia sp., assembly GCF_051953955.1. Lineage (GTDB taxonomy): Bacteria > Pseudomonadota > Gammaproteobacteria > Burkholderiales > Burkholderiaceae > Trinickia. The sequence goes on along the minus strand of NZ_JBQCIF010000113.1, from coordinate 68,890 downwards.
CTGTATCTGCGCGATGTGTTGGGGTTGCGTCGTGCACCGGAGTTCGAGGCGTGGCTGGAATCGATGCAGATCACGGATGCCCGCGGCGCATTGCTCAACGCGCCGACGCGTCAGCCGCTGCTCGAGAGCGCGAGCGAATGGATGGGCATCGCATGAGTGATTCGATCGAACAGAACCCGTGGCAGGCGTTGCGCGCGTTCACGAATGCGCGCATCGCGCTGGGGCGCGCCGGCCATAGCTTGCCGACCGCGCCGCTTTTGGCCTTCAATCTTGCCCATGCGCAGGCGCGCGATGCCGTGCATCATCCTCTCGATGCGGATACCTTGCATCGACAGCTGCGCGCATTGGGCTTCTCGTCGCTCGACGTGCGTAGCGCCGCGCCGGACCGTACGCATTATTTGCGTCGTCCGGACTTGGGCCGCCGGTTGTCGGATGAAAGTCGCGAGGCGCTGCGCGGTTTCGTATCCGACGAGGCGCCCAATGTGGTGTTCGTGATTGCGGACGGCTTATCGGCGTTCGCCGCGTCGAAGCAATCGATTCCCTTCCTGCAGGCCATTGCGAAGCGGCTCAGCGGCTGGACGATCGGCCCGGTCGTGGTTGCGCGCCAGTCGCGCGTCGCTTTGGGCGACGAGATCGGCGAATCGTTGAAGGCGAACCTCGTCGTCATGCTGATCGGCGAAAGACCCGGACTCAGTTCGCCGGATAGCCTCGGCATCTATCTGACGTACGCGCCGAAAGTGGGGTGCACCGATGCGCAGCGCAACTGCATCTCCAATGTGCGTCCGGAAGGTCTCGACTATGAAGCGGCGGCGCGCAAGCTGCACTATCTGCTCACGCAGGCGCGCAGTCTTCGGCTGACAGGGGTGGGCCTCAAGGACGATAGCGACGCGTTGCTTCAAGCGCCGGCAGCGGAAACGGTCATAACCGGCGCTTCGAAGCCGGCGTGAAGCGGCAGTGCCCAGTCCGCAACGCGGGGCTCGGGCACCCCATTCGGCATGAGACTTGCAAGGCGTTCAGCTAGTCGCTTCCATGTTACGTGCAGGTGCACGCCCCATATGACGACCGGTTCTTCTTCGATCCCGTCCGCGGCCACTTGCCGCGTCCAGACAAGCATCGCGCACGATGCCGACGAGCAGGCGCGCAATCTCCATGGGTGGACGCAGACATACGACCAACTCACGGCGGGGCGCTTCGTCGGGAAGCTGACGGGTTTGCAACTCGACGACATGCACGTATTTTGCGAGACGACGAGCCAGACGTTGCGGCAGACATGCGTGGTGCCGACGGATGCGTACTGGTTCGGCATGCCCGTAGACGATGACGGCACGGGCCGCATCGACTCGCATCCGATCGGCAGCGACCGGCTCGCGTTCAAGCGTGGCGGCATCGAGTTCGAGTTGCTCACGCCGGGCCGCTACGCCATTTTCGGCGTGGTGGTGAAGAGTGAAGCGCTGCATCGGCATGCCGCATTCATCGAGCACGCGGAGCTCGTCGGGCGGGCGGCGCAGACGAAGGGCCTCATCCCTGCCGATGCGCGGAAAAAGGCGCAATTCCGTGCGCTATTGTATGGTGCGCTCGACGAGACGTCGGGCCTCGCACTGGCCTCGCGCGCGAGGCGCAATCTTCAAACGTCGGTGCTGTGTTCGCTGTTCGATTTGCGTGAAACGAGCGCGTTCGAGACGCTTGCCGTTCCGGCGCGTCCGCGCAGACAGTGGATCGTTGCCGAAGCGCGCGACTATGTGCTGGCCAATCGCGACCGTCCCGTTGGCGTACCGGAGCTTTGCGAACATCTGCACGTTAGCCGCCGCACGCTGCAGTACTGCTTTCAGGACGTGCTCGGTATCGCGCCGGCGAGCTACCTGCGTGCGATCCGCCTGAACGGCGTGCGTCGCGAACTGTGCCGTGCGGTGCCGGGCGAGCGCACCGTGCAGGATATCGCTGCGGCGTGGGGCTTCTGGCATCTGAGCCAGTTTGCCACCGACTATCGCAGGCTGTTCGGCATGCGTCCTTCCGAAACGCTGAGGACGATTCAGGCTCACTAGGGTCCAAGCTCCCGCCTCAACCCTCCCACTTCGAGGTGTCGCCATCGTGCCCGCTTCGAGAAAATGTTGCCGGCTATGCGGCATTCGCGATCGGCGCGGCAGCAGGCGCGGTTGGGTTCCGCTATGCGGGATTCTGGGCGTTGGCCGTCCCCGCTTGCGCGCTCGCGGGGCTCGCGTTGGCTGCAGTTGAACGCGAGCGCGAACGCGCAGCTTCGGCTTCATGAGGCTCCCAACCGCCCCCCAATGCCTTGAACGCCGCCACCGCCGCACGCGCCGATTCCGTCTGCGCCTGCACGCGCTCGTCGGATGCACGCAGCAGATTTTCATCGGCGTTCAAGACCTCGATCAGGCTGACGGCGCCTTTTTGATAGGCCGCGAACGAAGCGGCTCGTGCGCGGCCGAGCGAGTCCACTCCGCGGGTCAGCACCGCTGCTTGCTGCTCATGTTTGACGAGTGCCGAGAACGCGTTTTCGACATCTTCCGTGGCATGCAATGCCGCGAGCCGATATGCGGCGAGCCTCTCGGCTTTCTCGCCTTTCGCCTGCTCGATCTGCGCGTCGATGCGACCGAAATCGAACAGGCGCCAGCGCAGTCCGAGCACGCCGGCGGCCTGATTGGCGCCGCTCGTGAAGAGGTTGCCGCTTGCGATCGAGGTTGCACTGCCGAGGAGTCCGCTGAGCGACAGTTTCGGGTAATACTCGGCAATCGCCTCGCCGATGCGCGCGTTCGACGCCGCGAGGCGACGCTCCGCGACGATAAGGTCGGGCCGGCGTCTGAGCAAGTCTCCGGGCGTTCCCGTGACGGCGATCCGCGGCGCGATCGGAATCGCGCTGGCTTGCTCGATTTCCGCTCGATGCGTGCCGGGCTGCGAGCCCAGCATGACGTCGAGTGCGTTCATCGCCGCATCTAGGCCTGCCTCGAGCACGGGCACGGACGCCTGAACCTGCGCCAGCGCGCCCTCGGCCTGGCTCACCTGAAGATCGGCCGCGAGTCCTTTGCCATAGAGAAGGTTGATGGTCGAGAGCAAGTCCTGCTGTGTCTTGACCTGTTTGCGGGCAACGTCGAGCCGAGCTTGCAACCCGCGAATCGTGATGTAGATATCGGCGGTTTGCGCAGCCACGGCCAAGCGCGTGGCGATAGCCCCCGCTTCCGACGCCTGATACTCCGCGAGCGCCGCTTCGCGCCCGCGGCGCAAACCTCCGAATAGGTCGAGCTCCCAGCTCGCGTTGAAATTCACCTCGTAATCATTGCCGTAGCGATCGAAGCCGGGCGTCGAATTCAACACGCGGCCCAGCGGCGTTTCGATGGATTGGTAAGCCCGGGCGCCCTGCGCGGTGACGCTGCCGGATGGCAGCAGCGCCGCGGTGGCCGCGCCGAGCCCCGCCCGCGCCTGACCCCCGCGCGCGCCCGCCTGCGCAAGGTCGAGGTTTTGAGCTAGCGCGAGCGTCACGAACCGTGTCAGCTGCGGATCGTCGAATCCGGTCCACCAAGTAGTGAGATCCGCCGCGGCGCTAGCCTGCCGTTGCTCGACCTGGGCTTGGTCTTGAAACCGTTGCGGCATCCCGACCTCGGGGCGCACGTAGTCGGGGCCGACCGCGCAGCCTGTCATGAGGCTCGCGGCGATCAGCAGAGGAAAAAGGGGTTTGAGCGGCATGGCGTCGGTTCAACGAGTGGGCTGTGCGAGTGACTATAATACCAAATAGTCACTAGTTGTCTATAGGAAAAACTGGCGGTAAGCTTGAGCCCATGAAAAAAGCAGCGACTTATCCGGTATCGGCGCGCGGCCCCGCCGATCACGAGGTGCGCGACCAAATCGTCACCGCCGCCACCGAACACTTCAGCCGATACGGCTATGAGAAGACGACGGTCTCCGATCTCGCGAAGGCCATCGGTTTCTCCAAGGCCTACATCTACAAATTCTTCGAGTCGAAGCAAGCGATCGGCGAGATGATTTGCGCGAATTGCCTGCGCGAGATCGAAGCCGACGTGAAATCGGCGCTTGCCCAGACCGATCAGCCTCCGGAGAAGGTCCGGCGCATGTTCAAGGTGTACATCGAAGCGAGCCTTCGTTTGTTCTTCAAGGACCGGAAGCTCTACGAGATCGCGGCTTCCGCCGCCACGGAGCGCTGGCAAGCGGTGCTCGCCTACGAAGCGCGCGTGCAGGCGCTGATTCACGATGTCTTGAACGAAGGGCGGCAAAGCGGCGACTTCGAGCGCAAAACGCCGCTCGACGAAGCGGCGATGGGCATTTATCTCGTCATACGCCCCTATCTGAATCCTCTGCTGCTGCAGCACAGCTTCGACTACACCGAAGTCGCGCCAGCGCAACTGGCGGGCCTCGTACTCCGGAGCCTCTCGCCGTAGGAGGGGGCGGTGCTAAAAATCTCGTTCGTGACTATTGACGAGATTGGTCACTAGAAACATAATGAAAGCCCCGATCACTCCGTCAATGGGTCTTTCATGCTCCGGCGTCGCCTCGCTACCTCTCTAGTGGCCTCTGCATTGCCTCTTGCGCTAGCCGCGTGCGGTGCAAAGGCGCCACCCGATCCGCGCACCGAGGCGCCGCTGGTGCGGACCGCCATCGTTCAGAGCGCAATCCCCGCCTCGCGCTCCTTCACCGGAACCGTCGCCGCACGCGTGCAGAGCGATTTGGGTTTTCGCGTCTCCGGCAAGGTGCTCGAGCGGCTCGTCGATGCCGGCCAGACCGTCAAGCGCGGCCAGCCGCTCATGCGCATCGACCCCGTCGATCTGAAGCTCGCCGCGCAAGCCCGGCAGGACGCGGTCACGGCCGCCCGCGCACGCGCGCAGCAAACGGCGCAAGATGAAGCGCGCTATCGCGACCTGCGCGGCACGGGCGCCATTTCGGCCTCGGCGTATGACCAGGCGAAAGCGGCGTCTGACGCGGCCCAAGCTCAGCTGCGCGCGGCCGAGGCGGACGCCGAGGTGGCGAACAACGCGACGCGTTACGCCGAACTCGTGGCGGACGGTGATGGCGTCGTCATGGAAACGTTGGCCGAGCCGGGCCAAGTCGTCGCCGCGGGACAGCCCGTGGTGCGCCTGGCCCATGCCGGGCGTCGAGAAGCGGTGATTCAGCTGCCGGAAACGTTGCGTCCGGCCATCGGTTCGGTCGCGCAAGCCACGTTGTTCGGCGGCGACGGCGCGAGCGTACCGGCCACGCTGCGCCAACTCTCGGATGCGGCCGATCCGCGCACACGCACCTATGAAGCGCGATACGTCCTGCAAGGTGCATTGGCCGATGCGCCGTTGGGCGCCACCGTGACGATTCAGCTTCCCGATGCGCGTTCGTCCGTGCAAGGCGGGCTGCAAGTGCCGATCGGAGCGTTGCTGGATACCGGCAAGGGGCCTGGCGTGTGGGTCATCGGCGGCGAGCCCGCCAAGGTTTCGTGGCGGCCCGTGACGGTCGAGCACTTGGACGACGATAGTGCTCGCGTCGCCGGCGAACTGAAGCCAGGCGAGCGTGTCGTTGCGCTGGGCGCCCAACTGTTGCGCGACGGCGAGCAAGTCCGGATGGCAGGTCAGGGCGTTGCCGTCGCATCCGAGGGAGGTCGCCCGTGAGCGAAGGCCGCTTCAATCTGTCGGCGCTTGCGGTGCGCGAGCGCTCGATCACCTTGTTTCTGATCTGCCTGATTTCGTTGGCCGGGCTCGTTTCGTTTTTCAAGCTGGGCCGCGCGGAAGATCCCGCTTTCACGGTCAAGGTGATGACGATCGTAACCGCGTGGCCCGGTGCCACCGCGCAGGAAATGCACGATCAGGTCGCCGAAAAGATCGAAAAGCGCATGCAGGAGCTGCGCTGGTACGACCGGACCGAGACCTACACGCGGCCCGGTTTGGCTTTCACGACGTTGACGCTGCTCGACAGCACGCCGCCGTCGGAAGTGCAGGAGGAGTTTTACCAAGCGCGGAAGAAGATCAGCGACGAAGCGGCCAACCTCCCCGCCGGCGTGATCGGGCCGATGGTCAATGACGAATATGCGGATGTCACGTTTGCACTCTTCGCGCTGAAGGCCAAGGGGGAGCCGCAGCGCTTGCTCGTGCGTGATGCCGAGAGGTTACGCCAACGCCTGCTGCATGTGCCCGGCGTGAAGAAGGTCAACATCATCGGCGAGCAAGCGGAACGCATCTACGTCCAGTTTTCCCATGACCGCTTGGCGACGCTGGGCGTCAGCCCGCAAGACATCTTCGCCGCGCTCAATGGTCAAAATGCCCTGACGCCGGCCGGCTCCGTCGAAACGAAGGGGCCCGAGGTGTTCATTCGCCTCGACGGCGCGTTCGACAAGCTCCAGAAGATTCGCGACACGCCGATCGTCGCGCAAGGGCGCACGCTCAAGCTCTCGGATATCGCCACGGTCACGCGCGGCTACGAAGATCCGGCCACCTTCATGATTCGCAACAACGGCGCACCTGCGCTGCTGCTCGGCATCGTCATGCGAGACGGCTGGAACGGGCTCGATCTCGGCAAGGCGCTGGACAGCGAGGTCGGCGCGATCAACGGCGAACTGCCGCTCGGCATGAGCCTCACGAAAGTCACCGATCAAGCCGTCAACATTCACTCGGCCGTCGACGAGTTCATGCTCAAGTTCTTCGCCGCGTTGCTCGTGGTGATGCTCGTGAGTTTCGTGAGCATGGGATGGCGCGCGGGTTTGGTGGTGGCAGCGGCCGTGCCGCTGACGCTGGCCGTCGTATTCGTGGTAATGGCCGCGACGGGGAAGAACTTCGATCGCATCACGCTCGGCTCCTTGATCCTTGCGCTAGGCCTGCTGGTGGACGATGCCATCATCGCGATCGAAATGATGGTGGTGAAAATGGAGGAAGGCTACAGCCGCGTGGCCGCCTCCGCCTATGCCTGGAGCCACACGGCCGCACCGATGCTGTCGGGCACGCTCGTGACGGCCGTGGGCTTCATGCCCAATGGTTTCGCGCGCTCCACCGCGGGCGAATACACGAGCAACATGTTCTGGATCGTCGGCATCGCGCTGATCGCGTCGTGGCTCGTTGCGGTGATTTTCACGCCGTACTTGGGCGTGAAGATGCTGCCCGACTTCAAGAAGGTGGAAGGCGGGCATGACGCGATCTACGCTACGCCGCGCTACAACCGCTTCCGGCAACTGCTCACGCGCGTGATTGCGCGCAAGTGGCTCGTCGCCGGTTCTGTCGTCGGTCTTTTCGTGTTGGCCATCCTCGGCATGGCGGTGGTCAAGAAGCAGTTCTTCCCGATCTCCGACCGCCCCGAAGTGCTCGTCGAGGTGCAGATGCCCTATGGCACGTCCATCTCTCAAACCAGCGCCGCTACGCAGAAAGTCGAGGCGTGGCTGGCGAAGCAGAAGGAAGCCAAGATCGTCACCGCTTACGTCGGACAAGGTGCGCCGCGCTTTTACCTGGCGATGGGGCCGGAATTGCCCGATCCGTCGTTTGCCAAGATAGTGGTGCGCACGGACAACCAGGAGCAGCGCGATGCGCTGAAGCAGCGGCTGCGCCAAGCAGTTGCCGACGGCCTCGCGCCCGAAGCGCGCGTGCGCGTGACGCAGCTCGTATTCGGGCCGTACTCGCCGTTCCCGGTTGCCTATCGTGTCTCCGGCCCGGATCCCGACAAGCTGCGCGGCATTGCTGCGCAAGTCGAACGCGTGCTGGATGCGAGCTCGATGATGCGCACGGTCAACACCGATTGGGGAACGCGAGAGCCCACGCTGCATTTCACGTTGCAGCAGGATCGGTTGCAAGCCGTGGGATTGACGTCGAGCGCCGTCGCGCAGCAACTGCAGTTTTTCCTGACTGGCGTGCCTGTGACAGCCGTGCGCGAGGATATCCGAACGGTACAGGTGATCGCGCGTTCGGCGGGCGACGTTCGCCTCGACCCGGCGAAGATCGGCGATTTCACGCTGGCGGGCGCGGGCGGGCAACGCATCCCGCTGTCGCAGATCGGCAAAGTCGACGTGCGCATGGAAGAGCCGATCATGCGGTGGCGCGACCGCGTTCCGACGATTACGGTGCGCGGCGACATCGCCGACGATCTCCAGCCGCCCGATGTGTCGACGGCGATGACGAAGCAACTGCAACCGATTATCGCCAAGTTGCCGGCGGGCTATCGGATCGAGCAGGCCGGCTCCATCGAGGAATCGGGCAAAGCGACGAAGGCCATGTTGCCGCTGTTCCCGATCATGCTGGCGGTCACGCTCGTCATCATCATTTTCCAGACTCGCTCGATCTCGGCGATGGTCATGGTGTTCATGACGAGCCCGCTCGGTTTGATCGGCGTGGTGCCGACGCTGATCCTGTTCCGTCAGCCCTTCGGCATCAATGCGCTCGTCGGCCTCATCGCGCTCTCCGGGATTCTGATGCGCAACACGCTGATCCTGATCGGGCAGATCCATCAGAACAAGCTGGCAGGATTGGATCCTTTCCACGCAGTGGTCGAGGCCACGGTGCAGCGCGCCCGGCCCGTCATTCTCACGGCCATGGCCGCGGTCTTGGCCTTCATCCCGCTGACGCATTCAGTGTTCTGGGGGACGCTCGCATACACGCTGATCGGCGGCACGTTCGCAGGAACGGTTTTGACGCTCGTGTTCTTGCCCGCGATGTATTCGATCTGGTTCAAGATCCGGCCCGGCAGCGCCGCTGATGTGCGCGAAAGCGGTAGCGATAGCGGAGAGGAACGGCGGCGGTCTTCCGAGCCGCGCCTGCGCGATGCACTCGATGCGCCCAATTAACAACACCACCCATTGACTCGTACGAGGGGAACCATCATGTCGAATCCCACTGTTGTCGTTGTGACGGGCGTATCGTCGGGCATCGGACGCGCCGCCGCCCAGACGTTTGCCAAACGAGGATGCCGCGTTTTCGGAACGGTGCGCAGCATCGCCAACGCGATTTCATTGCCCGGTGTCGAGCTGGTCGAAATGGACGTGCGCGACGATGTATCCGTCAAGGCCGGCATTCAATCGATTGTCGAGCGTGCCGGACGTATCGACGTGCTCGTCAACAACGCCGGAACGAGCTTGATCGGCGCGGTGGAGGAAACCGGGGCGAGCGAAGCCGCGTCGCTGTTCGACACCAATGTCTTGAGCATCCTACGGACGGCGCAGGCGGTGCTGCCTCACATGCGGGCGCAGCGCAGCGGACGGATCGTCAACGTCAGCTCCGTGCTCGGTTTTCTGCCGGCGCCGTACATGGGAATCTATTCGGCGTCCAAGCACGCGGTCGAGGGGTTGACCGAAAGCCTGGACCATGAGGTGCGTCAGTTCGGTGTTCGGGTTACGCTCGTCCAGCCGTCGTTCACGAGGACCAATTTGGATGTCAACGCCCCGCAGGCGAGTTCGAAGATCCCCGCGTACGATCGAGAGCGCGGCCTTGCATCGCGTGCCGTAGTGGATAGCGTCAAAGGCGCGCCCGCGCCCGACGGCGTGGCGAAAACCATCGTCGAAGCCGCGCTCGGCAATTGGCGCATGCGCCGCACGCCGGGCGGGCAGGCCGCCTTGCTCAGCAAGCTCAGACGGTTCATGCCTGCCGGCCCCGTGGACGCAAGCCTGAGGAAGGCTTTCGGCCTAGGCTGAGATGGGCTGCAGTGCTGCGGGTGGGCATGGTCCCGGGCACCCAATGCTCGACGGTCATGCCCAACTGGTGCTCGGCTTGTTCCGCGATCCAGCGGCAGGCCAGCTCGCTCGATGTCCGCACCGCGCGCGCGCCGGCGTGAAAGACGAAGCGAACGTCGACCTCCTGATCCGCCACGCGCATGAAGATCTCGCGCAGATCGCCTCCCACATCGTTCATCCTCGCTCGTGCGCGTAGTTCGGCGAAGTGATAGTCGAGCCAACGCGAAAAAAAGCAAGCGTCGTCATGGTTTGCGAGCGTGAAAGCGGCATCGCACGATGCGCGATATCGCCATTCGGGCGCGGACGAATCAGGACCGGGTAGCGGCGCCGGTTGCTCGCCGGACGGCGCGGCGCCCAATTGCGCGCGATAGGCACGCAGCGTTTGCCATAACGACGCGTGGTCGTCGGCGCGCGACGGCTCCAAAATGGCCGTCGCCGGACGCCCTTCTTCCCGCTCGATCGACCGGGCGACGAGCCTCAACTCGCAAAGCGGCGTGGCATCGCCGATGATCGCCGCGCGCTGGGGCAAGCCGATGACCGGCGCATCGGCGTCGTCATGGACGGCCACGGTCAGCCCGTGCCGATCGAGCCGCAGCAGCGGCATCGCCGATGTATGACCGGCGTACTTCACTGCCAACCGCACCCACGCGGCAAAATCATCAGTCCAAAGCGGGGCGGGGGCGTCCTGGGTGATATCCACGATCGTTCTTCGTTCAGACAAGGGTTACGGGTCAGGCGTATGCCGCCCGCGCAAGCGCGTTGCAATCCTGCTGGGCAAGGAGGGACGGATCGACGCCGAGCGCCGTCAGCGTTTGGACATCCAAATCGATCCAACAAGCAACGACCATGCGGCCGTCGACGCGCTGGGCCGGGCCGGCCCGGTGAGCGTGTACGCCGATGCGGCGAAACAGGCGCTCCATGCTGAGAAACGTCACGCCGATCAACTGGCGCACGCCCCTCTTGGCCGCGCACTCGACGACGGCGGCCAGCATCGGCCGCACGGCCCATGCGCCGGTGTCTTCGCCGGCCATCCCATCCGAGGTGCCCGCCGCGAACCGCGAAAGCTCCCAGACGGCCGCGGCCTTCGGCGGCTCGATGCCGTCTGCCAGCAATGTGGGAAACAGTTCTTGCAACAAGTAAGGCTCGGTAGTCGGCAATAACCTCGCACAACCGCAAATGGAGCCGGATTCGTCATGGGCGACGACGTAGACGGTATCGTCGCGATCGTATTGGTCGCGCTCGAAGCGGCCATCGGCGCACGGCAGCCGCCATCCCAACTGTTCGATGAAGATTCGGTGCCGATAGTGCGCGAGCGCAGCATCGAGGTCTTCGGGCAACGCCCCGTCGCCGTGAACGGATGTCCGCATGAAATCCCTCGCTTCGATTTTGGATGAGGGCATTACAGCGCGCGCCCGGAGGGGCGGTAACTGTCAACGTTGACAGGACTCGAGCGGGTGCGGCGCTCCCTGCCGACGCGGATGGGGCGCCTTGGCAAGTCGGACGAATCAAATAATGAGATTGAAATGAGCCGACGATTTGCTTATAAATGACACCTGTGAATGAGTTGGCAGACGAATTGGGTGCGCAGTGGCCGATACGGCACTGCCGCATGGCCTTATTGCAGCGTCGGACCCCGGGCCGCCGGCTGGCCCCAGAGCGCAAGCGCTGTTTGCGCGACGGTGTTCGGCCAGTTCAGCCCGGCGACGCGCCGCAACAATGCTTGCGCGGTATGTGCCATGCCGAGATCGGCTCCGCCCGGGTCGACGCACATGACGTTGCTGCGGATGTCGCCCCAAGCGACGAGCAATGCGCCGGAGGCCGGGTCGACGTACCAGTCCCAGCCGAGCGTCACGAACGGCGAGCCGGGGCCGCGCGTGCGTTGCCACTCCGTGTAGCCGGCGGTGCTCGCGTCGATTCCTTCTGCGTGCAATTCCTCGAGCAACGCGGGATCGAGCGCGGAATCGACATGCACGAGATGAAGTTCGGCGAGCGCGCATTCGGGCAGCCGGACGTAGCCGTCGGCATGGGGGGCGGGCAGCAAGGGGGAAGGAAGTCTCATGCGCGGGACTGTAGCAGCCTGTCGCACTCGTGGGACCTGGCAACAATGACAGCCCGGCGTCCCGTGTTTCTCACAGTTTGGGGTATCCATGGAATTGCCGTTGCGCTGGCAAGATAGTTACGAACAACTGAGCTCCGCGGCCGACGAGCGCCAACTGTTCGAACGGGTCGCAGGGATCGCGAAGCGCATGGGCTTCGAGTACTGCTGTTATGGCATCCGTGTGCCGCTGCCCGTGTCGAACCCGGCCGTCGCCATCTTCGATACCTATCCGTCCGGGTGGATGAAGCACTATCAGGAGAGTCATTTCATCGACGTCGATCCCACGGTGCGCGAAGGGATGACGAGTTCGCGGCTGATCCTATGGCCCGAGGCAGCGCCGAACGCGCCGCAGCTTTGGCGCGATGCGCGCGATTTCGGCTTGCGCGTGGGCGTCGCGCAGTCGAGCTGGGCGGCGCACGGCGTCTATGGTTTGCTGACGATGGCGCGTTCCGCCGATGGGCTCACGCCTGCCGAGGTCGACGAATTGACGCTGCAGGCGAGCTGGCTCGCCAATCTGTCGCACTCGCTGATGAGCGAATTCGTCGTGCCGCGGCTGGCACCCGAAGCCGGCGTCGTGCTGACGCCGCGCGAGTGCGAAGTGCTCTGCTGGACCGGGGAAGGGAAGACGGCGTGCGAAATCGGCCAGATTCTCAATATCTCGGAGCGGACCGTCAATTTCCACGTCAATAACGTTCTGCTGAAGCTGAACGCCACCAACAAGGTGCAGGCCGTCGTCAAAGCGATCGCGATGGGGCTCATCGCTTCGGTTTGACGGCGCCGCTTACGCCCGCACGCCGCTCACGACGGCAACTGCGATGCGCGGATCGGCGGCAGTTCGCCGAGATCGGCGAGCGGATGCCGAGCGCGCGGCCAGGGCGAACTCAAGAAGTACGCGACACGCTCGGGCCGCACGTCGGCCAGCGAGGCCGGCTGCCAGCGCGGCGAGCGGTCCTTGTCGATCAGATGGGCACGCACGCCCTCGCGAAAATCCCCTTCCTCGATCGCGCGCGACACGATGCCGAGCTCCATCCGGTAGGCATCGGCCAAGCTGATGCGCCGCCCCCGCCCGATGGCCTCGCGCGTGACGTGCAGCATCGTCGGCGAATAGCCGTGCAGCGCATCGAGCGCCGTTTGCAGCCACGCTCGCAACTCCGGATGCGGATTCGAGATTAGTGCCGCCGCCAACGAGGCGGCCATTTGTTCCACGCCGAGCCGTGCATCGAAGTGCTTTTCGATCGCGGGCAGCACGGCGTCGATCGGCGCATGCGGTAGCGGCGCCGCGCTCGGCACGAACGCTTCGCGCAGGCGCTTGCCCACTTGAGCGGGCGGCAAGCCGGCGAGCCGTGCTTCGAATCCTTGCAGCCACTCGCTCGGAACGCAGACATCGGCGAGCGAGCAGCGCACGGCGTCTGCGCCCGTGAGCACGGCGCCCGTGAGGCCCATGTACAGCGCCAGTTCGGGCGGCATCACGCTCAGAAAGCGCGTTGCGCCGACGTCCGGCGCGAAGCCGATGCGCGTCTCGGGCATCGCGATCTTGCTGCGCTCGGTGCTCACGCGCAGCGACGCGGCCTGCGCGAGGCCCATGCCGCCGCCCATCGTGATGCCGTCGGCCAGCGCCACGATCGGCTTCGGAAACGCGTGCAGCGCAAAGTCGAGCCGGTATTCGTCGATGAAAAACGCGCGCCAGCCGTCCTCGCCTTCGATGCGTCCCGCGGTCGCCGCATGGTAAAGCGCGCGCACGTCTCCGCCTGCACAGAATCCTTTCTCGCCGCTGCCGCGCAGCACCACCGCGACGATCGCGTCGTCCTCCCGGCAACGCTCGATCCATTCGGCGAGCGCACGCACCATCGAATGCGACAGTGCGTTCAGCGCTTGCGGCCGATCGAGCGTGAGGATGGCGACGCCGTTGACTACGTGACAGAGCACGCGCCCCTCGGCCGGTTGCATGGCGCTCGATGCGCCGTCGCCCGCGGCATGCGAGGGTTCGACACGTGCGTTCATTGCTTGACTCCCTTCATCGATGTTTCGGTATGTCGGTATGCCGTCGCGCCGCTCCTCATTGCGGGGCGCGCCGTTGGCGTTGGTAGAGCGAGATGATCGCGGAGAAATCGAGGCCGCCCTGGCCGCCGGCGCTCATTGCCTGATAGAGCTGCTGAGCCACGGCTCCCAGAAAAATCGGTTGCTTGGCAGCACGGGCCGCCTCCGACGCGAGGCCCAGGTCCTTGAGCATGAGATCCGCGCCGAAGCCCCCGGCGTAGCCGCGCGACGCCGGCGCGGTCTCGACGATGCCCGGATAGGGGTTGTAGGCATCCGAGCTCCAGCATCGGCCCGTCGACGTATTGATGATGCCGGCCAATACCTTCGGGTCGATGCCGAGGGCGGCGCCGAGCGACATCGCCTCCGCCACGCCCGTCATCGTGATGCCGAGCAGCAGGTTGTTGCAGATCTTCGCGACTTGTCCCATGCCCGTATCGCCGCACCGGACGATGTTCTTGCCCATCGCGCCGAGCACCGGCTCGACGCGGGCGAACAGCGTTTCGCTCGCGCCGACCATGAACGTCAGTGTGCCGGCAGCAGCGCCGCCGGTTCCGCCAGAGACCGGGGCGTCGACGAACGCGTTGCCGTGCTCGGCCGCAAGCTTGGCGAAAGCCTGCGCGCTGGCCGGATCGATCGTGCTCGAATCGATGATGGCCGCGCCGGGTGCCATGCCCGCCAGCACGCCTTGCTCGTCCGTCAGCACGCTGCGCACGTGCGCGGCGGCCGGCAGCATCGTGATGACGATCTCGGCATCGAGGACAGCCGCCTTCGGCGACGCGCACGCCGTTGCGCCGGCTTGCGCGAGCGCGCGCAGCGCGGCCTCGTTCAGATCGAACGCTTGCAGGGAATGACCGTGCTTGAGCAGATTGAGCGCCATCGGCGCGCCCATGTTGCCGAGGCCGATGAATCCGATCTTCATGGGGAATGTCTCCGTATTCGGTTGGAAGCGGATGGCGGATGCGGATGGCTGATCAGCCCGTTGCCGATCGCACGGCGGCTCAGCGCAGGCTGATCGTCGTGTTGACACCGCCGGCGGACGTTGCATCGTCGAACCAGCGCGACGTAACCGTCTTCGTCTGCGTGTAGAACTGAACGACTTGCTTGCCGTACGGACCCAGATCGCCGAGCTTCGAGCCGCGCGAACCCGTGAAACTGAAGAACGGGACCGGCACCGGAATCGGAATGTTGATCCCGACTTGGCCGACGTCGATCGCGCTTTGGAACTTGCGTGCCGCCGCGCCGCTTTGCGTGAAGAGGCCGACGCCGTTGCCGAACGGATTGCGGTTCACGAGTGCGATGGCTTCGTCGAGCGTCGCGACGTTCAGCACGACGAGCACGGGGCCGAAGATTTCCGTGCGGTAGATCGCCATGTCGGTGGTCACGTCCGAGAAGATCGTCGGGCCGATGAAGTTGCCGTGCTCGTAACCGGGCACACGCACGCCGCGTCCGTCGAGCTCGAGCGTTGCCCCCTCTTCGACGCCTTTCGCGATCAGCGATTGCACTCGGTCCTTGGCGGACTTCGAGACGAGTGGCCCGAGATCGGTGTTCGGCTCGATCCCCGCGTTGACTTTGAGCGCCTTCGCGCGCGCGACGAGATCGGGCAGCCATTCGCGCGCCGCTCCGACGAGCACCAAGGCCGACGTCGCCATGCAGCGCTGGCCGGCCGCACCGAAGCTCGCGCCGACTAGCGCATCGAGCGTTTGCTCGCGATGGGCGTCGGGCAGGACGATCGCGTGGTTCTTCGCGCCCATCATCGATTGCACGCGCTTGCCGTGTTCGCTTGCAAGCGTATAGACGTGGGTGCCCACGGCCGTCGAGCCGACGAACGACACCGCTTTGACGTGTTCGTGCGTGCACAGGGCATCGACGACGTCCTTGCCGCCGTGGACGACGTTGAGCACGCCGCGCGGCACACCGGCTTCGAGCGCGAGCTCGACGAGCGCCATCGTCGAGAGCGGGTCCTGTTCGGACGGCTTGAGCACGAACGTATTGCCGCAGACGATCGCCATCGGGAACATCCAAAGCGGGATCATGGCGGGAAAATTGAACGGCGTGATGCCCGCGCAGACTCCGATCGGCTGACGCAGCGTGTAGGTGTCCACGCCGCCCGCCACGTTCTCCGCGAATTCGCCGAGTTGCAGCGTGCCGATCGACGCCGCATGCTCGACGACTTCGAGCCCGCGGAAAATGTCGCCTTCCGCATCGGGCAGCGTCTTGCCCTGCTCGGCCGTCAGGATCTTCGCGATGCGCGGCATGTGCTCGCGGATCAGCGCTTGATACTTGAGCATGATCCGCGCACGGGTGCCGATCGACGTCGATTTCCACTGCGCGAATGCCGCGTGCGCGGCGCCGACGGCGGCATCGACTTCGGCGCGCGTCGCGAACGGCACGCGTGCCAGCACTTCTTGAGTGGCGGGATCGACGATATCGCGCCACTCGGTCGAGGTGGATTCGACGAATTCTCCGTTGATCAGCAGCTTGACGGTCGGGCAGGTCGCGCCGGCGGCGGAAGATACGCTCATCGATAGGCTCCGGTTCGGTTCAAGGGAATGCGCGGCGGCCGAGGCTCACCGCATGCGAGCAAGCCGGCAGCGCTCGGCTTGCGAAGAAATAGCAGACTTCTCGCTTGCGCTGCGCGGTCATCGCAGATCGGGGAAGTCGTCTTCCCAATACTCGCCGGCCAGCCGCTGCTTCGCATCGCCGCGCTCCATCTCGCGACGGCGCAGCTCGACGCGGCGGATCTTGCCCGAGATCGTCTTGGGCAGCTCGTAGGCTTCGAGGCGCCGGATTCGCTTGTACGGCGAGAGCCGCTCGCGCGAAAACGCGAAGATGCTCTTCGCGAGCTCCGGGCCGAACGTATAGCCGTGGCGCAGCATCACATAGGCTTTCGGGACGGATAACCGCAGCGGGTCGGGGCTGGGCACGACGGCGGCTTCGGCCACCGCTTCGTGTTCGATCAGCGCGCTTTCGAGTTCGAATGGGCTCAAGCGATAGTCCGAGGATTTGAAGACGTCGTCGGCCCGGCCGATGTAAACGTAGTAGCCGTCGGCGCGCCGCATGGCGACGTCCGACGTGTGATAGCGGCCGTCGCGCATCACGTGTGCCGTTGCGTCGGCGTTGTTCGCGTAGCGTGTCATCAGGCCGAGCGGGCGCTCGCAGGGTTCGGCCGTATCGTCGGGCGGCGGGCCGAGCCATAGGGCGATTTCGCCTTCCTCCGCGGAATGCCCGTCGGGATCGACGAGCACGACGCGGTAGCCTGGCATCGGGCGCCCCATCGAGCCCGGGACGACCGTTTGTCCCGGAGAATTGCCGATTTGGCACGTCGTTTCGGTTTGGCCGTAGCCGTCGCGGATCGTGATGCCCCACGCCGTTTTCACGCGTTCGATGATCTCCGGGTTCAACGGTTCTCCCGCCCCTACGATCTCGCGCAGCGAGACGGCATGCGACGCGAGCGGCTCCTGCACGAGCATGCGCCAGACGGTCGGCGGGGCGCACAACGTCGTGATGCCGTGGCGCGTCAGCGTATCGAGCACGGTCTTGGCATCGAAGCGCGCGTAATTGAGCACGAAGACGCACGCCTGCGCGTTCCACGGCCCGAAGAAGCAACTCCATGCATGCTTCGCCCAGCCCGGCGAACTGATGTTCCAATGAACGTCGCCCGGCTGCAGCCCGATCCAATACATCGTCGACAAGCTGCCGACGGGGTAGCTCTCGTGCGTGTGCTCGACGAGTTTCGGTTTGGAGGTCGTGCCCGACGTGAAATAGAGCAGCAGCGGATCGCGCGCGGGCGTCGCGGCCCCCGGCTCGAATTCGGGCGAAGCGGCATAGCCGTCTTCCAAGCGGTGCCAGCCGGCCATCGCAGTGTCGGCTCGAGCGCCGACGGCGATCTTGACGAGCGCCGCGCCGGCCGCTTCGAACTTGCCGCATTCGGCGGAATCGACGATCGCGAACTTCGGCTGGCCGATGTCGATCCGTTCGCGCAGATCGTCGGCGGACAATTGCGTCGTGGCGGGCATCAAGACCGCGCCGAGCTTGATCGCGGCGAGCATGGCATCCCATAGTTCGACGCGGTTCGGCAGCATGAGCAAGATGCGGTCGCCGCGGCCGACACCGAGCTCGCGCAAATGATTGGCGATGCGCGACGAGCGTTCCGACATCTGCGCGAACGAGAGCCGGGTTTGTTCGCCGCTGCCGGCATCGACGAGCCACAGCGCCGGTGCGTCGTTGCCGCGGGCGATTTCGTCGAAGTAGTCGATGGCCCAATTGAATTCGTCGAGCATGGGCCAGGCGAAATGGCGATAGGCATGGTCGTAGTCCGACCGATGGCGCAATAGGAAATCGCGCGCGGCTAGAAAGCGCTGTGATGCGTTCATCGATGTCTCCTGAAGCCTACGCCGCGCTCGGTGCGTGCAAAGTCGGGAGGCTTGGCTGGCCCGGCGCGTTTTCTAGTGAGGTTGCGGTTCCCTAGTTACCTAGTTATAGACCCAACCCGCGAGCGCGATGCACCGCGCGGCCGGCATGGCCGATCATTGGCTGCTCATGCCGGTGTGCTACGCGTCGAAGTGTAGGCAGCGGGCGAGCCGCTTTCGATGCTCAAGCCGCTCACTTTGCGTGAGCGCATTTGCCACCCGCCGGGCAAGCGGTACCGGCGAGCGGGCCGGGATGGCGGCCGGGGCTGCGCCGGGCGGAGGCATTCAGCTCACGCCGAGCCCGCGCAGGACGGCGTTGCCGTCCTCGGTCAATTGAAAGCGGGTGGCGCCCGATTCGAGCGTGACGGATTCCACGAGCCCGGCTTCCTGCAGCATCGGAATCTCCGGTTTGGCGGAGACGTCGATGGGCGAGTGGAGCAAGAGCAGCAACGTGGCGAGCTCGTGATGGCTTAGGATGCGGCGCAGCATAGTGCGCGCCTTGCGCGGCGGGGTGAGTTCGTTCGGGTCAGTCATCGGGCCGGCCTCCATCGCAAATAGCTGCGGCCAGATGTTGGCGGCGGCACCTTAAGCCATTCTTAAAAGCGGTGGGTCGAGTCTGCAACGGAATATTACGAGCCGCGGAGCCGGGCCGAGCCCCTTGCGGGCGGCTTGAACGCCGAGCGGTTGCGTCGGTCCCGCCAGCCCCCCGGCCGGGCCGGCCGAGGGCTGATTGCCCGGCCTCAGAGGTGGCGCGCGATGACCATGCGCTGAACTTCGCTGGTGCCTTCGTAGATCTGCGTGATGCGCGCGTCGCGGTAATGGCGCTCGACTGGGTAGTCGGCCAGATAACCGTACCCGCCGTGAACCTGGATGGCCTTCGAGCAGACGTCCTCCGCGATCTCCGACGCATAGAGCTTCGCTTGCGACGCCTCGGACAGGCAAGGCTTGCCCGCGCTGCGCAAGCGGGCTGCGTGATGGACGAGCAGCCGGGCCGCGTTCAGGTGCGTGGCCATGTCGGCGAGCATATGCGCGATCGCTTGATGCTCTTTGATGGCCTTGCCGAACTGGATGCGTTCGCCGGCATACGCGCGCGCCGCGTCGAACGCGGCCCGGGCAATGCCGACGGCCTGGGCCGCAATGCCGATGCGGCCGCCTTCGAGGTTCGACAAAGCGATCTTGAGCCCGTCGCCGCGCGGGCCCAGCAAATGGTCCTCGGGCACGGCGCAGTCTTCGAGCGTGATCGGGCAGGTATCCGATGCACGAATGCCGAGCTTGTTCTCCGGCCGGCCGACCGTGAATCCCGGCGTATCGGTCGGCACGATGAAAGCGGACAGCCCGCGCTTGCCGAGTTCGGGATCGGTGACGGCGAAGACGATGGCCACCCCGGCGCGGCCGCCGTTCGTCACGAATTGCTTGCTGCCGTTGATGACCCAGCGCCCGTCTCGAAGCACGGCCCGCGTTCTCAGATTGTTGGCCTCCGAGCCGGCGTGCGGCTCGGTCAGGCAAAACGCGCCGATCGTCTTGCCGAGCGCGAGTTCGCCGAGCCAACGCGCTTGTTGCGCCGCAGTGCCGAACTTGAGGATCGGCCCGCAGCCGACCGAGTTGTGCACGCTCATCATCGTCGCGCACGCGGCGCAGCCGGCCGCGATTTCCTCGAGGGCCAGGGCGTAGGCGACGTAATCGGTATAGGTGCCGCCGAGCTCGGCCGGAACCATCATGCCGAGCAACCCGAGCTCGCCCATCTGGCGGACGATCTGCGCGGGCAACGCGCCGTCGCGGTCCCACTCGGCCGCGTGCGGCGCCAGGCATTCGGTCGCGAACTGCCGTGCGGTATCGCGGATCATGCGTTGTTCGTCGGTGTAGAGCTCATCCATGGCGGCGCAAATAGGCGAAATCGGTCAAATCGGTCAAAATGGCGCGCCGGATCGGCGTGCCGTTCACGCGTCGAAGTGTAGGCAGGGCCGCCGCGGCTTTCGATGCTCGCACCGCTCAATCGTCATGAGCGCATTTGCCACCGCAGCCAGGGGTGCGTCGCAGGCCCGGGCCGGCGGCCGCCGATGCGCCGGCATTCGGCATTCGGCCCGTTCGGCATTTGCCGCAGCCCTATCCCAGGCTTGGAACGATTCATGGATAAAGAAAAAGGGACCATCGCGGTCAGTCTCGTCGAGGAGGCGGTGCGCTGCGTCGAGCGCCGCGGCGTCGATCCGGTGCCGATCCTCGAGCAAGCCGGTATTTCGCCACAGCTGATCGCTTCGCCGCAGGGGCGGGTGTCCTCGGCGCAGTATGGCGCGCTGTGGAGCGCGATCGTCCGCGCGCTCGACGATGAATTCTTCGGCCAGGACTCGCACCCGATGCGCAGCGGAAGCTTCATCGCCATGTGCCAGGCGGCGCTCACCGCGCGTAACGGGGCACAGGCGATTGCGCGCGCCACGGGCTTCATGCGGCTCGTGCTCGACGACATGACCGCGGAGGTCGATGCCACCGCCGAGCGCGTGCGCCTCGTCTACCGCTTGCGCGACGGCGTGCGTGAAAAGGCGATGTTTGCCTACGCGACGCACTTCATTCTCGTCTACGGCGTGGTGTGCTGGCTCGTGGGGCGCCGCATTCCTGTCCGTGCCGCCCGCTTTCGCTGTGCGGAGCCGGCGGCGGGCCATGAGTATCGCTCGATGTTTTGCGACGATTTACGCTTTGGCGAACGCGAATCTTATGTCGAGCTCGCGCCTGCCTTCATGGCGTTACCGGTCATTCAAACGCCGAAATCGCTGAAGACCTTTTTGCGCAATGCGCCGGCGAGCTTCATCGTCAAATACCGCAATCCCGATTCGCTCGCCGCACGGGTGCGGCGGGCGCTGCGTGGCCGTCCGGTGTCGGAATGGCCCGGCGCCGACGAACTGGCCGCCGAATTGCGCATCGCCGAGGCCACGATGCGCCGCAAGCTCAAGCGCGACGGTGAGACCTATCAGTCGATCAAAGATGCGTTGCGGCGCGATTTGGCCATTGCTGCGTTGCAAAGCGGGGAGCGAACGATCGCGGACATCGCAGCCGACGTGGGATTCGCCGAACCGAGCGCGTTTCATCGCGCCTTCCGCAAATGGACCGGCGCGCGCCCGACCGATTATCGTCGCCCGTTGCCCGTCGATAGCGGAGCGTTACCGGAATGACCAAGACGATCGCGACAAAATGCGATTTGTCGTTGTGATTCATCAGTCGAATTTCCTATCTTGTAATAGAGCAACGCTGTGCACATTCGGGGTCAATAGGAAATGAAGAGCGCGGTCGAGCGGTTTGGCGTTGGGGTTCCGGGGTGGGCGTGGGTCCGCTGGGGTTGGCCGTTCATCGGCCTGCTGATGCTCATCACGGCCGGCATCGGCGCGTTCGGCACGGTGAGCCTCTATAACAGCGAAGCGGAGGTCGATCATTCGAACGTCGTCTACAAAGATCTCGAGCGCGTGCTCTCGCTGGCGCGCGATGCCGAAACGGGGCAGCGCGGGTTCATCATCACTGGGCGCGACGAATATCTCGAGCCGTATCACGAAGCCGGAGCGCAGATGGGGGCGCAACTCGACAGTTTGAAGGCGCTGCTGGCGCAGGACCCTGTCCAAGAGCAGCGGCTCGCACGCTTGCGCACGCTGCTCGAGGACAAGCGCCGCGAACTGCGTTCGGTCATCGACCTGCGCCGTGCACAGGGATTCGCAGCGGCGCAGGCGATCGTCTCGAACGATACGGGCAAGCTCTTCATGGATCGCGCCCGTGCCATCGTCGCCGAGATGGAGCGCGACGTGGCCACCCAATTGGCGGCCCGCCAGGCGGCGGCTCGGCGCACGCGCAACTTGGCGGTTGCCGTCGGGCTCGCGTCCGGACTTTTGACCGTGTTCATCTGCTTGTCGTTCGGCGCGCTCTCACGGCGCCTGCTGAGGCAGGCGGCGGAATTGACCGCCTCGATGTTCGAGCAGAAGGAGTTGCTCGAAGTGACGCTCGCGAGCATCGGCGATGGGGTGATCGCCACCGACACGGAAGGCCGCGTCACGTATTTCAACCGCGTGGCCGAGACGTTGACGGGCTGGCCTCCCGGCGAGGCGCTCGGTCATCCGGTCGACGAGATCTTGGGCTTCGAGCACAGCACGGATGGCCGCCGAGCCGAGAACCCCGCCATCATCGCGATCCGCGAGGGGCGTCCGATCGAGCATTCGGACGGCACCATGCTGATCGGTCGCGACGGCAAGCGAACGCACGTGGACGCGAACGGTGCCCCGACGTTCGATTCCGAAGGGCGGCTCGTCGGGTCCGTGCTCGTCTTGCACGACGTCACCGAGCGCGCCCGTGCCGAACGTCAATTGCGGCAGCGCACCGACGAACTCGCGCGCTCGAACCGGGACCTCGAGCAATTCGCGTATGTGGCGTCGCACGATCTGCAGGAGCCGTTGCGCGCGGTGGCCGGGCCGTTGCAACTTTTGCAGCGGCGCTACGAGGGCAAGCTCGACGATCGCGCCGACGAATTCATCGGCCATGCCGTCGATGGTGCGACGCGCATGCAGACGTTGATCGACGATCTGCTCAGCTATTCGCGCGTGGGGCGTCTCGAAGACCCGAAGCAGCCTATCTCCATCGAGCATGCGCTCGATCTCGCCTTGAAGAACTTGGCCGTCGTCCTGAACGAGACAGGGGCGCAGGTGACGCACGATCCGTTGCCGACGGTGCAGGGCATTCCGACGCAGTTGACGCTGCTCTTCCAGAATCTGATCGGCAATGCCGTCAAGTTCCGGAAAAAAGACCGCCCGGTGCACGTTCATATCGGCGCGAAGCCGCTCGGCGACGAGTGGCGGATATCTGTCGCGGACAACGGCATCGGTATTGCGGAGCAATACTTCGAACGCATCTTCGTGATCTTCCAGCGCTTGCATACGCGCCGCGAATATCCGGGCACGGGGCTCGGGCTCGCACTGTGCAAGCGCATCGTCGAGCATCACGGAGGAAGGATCTGGTTGGAGTCGAAGCCCGACGAGGGCACGACGTTCTTCTTCACCTTGCCTCGCGCGGCGGGGGCAAGCGCCGGCTAACGCATCGTTCCGAGGAGTGTTACCCATGCTACGCGATGACAGCGGTAAGCTCGTTCACATTCTGCTCGTCGAGGACAGTCCCACCGACGTCATGTTGACGAAAGAGGCGATGGTGCAATACAAGGTCCTCAATCCGCTCGACATCGTGGAGGACGGCGTCGACGCCATGGACTACCTGAAACGCCGGGGCAAGTACGCGGACAAGCCGGTCACGCGCCCCGGGCTCATCATTCTCGATCTGAACCTGCCGCGCATGAGCGGACGTGAAGTGCTCTACGAGCTCAAGCAAGACCCCGAGCTGAGCAACATTCCCGTGGTGGTGCTGACGACGTCGAAGTCGGAGGAAGACGTCGTGAAGTCGTACTGCCTTCATGCGAATTGCTACATCACGAAGCCCGTCGATTTCGCCAAGTTCATCGACGTCGTGCGCAGCATCAACGATTTCTGGTTCGGTGTCGTCACTCTGCCTCCGGTCCGCCCTTGAATACGCCGTCGTCCGTCAAAGTCTTGCTCGTCGAAGACAGCCCGACCGATGCGCTCATCATCGGCGAGGCGCTGGTCGACATCAGCGACTTCGAACACGAGCTGACGCATGCCGAGTCGCTTGCCGCGGCGTTCGCGCACGCGCAAGAGACGCGTTTCGACGTCGTCTTGCTCGACCTCGGCCTGCCGGATGGGAACGGGATCGATACGTTTCGCCGTTTCCGGCACGTCGCGCCCGATACGCCCGTGCTCGTCTTGACGGGCCTTGGCGATATCTCCGTGGGGCTCGTCGCGATTCAGGAGGGCGCGCAAGACTATCTGCTCAAGCGCGAGATCCAGGCGGCGCTGCTCAGTCGCGCGATCCGTTATGCGATCGAGCGCCATCGGGCACTCACCGCGCTCGCCGCGAGCGAGGAGCGGTTTCAGTTGGCCGTCAGCGGCGCCAGCGCGGGCCTGTGGGATTGGAATCTGCGCACCGGAGAAATGTATCTGTCGGTGCATTTTCGCGAGATCGTCGGCCATGCCGAGGACGAACTGCCGAACGAGATGCGAGCGCACTACGACATCATTCACCGCGACGACGTCGAGCGCGTCATGCTCGCATTGAGGGCGCACACCGAGAATCGGCGCCCGTACGACATCGAATATCGCGTGCGCACGCGGGCGGGGGACTACCGATGGATTCAGTCGCGCGCTCAAGCGCTCTGGGATGCGTCGGGCACCGCGTACCGGATGGTCGGATGGATCTTGGACGTCACGGATCGGCGGCGCGCGGCCGAAGCGCTGCGCGAATCGCGCGAGGAATTGCAGCGCTTGTCGGCGAACATCGAACATATCCGCGAAGAGGAGAAGACCCGCATCGCACGCGAGCTGCATGACGATCTGGGCCAATTGCTGACGGCGCTCAAAATCGATATGACGCACTTCGAGGAGAAGATCGAAAACAAGATCGATGACGCCGCCGCCGGCGGGCTGCGCGCGATCTATGGGCTCATCGATCAGCTCGTCTCTTCGGTGCGCCGGATCGCAGCCGATTTGCGGCCCGTGATGCTCGACGATCTCGGTCCGATTCCCGCCATCGATTGGTTCATTCAGGAGTTTTCGGCGCGGCATCAGATCGTCGTCAACGCCCAACTCGACATGAACGAAGTGGCGTTCAATCGCGACAGCGGCACCGAGGTGTTTCGCATGGTGCAGGAAGGATTGACGAACATCGCGCGGCATTCGGGCGCGAGCGAGGCCAACATCGAGATCGCGCGCGACGAGCCGTTCTGCGTCGTCAAGATCAGCGACAACGGCCGCGGTGCGCTACCCAACGCGCGGCGCAGCCGCAAGTCGTTCGGGTTGCTCGGCATGCGCGAGCGGGCCGCACGGCTCGGCGGCGAGATCAAGGTCGTCACCGCACCCGGGGAAGGTTTTGCACTGACCGTGAGGCTGCCGCTCGCCGTCGTCGAGTCACCCGATGTGGATGGGGCGAGCGCCGGTTCAGGCGCCGGCGCGGTCGTGAAGCATTGACGCAACACCATCGACTGGTTGTTGGTTGTTGGTTGTTGCTTAGAGTCTGGAGCTTGAGATTGGCATCCACGCACGGGATTTGCTTGACCGGTAAACAAGCACTTTCTACGGTGGGCAATGGATGAGAGGGGTAAGTCTTTCTGGTCGACGCGGCCTGTGTCGGCAGATTCATGCGTTTGGCGAGCGTCAAGTCTTCAATCGGCACTCGATTGGGTGCAAGGGTGTCACTCGAAGGAGAACCGGGGCCATCCTCGCTTGCTTGACGGTCTGCACGGCGATCGCGTGTCCGGCATCCGCGGCCTCGGCGGCATCGTCGGCATCGTCGGTATCGGGCGCATCAGAAGCATCGGCGGCTTCGCCCAAAGGCGCGTCGGCTAGGCCGGCTGCCCCGTCATCGGCTGCATCTAGTGCCGTCGACAAGAGGGCAGCCGGCGGTTCCTCCGCCTCCGCGGCATTGATGCAGGCTGCGTCCGCTGCATCGACAGCATCCTCTACCTCGGCAGCGTCGGCAGCGTCGGCAGCCTCGGCGGCCGTTGCCGATGCGGCTCAACAGGCAGTCGACTTCGCCGCGCACCTCGATCCGCGCGATGCGCTCGAGTTACGTAGCCAATTCGAAAGCGACGTCACGCGGCGCCTCGACGTTACGCCGGCCGATCAGAATGCCTATGGGCAGCGGTTGCAGGCGGCATTGTCCGAGAAAGGACTCGGTGCGCTGGCGCGGCAGTACGTCGTGCTCGTCGATCGCAATCCGAACGTCCAAGCTTTGTTCATCTATTTTCGCGGCGACTCGAAGCGAGTATGGACGCTCATCGGCGCTTCGCCGGTCTCCACCGGCTGGCCCGGCCGCTACGACCATTTCGTCACCCCCGTCGGCGTGTTCGAGCATACGCCGCAGAACATGGATTTCCGCGCCGAGGGGACATTGAACGAGAACGGTATCCGCGGCTATGGCGCGCGCGACTCGAGGATCTTCGACTTCGGTTGGACCGATGCGCAGCGAGGATGGGGCAAGGGCGGCGTTTCCTCGATGCGTTTTCAGATGCATGCGACCGATCCCGACAAGCTCGAGCCATTGCTCGGCATCCGCCACTCGAAGGGGTGTGTGCGAATTCCGGGTTCGCTGGACCGGTTTCTCGACCACTTCGGCGTGCTCGACGCCGGCTATCAGGCGATGGCCGATGCGGGTTTCTCGCTGTGGGTGCTCCACCCGGACCGGGCGGTGACGCCCTGGGCCGGCCGCTACCTGGTGGTCGTCGACTCGGGAGCCACGTCGCGGCCTTCATGGTCGCCACCGCCCCGGCCCGATGTCCGGGCGCGGGTGCCCGAGGGCGCGGACACGGCCGATTGAGCGCCGTGCCTCATGCGCCGCGCGCGAGGGAGGCGCTAGCGCGCGAGCCAAATCGCGCCCGCACCAAGCAGGACGCCTCCCACCGCGCAGGCCCACAACAGACGCCGCGTCAGGCGTTCTTCTTGGCGCAGCTCGGCGAGCCATGCGGCCGATTGGTGCCGTTCGCGCCCACCATCGTGCAGTTGCTGCAGCCGTTGCACGACGAGCGTGGGCAGGCGAGGCAGTCCTGCGAGATGCGGCAACTCGCGCGAGAGCCGTTTGACCCAGCCTCGATGGCTCAGGTCCTCGCGAGCCAGGGCTTTGAGCGTGCCTTCGACGACGCGCCAGGTATCGACGCCCGGCGCCAAATGGAGCGCGAGCGATTCCGCCCGCTCGAGCGCCTGGTGGGCGAGTGTGAGGGCGGGCGACACCGCGCCGCCGAAAGGCTCGATGGCGGTGAGCAGATGCGCCAGCAGCGCGGCCGGCGAACGCTGCTCGTTCGGTGCAGCGAAATGCGGTTCCGCGCGCGTGCGAAGCTCGGCACCGAGCATTTCGTCGCGCGTATCGGGCTCGACGTGACCGGCCTCCCGATGCATGGCCGCGAGCCGCCCGTAATCCTGCGCGAACAGTGCGCCGGCGCCGTGGATGAAGAATTCGCGTTCGGGTTCCGTCAACGTCGCCATCGTCTTGCCCTCACCGAACACGAGCCTGCCGAGCGTTGCGGGTTCGACGCTCACGCGCAGGCGCTCGGCATCGAGCGCGGCGTGAAAGAAACCGTGCGCGAATGCCTGTTCGACGACGACTTCGACGATGCGCTCGGCCAGCGCTTCGAGATCGATGCCCCGCAAGCGGAGGGTTTCCAAATCGGTGATGGCCGCCGAGTCGATGCGTTCGACGACGAGCGCGTGATCGGTGCTCAGTTCCCAAACGACGTCGGGCACGACGACGCGTTCGTCGTCGCCGAAATGCCGGCTCGTTTGCGATAAGTTGGCCGCTTCGGCGCGTAAGTCGAAGTGCCGCTGGATTTCGGCGCCAAGCGACTGGGCCATGGTGTGCAGCCCGAGTTCGCGGGCGGCCGGCACGAACCGCTCGAGCAGCCGTGCAACCCACGCCAGGACGGCGAGATCGTCGCCGATACGCTGGACTTCTTCGACGCGCAGCAGCTTGACCACGGAATCGACATAGCCGCCGTCTTCGCGTTCAGTGCGTTCGCGCATGCGCAGCCGCGCATTGTGGACTTGCTCGGCGATCCCGCTTTCCGCCGGAACGCGTTCGATCGAGGCGAATGCCGACTCGGGTGCACGCCCCATGGCTTTCGCGAGCGCGGGGATGACCTTTTCCGGCGGCAGCGGCTCGGTGAGCGCGGCCCGGGCGCGGGCCAGCAACGCGAAGACGTCGTGGACCGAACGGGCGAGCGAGTCCGGATGGGCCGACGCATGCTCCGTGAATGCGGCGAGCAGCGGCCCCAACTGCGGCAGCGCGCGATGCAGCGAGGCCTGCGCGCCGGGCGAAGCATGTAGGCGCGAGGCGAGATGCACGAACCACCGCAGCTTGTTTTTGTGCGGCGCGGCAGCCCACAGGAGCTTCGCGCCATAACGCAGCGCGCAAAACAGCAGAAGCAGCCGACGAAGCGTAGTGCGCATGAAGAGACGAATGAGTTCGAGGGAAGGGAACGCTGTAGCGAGAAGAATGCCACGCGAAGGAAGCGCATGCGCGTTCGAGCGGAAACAACGGCCATTCGGCCAGCCCGACGCGCGCTCAAGAAGGGCGGGCCCGTGCCGCAGTGCACAAGAGAAAAATACAACGAACCCCTAAAGTTGCGCGTACCGCTGCCGTAAAGGGGGCATGGCCTCACCGCGCTACCCGCAACGGACACACGAGGCGCCTCGCCCGTTGTGACGGGACGCATACCGTTGTGCTCAATCCCAGAGAGAGTCAACGATGTCGCATCATGCATTCTTCGATCGGCTGTTCCCGCAAAGCGTGGCGGTAGATCTCGGCACGGCGAACACCCTCATCTATACGCGCGGCAAGGGTATCGTACTCAACCAGCCGTCGGTGGTCTGCTTTCAGAAATCGACGGATGCCGGACGAAGCCGCGTCACGGCCGTCGGCGATCAAGCGAAGCAACTGCTCGGCCGCTCGCCCGGCAACGTCGAGACCATCCGGCCGATGCGGCACGGCGTCATTGCCAATTTCTCTGCCGCCGAACAGATGTTCTGCGAATTCGTCGAAATGGCGCGGCTGCGCTCGTTGTTCGGGCGCCGCGCCGAATTCACGATATGCGTGCCGTCCAACGCCACCGCCGTGGAACGCCGTGCGATTCGGGAAGCCGCGCTCGCGGCCGGCGCGTCGCGCGTGACGCTGATCGGCGAGTCCCTCGCCGCGGCGGTCGGCGCGGGTTTGCCGGTATCGGAGGCACGCGGCTCGATGGTCGTCGACATCGGCGGCGGTACGACGGAGGTGGGCGTCGTCTCGCTCGGCGGTGTGGCCTATCAAACGTCGGTGCGCGTCGGCGGAGACCAATTCGATGCGGCCATCATCGGCCACGTGCGCAGTGTCTACGGGGTCATCATCGGCGATCAGACGGCCGAAGTCGTCAAGAAGACGATCGGCACGGCGACGGCGAACGTGCCGCACGAGCGTATGTGCGCGGTCGGCCGCAGCTTGTCCGACGGACTGCCCAGAACGATCGAGCTGATCAATCACGACGTCGCCGAAGCGCTGGCCGTGCCGCTGAAGGCCGTCATCGCCGCCGTCAAGAACGCGCTCGAAAACGCGCCGCCCGAACTCGTCACCGACATCGCCGACACGGGCATCGTGCTGACGGGCGGAGGCGCGTTGCTCGCCCATCTCGATCAACGGCTCGCGGAGGAGACCGGGCTCGAGGTCCGAGTGGCGAAGGAGCCGCTGACCTGCGCCGTGCGCGGGGCTGGCGCGGCGGCCGGCTGCGTCGATTCCGCTTCCTTCCTTCAATAGCGCCGACGCGTAGTGCCGCCGGCCGCGCCGCGTCCCGCGGCTCGGATGCGCTCGCAGCACCGGCGCTCCGTCCAAGCACGCCGAGCAACCGTGCCGCCTTGCTACGGGCGGCGCGGCGCGGTGTTACCATCGGCGTTTGCTCATCCGCGTCACTGTGCGCCGGCCGGCCATGCCTTCCATTAGCCAACTCAACGTTTATCCCATCAAATCGTGCGGCGCGATCACGCGCGACACCGTTCGCTTGACGCCCTACGGCCTCGAGCATGACCGCAACTGGATGGTGATCGACGCGCAGGGTCGCTTCGTCACTCAACGGACGCAGCCGAGCCTCGCGCTCGTTCAGCCGGCGCTGAACGCAGACACGCTCGAAGTGCGGGCGCCGGGCATGGCGACCCTGAACTTGCCCGTCGACGCGGCCGCGCTGGACGGCGCAGCCAGGATCGATGCGACGGTTTGGGACGACATCGTGCCCGCGCTCGACGCGGGCGATGAAGCCGCGCGCTGGTTCTCGGATCTCCTCGGTGCGCAGATGCGCCTCGTGCGCTTCAGGCCTGGTTCCGAACGCACGGCGAGCCGTAAATGGACGGGTGGCGCCACGTCGCTCGTGCGGTTTGCGGACGGCTATCCGTTGCTCGTGCTCGGCGAAGCTTCGCTCGCCGATCTCAACGCACGCTTGACGGGTAGGGGCGTCGAGCCGGTTCCGATGAACCGCTTCAGGCCGAACCTCGTGCTGGCGGGGATCGACGCTTACGAAGAGGACTATGCGGACGCCATTCGCATCGCGGCAGCCGGCGGCGAAGTCGCGTTGCGCATCGTAAAGCCATGCACGCGCTGCCCGATCCCGAACATCGATCAGACGAGCGGCGCGCCCGATCCGCGCTGGCCGAACGAACCGACGGACACCATGAGCACCTACCGTTCCGACCGTCGCGTCGATGGCGCCGTCACCTTCGGGCAGAACGCGATCATCGTTGCGGGCGTCGGGCAGACGCTGGCGATCGGCCAAACCGTCGACGCCGAACTGCGCTTCGACGCATGAGCGAGGGCGATCGGATGAGCGCGGAACCTTCCGCCACGCGGCGCGCCGTGGTCATCCCACCCGATGAAGTTCGCTCGATCGATCTGCACGGCGGATTACGAATGCCCTACGTCGAGCGCGGCGCCGGCCCGCTCGTGCTGTTCGTGCACGGCTCGCTTTGCGATTACCGGTACTGGCAGCCTCAGCTAGCGGGGCTATCGGCGCGCTACCGCTGTGTCGCCGTGAGCCTGACGCACTATTGGCCTGCGGCAGGGTTACCGCGGACTTTTCCGTTCAGTTGGAGCAAACATGCGGACGAGCTCGCCGAATTCGTGGAAAAGCTGGGCGGTGGCCCCGCGCACGTCGTGGCCCATTCGCGCGGCGGTGCGGTGGCGTTTCAATTCACCGCGCGCCATCCGCAGCACGTGCAGAGCTTGACGTTGGCGGACCCCGGCGGCCCATTGTCGCCTTCGTGCCCGCCGAACGCGGTGCTGCCCGACACTGTCAATCCATTGCGAGCCAAGGCGGCCGAGCTCGTGGAGCGGGGAGAGCCGGAGGCGGGGCTGCAATTGTTCGTCGATTCCGTGAGCCGCGTCGGCTCCTGGGCGAAGAGCACGCCGGCGTTCCGTGCGATGGCGCTCGACAACGCGTCGACGTTGCCGCTGCAGTTTCAAGATCCGCTGCCTGCCTACACGCGCGAGGCCGCATGGAGCCTGCGATGTCGTACGATGTTGATCGACGGCGAGAAAAGTCCGGAACTGTTTCGGCGCAACGTGACTCTGCTCGAGGGTTGGTTGCCCGATGTCCGGCGCCATACGATACGCGGTGCATCGCACGGCATGAACCTCGCGCATCCGAGCGCGTTCAATCGCCACGTCGACGAATTCATCCGCGACGGGGAGTGAACGGCGAGGCGCGGGCACCGCGTTTGCACTGATCCCCAAGCGCTTGAGCGCCCCCTCCAACCGACCGGAGCCAGACGATGCTCGATACCGACGCACTGACCGACACTCCCGCGCAAACCGGCGCGCCGTTGCACGGCGAGCCCGACGGCGCGTTCATCGCGCCGGAGCACCCGTACATCGCACGCACGAGCCAGTATGTGCTCAAGTCGGGCGACGCCTTCGTCGTGAACGATCCGCTCGGCGACATCAACGGTGTCGACGACGGCTTGTTCGTCAACGACATGCGCATGCTGTCGCAACTGCGACTGACGTTCGGCGGGCGCGCGCCCTCGCTGCTGTCGGGCAACGTCAGCAGCGACAACGCGTCCTTTACCGCGCATTTGACGAATCGCCCGCTGCCGCCGCTCGGCGGGGAGGGCACGCCCGAAGGCGTCATTCACGTCGAACGGCTGCGCGTGCTGTGCGGCACGGTGCTCTACGAGGCCATCACGCTGACGAACTACGGGTTCAGCGATGCCGTCGTGCCGCTCTCGATTTCCTTCGCCGCCGATTTCAAGGACATGTTCGAGGTGCGGGGCCTGAAGCGGACGCAGCACGGCGCCGTCGAGCCGACTCACGTCGGGCAGGACGACGTGAGGCTGGCCTACGTCGGGCTCGATCAGGTACGCCGATGCGTGGATATCGCCTTTACGCCGACGCCGGACCATCTGTTCGCGGACCGAGCCGACTACACGGTCGAACTGTCGGCGCATGCGTGCGTGTCGATCTACTTGTCCGTCGCCGCGCATACCCATTCGACAGCGGGGGCTCGAGGCGCCGAAGCGCCCGGCGTGCAGGTCGCCCAGCCGCCGCATAGCTCGAATCCGGCCCACTTGACGCAGATCGATGCGGTGCGCCCGCGCGTCGGGCGGGCCGCCGTGCGGGCCGCGCTGGCGAACGCGCATTTGTCGATGCGCGAACGGCGCCGTGCGACCGCGCGGCTGCGGTCGAGCAACCCGCTGTTCAACGCGTGGCTCGAGCGCTCGTTCGCCGATCTGAGCCTTTTGACGACGGACTTGCCGACGGGCCCCTATCCGTATGCGGGGATTCCTTGGTTTTCGACGCCGTTCGGGCGCGACGCGGTCATCACTTCACTGCAGACGCTGTGGTTGCAGCCCTGGCTCGCACGCGGCGTGCTGCGTTTTCTGGCGGAGCACCAAGCGCTCGAAGATTCGAAGTTTCGCGATGCCGCCACGGGCAAGATCATGCACGAGATGCGTAAGAGCGAAATGGCGGCGACGGGGGAAGTGCCGTTTGCGCTCTATTACGGCGGTGTGGATACGACGCCGCTGTTCATCGTGCTCGCCGGGGCGTATGCGGCGCGCACGGGCGACTATGCGTTGATTGCCGAGTTGTGGCCGGCGCTCGAGCGGGCGGCGAAGTGGGTGGCGGGCGTTTGCGACAAGAATCTGCATGGTCTCGTCGACTATCGCTGCGAGTCCGACCGCGGGTTGGCCAACCAAGGCTGGAAGGACAGCCACGATTCGGTGTTTCACGCGGACGGACGTTTTCCCGAAGGGCCGATTGCGCTCGTCGAGGTGCAGGCGTATGCCTGCGCCGCGTTCGACACGATGGCGCAGTTCGCGACGCAGCGCGGTTTGACCGAAGACGCCGCGCGTTACGCGGCCCGTTCCACGGCGTTGCGTGAGCGCGTCGAAGCGCTGTTCTGGATGCCCGAAGCCGATTTTTACGGCATTGCACTCGATGGGCATGGCGAACTGTGTCGCGTGCTGGCATCGAACGCGGGGCACTTGCTCGCATTCGGGCTGCCTACTCGTGCGCGCGGCGAAGCGGTCGCGCGGCATCTGCAATCGACGCTCTTTCACACGGGTTGGGGCGTGCGGACATTGGCCGCGGGGCAAGCGCGCTTCAACCCGATGGCGTACCACAACGGCTCCGTCTGGCCGCACGACAACGCGCTCTGCGCGCGGGGGCTGGCGCGTTACGGCAACAAGCAGGCGGCGGTGCATTTGCTGCAGGCGCTGTTCGAAGCCGCCGTCAGCTTCGACATGCGGCTGCCCGAGCTCTTTTGCGGTTTGGGCCGCCGGCGTGGCGAACCGCCCACGGCTTACCCGGTGGCTTGCTTGCCGCAAGCATGGGCGGCGGGTGCGCCGTTCATGATGCTCGAGGCGTGCCTGGGCATGACGGTGGATGCCGAGCGCGGCGAAGTGCGGATCGATCAGCCGGCGCTGCCGGAAGGCATCGATTGGATCGAGGTCCGCAACCTGCGCGTGGGCGAGGGGACCGTCTCGATTACGTTCCGGCGCGTCGGCGAGAAGGTCGTGCCCTCGACCGACAGCGGCAACGTACGTGTCGTTGCGATGCTATAGGGGTTGCTTGACCGATAGGCAGGGTAGAACTGGCCGCACGGTTATCGCGCGCGGCCCGCTTGGGTCGATCGTTTGCAGATTTGTTCCCGGGTATGCCGGCCGGCGGCGGTGGTCTTCGTTATCGGAATTTGAACCGCTCGCCTTCTAGCTTCGACGCGCCCGCGTCGGGCGATACGGCCTTCGTCTGCCATTTCGGAATGAAATCAGGCCCGTAGATGACGGGCGTCATGCGGGCAGTCGAACTGCTGGTGCCTGCCTTGACGCGCAACATTTTGAATCCGTCTCGAGCGAGGTTGGCCGACAACAGCGGGTTGGTGGCCGGCAAGGCCGTGTCTTCGGCAGAGTGGGCGGCGAGCGGGAAGGCGCCGATCAAACATGCGACGCCGAGCGATGCAATCAGTGGATGAGACATGGCGGACCTCATCGTCGTGAATGAAAAAGCGAAAGCAAAAAGCGAAAAGCAACGGCCGTGGCAGCACTTGAAACGCAACGGCATGGTGCGCCAGCGCGCCTGAAATGTATGCAGCGTGGCTTAAAAAAAGCTTAAAACATTGCGTTGCCTCAAGCCTCCAACGCCAGCAACGCGAACGTGGCCAACCAATGCTCGCCCATATAATCGCCGGCCACATGAGCGAGGGCCGCGCCCAAATGCGTTTCGGCCGCCCCGTCGAGCAGTGCCTTGCGCGGGTCACCATCCGGCAAGGCACGCGCGAGCGAGCGCTGACACCATGCGCGGCTCAAATTCAGCCCATCGAGATGCGCGATCTTCCCATCGGCGCGATCGGTGACCGTCGCCGGCACGAACAGCGTAGCCGGCTCGCCTTGCGCAAGGCGCGGCAAGAACCGATCGAACCACTGCGTGAACTCATCGAGCGGCAGCACGCGCCGCATCAGTTCCGCTTCCATCAGCGCGGGCGACAGGAATTCGTCGCCGCTCGGTTCCCAAGCCTGGCAATCGGCATCGCGCTCGTGCCAGCGCCGGGCGGTATCCTCGATTAGCCCGCCCAACGCCGTATGGCCCGTGCCGCGAGCGAAGTCCAGCGCCAAGGCGAGCGCGAACGCCGTATTGAAATGCGTTCCCACACGCAGCGGGTAGGTCGCCTTCGGCAAGAACTCCATGAACCGCTCGACGATCACACCGGCGAGCGGCGCTAGCGTGGCAGCCCATCGATCGGCTTCCGGTGAACGCATCATGTTCAGTTGGTCAGCGAGCGCGAGCAGCCATCCCCATCCATACGGGCGTTCGAAGCCGCGGTTGTGAGGAAGGCTCAGATAAGCAAGCTCCCCGGCGACGCCGTCCTCGGTGAAATGCGCGTCGACGACGTCGCGAATCGCGCGCGCCTGAGGCATTTCGGGATACCGATCGAGCAGCCGCAACACGAGCCAATAGCCGTGCACGCACGAATGCCAGTCGTAGCTGCCGTAGAAAATCGGATGCAGCTCGCGCGGCGAGCGCACGTCTTGCGGGCCGGCGAGCGAATGCGTGAGCTTGTTCGGGTATTCGCGCGTCAGATGGGCCAACGCCAACGTAGCGAATTTGGCGGCGATCGCGGGCGTGAGACGGGTAGTCATCGGAGCGATCCGGAGGTAAAGACGACTAACGATAGCCGCGCGCTCGGCGTTCGGCAAGCGTGCTCAGGCCGGCGTCGGGCGGCCGATCGGGCGGTCGATCAGGCAGCCGGCGACTTCGTCGATCGACGCTTCGCAGGCGCTTCGGCCGGCGCGCCGTCGGCGGCGATGCCGGCCGTCGAGCGCTCGTCTCCGTCCGCTGGCGCGAGCGCTAACGATTCGTACCGCCGCATCGCATCGTTCAAGTCGTCCTTCAATTGCACGAGCGCGGCGACGGCGGGTGCCGGCGGCTGCAAGGCTGACCACAGCACGTCGACGAGATGCTCCGCCGTCGCATCGATGTCGGTGCTCCGATGCCCGAGCGTCGCATCCCACAGGACATGTTCCACCGGCCCGAAAACCATTGAGCGCATCAGTCGCAGCGGCAGATCGGCACGAATCTGCCCGGCTTGCTGCGCCTGTGCGAGCACCCGCATCAGCGGGGCGGTGTAGCGGCGTTGCAGCGCCGTCAACTCGGCACTCAGTTCGTGGTGCTTCGCGCGCCCCTCCGACAAGACCAGCGAGCACATGCCCGTTCCGTGCACGAGCATCAGCCGCAAGTGCGTGCGGACGATGAACGCGAACTGCTGCCGTGGGGTGCCGTCTCTCGGCAGGCCCGTTTCGATGGCGGCGATGATTTCGTCATACCAATCGGCGATCACGCGCGCGCAAAGCTCCCGCTTGCCGCGGAAGTAGCTGAAGACGGTTGCCTCCGATACGCCGAGCCGCTGGGCGATCTCCGCCGTCGTGGCCCGCTCGTAGCCTTTTTCGGAAAACACTTCACGCCCCGCCTGAAGGATGTCCTTCACGCGTTGCTGAGATTTGCGCCCGGCCGGCTGGCGCCTTGCGCCGCTCGCCTCGGCCTTCGCTTCTTCCTCTGTCTGAGTCGTATTCAACTTTGTCGCATCCGCTTGATTGCTGCACCGGATGTTAGCACCGCCAGCCCGTGCCGATGCGTCACGCTATGAAAATGAGCTTTCCTCAATAAAACTATTGACGCATACGTAAATGTGGCGTGAAATGCGCGGTGAACGAGCGCTCGTGCCGCTCGCAGGGTCGGACCGGCCCCAAACCGAATTCGAGGAGACGTTCATGAGCAATGTGCCTGGCTTGCAATTCGCGCTCGGCGAAGACATCGACATGCTGCGCGATGCGCTCGCCACTTTCGCCGCAAAGGAAATCGCGCCGCGTGCGGGCGAGATCGATCGCAACGATCAATTCCCGATGGACCTCTGGCGTAAGTTCGGTGAGCTCGGCGTGCTCGGCATGACCGTCTCGGAGGAGTACGGCGGCGCGAACATGGGCTATACGGCGCACATGATCGCGATGGAGGAAATTTCGCGCGCATCGGCATCCGTCGGCTTGTCGTATGGCGCGCACTCGAACCTGTGCGTGAATCAGATCCACCGCAACGGCACGCCGGAGCAGAAGGCCAAGTACCTGCCTAAGCTCGTGTCCGGAGAGCACGTCGGCGCGCTGGCGATGAGCGAGCCGAACGCCGGTTCGGACGTCGTCAGCATGAAGCTGCGCGCCGACAAGCGCGGCGATCGCTACGTCCTGAACGGCACGAAGATGTGGATCACGAACGGCCCGGATTGCGACACGCTCGTCGTTTATGCAAAGACGGACGTCGAAGCCGGCTCGCGCGGCATTACCGCCTTCATCGTCGAAAAGGGAATGAAAGGATTCTCGGTCGCGCAAAAGCTCGACAAGCTCGGCATGCGCGGCTCGCATACGGGCGAGCTCGTGTTCGAGGAGGTCGAAGTGCCCGAGGAAAACATTCTCGGCACGCTGCACGGCGGCGCGAAGGTGCTCATGAGCGGCCTCGACTACGAACGCGCCGTGCTGGCCGGCGGCCCGACCGGCATCATGCTGGCCTGCATGGATGCGGTCGTGCCGTATATCCACGATCGCAAGCAGTTCGGCCAAGCGATCGGCGAATTCCAGCTGATCCAGGGCAAGGTCGCCGATATGTATACGACGCTGCAGGCGTGCCGCGCTTATCTGTACGCGGTCGGCCGCCAGCTCGATACGCTCGGCAAGGAGCATGTGCGGCAAGTGCGCAAGGACTGCGCGGGCGTCATTCTCTATACGGCCGAGAAGGCCACCTGGATGGCCGGCGAAGCGATTCAAATCCTCGGCGGCAACGGCTACATCAATGAATACCCGGTCGGCCGCTTGTGGCGCGATGCGAAGCTCTATGAAATCGGCGCGGGCACGAGCGAAGTGCGCCGCATGCTGATCGGCCGCGAGCTGTTCGCTGAAACCGCTTAACGCCACGCCACGCAACGCTTGGACGAACCTGGACGCACGCCGCGAGACGGAGCATCGAGCCCTATGGCGATCATCGAAAGCAAGTTGAACCCGCGCTCGGACGATTTTCGAGCGAACGCCGCCGCGCTGGAAGCGGTCGTCGCCGATCTGCGCGCGAAGGTGGCCCATCTCGCGCTCGGCGGCGGGCAGGCCGCGCGCGACAAGCACGTTTCGCGCGGCAAGCTGTTGCCGCGCGAGCGCATCGCGCAACTGCTCGATCCGGGCACGCCGTTCCTCGAGCTGTCGCAGCTCGCCGCGTTCGGCATGTATCACGATGCCGCGCCGGGCGCCGGCATCATCACCGGGATCGGCCGCATCGCGGGGCAGGAATGCGTCATCGTCTGCAACGACGCAACGGTCAAGGGCGGCACCTACTATCCGATGACGGTGAAGAAGCACGTCCGGGCACAGGAGATCGCGGCCGAAAACCGGTTGCCGTGCGTCTATCTCGTCGATTCCGGCGGCGCCAATCTGCCGAATCAAGACGAGGTATTCCCCGACCGCGATCACTTCGGCCGCATCTTCTTCAATCAAGCGAATCTATCGGCCGCGGGCATCGCGCAGATCGCGGTGGTCATGGGATCGTGCACGGCCGGCGGCGCCTACGTGCCCGCCATGAGCGACGAGTCGATCATCGTCAAGAATCAAGGCACGATCTTCTTGGGTGGGCCGCCGCTCGTGAAGGCCGCGACGGGTGAGGAAGTCAGCGCGGAAGATCTCGGCGGCGGCGACGTTCATACGCGGCTGTCGGGCGTGGCCGACCATCTCGCGCAGAACGACGCACACGCGCTCGGCTTGGCGCGCGGCATCGTCCGCAAGCTCAATCGCACGAAGCAGCCGCCCGTCGCCATGCGAGAAGCCAAGCCGCCGCGCTATGACGCGCAAAGCTTGTACGGCGTGATCCCGGCCGATACCCGCAAGCCGTTCGACGTGCGTGAAGTCATCGCGCGCATCGTCGACGATTCCGAATTCGACGAATTCAAGGCGCGTTTCGGCACGACGCTCATAACGGGCTTCGCTCACATCTGGGGACACCCGGTCGGCATCGTGGCGAACAACGGCATCCTGTTCTCCGAGTCCGCCGTGAAGGGCGCCCATTTCATCGAGCTCTGCTGTCAGCGCAAGATTCCGCTCGTATTCCTGCAGAACATCACAGGCTTCATGGTCGGCCGCAAATACGAGAACGAAGGGATCGCACGCAACGGCGCGAAGATGGTGACGGCCGTGGCGACGGCGAAGGTGCCGAAGTTCACGGTCATCATCGGCGGCTCGTTCGGTGCGGGCAACTACGGCATGTGCGGCCGTGCGTATTCGCCGCGTTTCCTGTGGATGTGGCCGAACGCGCGCATCTCGGTGATGGGCGGGGAGCAGGCCGCTTCCGTGCTCGCCACGGTCAAGCGCGACGGCATCGAAGCGAAGGGCGGCACCTGGAGCGCCGACGAAGAAGAGGCGTTCAAGAAGCCGATTCGCGAGCAATACGAGCATCAAGGGCATCCGTACTATGCGAGCGCGCGGTTGTGGGACGACGGCGTCATCGACCCGGCGCAAACGCGCGACGTTCTGGGGCTCGGGCTGTCCGCGGCGATGAATGCGCCGATCGAAGATACGCGTTTCGGCGTGTTCAGAATGTAAGGCGTCGGCGTCGTATCCCGTCGCGATCGCTTGCGCGCGGCGGCAGACGCTCACGGAGAGAATCCATGTCAATGCAATACACGATGTTGGACGTTGCTTTCGCCGGGCGCGTGGCGACCGTCACGCTCGATCGCCCCGACGTGCGCAACGCCTTCAACGAGACCACGATTGCCGAGCTGACCGATGCGTTCCGCCGGCTCGATGCGCGCGACGACGTCCGCGCGATCGTCCTTGCGGCCAACGGCCCGGCGTTTTGC
The DNA here is from genome assembly GCF_051953955.1 of Trinickia sp. Lineage (GTDB taxonomy): Bacteria > Pseudomonadota > Gammaproteobacteria > Burkholderiales > Burkholderiaceae > Trinickia. Next base: position 29,234 of record NZ_JBQCIF010000113.1, on the reverse strand, counting down.
GCGGGGGCGGATCTGAACTGGATGAAGAAGATGGCGGCGTTCTCCGACGAGGAGAATCGCGCCGACGCCCGGCGTCTAGCCGATATGCTGTCGGCCATCTATCGCGCCTCGAAGCCCGTCGTCGCGCGCGTGTCGGGCGATGCCTACGCGGGCGGCGTGGGCTTGGTCGCTGCGAGCGACATCGTCGTTGCCGTGGACAGCGCGCGATTCTGCCTCTCGGAAGCGCGCCTTGGCCTCATCGCCGCGACGATTGCGCCCTACGTCGTGCGCGCGCTCGGCGAACGCGCTTCGCGCCGATACTTCACGACGGCCGAACCGTTCGATTGCGCGACGGCGCAGCGGCTCGGGCTCGTTCACGAAGCGGTCCCGGCCGACGCGCTCGACGGCGCCGTGCAGAAAATCACGGCCGCATTGTGCGCCAACGGCCCGCATGCCGTGCGCGAATCGAAGCGTCTCGTGCAGGACGTCGCTGGCCGAGTGCTCGACGCAGCGTTGATCGACGACACCGCTCAACGCATCGCACGGATTCGCGCGAGCGACGAAGGGCGCGAAGGCGTGGCCTCGTTCCTCGAAAAGCGCGCGCCCGCGTGGCGCGACTGACCGCAATCAACCGCAACCGACGTCAGCAACCGATCGTTACCGATAGCCGCTTCATTGCGAGACCATCCATGTTCAACAAGATTCTGATTGCGAACCGCGGCGAGATCGCTTGCCGGGTCGCGGCAACCTGCAAGCGGCTCGGGATTGCGAGCGTCGCGGTGTACTCCGATGCCGACGCCAACGCCAAGCATGTCGCGGCTTGCGACGAAGCCGTGCATATCGGCGGGGCGGCGGCGAGCGAGAGCTATCTGCGCATCGAACGCATCATCGAGGCGGCCGTGCGCACGGGCGCGCAGGCCGTGCACCCAGGCTACGGATTTCTGTCGGAGAACGAAGCGTTTGCGCAGGCGTGCGAGGCGGCAGGGCTCGTATTCATCGGGCCGCCGGTTTCGGCCATTGCCGCGATGGGGTCGAAGGCTGCCGCAAAAGCGCTCATGCAGGCCGCGGCCGTGCCGCTCGTGCCGGGCTACCACGGCGACGATCAGGAGCCTGAACTATTGCAGCGCGAAGCCGATGCAATCGGCTATCCGGTGCTACTGAAGGCGAGCGCGGGCGGCGGCGGCAAAGGCATGCGCGTCGTCGAAAAGAGCGCCGACTTCGCGCAAGCGCTGGCCTCGTGCAAGCGCGAGGCCGCGAGCAGCTTCGGCAACGATCGCGTGCTGATCGAAAAGTATTTGACGCGTCCGCGTCACGTTGAAGTCCAGGTGTTCGCCGATCGGCACGGCGGGGCGGTGTATCTGTTCGATCGCGATTGCTCGGTCCAGCGCCGCCATCAAAAGGTGCTCGAAGAGGCGCCGGCACCGGGGCTTTCCGACGAAGTGCGCCGCTCGATGGGCGAAGCGGCCGTTGCAGCCGCGCGTGCGGTCTCGTATGTCGGGGCCGGCACCGTCGAATTCATCATGACCGACAGCGCGTTCTACTTCATGGAAATGAACACGCGGCTGCAGGTCGAGCATCCGGTGACGGAAATGATCACGGGGCAGGACCTCGTCGAATGGCAGTTGCGCGTCGCCGCGGGTGAGCCGTTGCCGCTGCGGCAGGACCAATTGCGTATCGATGGCCATGCGATCGAAGCACGCGTCTATGCCGAGAATCCGGCTCGCGGCTTTTTGCCGTCGACGGGTACGCTCAAGTATCTGCGCATGCCGGCCGCCGTCGAATTCGAGATCGGCGCGCCCACGCGCGCTCCGGTGCGGATCGACAGCGGCGTGCGCGAGGGCGATACGATCACGCCGTTCTACGATCCGATGATCGCGAAGCTCATCGTGCACGGTGCCGATCGCGAGGAAGCGCTCGCTCGGCTGAGCCGTGCGCTGCAAGCGTGCGAAGCGGTCGGTCCGCAAACGAACGTGGCGTTCCTGCAGCGCATCGTGGAAAGCCAGCCGTTTGCAACGGCCGACTTGGACACGGGCCTTATCGAACGCCATCACGACGCGCTGTTCGCGCCCATCGACAAGCCTTTCAAGGAAGCGGTGGGGCTCGCTTGCGCGGCGTTGCTGACACGCGAGGGTGGCATGGCCCATGGTGCATCGCCGTGGGACGCGCTATCGCATTGGCGGTTGAACGGCACCTATCGGCAAACGATCGAATGGCGTGATCCGGAGAACGATCGCGCGTTCAAGGTCACGTATGCGCGTGAGGGCGATCTGCGCACGCTCGAGCGCGACGGCGCGAGCGAAACGTTCGATTGGTGGCGCGGCAGCGAGCCGCATACGTTCGGCGCGCGTATTGGCGACGCACGGGTGACGGGGCGCGTGTTCGTCGATGGCGATGTGTTTCACGTTTTCTGTCAAGGTTCGGCACTGGCTTTCGAATGGCAGAACTTGCTGGCGCATGCGGCCGATGCCGAGCATGGCGAAGGACGGCTGACGGCGCCGATGCCCGGGAAAGTCATCGCCGTTCTCGTGAAGCCGGGCGCCATCGTGGAGAAGGGCGCGCCGCTGATCGTCATGGAAGCGATGAAGATGGAGCATACGATCGGAGCGCCGGCGGCCGGGAAAGTCGCGGACGTGCTGTACGGAGTGGGCGATCAGGTGGCCGATGGCGCCCAGTTGCTCGTCATGGAAGCGCAGTAAGTCGTAAGCGCCACATCCCCATGCGCCGCCGCGTGACCTATCCTGGAAGCGTTTGCATCCTCTCTTCGATGAGGAGGGCATCATGCCTCGATGCGATGGCTTCGTCGGTGCGGTCGGCGGCACGCCGCTCATTCGTCTCGCGCGTTTGAGCGCCGAAACGGGGTGCGAGATATTCGGCAAGGCCGAATTCATGAACCCCGGCGGCTCGGTCAAAGATCGTGCCGCGCTCTACATCATCCGCGATGCCGAGCGCCGCGGCGCACTGAGGCCTGGCGGGACCGTCGTGGAAGGCACCGCTGGCAACACGGGCATCGGCCTCGCACACATCTGCGCGGCACGCGGCTATCGCTGCGTGATCGTCATTCCGGAAACGCAATCGCAGGAGAAAATGGACTTGCTGCGCGTGCTGGGGGCCGAAGTGCGCGCTGTGCCGGCCAAGCCTTATAAGGATCCCGACAATTATCAGAAGATCGCGGGCCGGCTTGCGGCACAGACGGATAACGCTATTTGGGCGAACCAGTTCGACAACGTCGTCAATCGCCAAGCGCATTACGAAACGACAGGCCCGGAAATTTGGCGCGATACCGACGGAAAGGTCGACGCTTTTGTCTGTGCAACCGGTACCGGCGGAACGCTTGCGGGTGTCTCGCGTTATCTAAAGGAGCGCAGCGGAGCGATCAAGATCATATTGGCCGATCCGCACGGCAGCGGCTTGTACAGCTTCGTGAAGACGGGCGAAATCAAGGCCGAGGGCAACTCGATCACGGAGGGGATCGGTTCGAGTCGCGTGACGGCCAATCTAGAGGGAACCGTCATCGACGATGCCGTTCGCATCGATGACCAAACCTGCGTGACGATGGTTTATCGGTTGCTGCGAGAGGAAGGGTTGTACGTCGGCGGTTCGACGGGCATCAATGTCGCAGCGGCCGTGCAGGTTGCACGCGAGATGGGGCCGGGGCATACGATCGTGACGTTGCTCTGTGATCGCGGCAGTCTGTATTTCGCGCGGTTGTTCAATCGTGCTTGGTTGGCGGAGCGGGGGCTCACGCCGGGGTAGACACTATGCGGATCTATCGTCGTTGCGAGATAGCGCGGCTGGGGCGCTAGTATTGTGCAGATGCGCGAGGCCCAAGCCGACGGAGACGGTAGCGTCGCGTCGCGACTAGGGGGCATCTATCCGCGATTTCGGGTCAACGCGCGAGCTCCCAGGACTGCAAGGATAGACGGCAACGAGCAAAGCCCGAAAACGACGACGAGCATGATGTTTTCATCGTCTTCCGGCCCAATGGCCCCGAGCCGATGAGCAAGTGGTGCGAAGAACCGCACGCCATTCGTACTGTTGATCCACATCGAGAATGCGTCGGACGCGTAGACCAGTCGACACAATGCAGTGGATAGGATGAAGACGAGAAGCAGCTTCACAACCGTGCTCATAGAACCTCCACGACGCCGTAGCAGCGGATGTGGGTGCCTGGAATGTACGCTAGTTCTCGACTGCGCAGATATGCGCTCAATCGAGCGAACGCGGGGGAGCTTACAAGCGTAATGCATCCCTTGCTGATCCTGCCGCGACCGATGGGGTGCAACCGAAAATTGCCGCGCCTAACTCCATCGATGTACGTTTCGTCGTCGATTCGGCCGTCGATTCGATACAGCGCAAACCATTGGTCACGGCCGGTTCCGGACGCAAATCGTGTTCCTAGGTTCCACAGCCATCCAAGCCGGCCTCCGCTTTCCCTGTCAACGATATAGTACCTTCCGGTGGGCAACGGTCCGGAATCAACGTTTGTGATGGCTTCCGGCGAGTTCACTCGCTCCGCGTTGCCGGAAAAAGCGACGAATGAACGTCCGTCGCAGATCAGCGTGGAAAATCGCTCGCCGTTCAATCTATATGTGCATGACGCGAGTGGCATATCGGCTTCCTTTATTGGATCCGACAATATATTCAGTGCATGCCACGCCACGCTTAAGTCGGCGAGATTTTCAGACGAGAAGAAGTCTTCGACGCGAGGCCGCCGATTCGAATGTGGCATCGACTGCCCCGCATGGAAACTTGCCGATGCGGCCAAACGATCTCACTGCAGCGTCCCCCAGCGTTCGACTGCCGGTTCGGCCGACGCCCATTTCCAAGCCGCGCCTTGCTGGCAGGCGCTCGCCGTGAACCAATCGACCTTCGCATCGGGTTTGTCTCCATCGACCACGGAGAACGCGAACTCCTTGCAGCTCGCTAATGCCGTATCAAACGAGCGGATCACGCGCACTTCCCCGTGCCCGTTCTCGATCGGCAGCGCATGCTTGACCCGCCATGGTTTCGACGCACCGACCGGCATCGTTCCGACGAGCGCCGCGATCGCATCTTGTTGATCGCGATGCATGTCTTTCATGTAGCGGTTCACGGCTTCGTCGGTCGCGGCTTGCACCGCGATGCCGACACCGATTCCCACCGCCGGGTTCGCGGTGACGGCGCCCGTGGCAACCCCCGCGACCGCGCCGCTCGCCGCGCCGATAGAAGCGCAGCCGCTCATCGCCGCGCTCGCGCCCGCGCAGGCGAGCGCAACCAGTACCATGCGCGCGCTCATTGCAACGCACCCCAGCGTTCGGTGGCCGGTTCGGCCGACGCCCATTTCCACGCCGTGCCGTCGCGGCACACCGAGGCGACATAGAAGGCACTCGAGGCCGCGGCTTTCTTCGTCGCTTCTCGATCGACGGAGAACACGATTTCCTTGCAGTCGAGCGCCCCCGTGCTGATGGTTCGGCTGACGGTGACGCGGCCGTGCTCGCTGTCCTCGATCGGCACGGAGTGCTTGATCGACCATGACGCCACCGCGCCGACGGCCAGCGGTCCCGCAGCCGTCGCGATCGCGTCCTGGGTGTGAGTATGGACGACGCGTTCCGTATACTGCACGCCCGCTTTAGCGGCGGCGACGGCGCCAAGGCCGATGCCGGTCGCGGCCGCGGCGTTGCGCGTGACTTTGGACGCCACGGCCGCGCCGGCGATGCCGGCGCCCGCCGAGGCGCTTTCGGTATAGAGCGAACTGCAGCCGTTCAGCGTGACGATCGCCGCTGCGGCGAGTGCCGCCACCGCAAACCGGTGGATGGTGAGTTGCATGTTTTCCTGCCCCTTGACTTTACTTTTTGTTGCTGCGTTCAGCATGAAGCGCGCCGCCGCGCGGCCCGTTTCGCGGCCGCATTTTGCAGCAGGGGATTTGAGAAAGACAGGGAAAAAATGCAAAAAATTGCAAACCGGGCGGGGTCGCATAGTGTCCTGTCCCGCAAGTTCTTTGATAAATGAAATTGTCCGGTTGTGTCGACAGGAGTTGGCGCTTCAGCGCTTACTCCTGTCCCATGCAGGGCACGTTAGGCAAGGAGTGAGGAGGCGCCATAGCCGTAGCTATGGCAACGACGAGCGACGCCGCCTGGCGGCCAACTGGGCGATTTCATATCAAAGGAACTTGCGGGACAGGGCACTAGCTGTCGGTTGCGGGTCCCATCGACTGTAGCCGCTCGGACGACGCACGCAGACCTTTGAAGATTCGCTCGGCTACCTTCTCCGGGAAATGCGGCGGCAATATGCGCGAGACGGATTCGATCACCTCCGGCGTGCGCTGCAGAATTTCGACGATCAGTGGCTCCGCGTTTCTGCCGTAATGGCACAGGCGCGCCGTCTGATCGAAATGACTGCGCTTGACGTCGCGCATCCGATAGTGCCTTCCGGTTCCCCAAATCGCCATGGCGAGTGATGCTTTGTGCCACGACCATTGATTGCCGCCGTCGCCTTCCACGGGCCAAATCGACATGACATCGTAAAGCGGCGTCATATGGAAGCGTCCGCCCGGCAGCAATCTGAGGCTAAAGTTCTTCGCATGGCCGTCCGGCGCTGCAAGCATCCAATAAAGGATCTGCGCGCGAAGGAAGTTGGCCAGGTCTTCCGAAGCATGTTGCGATTGGCGCAGGATGCCGGCGATTTCGCGTACGCCCGGTCCGCCGTGGGCTTCATATTTACGATGGGGAGAAACGCCGAGCGCTTGGCAAAAGTCTTCTTGCGGTAAACGCAGCAGCGTGCCGGTGCGGCCATACGTGCGATCGAAGCGCTCCACGCACAATACTTTCTGCGAATCGAACGTTAGGATTTCGGCTTTCGGCACGGGCAGGCCGTATGCGCCGAGGACGGCGAGGCACAGCCATTCGTTTTCCACGGACGTTTGGAAGTCCACCTTCTTTCTGCCGAGCAATCCGAGCGGAAGCTTCAGAATGTGCGTCGTTGGCGTTGCTCCGTGCGGGAGAAACCACTGACCGTTACGTCGGAGCAAAGCAGTTTTCTCCTGCGCCCCGGCCAATGAAATGCGGAAGTCGTCATCATCGTCGTCGGGCCAAACAGGCTCCGTGCCCAGCATGCGTTGCAAAATGCGATCGATGTCAGCATCGGATAGCGGTGTTCCTGCAATCCGGTCCACGCCTACCGGGGCTTCGTCCTCGCCCAGCAACTGGACGGCACCGACACAGTCACGCCCGATCGCTTTCAGCAGATCGAATGCTTCCACGGTTTCAGTTTTGAAGCGTGCAGCAATTCGTTTGCGGATGTCGGGGCTGTCGGGCAGGAGATTGTCGAAATAGTTTTCGACACGTTCGCCCTTCAGGGCTCGAGAATCCATGCCAAAAGGCAGGGAAAGCGATAGCGGCCGGCCGACGGCGGATTGCTTCCAACTTTCGTCGTAACGAAGCTCCATCGCACCCCTCGCCGGGGTCACCCAGGTTCCGACGCGTTCTCCGTTCGCCCAAACCGACAACGCGCGTGAATGTGATCGTCGAGCCATCGATCACCATTCCGGCTCGTAGTCAGCGTCCGCTTGCGACGGGCGCCCTCCTCTGGGTTGGACCTGCAGCTCGAGATCATAGAGGGCGAAAAGCGAGAGCATTTGGTCGAGCGAGAGCGAAGCGGTGGCCGTGGTCTCGAGCAGCGATAAGCGCGGCTGGCCGACGCCGAGGTAGGCGGCCGCCTCGGCTTGGGTCAGACCTTTGGCTCTTCTAGCGGAAAGGAGTATTTCGCCCAGTTGCGAGGGGGTGCTGACGATGATCATCGAGATATTCCTGTGGGGAATATTCGCATTATATTCCTGACGGGAATAAACCGCAAATATTCTTATAGGGAATATGCAGCGGAGCCGGGCGTGTGGTGCTCAAAATATTTCTTTCAGGCATAAACGCGTTTTATGCTTGACAGGAATATCTTGCGTCCCTGCTCTGTGATCCCGTTGTCTACTCCGCCCTCGCTGCGGCGTCGCATTCGTGGTCGAGCAGGACTTCCGCAGAACCCGTCCCGCCGTCGATATCCAAGCCGCTGTTGACGACGAACCAACCCGAGTCCGCGGCCGACGGCCCCGCGCCCGTCACGAAGATCGTCTGCTGCGCCATGACGTCCGGGCTCGCGTGAGGGCCGGCGACGAGATCGAACGGATTGAAATCGAATGAAGGCCCAGGAATCCGCATGATTCGATAGCGCGCTCCGTCGATCGTGTCCCACGTCCACCTACGCGGCGGATCGTTTCGGTGCCGCGCGAGCGCGGCCGTGACATCGGCCCGCATGCAGTCGATATGGATATGAAGCTGCTCTTGCGAGCGGCGCATGGCCGAGTTGATTTCCAGCCCGATCTCGTCGTCCGCAAGCGTCGCGCGCCGCGCCTTCTTCAACGTCTCTTCCACGTAACGTCGCGCGTCCCACGCGTCCGCCCAATAGTTCGGCGCATAAGGCGCGAGCAGGGCGGGGCTCTCGACGCCCGAGAGGCGATCCGTCGGAATCAACAGATGCTGGGCGACGCCGTTGCGATCGCGCAGCAGCGCGTAGCGGCCCGGCAAGTTCACGGTCGCGCAGATGCCCGTTTTGCCCGTCGTGCGCGCGGCGGGCACGCAATCGAGGTCGACGATCTGCCACAGGGCATTCGGATCGGCTTGCGCAAGGACGGAACACCCGGCCGCCAGGATCGCGGTACCCGTCGCAAGCACGAACGCGCGCCACGGCCGCCGGCGGATGATCGACGTGATGAGCGTGGTAAGCATGTCGCGTGTCGGCAAATCGTAGTGACCAAGACGCGGCATTCTGTCATGAAACGAAAGCGGACGGCGTGGCGTTGCGCCACTGCCGTCCGTCTTGCACCGTCATGCTCGGCGGTGCAATGCCATCTTCGTCATCGAAACGATCAGAACACCTTGGTGATCGTCGCGAAGAACGTCGTTTTCGTCGGATTCGATACGGCGATGTTGCCGGACGAATCGGGCGCCCCCGTCGTGTAGCGATCGTAGACGTTCGTGGCGCCCCAAGCCTTCGTGACCGCGCCGGCCAGCGTCCATCCGCCGTCGAACGTCTTCGAAACGGCAATCTTCCCGTCTTGCCAGTTATAGGCCGAGAAGTTCTGCACGCGTTCCCAGCCATAGTGGAGCAGCAGCGAGAAGCCGTGCGTCAGATCGATGTTCGCATTCAGGTCGAGGTAGCCCGAGCCGCGGCTGTTCTTACCGCTGCCGATACCGAGCGACTGGCTATCGTAGCCGAAGTAGTTCGGCGTGTAGGTCAGCCAATACTTGGCCGTGAACCATTTGTACGTCAAAGCCGTGACGAATTCGCCATAGTTGTAGCTCGTCGCGCTCGCCGACATGCGGGCACCCGGGTAGACGTAGTAGTAGATCGTGCCCGTGTACGACAGATCGCCGAGTGCGCCGCCATATCCGCCGTACAGATCCCATTCGACCGTGCCGCCTTCGATGAACTTACTGCTCACGCTGGAGAGCCATGTCCCCGCGAACAGCCCACTCGAATGCGTGTAGTCGAAGCCGCCTTGAATCGCGGGCTTGCCCCAGGTTTGCCTGAAGCCGCGCGAGACGTACTGTGAAGCGAGCGTTACGTTGGCCGTGAACGGCGACGCAGGCGCCGCCGGTGCCGTCGCGGCCGGTGTGCTCGCCGTAGCCGTCGCGGTCGCATCGGCTGGTGCCGTCGCCGTCGCGGCAGCCGGCGCGCTTGCCCCCGCGCTGCTTGCGTCGGCGGTTTGCGCAAGCGCGGTAGGCGCATGCAGCGAAGCGATCAAAAGTGCCGCGCCGCCGAAAGCGGCGGACGATAGGCGAGGCGGGGTCTTGCGATGACTCATGGTGCGCTCCGTCGTCGTTGTAATGGGTCTGATCTGCTCGCACGCCCGGATTCTTCTTGATGGGTCGGGATCCGGTCGAGCTGAGTATTGCCAGCCGATATCCGCGGTGCGCAGGCGCTTTTGGACGAGAATTTGTCGTTTCCCGACATGTCGCGCGCATGCACCGATTGCAGGAGAGACGCGAAGCCTTACGCGACGGTGCTCAGCGCGAGAAAAGGCTCGATCGCCGGCGTCGTCCGTGTCGTATTTTCGCAAGCGTGTGTCGGAATTCGTCGGCTAACCCGCGATTTTTCTAGCAACTATGTAGGCAGACTGTGCGGGCTCGAGCCCTGCCGCAAGGAGATGGAAAAGATGAGTTCACCGAAGGTGAGAGTGCAGGGCTTGTGCAAGGTGTTCGGCACGAGCCCCAAGCAGGCGCTCGACATGCTGGCCGCAGGGTCGACGAAGGACGAGATCTTCGCGCGAACAGGCCAGATCGTCGGCGTGCACGACGTGTCGTTCGACGTCCAGGAAGGCGAGATATTCGTCCTCATGGGGCTCTCCGGCTCGGGCAAGTCGACTCTGATTCGCCTAATCAACCGGCTCGTCGATCCGACGGCCGGCCAGGTGCTCATCGACGGCCGCGACGTCGTGACGGCGCGGCGCGGCGAGTTGACCGCGCTGCGGCGCAAAGACATGAGCATGGTATTTCAGTCTTTTGCGCTGATGCCGCAGCGCACCGTGCTCTCGAACGCCGCGTTCGGCCTCGAAGTTGCCGGCGTCGCGCGCAAGGAGCGCGAAGCGCGCGCCATGTCGGTGCTCGAGCAGGTGGGGCTCGCACCGTTCGCGCAGAAGCTGCCCGCTCAGCTATCGGGCGGCATGCAGCAGCGCGTTGGCCTCGCCCGTGCGCTGGCCGTGAACCCCTCGCTGATGATCATGGACGAAGCGTTCTCGGCGCTCGATCCACTCAAGCGCAAAGAGATGCAGAACGTGCTGCTGCAACTGCAAAAGGATCAGCGCCGCACGATCATGTTCGTCTCGCACGATCTCGAAGAGGCGCTGCGGATCGGCAATCGCATCGCGATCATGGAGGGCGGCCGCCTCGTCCAGGTCGGCACGCCCCACGAGATCATCAGCAACCCCTCGAACGAATACGTGCGGGCGTTCTTCGAGGGCGTCGATACGAGCCGTTATCTGACGGCGGGCGATCTGATGCAAACCGATGTCGTTCCGCTCGTGCGTCAGCTCGACGCGGCCGGCGTGGCGGCATCGCTGAACGGCAGCGCCGATTATGCGTTCGTGCTCGACGCCGAGCGCAAGATTCGCGGCTTCGTGACGCGCGAGGCGCTCGGCCACGACTCGCCGAGCCTCGGGCAGGTCGAATGCATCTCGCGCAGCGCGACGCTGGATCAAGTCGTCTCGCGCGTCGTGGCGCACGCCCGTGCGCTGCCCGTCGTCGATGACGACGGCTGCTATTGCGGCTCGGTCGATCGCGCCGTCGTTCTGAACGCCATCACCCGCACGCGAGGCTCCCATGTCTGAACTCATTCCGCTCGGCACCTGGGTCGATCAATCCGTCCACTATCTGCTCGATCACGACAGCCATGCGTTCGACGTGATCGGGCGCGGGATCGATAGCCTCGCCGGGCTCGTCGAGCACGGCCTGCAAGGGATCCCGATGTGGCTCTTGATGGCGATCTTCATCGGCATCGGCCTCTGGCGCATCGGCTGGCGCTTCGCGCTGTTCACGACGCTCTCGTTGCTGTTGATCTATGCAACGGGCTTCTGGGACCAGACGGTGATTACGCTCGGGCTGACGCTGTCGTCGACGATCATCAGCCTCGTGTTCGGCATCCCGCTCGGCATTTGGATCGCCAAAAACAAGCACGTTGCGCTCGTCGTGCGGCCGATTCTCGATTTGATGCAGACCATGCCGGCGTTCGTCTATCTGATTCCGGCCGCGATGTTGTTCGGCCTCGGCCGCGTGCCGGGGATCCTGTCCACCGTGATCTTCGCCATGCCGCCCGCCGTCCGCTTGACGAGCCTCGGCATTCGCCACGTCAATCGCGAGATCGTCGAGGCGGGCCAAGCCTTCGGCTGCACGCCCTGGCAATTGCTCTATAAGGTCCAGATTCCCAACGCGCTGCCCTCGATCATGCAGGGCGTGAACCAGACGATCATGATGGCGCTCTCGATGGTGATCATCGCGTCGATGGTCGGCGCGGGCGGCTTGGGCAACGACGTGCTCGCCAGCATTCAGCGGCTCGACATTGGCCTCGGCTTCGAAAGCGGGTTGTCCGTGGTGCTGCTCGCGATCATCCTCGACCGCCTTACCGAGAGCTTCGGCCGCACGCCGGGAACGGCAACCGCGCCGCGCTTTGCGGGCTTGCGCAGCGTGATGCGGTTGCGCGCCGCGCAGCAGCCGTTGACGCAAAACTGACCGGCGGGAGGCAAGCGTGACGCCGGCCACCGCGATGCAGCCCGAACCCGTGCAGTCGACGATGCCCGTCCACTTCGGGTTCCTGACACTGCCGAATTTTTCGATGATCGCATTCACGAGCGCCGTCGAGGTGCTCCGGATGACGAACTATGTCAGCCGCGCGACGCACTATCGCTGGTCGGTCGTGTCGAGCGACGGCATTCCCGTGCGGGCCAGCAACGGCGTCACCATTACGCCGACGAGAACGCTCGAGGAAGTCGGCATCCCCGACGTCTTGATCGTGTGCGGCGGCACGCAGATTCGCACGGCCGTCGACTCGCGCGTGAAGACGCTGCTGGCCGACCTCGGCGCACGCGGCGTGCCGCTCGGCGCCATCTGCACGGGCGCCTACGCGCTGATGAGCGCGGGCCTGCTCGACGACTATCGCTGCACCGTGCATTGGGAGGATATGTCGTCGCTGCACACGGAGTTTCCGCGCGTGAAGTTCCGCGACGAACTGTTCGTCATCGACCGCGACCGTCTGACGTGCACGGGCGGCACCGCCCCGCTCGATCTGATGCTGCACCTGGTGGGCGAGCGGCTCGGACGCAACCTGGCCGCGCAAGTGTCGGCTCAATTCATTCTCGAGCGCATCCGCAGCGCCAACGATCATCAACCGATTCCGGTCGACGCGCGCATCGGGTTCTCGCGCGCGGAACTGATCGAAGTCGTGCGGCTCATGGAAGCGAACATCGAGGAGCCGCTGTCGCTCGAAGAGCTCGCGCGATTGGTCAGGCTATCGCAACGGCATCTGCAGCGCATGTTCAAGGTCTATCTCGACGTGTCGCCCACGCATTACTACCTTTCCTTGCGGCTGCGCCGCGCGCGAGATCTGCTGCGCACGACGGACGCATCGATCGCCAGCGTGACGACGGAGTGCGGCTTTCAATCGCCGTGCCACTTCAGCAAAGCGTATCGCGCGCAGTTCGGCTATGCCCCGAGCCGGGAGCGCCGGCAAGCGAATTGATTCGAATCTCGCAGCAGACGTTTAGTCGTACTGGTCGATCCGTCGATTGGAATATCCCCGAATGCGGCGGTGTGCCGAAAAAATGCACGAATTTGAGGAGAGACGAATGAATCAACGCTTGACGAAAGCCGGTTGGGCCTTGGCGGTTGCCGCGCTCGTGACGACGAGCGCCTATGCGTCGGACGCGGCCGTGTGCCGCAACGTCCGCTTTGCAGACGTCGGCTGGACCGACATCGCCGCGACGACGGGGCTCGCCTCGGCCGTCTTCCAAGGGCTCGGTTACCACCCGACGAAGACGATCGCCTCGGTGCCGATTACGTTCGCCGGCATTCGAAGCAAACAGATCGACGTGTTTCTCGGTTATTGGTCGCCGACGATGGACCCTATGATCGAGCCGTTCGTGAAGGCCAAGCAAATCGAGGTGCTCAGCACGCCGAACTTGACGGGCGCGAAGTACACACTGGCCGTGCCCGATTACGTCTACAACGGCGGCCTCAAGACGTTCGCGGACATTCAGAAATACGCCGATAAGCTCGGCGATCGGATCTACGGCATCGAACCGGGCAACGACGGCAACGCCCTGATTCAGAAGATGATCACCGGCAATCAATTCGGTCTCGGCAAGTTCAAGCTCGTCGAGTCGAGCGAAGCCGGCATGCTCGTGCAGGTCAACAGAGCCGTTCGCGAGAAGCAGTGGATCGTGTTCCTGGGCTGGGAACCGCATCCGATGAACGTGCAGATGAAGATCGACTATCTGAGCGGCGGCGATGCCGTGTTCGGCCCGAACTACGGCGAGGCCAAGGTGTTCACGGCCACGCCGCCCGATTATGCGGCGCGTTGCCCCAATGCGGCGAAGCTCGTGTCCAATCTGCGCTTCACGACCGATATCGAGAACCACGTCATGATGCCGATCATGGACAAGGAAGATCCGAACAAGGCGGCGACTCAGTGGCTGAAGAAGAACCCGCAGGTGCTCGACAAGTGGCTGGCCGGCGTGACGACGTTCGACGGCAAGGATGGACTCACGGCGGTGAAGTCGTACATCGCATCGCATTGACGCCGGCGCCGGCCGCTCACCACGGCGGCCGGCGGCCTCTCCGCGCCGCGCGCACGGGACGACGCGGGGCCGGGCCGCCCCCGAAGGCGCTCCCGTTCAGCATTTCAGTTTCAGATCCACTTCAGATCGCCATGCCGGGCTGCGCGACGACGCCGCGCAGCATCGGAATCACGACGCCGCCCCCGATGCCGCGAAGTATTCTTCGTACTCCTTATCGACGGGATCGCTGCCCGTGCGCTGCTCGCGATACGCGATGGGCGGCAACCCATACTGCTTGCGGAATTCGCGGCCCAAATGCGATGCATCGGAGAAACCGCAGCTCGAAGCGATGTCGGCCACGGTGCGATCCGAGCTCGTCAAGAGCCAGGCCGCGGTGCGCAGCCGGACGTGCTTGGCGAACGTCTGCGGCGTCTTGCCCGTCTGTGCCTTGAAAAGCCGTTCGAGTTGACGCGGCGATAGATCGAGCTTGCAGGCGAGTTCCTCGAGCGGCAGCGTGCGTCCGACGTGCTGTTCCATCAGCAAGATCGCGCGCTTGATCTTCGGATGCGTGGCCGGCTCGAGTCCGGGCGGGTGGGGCTGCGGCGCATTGCCTTTTTGCATTTCGCCGACGAGCAGAATCCGCAGCGCCTTCTGCACGGTCGCATGATCGAAATGCCGCAGCAGTATCGCCGCGGCGACGTCGATCGAGGCGCGTCCGCCCGAGCAGGTGATTCGCCGCCGGTCGATGACGAACAGGCGGTCGGCCACGAGCATGTCGGCGTTGGCCGACGGAAAACGCTCGATGAAATCCCAGTAATGGAACCAGCTCACGCAGAGGCGGTGGCCTTCCAGCACGCCCGCGCGCATGAGCGTGAAGACGCCCGTGCAAATGCCGACGATATTCGCACCAATGCTCGCGGCGTTCCGGATAAAAGCCAGCGTTTCGTCATCGGCCTGCGGCCCGGAATGCAGCAGCCCGCCGACGACGACGACGTAATCGAACGGCTCCGCTTCGTCGAACGTTTCCCACGGGGTGATCTGAATGCCGCAACTCGCGCGCACGGGAGCAAGGGTTTTCCCGACGACACTCCAAGCGCATCGAACGGGCTTGCTGAAGTCGCTGTCGTCAGCCGAGAGCCGCAGCATGTCGACGAAACCCGAAAACGCCGTCAACGTGAAATTGGGGAGCAGCACGATCCCGAAGCGGATGCGCTCTCGGGCGACGGTGGAAACGAGCGGTGAAGGATCGACGGCGTTCATGCGAGTGAAGAATAGGGGTGCAGCCAGCGGCAAGCACGTTCAGGGTCGCGCGCGGCACCCCGAGGCGCTTGTGTTTTTGCGCCGCCAATCATAGTGGAAACGCCCGTTGCCGCCCACTCTTCGCGCGTTTGGCGATGGCATCCCACGGCGATGCCGTTTTTGTTCTATCTGGGAATTTTACGCTTTGGTGTACTGGCGTCCATGGTCGGCAGTGCGAACGCGGTGCCGACGCCCCTCTGAACGATACAACATCGCGAGGCAGCTCAATGAACGTCAGCGTCTTCGATCTCTTCAAGATCGGCATCGGTCCGTCCAGCTCCCATACGGTCGGCCCGATGATCGCCGCTTGCCGCTTCGTGTCGCATGTGGAAGACGCCAACCTGCTCGGTTATGTGCGCCGCGTCAAAGTCGAGCTCTATGGCTCGCTCGGCGCGACCGGCAAGGGGCATGGCACCGACAAGGCCGTTCTGCTCGGCCTGGAAGGCAATCTTCCCGACACGATCGATCCCGATCTGATCGAGCCGCGTCTGGCATCGATCCGCTCGGCCAAAGCCCTGCGGTTGATGGGCGGCACCGAGATCCGCTTCGACGAAAAAGAAGACATCGCCTTCTATCGCCGCATGATGAGCGGCACGGCGGTCGTCCATCCGAACGGCATGCGGTTTCAAGCCTTCGACGAGCACGGACAACTGCTCGTCGAAAAAGAGTATTACTCCGTGGGCGGCGGCTTCGTCGTCAATCGCGAGGGCGATCGGGTCAACGGCGTGCGCGCCGGCGCAGAGGTGCCGCACCCGTTCCGCACGGGCGCCGACCTATTGCGGGCGTGCGAAGACAGCGGCCTATCGATCGCGCAAGTCGCCTTCGAAAACGAATGCGCATCGCGCTCGCCCGCTGAGGTGCGCGAGGGCTTGCTCGCGATTTGGCGCACGATGGCTGCTTGCGTCGAGCGCGGTTGCCGCACCGAGGGCGATCTGCCCGGGCCGATGCGCGTGAAGCGCCGTGCGGCCGAGCTCGCCAAGAACTTGCGCGCGCGTTCGGAAGAATCGCTGCGCGATCCGCTGTCGATGCTCGATTGGGTCAACCTCTATGCGATGGCCGTCAACGAGGAGAACGCGGCAGGCGGACGCGTCGTGACGGCGCCGACGAACGGCGCCGCGGGCGTGATTCCGGCGGTGCTCCATTACTACGTGAAATTCGTGCCGGGCGCGAACGACGACGGCATCGTCGATTTCCTGCTCACGGCCGCGGCGATCGGCATCATCTACAAGGAGACCGCCTCGATCTCGGGCGCGGAAGTGGGCTGCCAGGGCGAAGTGGGCGTTGCCTGCTCGATGGCTGCCGCGGCGCTCGCAGCCGTCATGGGGGGCAACCCGCGGCAGGTCGAGAATGCCGCCGAGATCGGCATGGAGCACAACCTCGGCATGACGTGCGACCCCGTCGGCGGGCTCGTGCAGATTCCCTGCATCGAGCGCAATGCGATGGGGGCGATCAAGGCGCTGAACGCTTCGCGCATGGCGCTCAAGGGCGACGGTCAACACTACGTCTCGCTCGATTCCGTCATCAAGACGATGCGCGAAACGGGGGCGGACATGAAGACCAAATACAAGGAGACGTCGCGCGGCGGATTGGCCGTGAACGTCATTGAGTGCTAATCGACCATTCGGGACCAGGACTACCGCTATGAGCCGCTTTTCAATATTCAGTCTGGTGCGCAACGGGTTGTCGTACCACGAGAACTGGGAGCGCCAGTGGCGCAGCCCCGAACCCAAGCGCGAGTACGACGTCGTGATCGTCGGCGGGGGCGGACACGGTCTCGCGACGGCCTACTACCTGGCCAAGGAGCACGGCGTGCGCAATATCGCCGTGCTCGAGAAAGGATGGATCGGCGGCGGCAATACCGCGCGCAACACGACGATCATCCGCTCGAACTATCTGTGGGACGAATCGGCGGCGCTCTACGAAAAAGCGATGAAGCTGTGGGAAGGGCTCTCGCAGGACGTCAACTACAACGTCATGTTCAGCCAGCGCGGTGTGATGAATCTCGCCCATACGCTGCAAGACGTGCGCGATACGATGCGTCGCGTCAACGCCAACCGGCTCAACGGTGTCGACGCCGAATTTCTGACGCCCGAGCAGATCAAGGAGATCGAGCCGACGATCAACCTGAACGCACGCTATCCCGTGCTCGGCGCGTCGTTCCAGCGCCGCGGCGGCGTGGCGCGCCACGACGCGGTGGCCTGGGGCTTCGCGCGCGGCGCCGATGCGCATGGTGTCGACATCATCCAGAATTGCCAAGTCACGGGCATTCGCCGTGATGGCGGGGCCGTCGTCGGCGTGGAAACGACGAAAGGATTCATCAAGGCGAAGAAGGTCGCCGTCGTTGCGGCCGGCAATACGACGACGCTGGCCGACATGGCCGGCGTGCGTCTGCCGCTCGAAAGCCATCCGCTGCAAGCACTCGTGTCCGAGCCGATCAAGCCGGTCGTCAATACTGTCGTGATGTCGAACGCGGTGCACGCTTACATCAGCCAATCCGACAAGGGCGATCTCGTCATCGGTGCCGGTATCGATCAATACACGGGCTTCGGCCAGCGAGGCAGCTTCCACGTCATCGAAGGCACGCTGCAGGCCATCGTCGAAATGTTCCCCGTGTTCTCGCGCGTGCGGATGAATCGCCAGTGGGGCGGCATCGTCGACGTTTCGCCCGACGCCTGCCCGATCATCAGCAAGACGGATGTGAAGGGTTTGTACTTCAACTGCGGCTGGGGCACGGGCGGCTTCAAGGCGACACCGGGATCGGGCTGGGTGTTCGCGCATACGATCGCCAACGATGCGCCCCATCCGCTCAATGCGCCGTTCTCGCTGGACCGTTTCTACACGGGCCACCTGATCGACGAGCACGGCGCCGCAGCCGTCGCGCACTAATCCGCCTGCAACGAGGAGACTGACATGCTGTTGATCGAATGCCCTTGGTGCGGGCCGCGCGCCGAAAGCGAATTTACCTGCGGCGGCGAGGCCGACATCGCCCGTCCGCTGGAACCCGAGAAGCTGAGCGATAAGGAATGGGGCGACTACCTGTTCATGCGCAAGAATCCGCGCGGCGTGCATCGGGAGCAGTGGCTGCACGCGCAGGGGTGCCGCCGCTGGTTCATGGCGACGCGCGATACGAACACCTACGCGTTCCAAGGCTACGAAACGTTCGGGAGCACGAGTGCACCCGCGCCCGACGCGGGCGCACGCAAGAATACGCAGGGGAGCAAATAACATGAGCAATCAAAAAGATCGCCTGGGCACGGGCGGGCGGATCAATCGCGCGAGTCCGCTCACGTTCACGTTCAATGGACGCACGTATCAGGGCTATCAGGGCGATACGCTGGCTTCGGCGCTGCTCGCCAACGGCGTGCGCTTCGTCGCGCGCAGCTGGAAGTATCATCGCCCGCGCGGCGTGGTGACGGCCGGCGTCGAAGAGCCGAATGCCATCGTGCAACTGGAGAGCGGCGCGTACAGCGTGCCGAATGCGCGCGCGACGGAGATCGAGCTCTATCAAGGCCTCGTGGCGCGCAGCGTCAACGCCGAGCCTTCGCTCGAGCGCGACCGGCTCGCGGTCAACCAAAAGATCGCCCGCTTCATTCCGGCCGGCTTCTACTACAAGACCTTCATGTGGCCGCGCAAATGGTGGCCGAAGTACGAAGAGAAAATCCGTGAGGCAGCGGGCCTCGGCAAGGCGCCCGATACGCGCGATGCCGATCGCTATGACAAATGCTTCGCGCACTGCGACGTGCTCATCGTCGGCGGCGGTCCCGCCGGTCTCGCCGCGGCGCACGCGGCCGGCAGCACGGGGGCGCGCGTCATTCTCGTCGACGATCAACGCGAATTGGGCGGCTCGCTGCTCTCGTGCCGCGCGCAAATCGACGGCAAGGCCGCAATGCAATGGGTCGAGAAGATCGAGCACTCGCTCTCGCAGATGCCCGACGTCAAGATCTTGTCGCGCAGCACGGCGTTCGGCTATCAAGACCATAACCTGGTCACGGTCGTGCAGCGCTTGACCGACCATCTGCCCGTGTCGATGAGAAAGGGCACGCGCGAGCTCGTCTGGAAGATCCGCGCGAAGCGCGTGATCCTGGCGACGGGGGCGCACGAGCGGCCGCTCGTATTCGGCAACAACGATCTGCCCGGCATCATGCTGGCATCGGCCGTATCGACGTACATCCAGCGTTACGGCGTGCTGCCCGGGCGTGAAGCCGTCGTCTTCACGAACAACGACGATGGCTATCAAAGCGCGCTCGACCTCAAAGCAGCCGGCGCGAAGGTCACCGTCGTCGATCCGCGCCCGCAAAGCGACGGCTCGCTGCCCGCGGCCGCGCGCCGCCACGGCATCGTGGTCATGGCCGGCGCGGTGATCAACGAGGCCCGCGGCAAGTGGAACGTGTCGTCGGTCGACGTCGCGTCGTACTCGAAAGGCGTCGTGGTCGGGCAGCTCGCTACGTTGTCCTGCGATCTCGTGGCGATGTCCGGTGGCTGGAGCCCCGTGTTGCACCTGTTCGCGCAATCGGGCGGCAAGGCGCACTGGCACGACGAGAAGGCCTGCTTCGTTCCGGGCAAGGGCATGCAAGCCGAAGTGAGCGTCGGCGCCGCCGCGGGTGAGTTCAGCTTGGCGCGCGGGCTGCGTCTGGCGATCGATGCCGGCGTCGAGGCCGTCAATGCGCTCGGGTTCAAGCCGGCGTCGCGGCCTGCATCGCCGCAAGTGGCGGACATCAAGGAAGCGCCGCTGATGCCGCTCTGGCTCGTGGGGTCGCGCGAGCGTGCGGTGCGCGGGCCGAAGCAATTCGTCGATTTCCAGAACGACGTCTCGGCAGCGGACATCTTGCTGGCCGCGCGCGAAGGCTTCGAATCGGTCGAGCACGTCAAGCGCTACACGGCCATGGGCTTCGGCACGGATCAAGGCAAGCTGGGCAACATCAACGGCATGGCGATTCTGGCTCAGGCGCTCGGCAAGACGATTCCCGAAACGGGAACGACGACGTTCCGCCCGAACTACACGCCGGTCACCTTCGGTGCGATCGCCGGCCGCGAAATCGGCGACTTCATTGATCCGATCCGCAAGACCTGCATCCACGAATGGCACGTCGAGCACGGTGCGCTGTTCGAAGACGTCGGCAATTGGAAGCGCCCTTGGTACTTCCCCAAGGCCGGCGAAGACCTGCACGCGGCCGTCGCGCGCGAGTGCTTGGCCGTGCGCACGAGCGTCGGGATCATGGACGCCTCGACGCTCGGCAAGATCGACGTGCAAGGCCCGGATGCGGCCAAGCTGCTGAACTGGGTCTACACGAACCCGTGGTCGAAGCTCGAAGTGGGCAAGTGCCGCTATGGCCTCATGCTCGACGAGAACGGCATGGTCTTCGACGACGGCGTGACCGTGCACCTCGGCGAGCAGCACTATCTGATGTCGACGACCTCGGGCGGCGCCGCGCGCGTGCTGACTTGGCTCGAGCGCTGGGTGCAGACCGAATGGCCCGACATGAAGGTGCGCATGACGTCGGTGACGGATCATTTCGCGACGTTTGCGGTGGTCGGACCGAACAGCCGCAAGGTCCTGCGCAAGGTCTGCCGCGACATCGACTTCTCGAACGAGGCGTTCCCGTTCATGACGTTCCGGGAAGGCACGGTGGCCGACGTCCCCGCGCGGATCATGCGGATCAGCTTCTCGGGTGAGCTCGCTTATGAAGTGAACGTGCCGGCGAACGCGGGCCGCGCTGTGTGGGAAGCGTTGATGGCGGCCGGAGAGGAATTCGACATCACGCCGTACGGCACGGAAACGATGCACGTGCTGCGTGCCGAGAAGGGCTACATCATCGTCGGTCAGGACACGGACGGATCGATGACGCCGTTCGATCTGGGCATGGGCGGGCTGGTGGCGAAGACGAAGGACTGCCTCGGCAAGCGTTCGCTGACACGCTCGGATACGGCGAAGGAAGGGCGCAAGCAGTTGGTCGGTCTGCTCACCGACGACCCGGCCTACGTATTGCCGGAAGGCAGCCAGATCGTGGCGAACGGTGTCCGGGGGCCGGCGGCCAATCAAGTGGCCGACACGCCGGTGCCGATGCTCGGCCATGTAACGTCGAGCTATTACAGCCCGATCTTGAAGCGGTCCATTGCAATGGCTGTCGTGAAGGGCGGCCTCGGCAAGATGGGCGAGAAAGTATCGGTGGAGTTGAACGGCAAATCGATGGCGGCGACGATTGCTAGCCCCGTCTTTTACGATGTCGAAGGAGTGCGTCAGCATGTGGAATGAGAACAGAAGCGGTGCGGCCTTGGCCGGTGCGTCCGCGCGTCTCGAATCGCCGATGGTAGGGGCGCAAGCGTTGCTCGACGCTAACCAAGCACGGCCATCGAAGGCGTTCCGGCTGCGCGAGCGGCCGTTCCTCGAACTCGTCAACGTGCGCGGCGAAGCGAGCGATGGCGCATTCATCGCTGCCGTGGAGGGCGTGATCGGCGCCCGCCTGCCGGTCAAGCCGAACACGGTGGTGAAGGGCAACGGCTACGACGCGCTGTGGCTCGGCCCCGACGAGTGGCTCGTGCGCTCGAACGACGCGCGCACGCCCGAGCTCGAGGGCAAACTGCGGACGGCATTGGGCGCGTTGTTCGCATCGGTCGTCGACGTGGGCAGCGGATACACGGTGCTCGAAGTAAGCGGCGAGCGCGTGCGTGACGTGATTTCGCGCGGATGCCCGCTCGATCTGCATCCGAACGTGCTGCAGCCGGGACAGTGTGTGCAGAGCCATTACTTCAAGGCTCCTGTCGTGGTGGTTCCGATCGCCGGCGACACCTTCGATCTGATCGTGCGCCGCAGCTTCGCCGATTACTTCCTGCGCATCATCACCGACGCGGCCGCGCCGATCGTATCGTGAAGCCGGCCGAGCCGTTCACCGTCCGCGACGCGTTGCTGCATGAAGCGGCGGCCGCGCGTCGCGGCCGCGGCTGGCACGTTTTCGTCGATGAGTTGATCGCCCACACGCGGGTGGGCATCCATGCCTACGAGTACGACGCGCCGCAACCCGTCATCGTCGATGCCCGCCTCGGATACCGATGCATGCCGTCCGAGTTGGCGGACGAGTGGATCGACTATGAGCGGTACTGCCAGCAAGTGACGACGTTTCTCGCCGAAAAGCCGCACACGCGGCTGCTCGAAACGCTGGCCGTCGAACTCGCGGCGCTGTCGTTTTCGCAATGGCCCGCGCTCGACACGCTGACGCTGTCGCTGCACAAGCCGAAGATTCGAGAAGGCACGCGCCGTATCGGGCTCGAACTCGATTGGACGCGTGCCGATTATGAAGCATGGCGCACGGGCATCACCCACACACCCCTTCGATCGTGAAGATCCTAGCGATCTGAGCAGACAGCCGGCGGTCGGTGAACGCATGTTGAAAAAGCGCGCTGCCGACGGTGAAGCCCCACGTATCCGCACTGATCATTGCCTTCACACGCGTTTCTCGATCGATGCTGCCCGCGGCGATGACCGGTACGTCGACTGCCGCGACGACACGCCTCGTCAGTTCGGCCGGATCGCCGTCGCCGGCGAAGCGATAGGCAAGCAAGTCCAGGCCGTGCACCCCGGGCATCGACGCGATGCGGCGCGCATCGTCGACGATTTCGTCCATCGTGCCTTCGAGCACGGTCGGATGGCCGACGGTGCGCCCCGCGAACGGAAAATACCGGACGGCCGAGCCCCGCAGCAGCGGCAGTGCGTCTTCGACGTGGCGGCCGCCGAGCAGGTAGTCGACGCCGATTTCGAGCGAGGCCCTGATCGATTCCAGTTCCGCCTCGCGGCTGGTTGCGACGACTTCCAGCATGACCTTGCGGCCATCGGCGCGAATACGCTGCGCGAGCTGCTTCAACTCCGGGATGGGCAGGCCGACGTCCTTGAACCCGACATAGCGGACGGGACTATCGCGCAGGCTGTCGTAGTGTGCGATCGCGTCGCTGACGGTCGCGTCGTTGTGGGTCAACATCAAGATGAAGTGGGACACATCAGGCTCCGATGACAGATGAATGGTTCGCGCGCGAGCGGGCGAACCGATGGGCGGTTTGAAGGGCCACCCGAAGGCTGGCGGGATCGGCGATGCCCTGTCCCGCGATGTCGAAGGCGGTGCCGTGATCGGGGCTCGTTCTCACGAAAGGCAGGCCGACGGTGATGTTCACGCCGTCTTCCACTCCGCCGAGCTTGACCGGTATCAGCCCCTGGTCGTGGTACTGGGCCACCACGATATCGAAGCGGCCGCGGCGCGCGTGCATGAATACGGTGTCGCCCGGCCACGGGCCGCTGGCATCGATGCCTTCGTTCCGCGCAAGCTCAATGGCGGGCGCAATGATGTCGAGATCCTCGCGGCCGAATAGGCCGCCTTCGCCCGCATGCGGATTGAGTCCGGCGACGGCGACGTGGGGACGTTCGATCCCGAGATCGCACATGGCCCGGTGCGCGAGCCGGATAATGCGCAGTTCGGTCTCGACGGACAGCTTCGCGATTGCATCGAGCATCGAGCAGTGAACGGTGACGAGGATGGTGCGCAGCGTCGGATTGACGAGCATCATCGCGTAGTCGCGCGTGCCCGAGAGGTCCGCGAGCATTTCGGTGTGGCCGGGATAGGGCACGCGCGCGGCGGCGAGCGCTTCCTTATGGATCGGCGCCGTGCAAACACCTGCGATGTCCCCGCGGACCGCGAGATCGATCGCGGTACGGATAGCGTCGAATGCGGCCCGGCCCGCGGCGGCACTGACTGCGCCGATCGGCAAGTCGGCAGGGAGTTCGTCGGCACCGTCGGCGCGCAAGACAGCGAGCACGCCGGGCTCGATGACGAGGTCGGCCACCGAGCCGACCTCGCGTATATCGAGTTCAAGGCGCAGCGCCGTGGCTTGCCGCCGTAGCACGCCCGCGTCGCCGATCACGAACGACGGGTGCTCGGCGATGAACGCGGCATCGGCAAACGTCTTGACGATGATTTCCGGTCCGATGCCCGCCGCGTCGCCCATCGTGACGGCGATCAATGTCTGCTTCATGGTTTTGCCTCGGTCAATAGGTTGATGCAGGTCGCCAAGGCTTCGTCGTCGCCGAAGCCGCCGGCCTTCGTGATCATGGGAAACGCACCCGTCGCGGTTTGAACCATGGCCAGCGGCACACCCGGCATGACTTCGCGGCATACGCGCAGCGACACCGCCGGCAGCGCGTCGATGATGCGCCGGGCGGTTTCGCCTCCCGTCACGACGAGTCCGTCGCACGCGCCGCTCCTGACCGCATTCACGACCTGCGGCACGAGATCGAGCAGTGCAGCCTGCGGCGCGGCGCTGGTGGGCAAACGCGCTTCGTCGGTGGAGAGCACCTGTACCCGGCATCGAGCCTCGGCGATGCGCAATTGCCGGCGAGATCGCGGGTTCAGACTACCGACGACGAGCCAGGGGCGGAGGGCCGGTGGCACGTTCGCGCCCGCGTGATCACGGCGGTCGAGACGATCGCTTGGAGAACATTGCAGACGCGGCAATACGCGGGCCAGGCTGCGCAGCAGTCCGGTCGAACCGGCCAGCAGTAAATCGCGCTCGCCGGCGAAAGTCGTGGCGATGACGTCCAACTCCGCTTCCGTGCGTGCGTCGACGACCACGGCGTCATGCACGCTCAGCAGCGCGGCCGCCCGCGCCGCATCGCTGGCGATTTTCAGCTCCATCCCATGCGCGCCGAACAGCGCTGCAATGCTTGATTCGCGCACGGGCAGTGTGGGATCGCGTCCAAACGCGGTTTCGTGGACCGGCACGCCGTCAACGAGCACATGCCCTTCCTCGACCGTGCGCCCCGCCGTCGGAAACGCTGCCGCGATCAGCAACTTGCGCCGGCCGGAAGCGGCAAGCGCCGTCAGGCAGTCGCGCGCGACGCGCCCGCGCAGCGTCGAATCGAACTGCACGGCAAGCACGTCGGCATCTCGCCATGCGCCAGCGGCATCGGCGAGCGCATCGTGATCGAGCGCCGGCGGGTATTCGCGGGAATCGGTATCGAGGCTGACGACGTCAGCCTCGGTGGTGCCGTCGGGCCGGACGAGCACGGCTGTATCCCAGCCACGCTCGGCGAAGCAAGCCGTCCCGTCGAGCGCGCTCGTGAAGTCGTCCGTGATGATGCGGATGCGCATGACAATCCCGTGGTATCGTTGGTTCGTCAATTCTGGCGATTTATGCTGGATTTTTAAGAACCAAAATCGAATGAGTTTGGCCCATTTATGGTTGTGAACCGTTCATCCAGGCAGCCGCTACCGGCGCTCATCGCCCTTGAACTGGACCGAGCCGGGGGGGCGCCGGTGTTCCGGCAGATTGCCCGGCAGCTGCGCGAGAAAATCGTGAGCCTGGCGCTGCCCTCCGGCACTCGGCTGCCGCCGAGCCGCGAGTTGGCCATCGAACTGGGGGTGGCGCGCAACTGCGTGATCGACGCTTACGACGAATTGATCGCCGAAGGCCTGCTCGAAGGTCGTGGCCGGCACGGCACGTTCGTTGCCGCGAGCGCACCCGCGGCAAGGGGCACCGCGGTGGCGCCGAGTTCGACGCCATTGCTGGTGCAGCGAATGTGTGCCGATGTCCTCGGTGCGCCTGAACGGCCGGCCAGTGCGAGCCTCGATTGGCGGCCTGGGCAGGCCAGCGCCAGAACGCTGCCGCTCGATGTATGGCGCAACGCCTGCCGTGAAGCGGGGCGGAACTTGCCGCCGCAAGGTTATGGCGATCCACGCGGGGAGCCGGGGCTCAGGCGCGCCATCGCGGATTGGCTGTCCGAGCACCGATCCGTCAACGTTGAGCCAGAGCAGATCGTCGTGACGCAGGGGACGGGCCATGCGCTTCATCTGGCGGCGCAGGCGTTGCTGCGCGAGGGCGACCTGTGCGCGACCGAGGATCCGGGTTACGCGGGCGCGACGTCGGCGTTTTCGCGCGCTGGTGCCTCGCTGCGCTATGTGCCGGTCGACGCGGAAGGCATCGTCGTGGAACGGATCGTCGAAGACGGCGCCGTGCCCGGCCTCGTCCACGTGACGCCGGCCCATCAGTATCCAATGGGGGGCCGTCTATCGGGGCCGAGGCGCAGAGCGCTCGTCGAACTCGCGCGCGGGCGGGGAATGCTGATTCTCGAGAACGAATACGATTGCGAGTTCCACTACGCGGGAACGAACCATCCACCGATCTTCAGCCATGCCCCGGAAAGCACGTTGCTGCTCAGCACGTTCGCTAAGGCGGTCAGTCCTTCGCTTCGCTTGGGGTTCATCGTCGCACCGCCGAATGCAGCGGCCGCGCTGGCTGCGCTCATCGAACGCGAGCGTACCCATGTCTCGTGGCCCCTGCAGAAAATCGTCGAGACCCTGCTGGTGTCCGGCGAGCTGGATCGGCACCTGCGCAGGGTGCGGCGACACTACGGGGCGATGCGCGATGCCATACGCGAAAGGCTGATGCCTTACGCGGACGTGATCGCCCTAGGGGGCGACGAGGGCGGCTTGCATGTGGTCGTCTCAGGACGGGACGGCGCGTTCGATCGCGATTTGCGAGCCGCGTTGCGATCAAACGGCGTCGTGTTCAATGACGTTCGGGACTTCGTCATGCTCGCATCCGATCCGAACGGATTTCTGCTCGGATACGGGCATATGGACAGTGAGGCGTTGACGCAGTGCCTGGGCGTGTTCGATGCCTCTATCAAGCCGATCGAACGTCGCCTGCGACGGTTGCGGTGAGGATCGACGGGGCCTTCATTCGAGATTGCCCTGGCAGAGATACTTGATCGACAGATAATCGTCGAGCCCATACTTCGAGCCTTCGCGTCCGTAGCCCGATTCTTTCACGCCGCCGAACGGGGCCGCTTCGCTCGACAGCACGCCTTCGTTGATGCCCACGAGGCCCGTTTCGAGCAGGCGCGATACGCGGTCGATGCGTCGCGTGTCTTGGCTGTAGAAATAGGCTGCGAGCCCGAACGGCGTATCGTTCGCCGCGCGGAGCGCTTCCTCTTCGTCGTCGAAACGGAACAGCGGCACCACGGGGCCGAAGGTTTCCTCGCCGTTCAATTGCATAGCGTGTGTGGCGTCGGCGAGCACGGTCGGTGCGTAGTAGTTCGGGCCGAGTTCGGGCAGGCGTTTGCCGCCCGTGAGCACCCGTGCGCCGAATTCGATCGCATCGTTCACGTGACGTTCGATTTTTTCGACCGCGCGCGCATTGATCATCGGGCCGATTTGCGCGTCCGGATCCGTCGCGGGGGCGACCTTCAATGCGGCGACGCGTTGCGTCAACCGTTCGGCAAAGCGATCGTAGACGGACGCTTGCACGTACACGCGATTCGGCGACACGCATGTCTGCCCGCCGTTGCGAAACTTCGATGCCATGAGCCCCGCAACGGCGGCGTCGAGGTTTGCGTCGTCGAACACGATGAAAGGTGCGTTGCCGCCGAGTTCGAGCGAGAGCTTTTTCAAGGTTCCGGCCGATTCACGCGCGAGGTACTTGCCGATCGGCGTCGAACCCGTGAACGTCATCTTGCGCACGCGGCCGTCGTCCAGCCAGTCCTTGACCGATTCGGCTGCGTGGTCGCGTGACGTGGTGATGAGATTGAGCACGCCTGGCGGTACGCCCGCTTCATGCGCGAGCAGGACCAGCGCCGACGCGGTGAGCGGCGTATCCTCGGCCGGCTTGGCGACCACGGTGCAGCCAGCCGCAAGCGCCGGCGCGATCTTGCGCGCGATCATCGCGAGCGGAAAATTCCACGGGGTGATGGCGGCGACGATCCCCACCGGTTCCTTCACCGCGCTCATGCGCTTGCCGCGTTGCTGCTGCGGAATGATGTCGCCGTAGATGCGCGTCGCTTCGTTCGCGAACCAGGCGACGTATGATGCGCCGTACATGACTTCGCCGCGCCCTTCCGCGAACGGCTTGCCTTGCTCGAGCGAGATGAGGCGCGCAAGCGTATCCGCGTGCTCGATGATCAAGGCATGCCAGCGATGCAGGACGGCCGCGCGTTCCTTCGGCAACGTGTCACGCCAAGCGGGGAATGCTCGGGCGGCCGCATCGGTCGCGGCGCGGGCATCGGCGGGGCCGCTGTCGGCTACCTCGGCGATGACTTCGCCCGTCGCTGGGTCGGTCACTGCAAAACGCTTGCGGCTCGCGGCGGGAACCCACTCGCCGTCGATGAAATTATCGGTGCGGATCAGATCGTGCAATGCGTACGGTTTCGTCATGGCAGCTATTTTCGTTTTCGAATCGATCATGGTTAGGCTTGGCGGTGTGAGCCATGGCAATGCCGGGCGACGTATGCCATCACCGCATCGGCCGATGGCGCGAGCACCTCACAGCGCCGGGGGCGTTGCTCCAGATCGGCCAGTTGCGCCGGACGCGGCGCGGCCTGGCCCGTTGCCTCGCGGATGATGCCTTCGAATTTCAGCGGCAGCGCCGTTTCCATCACGATGGTGCGAATGCCCGGGCGCAGATGTTCACGCGCTACCTTGACGCCATCGGCGGTGTGCGGGTCGATCAGCATGCGATGGTGTTGCCAGGCATCGGCGATGGTCCGCAACCGGTCCGCGTGCGTGCTCTTGCCCGAGACGAAGCCATAGCCGGCGATGCGCGTTCGCTCTTGCTCCGTCAATTCGAACCGGCCGTGCGCTGAAAGCTCGGCGCCGAATAGCTGGGCGACGCGGCTTGCATCGCGGCCCAG
>NZ_JBQCIF010000112.1:0-29652 GCF_051953955.1 Trinickia sp. | reverse complement strand
AATGAAAAAAACCCGGCCGAAGTCGGGTTTTCGAAGGCATTGCTTCAAACGATCTCAGGCGGCGGCCTGGATGTTCGATGCTTGCTTGCCCTTAGGTCCTTGTACGACCTCGAAGCTGACTTTCTGACCTTCCTTGAGCGTCTTGAATCCGTTCATCTGGATGGCCGAGAAATGTGCAAACAGATCCTCGCCGCCTTCATCGGGCGTGATGAATCCGAAGCCTTTCGCGTCGTTGAACCATTTGACCGTACCAGTTGCCATACCAACTTCCCCTGTAACTCATGTCCCACCACGAGCACGCTCGAAAAGCTCGACAGCCACATGCTTGCAGCCGCCCCCTCCGCACTAGCTCACCTCGGCATTTTTTCGTACTTGCACTTGTTGCAGCCAGCTGAAAAAAAGTGCCAGCTTGATTGTTGGATCTCTTTAACCCAGTGTCAAGTGAATTTTGAGATGTTTTCTGGAGCGTTGCATCGACTGGACCGGATTCAGGGTTTCTCCCGCTTTGGTTTTGTGCGCCAGCGCAAGCGAGGGGGCTTGAAAAGTCGCATAATCGACTCAGATAGACTCGGCGCGGCGGTTGGCTGCGGCGTGTGTCCTGCCCTGATGCGGTGCCGCGTGCGTCGGCACGCTATGTGCGATACTCGAAGCGGCCGCGACGCTCGGCCGCGCGAGGTCGACGCGGCTGGGAAGCACGGCCGCGGCGCGATGCTTGCACGAGGCGGGAAGTCCGCGGTGGTCGAGCGCGCGAGCGTGCGGGTTGCCGCTGGCGGCAGCCCGGTCCACCAACTGGTCGGTCGGGTTTCCGCCCGGATTGCGGGCTCGGCCGAGTTGTTTAGAATGGGTGTATGGCGATTATCCCGGACAAGCAGGATGGCACCGTACTGGAGCGGCAGGAAAAGGCAGTCAAACCGCCGTCCATGTATAAGGTTGTCTTGCTGAATGACGATTTCACGCCAATGGAATTTGTCGTGATGATCGTGCAGGAATATTTCAATAAAGATAGAGAGACCGCTACGCAGATCATGCTGAAGGTGCATCGCGAAGGGCGGGGGGTATGTGGGGTCTATACGCGGGATATCGCGGCGACCAAGGTCGAGCAAGTCGTTACGCACGCAAGGCAGGCAGGGCATCCGCTGCAATGCGTGATGGAGGAAGCATGATTGCCCAGGAACTGGAAGTCAGCCTGCACATGGCGTTCATGGAAGCGCGCCAGGCGCGGCATGAGTTCATCACCGTAGAGCATCTCCTGTTGGCGTTGCTCGACAACCCGACAGCCGCCGAGGTGCTGCGGGCGTGCGCGGCCAACATCGAGGATTTGCGCCAGAACCTGCGCAACTTCATCCACGACAACACGCCGACGGTGCCCGGCACCGATGACGTCGATACGCAGCCCACACTCGGCTTTCAGCGCGTGATCCAGCGCGCGATCATGCACGTGCAGTCCACGTCGAACGGCAAGAAGGAAGTGACGGGCGCGAACGTGCTCGTCGCAATCTTCGGCGAAAAGGATTCGCACGCGGTCTATTACCTGCAGCAGCAGGGCGTCACGCGGCTCGACGTCGTCAACTTCATTTCGCACGGCATCGCGAAGACGAGCAGCGGCGATGCCGCGAAGGCCGGCGACGCGAATGCGGAATCGGAAGACGCCGCGTCGCAAAAGGAAACGCCGCTCGCGCAGTTCACGCAGAACCTGAACCAGATGGCCAAGGACGGCCGCATCGACCCGTTGATCGGGCGCGAAGCGGAAGTCGAGCGCGTCGTGCAGGTGCTCTGCCGCCGCCGCAAGAACAATCCGCTGCTCGTCGGCGAGGCGGGTGTCGGCAAGACCGCGATCGCCGAGGGGCTCGCCTGGCGCATCACGCGCGGGGAAGTGCCCGACATCCTGGCCGATGCTCAGGTTTACTCGCTCGACATGGGTGCGCTGCTGGCTGGCACGAAGTACCGCGGCGATTTCGAGCAGCGCCTGAAGACGGTGCTCAAGGAACTCAAGGAGCGCCCGCACGCGATCCTGTTCATCGACGAAATCCATACGCTGATCGGCGCGGGCGCCGCGTCGGGCGGTACGCTCGACGCCTCGAACCTGTTGAAGCCTGCGTTGTCGTCGGGCACGCTCAAGTGCATCGGCGCCACAACGTTCACCGAGTACCGCGGCATCTTCGAGAAGGATGCGGCGCTGTCGCGGCGCTTCCAGAAGATCGACGTGACGGAGCCGACCGTCGAGCAGACGGTGGCGATTCTGCGCGGGCTCAAGTCGCGCTTCGAAGAACATCATGGCGTCAAATATTCCTCGGGGGCGTTGTCCGCCGCGGCGGAATTGTCGGCACGCTTCATCACCGACCGCCATCTGCCCGATAAGGCGATCGACGTGATCGACGAAGCGGGGGCGGCGCAGCGGATTTTGCCGAAGTCGAAGCAGAAGAAGACGATCGGCAAGGGCGAAATCGAGGAGATCATCTCCAAGATCGCGCGCGTGCCGGCGCAAAGCGTGTCGCAGGACGATCGCAGCAAGTTGCAAACGCTCGACCGCGACCTGAAGGCCGTGGTGTTCGGCCAAGATCCGGCGATCGATGCCCTCTCGGCCGCGATCAAGATGGCGCGGGCTGGTCTCGGCAAGACGGACAAGCCGATCGGCGCGTTCTTGTTCTCCGGCCCGACGGGTGTGGGCAAGACCGAAGTCGCACGTCAACTCGCGTTCACGCTCGGTATCGAGCTGATCCGCTTCGACATGTCCGAGTACATGGAACGGCATGCCGTGAGCCGCTTGATCGGTGCGCCGCCTGGGTACGTCGGTTTCGATCAAGGCGGGCTGCTGACCGAGGCCGTCACGAAGAAGCCGCACTGCGTGCTGCTGCTCGACGAAATCGAGAAGGCGCATCCGGACATCTTCAACGTGCTGCTGCAGGTCATGGATCACGGGACGCTGACCGACAACAACGGACGCAAGGCCGATTTCCGCAACGTCATCATCATCATGACGACGAATGCTGGCGCGGAGTCGATGCAAAAGGGCACGATCGGCTTCACGTCGCGGCGCGAAACAGGCGACGAGATGGCGGACATCAAGCGGATGTTCACGCCCGAATTCCGCAACCGGCTCGATGCCGTCATCAGCTTCCGCTCGCTCGATGAGGAAATCATCATGCGCGTGGTCGACAAGTTCCTCATGCAGCTCGAGGATCAGTTGCACGAGAAGAAGGTCGACGCGCTCTTTACCGATGCGCTGCGCAAGCATCTCGCGAAGCACGGCTTCGATCCGCTGATGGGCGCGCGGCCGATGCAGCGTCTGATTCAGGATACGATTCGCCGCGCGTTGGCCGACGAGTTGCTGTTCGGCAAGCTCATGAACGGCGGCCGCGTCACGGTCGATGTCGACGAAAGCGACAAGGTGCAGTTGACGTTCGACGAGAACGCGGCACCGCGCAATCCGAATCCGGAGACGGTGGAAGTCGAGTAACGAGCAAGACGGGCGAATCGGGGTTCGCCAACGCAAAAACGGCGCTTCGTGGTTCGAAGCGCCGTTTTTGTTCACCTGCCTGCGCGTGCGAGCGCCTGCGTTTTCTCGTCTATCGGCTCGCAGCCCTGCTCAGTGCTTGCCCGTGCTGCCGAAGCCGCCTTCGCCCCGCTCGCTAGGGGCGAACTCGTCGACGATGTTGAGTTGCGCCTGCACGACCGGGACGATGACGAGTTGCGCCAGGCGTTCCATCGGATTGAGCTTGAACGTCGTCTGTCCGCGGTTCCACGTCGAAATCATCAACTCGCCCTGATAATCGGAATCGATCAAGCCGACGAGGTTACCGAGCACGATGCCGTGCTTATGGCCTAGACCGGAGCGCGGCAGAATCAGCGCCGCATACCCCGGATCGCCGACGTGAATGGCCAAGCCCGTCGGTACGAGCACCGTTTGGCCCGGCTCGAGCATCATCTGCGTGTCGAGGCAGGCGCGCAGGTCGAGCCCGGCGCTGCCAGGCGTCGCGTAAGTGGGCAAATACTCGCGCATGCGCGCATCAAGAATCTTTACGTCGAGTTTCATAGGTTTCCGAAGGCGTGGGGCGGGTTGGGCCGCAGATCTGTCGTAGCTTTGTTTCGTCTAGGAGATGAGGCTTGCGTCGGGTAGGCGTTTCGCGATCTCGGCGATCAGCGTGCCGGCCAGCGCATCTTTGCTCGCACGCGGTAGCCGCGTGGTGCCCGAGGCGTCGAACAGCACGACCTCGTTTTCGTCGCGCCCGAACGTGGCCGGGCCGAGATTGCCGATCAGCAGCGGGACGTTCTTCTTGAGCCGCTTGCGCTCGCCGTTCACTTCGAGGTCGCCGCTCTCGGCCGCGAAGCCGACGCAATAAGGCGCGTTCGGCAACCGCGCCACCGTGGCGAGGATATCCGTGTTCTCGACGAACGAAAGCGTCGGCACGGCTTGCGTCGCAGTCTTCTTGATCTTGTGCTCGCTCACTTGCGCCACGCGCCAGTCGGCCACGGCCGCTACCGAGACGAAGACGTCGTAGTCCGCCACGGATCGCATGACGGCATCATGCATCTGCTGCGCAGTCTCGACGTCTTCGCGCTCGACGCCCCAAGGTGTCGTCAACGCAACGGGCCCCGCGATCAGACGAACGTCGGCACCGGCCTGCTGGGCGGCGCGGGCGAGGGCGAAGCCCATCTTGCCGCTCGAGCGGTTCGTGAGCCCGCGCACGGGATCGATCGGCTCGAACGTCGGCCCGGCCGTGACGAGCACGCGCCGGCCCAGAAGCAACTTGGGGCGAAAGAACGAAACGATGGCTTCGAACGCCGCTTCCGGTTCGATCATGCGGCCTTCGCCGACTTCGCCACACGCCTGCGAGCCCGCATCGGGGCCCAAAATGATGACGCCGTCGGCGCGCAACTGCGCCGCGTTGCGCTGCGTCGCCGGGTTCGCCCACATTTGCCGGTTCATCGCCGGCACGACGAGCAAGGGGCACTCGCGCGCGAGGCACAGGATCGAGAGCAGATCGTCGGCGCGCCCGTGGGCGAGCTTGGCCAGGAAATCGGCCGAGGCGGGCGCGACGACGATCGCATCGGCCGCTCGGGACAGGTTGATGTGCGGCATGTTGTTGTCGATGCGCGCGTCCCACTGGCTCGTGAAGACGGGATGCCCCGACAGCGCCTGCATGGTGACGGGCGTGATGAACTGGGTTGCCGCTTCTGTCATCGCCACCTGGACGGTCGCGCCCGCTTTGGTCATCAGCCGCGTCAGTTCGGCGATCTTGTAGCAGGCAACGCCGCCCGTCATGCCGAGCAGCAGATGCTTGCCTTCGAGTTCTGCGGTTGCCAAGGTTGCCTCCGAATGCACAAGAGAAAGCGCCGATCCGGCTGGCGCTTACCGTGACGCGCTACCGTTACGCGCGCTTTCCCTCGCGGACCCCGCGCGTCCGATAGGACAGCGCGGGCCCGAGTGGATAGCCGGCTCAGCGCGCGCCGCGCACGCGCCGCAACTCGTCGAGCACGAGCAGTGTGGCGCCGACGACGATCGCGCTATCCGCCAAGTTGAACGCGGGCCAATGCCAGCCGCCTACGTGAAAGTCGAGAAAATCGATGACGCGGCCATGGACGAGGCGGTCGATGACGTTGCCGAGCGCCCCGCCCATGATCAGCGCCAGCGCCGTGCAAAAGAGCTTTTGGCTGCCGTGCCGCTTCAGCAGATAGACGATCACGCATGCGGCCGCCACGCCGAGCGCCGTGAAGGCCCACCGCTGCCAGCCGCTTGCGGTCGCGAGGAAATTGAACGCCGCCCCGCGGTTGAAGACGAAAAAGAAGTTGAAGAACGACGTCACGGCGTAGGGCGTCGCATAGGCGAACACTTTGGTGACCGCGATTTTCGTGAGCTGGTCGAACAGAATCACGATGAGGGAGATGCCGAGCCACGGGGCGAGCGAGGAGGAACTGCTCGCCGGGAGCGAACGCGATTTCGCCATTATGCCGCGCTCCTTTTTTCGCCTTCGCCGAACAGATTGCTGAAGCAGCGGCCGCACAGCGTCGGATGATCGGCATGCGAGCCGACGTCCGCGCGGTAATGCCAGCAGCGTTCGCACTTGAGGTACTTCGACGCCACGACGTCGACACCTTCGTCGCTTTCCGACTCCGCCTCGACGAGTTTTGCGTCCGACGTGATGAAGACGAATTTCATGTCGTCGCCGAGGCTCGCGAGCGCGTCATAGGCGGCGCCCGCCGCGCGAACGGTTACTTCGGCCTGCAGCGACGAGCCGATTTGGTCCGTCGAGCGCGCTTCTTCGAGCGCCTTCGTGACGTTGCCGCGCACCGTGCGCAGCAGCGACCATTTCGCGAGCAGGCTCTCGGCATCCGGTACGTCCGGATAGGCGTAATACGTTTCGGTGAAAATCGTCTCGTTGCCCGGCTGGAACACCTTCCACGCTTCCTCGGCCGTGAACGAGAGGAACGGTGCCATCACGCGCAGCAAGCCGTGTGCGATGTGATAGAGCGCCGTTTGCGCCGAGCGGCGAGCTGGGGAATTCGCGGCACTCGTGTAGAGGCGATCCTTGAGGACGTCGAGATAGAACCCGCCGAGGTCTTCCGAGCAGAACGTCTGCAGCTTGGCGACGACGGGGTGGAACTCGTACCTCTCGTAGTGCGCGAGGATGTCCTTTTGCAGTTCACCGGCGAGCGCGACCGCATAGCGGTCGATCTCCAACCACTCGCCGATGGGCGCGGCGTGCTGCGCATAGTCGAAATCGGACAAGTTCGCGAGCAAGAAGCGCAGCGTGTTGCGGATCCGACGATAGCTTTCCGTGACCCGCTTGAGGATTTCCTCGGAGATCGCGAGTTCGCCTGAATAATCGGTCGATGCGATCCACAGACGAATGATTTCGGCGCCGAGCCGGTTTGCAACTTCATGCGGATCGATGCCGTTGCCGAGCGACTTGCTCATCTTGCGGCCTTCGCCGTCGACGGTGAACCCGTGCGTGAGCAGCGCGCGATACGGCGCGTGGCCGTCGAGCATCGACGCCGTCAACAGCGACGAGTGGAACCAGCCGCGGTGCTGGTCCGAGCCTTCGAGGTACAGATCGGCGGGGAAATGCGAGACAGCCTTGTGCGAGCCGCGCAGAACGTGCCAGTGCGTCGTGCCCGAATCGAACCAGACGTCGAGCGTATCGCGGTTTTTTTCGTAGAGATTGGCGTCGTCGCCGAGCAACTCGCGCGGATCGAGCGTTTGCCACGCTTCGATGCCGGCCCGCTCGACGCGCTGCGCCACGGCTTCGAGCAACTCGGGCGTGCGCGGATGCAATTCGCCCGTTTCCTTGTGCACGAAGAACGCCATCGGCACGCCCCACTGGCGTTGGCGCGACAGCGTCCAATCGGGGCGGTTCGCGATCATGCTGAACAAGCGTTGCTTGCCCCAGGAAGGGTAGAACGCCGTCGCTTCGACGCCGGCCAAAGCCGTTTCGCGCAGCGTGGCACCGCCCTCCTTGGGCGTCAGGTCCATGCCAGCGAACCACTGCGAGGTGGCGCGGAAGATGACGGGCGTTTTATGGCGCCAGCAATGCATGTAGCTGTGCGTGTACTTTTCGGTGTGCAACAGCGTGCCGGCGGCCCGCAGCGCTTCGATGACCTTGGGGTTGGCCTCCCAGATCGTCAGGCCGCCGAACAGCGGCAGCGATTCGATGTAACGGCCGTCGCCCATCACCGGGTTGATGATGTCGGAATCGGCCATGCCGTGCGATTTGCAGGAGACGAAGTCTTCCACGCCGTAGGCCGGCGACGAATGCACGACGCCCGTTCCCGAATCGATCGTGACGTAATCGCCCAGGTAGATCGGGGACGTGCGCTTGTAGCCGAGGTGGGCCGACGCGAGCGGATGGTGGAAGCGCAGGTTCACGAGCTTCGCGCCCGGCGCGGTGGCGATGACCTTGCCCGTGAGACCGAACTGCACGAGCGACGCTTCGACGCGCTCTTGCGCGAGCAGGAGCAGGCCGCGCTCGGTATCGACGAGCGCGTACTCGAGCTCGGGATGCACGTTGAGGGCTTGATTGGCCGGGATCGTCCAAGGCGTCGTGGTCCAGATGACGATGCCGCCCTCGCTCCGCGGCAGCGCCGCGAGGCCGAACGCCTGCGCGGTCTTGTCCGGCTCGGCGAACGGAAACAGCACGCTGATCGACGGATCGACGCGGTCCTTGTATTCGACTTCGGCTTCGGCCAGCGCGGAGCCGCAGTCGAAGCACCAGTTCACGGGTTTCAGGCCGCGGAACACGTAGCCCTTCTCGAGAATTTTCGCGAGCGCGCGGATTTCGGCCGCCTCGTTCGAGAAGTTCATCGTCTTGTACGGATCGTCCCAATCGCCGAGCACGCCGAGCCGCTTGAAGCCGGCCTTTTGCGTCTCGATCTGCTCGCTCGCATAGGCGCGCGCCTTGCGCTGCACTTCCTCCGCGGGGAGCGACTTGCCGAATTTCTTCTCGATCTGGATTTCGATCGGCATGCCGTGGCAGTCCCAGCCCGGAACGTACGGCGCATCGAAGCCCGCCATGTTGCGCGACTTGACGATGATGTCCTTCAGGATCTTGTTGACGGCGTGCCCCAGGTGGATGTCGCCGTTGGCGTAGGGGGGGCCGTCGTGCAGCACGAACAGCGGCCGGCCGCGGCTCGCCTCGCGGATCTTGTCGTAGATCCGGTTTTCCTGCCACGCCTTGACCCACCCCGGCTCGCGCTTGGGCAGATCGCCGCGCATCGGGAACGGCGTATCGAGCAGGTTGACCGGATACTTGGCTTGAGATTTCGAATCGGCTTTCTTATCGCTCATGGTGCTATCGCTGAAAAACGGTGGGCGCCCGAGCCGTGGGCGCTTCGGTATTGAGTTCGTCGTGCTTGCACGGCCGCGCGTCGTGGAGCGATGCGCCAGCCGGGTGTCGTGCGTGCGTCGTGGGCGGCTAGCGAATTCGGTCCGTTGCCGACGTGGAAAAGGCCGTCGTGCGGCTGCCCGACGCGGCATCGGCCGCTGCGCCCGCGTCACCGGGGGCCTCGCTCGCGCCGGCGCCGCCGAGCGCGGCGAAGTAGGCGTGCGCGTGCGCGACGTCGCGCGCGATGGCCGCCGTCAGCGTTTCGAGGTCCTTGAATTTTTCCTCGTCGCGCAGCTTCTTCAAAAATTCGACGCGCACGAGTTTGCCATAGGCGTCGCCGTGCCAATCGAGCAAATGCACTTCGAGCAGCACGCGGCCCGAATCGTCGACGGTCGGGCGCAGCCCCAGACTGGCGACGCCCGGTAGCGGCGCCGCTTCGATGCCGTGCACGCGCACGATGAAGATGCCCGCGAGCGCCGGGCGCTTGTGCGCGATCGGCAGGTTCAGCGTCGGGAAGCCCAAATCGCGGCCGAGCTTCAACCCGTGCGTGACGTGCCCGCTGATCTCGTACGGGCGCCCTAGCGCGGCACGGGCCGCATCGAGATCGCCCGCGACGAGCGAGGCCCGCACGCCCGAGCTCGAAATACGAGCGCCGCTCGGGTCGGCGATGGTCGCCATCTGCTCGACCTCGAACCCGTATTGCTCGCCGGCGGCCTCGAGCGAGGCGAAATCGCCGGCGCGCTTGGCGCCATAACGGAAGTCGTCGCCGATCAGCACCCAGCGCGCATGCAAGCCCTCGACGAGGATGCGCTTGACGAACGCTTCGG
This sequence comes from Trinickia sp., assembly GCF_051953955.1. GTDB lineage: Bacteria > Pseudomonadota > Gammaproteobacteria > Burkholderiales > Burkholderiaceae > Trinickia. The sequence goes on along the minus strand of NZ_JBQCIF010000112.1, from coordinate 20,006 downwards.
GCGATTGGCTCGCGAACGTGTGATTGAAATGCTCCACCACGACGCGCTCGACGCCGTTCGTGCGCAGCGCTTCCAGTTTGTCGCGCAGCATCGCGATGCGCGGCGGCGCGCCGGCGGGGTTGAAGAATTCGCGCGGATGGGGCTCGAAGGTCATGACGCACACGGGCAGGCCGCGCGCGCGCGCCGCCTCGTTCACACGGGCGAGCAGCGCCTGGTGGCCGCGGTGGACACCGTCGAAGTTGCCGATCGTCAGCGCGCAGGGCGCGCGGCTTTCGGCGTTGGGAAGACCGCGGAAGACTCTCACGATAGCCGTTGGGTGGGCGGCACGACGCCGCAAAGCCGATCCTCTCGGGACCGCGCGGCAAATGCCGCAAAGCAAAAGATTATAAACGCTCGGCGCCCGGCGCGGCGGTTGCGCGGCTTTTGCGAGGCCCCCGGGTGATAAAATCGCCGGATGAAAAATATCGTGATTTTGATTTCCGGGCGCGGCAGCAACATGGAAGCCATCGTACGCGCCTGCGCCGCCGAGCGCTGGCCGGCGCGCATCGCGGCCGTCGTCTCGAACCGGCCCGGCGCGGCCGGGCTCGCATTCGCGGCTGCACAAGGGATTCCCACGGCCGTCGTCGAACATGGCGGTTTCGCCGATCGCGAAGCGTTCGACATCGCGCTTGCCGACGCCATCGACAGCTTCGCCCCCGATCTCGTCGTGCTCGCCGGGTTCATGCGCGTGCTCACGCTCGGCTTCGTCGAACGCTACGCCGGCCGCATGTTGAACGTCCATCCGTCGTTGCTGCCGAGCTTTCCGGGCCTGCGCACGCACGAGCGCGCGCTCGAAGCCGGCGTCGCGCTGCACGGCGCCACCGTGCATTTCGTGACGCGTGAGCTCGATCACGGCCCGATCGTCGTGCAAGGCGCCATTCCGGTGACGGCGGCCGACGATGCCGGCACGCTGGCCGCGCGGCTGCTCGCCGTCGAGCATGTCATTTATCCGCGTGCCGTGCGTTGGTTCGTCGAAGGCCGCTTGACGCTCGCGGGGTTGCGCGTGGCCGTGACGCCGCCCGAACCGCAATGGTTTTTTTCGGATCAGCAAGGGACGGCCGTATGAAGAACATGAAGAACAAAGAGAAGGGTGCGCCGAAAGGTTCGCCGGGCGGCGCCGTCAAAGCTCCGTCGAAACCGTTGGCGAAGGGCTCGCCGAAAGGTCCCCACGCGGCAGGCCGCGTCGGCGGCAAGCGCGATTCCGTCCTGCACGGGTTCTTGATCGGCCAGACCGAAACGCTGCTCGCCGAGGTCCTGAAGTTCACGGGGCCGGCCGATGCCACCACGAGCCGATTCTTCCGTGCCCATCCGAAGCTCGGCCATGCCGAGCGCGGCATCATCGCCGAGGCCGTCTTCGCCGTGCTGCGCCGGCGCATGGAGTTCGCGCATCTGGCCGAGAGCGGCAGCGGCAGTCCGACGCGGCGCCTGACGCTGCTCGGCCTCATGCAGACGGTCGGCCGCGCGGCGCTGCTGCCGTTCGTTTCCGAGGCGGAAGGCGCGTGGCTCGAGCATGTGTCGAAGATCGATCCGGCCAGCCTGCCGCTGCGCGTGCGCACGAATTTGCCCGATTGGATCGTGGAAGCGCTCTCGAAGCGGTTCGCCGCCGATGAATTGGCGCAGCTTGCCGCCTCGCTCAACTATCCGGCGCCGCTCGATCTGCGCGTCAATCCGATCAAGGCCGGCCGCGAGCAGGTGCTCGACGCGCTGCAGGCAGCGGGCATCGAGGCCGGCGCCACGCCGTTCGCGCCGCTCGGCGTGCGCGTGGCCGGCAAGCCCGCGCTGACCAAGCTCAAGCCGTTCGAGGACGGCTGGATCGAAGTGCAGGACGAAGGCAGCCAGCTGCTGTGCGCACTCGTCGCGCCGCGCCGCGGCGAGATGATCGTCGATTTCTGCGCCGGCGCGGGCGGCAAGACGCTCGCGCTCGGAGCCGCCATGCGATCGACGGGGCGGCTCTATGCATTCGACGTATCCGACCGGCGCCTGGCCAAGCTCAAGCCGCGGCTCGCGCGCAGCGGCTTGTCGAACGTGCATCCCGTGCTGATCGACAGCGAGCACGACGCGAAGATCAAGCGCTTGGCCGGGAAGATCGACCGTGTGCTCGTCGATGCGCCGTGCAGCGGGCTCGGCACGCTGCGTCGCAACCCGGACTTGAAATGGCGCCAAAATCCGACCTCGGTCGAGGAACTCGTGCCGAAGCAGGCCTCGATCCTCGCGAGCGCGGCACGGCTCGTGAAGCCGGGCGGGCGCCTCGTCTATGCGACCTGCAGCATGCTCGAGGCAGAGAACGAAGCGATCGTCGCGCAGTTCCTAGCCGAGCATCCCGGCTTCGTGCTCGTGCCGGCGGGCCAGGTGCTCGCCGAGCAGCGCGTCGAACTGGAAATGGGCGACTACCTCTCGCTCTGGCCGCACCGGCACGCGACGGACGGTTTTTTCGCCGCCGTCCTCGAGCGCCGCGAAAACGCTTGACCGATGGCCGAGAATCGCATCCTTTCCCACATGCTGGCCGGCATTGTCCGCGATTACGGCGAGCCCGTGATGATCTGGCAGGCGGGCACGCTGCTCGGCACGCTGCTCGTCGCGTGGCTGTTCGCGCGGCTCGCGCGCCGCATGCTCGATTCGCGCCGGCGGGCTCGGCACGAAGCGGTACGCTTCGGCGCCGAGAGCCTGCACAAGGCGTTGTTCCCGCTGCTCGGCGGCGTGCTCGTGTGGAGCGTACAGACGGTCCTCGACGACTACATGTCGACGTCGCTGCTCGAACTCGCCCTCGTGCCGCTGATCGGCATCGCGTCAATCTACATCGTTTTCTTCATCGCGCGTCGTTCGTTCGCGCGCTCGGGGCAGGCCCACGCCTGGCTCTCGATCTCCGAGAAGCTCGTCTCCGTCCTCGTCTGGGCCGGCATGGTCGTGACCGTGCTCGGCATCCAGGACGAGGTGCTGCGCTGGATGGCATCGGTACGATTCCGCGTGGGCACCGCGCACATGACGCTGCTTTCGCTCACGACCGGCCTCGTCTGGGTCTGCGCCACCGTGATCTTCGCGCTCTGGCTCGGGTCCGTCTACGAAGACCGCGTGATGCGGGCGCATTCGATCGATGCGAACCTGAAGGTCGTGCTTTCGCGCCTCGGGCGTGCGCTGCTGCTGCTCGCCGCGGTGCTCGTCAGCTTTTCGCTCGTCGGCATCGACATCACGGTGCTCGGCGTGTTCGGCGGCGCGCTCGGCGTCGGGCTCGGCTTCGGCTTGCAGAAGGTGGCGAGCAACTATGTGTCGGGCTTCATCATCCTCATCGATCGATCGCTGCGGATCGGCGACACGATCAACGTCTCGGGGCTCCAAGGCCAGGTGACGGAAATCCGCACGCGCTACACGACGGTGCGCGGCCTCGACGGCATCGAAACCCTGATCCCGAACGAGAAGCTCATCACCGACGTCGTGCAGAATCATTCGTCGTATCTGACCCGCGGCTACGCCAAGGCGGCCGTGCAGATCGCCTACACCTCCGATCTCGATCGCGCGATGGCGCTGCTCGTCGAGGCGGCGCAAGGCGTCGAACGCGTGCTGCCCGATCCGGCGCCGGCAGCCTATCTCGTGGGTTTCGGCTCGGACGGCATCAGTCTCGAGCTCGGTTTTTGGATCGAGGAAGCCGCCAAGGGCACCGCCGGCACGCGTTCGACGGTCAACCGCAACATTTGGCGGCTCTTCAACGAAAACGGCATTTCCATTCCGTATGCCCGGCGTGACGTGCATTTGATCGGTGGCTTGCCGGCCGCATTGGGCGGCGCGGTGGAGATAGGGCCGGACCGTGCGGCCGCTGTTGCTTCGGCGCCGCGCGTCGAGCCGCCGTGCGAGCCGGGCACGCCGTTCGCTCGGGATGCGTCGGCGGGTGCGTGAGCGCTCCCTGCGACGATTGGCCGCAACCGGCAGCCGGGCCGCGCATTGGGTGAAAACACGGGTGTCCGCGGCGGCCGTTCGTGGGGCAAAATCTATTTTGTTACAAATACTTGCGGCCGTTGCAGTAGAATGCCGGTCAGCTTTGAAAGCCTGCTTTCAACTTTTTGACGCCCCGCCCCCGAGCCGGGTGTCGCTGCAATACAGGTAAAACGCCTTGCTGAATTCCCTTCTCGATTTCCTTTCACACGGTTTCCTTCGGTTTTCGTGGTGGCAGATCGTACTGTTCACGCTCGCCGTCACACACGTGACGATCATCGGCGTGACGGTTTATCTGCACCGCTGCCAGGCACACCGGGCGCTCGAGCTGCATCCGATCGCGAGCCATTTCTTCCGCTTTTGGCTCTGGATGAGCACGGGCATGCTGACGGGCCAGTGGGCATCGATCCACCGCAAGCACCATGCGAAGTGCGAGACCGAGGAAGATCCGCACAGCCCGCAGACGCGCGGGATCTGGAAGGTCCTGCTCGAAGGCGCCGAGCTCTATCGCGCAGAGGCCAAGAACGAAGAAACCCTGCGCCGGTTCGGCCACGGCACGCCGAACGACTGGATCGAGCGCAATCTCTACACGCGCTATCCGATTCTCGGCGTGAGCGTCATGATGGTGATCGACGTCGCGCTGTTCGGCATCGTCGGCTTGTCGGTGTGGGCGGTGCAGATGATCTGGATCCCGTTCTGGGCGGCCGGCGTCGTCAACGGGCTCGCGCACTTCTGGGGCTACCGCAACTTCAACTCGTCGGACGCGAGCACGAACATCTTCCCGTGGGGCATCATCATCGGCGGCGAGGAGCTTCACAACAACCACCACACGTTCGCCACGTCGGCGAAGCTCTCGAACAAGTGGTACGAGTTCGACATCGGCTGGCTCTACATTCGCATGATGTCCGCCGTCGGCCTCGCGAAGGTCAAGAAGGTCGCACCCACGCCGCGCCTTGCGGCACGCAAGCTCGTGCTCGATCAAGAGACGTTGCAGGCCGTGCTGAGCAATCGCTACGAAGTCATGGCGCGCTATGCCAAGACGGTCAAGCGCGCCTATCGCCAAGAACTCGTGCGTTTGAAGGAGATCGGCTCGCGCGAGAAATATCAGCTGATGCGTGGGGCGCGCAGCTGGTTCCATAAGGAAGAAGCAGGGCTCGACGAGCCGCAGAAGCGTCAATTGCCCGAAATCTTCGCAAACAGCCAGACGCTGCGTACGTTCATCGAATTGCGCAACGATCTGAGCGCGATTTGGGACCGCTCGAACGCCTCGCGCGAACAACTGCTGGTACAGCTCCAAGACTGGTGCCATCGCGCCGAGCAGAGCGGCATCAAGGCACTGCAGGAATTTGCGATGCGCCTGCGCCGCTACGCCTGAGCACGCCTACACGCGAAATCCATTAAAATTTCGTTACGTCACACACCCCGCGTTGGCGGGGTGTTGCTTTTTTGGGGCCCTTGTAATCGATGCGCTCGGCTCACCTCGGCCGCCAGGCAAGAGGCCAACGCCGCCAGGCGGACTAGGAGAACACGATGGATCCGGCCATCAAAACCGTCGAATTCGACAAGCCGCGGGACGGCGCCGTCTGCGGCGTCGGTCACGCTTGGGCGAAAGTGCCGCCTGCACCGACACCTGAGGAGCGCGTCCATTTGAAGGCACGCGTGCGCGAGTTGCTCGCGCGCGAGAAGGCCGTTCTCGTTGCGCATTACTATGTTGACGCGGAACTGCAGGAACTGGCCGACGAAACGGGCGGGTGCGTCGCCGATTCGCTCGAAATGGCGCGCTTCGGTCGTGATCACGAGGCGCAAACGCTGGTCGTGGCGGGCGTGCGGTTCATGGGCGAGACGGCTAAGATCCTGAGTCCCCGCAAACGCATTCTGATGCCCGATCTCGATGCGACGTGCTCGCTCGATCTGGGCTGTCCCGCAGACGAATTTTCGGCGTATTGCGATGCGCACCCCGATCGCACCGTCGTCGTCTACGCCAACACGAGTGCGGCGGTAAAGGCCCGTGCCGATTGGATGGTCACGTCTTCGATCGGTCTCGAGATCGTTGCCCACCTCCACGCGCGCGGCGAAAAAATTCTTTGGGCGCCCGATCGCCATCTCGGCGACTACATTCAGCGGCAGACGGGCGCGGACATGCTGCTCTGGCAGGGGTCCTGCCTCGTTCACGACGAGTTCAAGGGCATCGAACTCGATTTGCTACGCGCGGAGCATCCAGGGGCGAAGGTGCTCGTGCACCCCGAATCGCCCGCGAGTGTCGTGGCACAAGCGGACGTCGTCGGCTCGACCACGCAGTTGATCGACGCGGCCACGCGGATCGACGCGACGCAATTCATCGTGGCGACCGACCTCGGCATCTTGCACAAGATGCGGATGGCGGCGCCCGGCAAGACGTTCATCGCCGCGCCGACGGCCGGCAACAGCGCCACCTGCAAGAGTTGCGCGCATTGCCCTTGGATGGCGATGAACGGGCTCGCGAATCTGGTGGAGGTGCTCGAACGCGGCCACAACGAGATCTTCGTCGATGCGGCGATCGGCGAGCGCGCGCGGCTACCGATCGATCGGATGCTTGCGTTCGCTGCCGCTCACAAGAAGCGTGTGCAGGCAAGCGGCGACCTCGCCCGCGATACGGCGTTGTTCGCGGGCATCGGGCCTGCTTGACGCGTGCCCGCGTGCTCTCGCCCCCCCCGTCCAACCTATTCGCATCGTGCCGAGGAGGCCGAACCGGCGCGGCAGATGAAACAACGGAGTCAATACCGTGCAAGAAGCAACGTTGAGTGACGGCGCCGTTTCGCCGCTTTTCGCCGAAATCCGCGCGCGCTACGGTGCGGCATTCGATGCGGCGCTCGAGCGCAACGTCGCGGACGCCCTCGCAGAGGATGTCGGCGACGGCGATCGCACGGGGCGCCTCGTACCGGCCGATTCGATCCGCAACGCGCGCATTCTCGTGCGTGAAGAAGCCGTGCTTTGCGGGGTGCCTTGGTTCGTCGCCGTCATGCGGCAGGTGGACCCGTCGATCGAGATCGACTGGCGCTACCGCGAAGGCGACGTCATGACGGCCGATTCGGCTGTCTGCTTTCTGCGCGGTCCGGCGCGGTCGCTGCTGACGGCCGAACGAAACGGCCTGAACTTCCTGCAGTTGCTATCGGGCGTCGCAACGGTCACGCGGCGCTATGTCGATGCCGTCGCGGGTACGCGCGCGCACATCCTGGATACGCGCAAGACGCTTCCCGGCTTGCGCCTCGCGCAAAAGTACGCCGTGCGCGTCGGTGGCGGCGCGAATCACCGTCTCGCGTTGTACGACGGGATTCTCATCAAAGAGAACCACATTGCCGCGGCCGGCGGTGTCGGTGCGGCCTTGGATGCGGCCTATGCGCTCGATGCCGGCGTACCGATTCAAATCGAGGTCGAGACACTCGAACAATTGGAGTCGGCGCTCGCACATCGCGCCGAGTCGGTTTTGCTCGACAACTTCTCCTTCGACGCGATGCGCGATGCGGTCAAGCTCACGGCCGGGCGCGCGCTGCTCGAAGTATCGGGCGGTGTAAATTTCGATACCGTGCGCACGATTGCCGAAACGGGCGTCGATCGCATTTCGATCGGCGCGCTGACGAAAGACGTGCGCGCGACCGACTACTCGATGCGCTTGATTTAAGAAATCTTACGGTTCGGCACCCGTTCGGGCGAGAGGACGGTCGGCAATGCCTTGGGCAGCGCGGACGGCCAATCGCGCGAAAAATGCAGGCCGCGGCTCTCGCGGCGCGAGCGCGCGCTCTCGACGATCAACGAGGCCACGTCGACGAGATTGCGCAGTTCGAGCAGGTCCCGGCTCACCTTGAAGTTCGCGTAATACTCCTGAATTTCATCGCGCAGTAGCGCGATGCGGTGCTTGGCGCGCGCGAGCCGCTTGTCGGTCCGCACGATGCCGACGTAATTCCACATGAGCCGGCGCAGCTCGTCCCAATTGTGAGCGACGACGACCTCTTCGTCGGGATCGGACACACGGCTTTCGTCCCAGTCGGGCAGCGGCGCATGGCCGGCGGCATCGAATCCTTCGCGCTCGATTGCGTTGGCGGCCGAGCGGCCGATGACGAGGCATTCGAGCAGTGAATTGCTGGCGAGCCGGTTCGCGCCGTGCAGGCCCGTGCACGATGTCTCGCCGACGGCATACAGGCCCGCCAAGTCGGTGCGTCCGGCCAAATCGGTGACGACGCCGCCGCACGTATAGTGTGCCGCGGGCACGACGGGAATCGGATCTTTCGTGATGTCGATGCCGAACTCCAGGCAGCGCGCGAGGATCGTCGGGAAGTGTTCGTGCAGGAACGCCGCCGGTTGGTGGCTGATGTCGAGATAGACGCAATCGATGCCGCGCTTCTTGATTTCGAAGTCGATCGCGCGAGCGACGATGTCGCGCGGCGCGAGCTCGGCGCGTTCATCGTGAGCGGGCATGAACCGCGTGCCGTCGGGCAAGACGAGCTTGCCGCCTTCGCCGCGCACGGCCTCCGTGATCAGGAAAGACTTTGCGTAGGGGTGAAACAGGCACGTCGGGTGGAACTGGATGAACTCCATGTTCGAGACGCGGCAGCCCGCTCGCCATGCCATCGCGATGCCGTCGCCGGTCGCGGTATCGGGGTTGGTCGTATACAAATAGACCTTCCCGGCGCCGCCGGTCGCAAGGATCGTATGCGGTGCTTCGAGCGTCACCGTGCGGCCGCCGGCCAGATCGAGCGCGTAAAGGCCATGACAGCGGCGGCCCGGCAGGCCGAGGCGATCGGACGTGATGAGGTCGATCGCGTAATGGTCTTCGAGCAGCGTGATGTTCGGGTGCGAGCGCACGCGCTCGGACAGCGTCGCGACGACCGCGTGGCCGGTGGCATCGGCCGCATGGATGATGCGCCGGTGGCTGTGGCCGCCTTCTCGGGTCAAATGGAAGCCGAGCTCCGCGGCATCGTCGCGCGTGAACGGTACGCCTTGCGCGATCAGCCATTCGATCGCGGCTCGGCCGTGCTCGACGATGTAACGCGTGGCGGCCTCGTCGCATAGGCCGCCTCCTGCCACGAGTGTATCGTCGACATGGTTTTCCACGCTGTCGGCCGAATCGAGCACTGCGGCAATTCCGCCTTGCGCCCAGTCGCTCGCGCCTTCGGTCATCGATCGCTTGGCGATGACGGCGACACGCCGCTTGTCAGCGAGATTCAATGCGAGCGTCAAGCCTGCGAGCCCGCTGCCAACGATTACGACGTCGAAATTCATCTGCAAGTCCTTGTTCCAGCCCCGCTTGCACCCATTGCCATGGCCGGTTGAAAACGCGCGGGTAAGCCGGTGAGCATACCGCGCCCGCATCGGCAATGGGTAGTGGACAACAAAAAGCCCCGCACACGGCGGGGCTTTGGAGAGTCTTTCGACTCGCAGGAAACCGATCGAGCGCGATTACTTGATCTTCGTTTCCTTATACGCCACATGCTTGCGGGCGACGGGATCGAACTTCATGATCTCCATCTTTTCCGGCATGTTGCGCTTGTTCTTCGTCGTGGTATAGAAGTGACCCGTGCCTGCGGTCGACTCCAGCTTGATCTTGTCGCGTGCGCCCTTGGCCATGACTTACTCCTTAGATTTCGCCGCGTGCGCGCAGATCGGCGAGCACGGAATCGATGCCGTTCTTATCGATGAGGCGCAGACCGGCGTTCGACACGCGCAGGCGCACGAAACGGTTTTCGCTTTCCACCCAGAAACGGCGGTATTGCAGGTTCGGCAGGAAGCGCCGCTTCGTCTTGTTGTTCGCGTGGGAAACGTTGTTGCCGCTCATCGGCGCTTTCCCAGTTACTTGGCATACGCGTGCCATATGAGAGCACTCCTAAAACGCTTAAATTCGGGGTTCAAGCCTGGGTCGGGCCTAACAGGAAAGGTCGACACCGCCGCTTATCTCGCCGTTCCTAGCATGAACGGGGCACCGGCCGCATGGCGCGTGGCCCCGATAAAGCTGCTAAGCCGCGTGAAAGCGATGGATAACCGATGGCGGGCGGCCCAAATTGGGCACGGGAAGCCGATCAGCAACCAGTCGCGGCGACCTTCCCCCAAGCTTCTGAACGGGGTTGGAAACAGGCAGACGGCGATTCTAGCAGAAAAAGCGCCGAAAAATCAAACCGAATTTGCGTTCGCTTGCGGCGGCGCTGCTCGTTCGCGGCCGGAGGGCGGCAGAGCGCGCCGCGGAAGGCGTGGCGGAAAGCGGGAAGAAGGCCTCGGGCACAGCGTTCAAAGCCAGCCAGCGTGCGCGAACGAAAAGACGTCGTGACGGCCGACCACGAGGTGATCGACGAGCCGCACGTCGATCAGCGCCAGCGCATCGCGCAGCACCTGCGTGAGCTGGCGGTCGCTCGCGCTCGGGTGGACGGCGCCGGACGGGTGATTATGCGCGACGATGAGGCTCGCCGCGTTGGTGTCGAGCGCGCGGCGCACGATCTCGCGCGGGTAGACGGCCAGGCGAGTGAGCGAGCCGCGCGACGTTTCCTCCGTCTCGATCAGCCGATGGCGCGCATCGAGGTACAGGCAGACGAATACTTCGTACGGCCGCGCGCCGATCAGCAAGCGCACGTAATCTTGCACGGCCGATGTCGAATCGACGAGCGGCTGCTCGCGCACCTGCTCGGCCAGGGCGCGGCGTGCCATTTCGACGACCGCGAGCAAAACCGCCGTCTTCGCCGGCCCGATGCCGCGCAGGCCGTGGAAATCGGCGGGCGTGGCGTCCAGCATCGCGCGCAGCGACCCGAAACGCTCGAGCAGCGAGCGCGCGACCTCGAAAACGTCATGGCCGGGCAGGCCCGAACCGAGAAAGATCGCCACGAGCTCGGTGTCGGACAACACGGCCGGCCCGGCGCCGAAGAGCCGCTCGCGCGGCATGTCGCGTGCCGTGCCCGGGCGAGGGCGGCACGCGCGCGCGGGCACCGGCACCGGCACCGGCACCGGCACCGGCGCGGGCATCGGCATCGGCATCGGCATGGGCATCGGCATTGAAACGACGGAACCATCTAGCATCAACAGATCTCCCAGTAGTGGTTTTCGAGCGGGCGGGCGAGCCCGCCTTCTAGGGCGTGCGCGCCGCGCGACGCCAGGTGGCTTACAATAGAGCCTTTGCGCGGGACTGCGTGCCGCGGGCAGTCGTCCGCCAAGGCGGACGCCCCGGGGCCCCGGAGCCACGGGCAGCCCCATGCGGCGCGTCCGTGCGCTGCGTACGTTTGCCCCCAATGCAGCCTTCGCGCGACGCGGCGGGCCGCCCCGCGCAATCGCGTTTGCCCAACGAGCGACTCCATGAGCATCATCGATATTTCAGAAGTGAAAGCCGGCTCGCATGTCACGCTTCACTACCGGCTCGCACTTGCCGATGGCGCCGACATCGTCAACACCTTCGGCGACAAGCCGGCAACCTTGCTGCTCGGAGCCGGACAACTGGCCGAGCCGCTCGAGGACATTCTCATGGGGATGAAGACGGGCGACCACTCGACCTTCCAGCTAGGCGAGGGCGCGGCGTTCGGCCCGCGCAATCCCGAGCTCATCCAGCGCGTCTCGCTCGCCACCTTGCGCGAGAACGGCATGGTCGGCGAGGATTTTGCGCCGGGCGATCTGATCGAGTTCAATGCGCCCGGCGGCGGCCGCTATGCCGGCGTGCTCAAGGAAATCGGCGAAACCTCGGCATTGTTCGACTTCAATCACCCGCTCGCCGGCCAGGCGCTGACGTTCGAAGTGCACATCATCGGAATTCTGTAGACATGAGCCTCACGGATACCACGCTCGCCGCTACCGAGGCGGAAATCCTGCTGGCCCAGCCGCGCGGCTTTTGCGCGGGGGTCGATCGCGCCATCGAGATCGTCGAACGCGCGATCAAGCTGTTCGGCGCCCCGATCTACGTGCGCCATGAGATCGTCCACAATGCCTATGTGGTCGAGGATCTGCGCAAGAAGGGCGCGGTGTTCATCGAGCAGCTCGAGGAGGTTCCCGCGGGCAGCACCGTGATTTTCAGCGCGCACGGCGTCTCGAAATCGGTGCGCGAGGAGGCCGAGGCGCGAGGCCTGCGCATCTATGACGCGACGTGCCCGCTCGTCACGAAGGTTCACATCGAAGTGGCGAAGATGCGCCAGGAGGGGCTCGACATCGTCATGATCGGCCACAAGGGGCATCCCGAAGTGGAGGGGACGATGGGGCAGTGCGGCGAGGGCATGTATCTCGTCGAAAGTATCGAAGACGTCAATGCGCTCGAGGTCGACGATCCCGCGCGCATCGCCTTCGTCACGCAAACGACGCTGTCGGTCGATGATGCCGCCGATATCATCGCCGCGCTGAAGGCGCGCTTCCCCGAAATTCGCGAGCCGAAGAAGCAGGACATCTGCTATGCGACGCAGAACCGGCAGGACGCCGTGAAGTTCATGGCGCCGCAATGCGATGTCGTGATCGTCGTCGGCAGCCCGAACAGCTCGAACTCGAACCGGCTGCGCGAAGTCGCCGAGAAGCGCGGCGTGCCCGCCTATATGGTGGATTCGCCGGATCAGATCGAGCCGGCTTGGGTCGCAGGCAAGCTGCGCATCGGCGTCACCGCCGGGGCTTCCGCCCCCGAGGTGCTCGCACAAGCCGTCATCGGGCGTTTGCGCGAACTCGGTGTGCGCAACGTTCGCGCCCTCGAGGGAATCGAGGAGAACATCGCTTTCCCGCTGCCGCGTGGGCTGACCCTGCCGAATTGACGATCCGACGATCTCGAAAACGCACCGTGTTCCGGCGGCGCCCGCGCGTTCGCGCGGTAATTCAACTGCTCGTGGTTTTCCCTAATCCCCTTTTTGTTGTCCCGAAAAGCGCGCTTCTCTCCGGTGCGCTTTTTTATTTTCCGCTGGCCCGCGCACGCGAAGGTTGCTCCCAATAAACGCTCAAACGTTGCAACTCGGTTGCGCCGTGCACCAAATAAGGGTCTCAAAAAAAGGTTGCAATGCAGGAAAACCCTGGCGAGTAAGCATATTGGCCTTTCGGCAATTGGAGTTACAATGCGCGCGTCCTCAAGATCCCTGGATCTTTTGGCAACGGTATCGAGCAAGGCGCGGGAGACCTAGTTAATGCAAGTCAAGTTTGCTTACGCCGCATTCGGCATCACGAAGGGCGGCGAGGCGAGCACCGGTGTCGCGGCATGGGCCGTCGCGGCGCCGGCGAATCCGACGGCGGCTATCGTCACTTTCGGGCAGACCGCGCGGTTGGCGGCGAGCCTGGCGTCCTTCTGCCGGGACAAAGAAAACAACAAGCTAGCGGCGTCGCGGTCGAAGAGAGACACGCGGCCCGTTCGCCCGCATCGGCAAGCGCCTTCGCGCAAGCCGGCGCCGGCGATTCTCCCCACCCGCATCGGATGCGCTCGAGCGAGCGCAGGCGGGTATGGCGGAACGTTTTCGGCGAGTGTGTTGCCTGCCGCGCAGGCCGCATTCGAAATCGGAGCAACAATCCTTGCGGGCGGCGTGCGTGCCGGCAAGGGGATGCCGTCCGCGCCGCTTTGGCGGCGGCATCATGTCGGTGGGCTGGCGGATTCGATGCCGGCGAGCCGACACCAGGATGCAGACTTCGCGCAGGATGGCGAAGACCGCTTCCGCACGCTGGCGCCGGTTGCCGCTTGTGCGGTGTCGGGCGCAAAGCAGTGCGCTGCCTCGATCGAGGTGCTCAAGACGCTGAAGGCGAGGCCCGCCGCGCATGCAAGTGCGCGCAAGGCCTTTGCCACCTTCGGTGCCGGCGGCAACTCGCGAGACGGCGCCATTACGCTTCACGACCTCAAGGACAGCGTACCCGCGGTCCTCGACGTCGCGAACGTGTAGTGACGGAGCATGACAACGCGACGGCACCGGATACCCGACGGTGCCGTTTTTGCATCCGCCTCACCGGGTCTGCCGCCGAATCACGGCTTCAGCGGTATCCGTGAGGTGGCCGACCCTTACCGGTTTTTTTATCAGTACCCGCAGTGCCGTTGCGGTTTTCGTAGACCGTCCGCGTTACAACCGGCGTGAAGCGAAGATCCAGTCGCACGGGCTAAGGAGCTTTAAATGGATATCTTCATCCAGCAGATCCTCAACGGGCTGGTGCTTGGTAGCGTTTACGCCATCATCGCACTCGGCTATACGATGGTGTACGGCATCTTAGGCATCATCAACTTCGCTCACGGCGACGTTTTGATGGTGGGCGCAATGGTCGCGCTATCGACCATCACGGTGCTGCACAATCACTTCCCTGGGCTGGGCAACATTCCCACGCTCATCATCGGGCTCGTCGTCGCCGCAGTCGTCTGCGCGATCGTCGGGTACGTGATCGAGCGGGCCGCGTACCGGCCACTGCGCCGCGCACCGCGCCTGGCTCCGCTGATCACCGCCATCGGCGTATCGATCCTGCTGGAAACGCTGGCCATGATGATCTGGTCGCGCAACCCGCTGCCGTTCCCGCAGCTGATCTCGACCGATCCGCTCAACGTGATCAAGGCCACCGACACGAGCGTCGGCGCCGTGATCTCGGCCACCGAAATCACGATCATCGTCGTCGCCTTCCTCGTGATGGCCGGCCTGCTCCTGCTCGTGCACAAAACGAAGCTCGGCCGTGCGATGCGCGCGATCGCCGAAAACCCGAACGTCGCAAGCCTGATGGGCGTGAACCCGAACTTCGTGATCTCGGCCACATTCATGATCGGCTCCGCGCTGGCCGCGTTGGCGGGCGTGATGATTGCCTCGGAATACGGCAACGTCCACTTCTACATGGGCTTCATCCCCGGCATGAAGGCGTTCACGGCGGCGGTGCTCGGCGGGATCGGCAACCTCGGCGGCGCGATGGTCGGCGGCGTGGTGCTCGGCCTCATCGAACAGCTGGGCGCCGGCTACATCGGCAACCTGACCGGCGGCGTCTTCGGCAGCAACTATCAGGACGTGTTCGCATTCATCGTGCTGATCATCGTCTTGGTGTTCCGTCCGTCGGGCCTGCTCGGCGAACGTGTCGCGGATCGCGCGTAAGGGCAAGGAGCAAAGCAAAATGACTTCCATTCAACCGATCGAGCCGTCCACGACGCTCATCCCCGAGAAAAATGCCACCAAAACGCTCGTCGTGGGTGTGCTGACGGCAATCTTCGTCATTGCAGCACCGATGATCATCGGCGCGGCGGGCGGCAACTACTGGGTGCGCGTGCTCGACTTCGCGATGCTCTACGTGATGCTGGCGCTCGGCCTGAACGTCGTCGTCGGCTTCGCCGGCCTGCTCGACTTGGGCTATATCGCGTTCTACGCGGTGGGCGCCTATACGGCGGCACTGCTGACGTCGCCGCATCTGTCGAACCAGTTCGCGTGGATCCACAACATCTGGCCGAACGGTCCGCACTTCTCGTATTTCCTGATCGTGCCGATCGCAATGGGCTTGGCCGCGCTGTTCGGCGTGCTGCTCGGCGCACCGACGCTGCGTTTGCGCGGCGACTACCTGGCGATCGTGACGCTCGGTTTCGGGGAGATCGTCCGGATCTTCATGAACAACTTGGATCGTCCGATCAACATCACGAACGGGCCGCAGGGCATCACGGGCGTCGATCCGGTGCACGTGGCCGGCTTCAGCCTCGCGCAAACGCACACGATCTTCGGCATGCAACTGCCGTCGGTTTACCTCTATTACTACCTGTTCGTGCTCTGCTCGCTGTTCGTGATCTGGGTTTGCACGCGCTTGCAGCACTCGCGCATCGGCCGCGCCTGGGCGGCCATTCGCGAAGACGAAATCGCCGCCAAGGCGATGGGCATCAACGTGCGTAACGTGAAACTGCTCGCCTTCGCGATGGGTGCGTCGTTCGGCGGTTTGTCCGGCGCGATGTTCGGCGGCTTCCAAGGGTTCGTTTCGCCCGAGTCGTTCACGTTCTGGGAATCGGTCGTGGTGCTCGCTTGCGTCGTGCTCGGCGGCATGGGCCACATCCCCGGCGTGATTCTCGGCGCCGTGCTGCTCGCCATCTTCCCCGAGTTCCTGCGCTCGACGATGGGCCCGCTGCAGCATTGGCTGTTCGGCCATCAGATCCTGGACACGGAAGTGATCCGTCAGCTGCTCTACGGCCTGGCGATGGTGCTCATCATGCTGTATCGCTCGGAAGGCCTGTGGCCCGCGCCGAAGCATGAGGACAAGATCGCGAAACTGGCCAAGCGCAACGCGAAGAAGCCGGTGCGCGCGTAACGATCGCAGACAGCTGTGCAGGAGGCCCGAGTCGGTGCTTGCGCACCTTCTCCGGCCGACACAGGAGAACTTATATGAGCAACAAAAGCATTCGTTTGTCCGTCAGCGGCGTCAACAAACGCTTCGGCGGTCTGCAGGCCCTCTCGGACGTGGGCCTCAAAATCGAGGAAGGCACGATCTATGGCTTGATCGGCCCGAACGGCGCCGGCAAGACCACGTTCTTCAACGTGATCACCGGGCTGTATACGCCCGATTCGGGCGACTTCAAGCTCGACGGCAAGGACTACACGCCGACGGCCGTTCACCAGGTGGCCCAGGCCGGTATCGCCCGCACGTTCCAGAACATTCGTCTGTTCGGCGGCATGACCGCGCTCGAGAACGTGATGGTGGGGCGCCACGTGCGCACCAAGCACGGCTTGATCGGCGCGGTGCTGCAAACGCCGGCCGAGCGCAAGGAAGAGCGCGAGATCCGCGAACGCGCGATCGAGTTGCTCGATTACGTCGGCGTGCTGCAATACGCCGATTACACGGCGCGCAATCTCTCGTACGGCCACCAGCGCCGCCTCGAGATTGCCCGTGCGCTCGCAACCGATCCGAAGCTGCTGGCGTTGGACGAGCCGGCGGCCGGGATGAACGCGACGGAAAAGGTCGAACTCACGCGTCTTTTGGAAAAGATCCGCGACGACGGCAAGACGATTCTGTTGATCGAACACGACGTGAAGCTGGTGATGCACCTGTGCAACCGCATGACGGTGCTCGACTACGGCAAGGTGATCGCTGAAGGTCTGCCGCAAGACGTGCAGAAGGACCCGAAGGTGATCGAGGCATATCTGGGCGCGGGGGTCCACTGATGGCTACGGCAATGTTGAAAATCAAGGGCCTGCAGGTCAATTACGGCGGCATCCAGGCAGTCAAGGGCGTCGACATGGAAGTCGCGCAGGGCGAGCTCGTTACGCTGATCGGCGCGAACGGCGCGGGCAAGACGACGACGATGAAGGCCATTACGGGCCTGAAGGCGTACGCCGCCGGCGACATCGAGTACATGGGAGAGTCGATCAAAGGCATGCAGCCGCACGACCTGCTCAAGCGTGGCTTGGCGATGGTGCCGGAAGGCCGCGGCATTTTCGCGCGCATGTCGATTTTGGAAAACATGCAGATGGGTGCCTATCTGCGCAACGACAACGATGGCATCGAGAAGGACGTCGAGCGCATGTTCGGCTACTTCCCGCGCTTGAAGGAGCGGGCGAAGCAACTGGCCGGCACGCTCTCGGGCGGCGAGCAGCAGATGCTGGCGATGGCGCGCGCGATCATCAGCCGTCCTAAGCTTCTGCTGTTGGACGAGCCGTCGATGGGCCTCTCGCCGATCATGGTCGAGAAGATCTTCGAAGTCGTGCGCGACATCTCGAAAGAAGGCCTGACGGTTCTGCTCGTGGAGCAGAACGCGCGTCTCGCGCTGCAGGCTGCCAATCGCGGCTACGTGATGGACTCCGGCATGGTCACGATGTCGGGCGATGCGAAGCAAATGCTCGACGATCCGAAGGTGCGAGCAGCGTATCTCGGCGAGTAGTATCCTCTCTCGCGCCCGTGCTACCCGCACGGGCGCTGTCAATGGGCCGACACGGCCCGCTAGTCGTGCCATCCAAACCCGATCTACAAAAAGGGGATTACAACAGTGATTAAGTCGCTTCTCACCGGCTGCGCAGCGGCAGCCGCGCTCTCGTTCGCACTCTGCAATGCCGCCCAGGCCGACACGATCGTCAAGATCGGCCACGTCGCGCCGCTCACGGGCGGTTCGGCTCACCAAGGCAAGGACAATGAAAACGGCGCTCGCCTCGCGATCGAAGAGATCAACGCGAAGGGCCTCGTGATCGGCGGCCAGAAGGTGACGCTCCAGCTCGACCCGCAAGACGACGCAGGCGACCCGCGCACGGCGACGCAAGTTGCGCAAAAGCTCGTCGACGACAAGGTCGTTGCCGTCGTGGGCCATGAAACGTCGGGCACGTCGATCCCCGCATCGAAGATCTACAGCGATGCCGGCATCGTGCAGATCTCGCCTTCGGCGACGAATCCGAAGTACACGCAGCAAGGCTTCAAGACGACGTACCGTGTCGTTGCGACCGATGCCCAGCAGGGCCCGGCGCTCGCGAACTACGCGGCGAAGGATCTGCATGTCAAGAAGGTTGCGATCGTCGACGACTCCACGGCGTACGGCCAAGGTCTCGCGCAGGAATTCGAGAAGGCCGCGAAGGCAGCCGGATTGAACGTCGTTTCGCACGACGCGACGAACGACAAGGCCGTGGACTTCCGCGCGATTTTGACGAAGATCAAGGGCGAAAACCCTGACGCGATCATGATCGGCGCGATGGATGCGACGGGCGGCCCGTTCGCGAAGCAAGCGAAGCAGTTGGGCTTGCGCGCGAAGATCCTGGCCGGCGACGGCGTTTGCACGGCCAACATCGCCGATCTGGCCGGCCCCGCTGCCGACAACATCTTGTGCTCGCAAGCCGGTGTCGGTCTCGACCAAATGGCCGGCGGTGCCGCATTCGCCGCGAAGTACAAGAAGCGTTACGGCCAGGATGTCGTGCTGTACTCGCCGTACACGTACGATGCCGTATACATCGTCGTCGATGCAATGAAGCGTGCGAACTCGACCGATCCGGCCAAGATCCTCGCCGAGATGCCCACGAGCGACTACAAGGGTGTGATCGGCGAGACGACGTTCGATGCCAAGGGCGACCTGAAGCACGGCGTCATCTCGATCTACGGCTACAAGGAAGGCAAGCGCACGTTCATCAATAAGGTTTCGATGTAAGTTTGCTTCCGCTCGTTCTTTCGGCCGCTTGGCCGAGGCCTCGATTCCGATCAGTAGGTTAGATCCAGGCCGCTGTAAAAAACCGCATGTGTGATGGGCGCATGCGGTTTTTTTTATGATTCGACATGTCGCCATGACGACGCGATGAAATCGTATTCATTTGCTGTCTTAAACGTTTGCGCGGCTCTCCGCCGCAGCTAAAGACGGCTTCGGCTTTGGTTTGGCTTCCGTTTGCTGGAGTTTTCATTCTTCACGCAAAGCGCTTGCGCCTCGTACGAGGAATGCTGCATAATCGCGCCCCTACAAGTATTACAAATTTTTACTCCGATTCGCGGGCCGTCGTAACGGGGAAGCTCATCTTGGTTGCATTGTCGTTCCTTTGGGAAAGTCGTTGTCGTTTGCGAGTGCCGGTGATTGCGTTTCTATCGCGTCTCACTGTTCATCATCGCGCGCGCATTGAATACCTGATTAATTCCGGTGTCGGGCGAATTGCGCTGTTCGCCTGTGTGATCCCTTTCATCGTTGCTTCGCCCCAAGCGCGGGCTTTCGATATTCTGCGAACGTCCACGGGAGTGCCGACCGTCAAGATCGATAGGCTCCGGTACACGCGTTACGGCTATCTCACTGGGAAGGTGTCGAAGTGCGGAACGATGCCACGCGGGACCGAAAGCAAGGGTTGTTTTACTCGATCCGTTTGCGGATGTCGAGCAACCGGCTGCGGATTGAAGGGAAGGGGGTGAGTCTTTCGCGGGCATGTCCGCCACGGCGGAAGTGAAGAGCGGGAGGCGGCGGGTGGGGGAGTATTTCTTGAGTCCTCTCGTCGAGTATGGCGGCGAGAGTTTGAAGGAGCAATGAGGGCCTAGCGCTACGGTGCTCCCTGCCCTCAATCTAAAGCTGGAGGATATTTTGAACTATACGTTTCGATTTCCATACCTGGCGTTGATCATCTCGTTGCTCTCGATGATGCCTTCTTCATATGCGGATGTCCTTGAGAATCGGACTTCAACCGAGATGAGACCCGTTGAGTTCG
>NZ_JBQCIF010000111.1:0-36234 GCF_051953955.1 Trinickia sp. | reverse complement strand
CAAACGACGGGACCGAGCGGGCGATGCGTATCGTTCGAGAATTCGTCGCGAATCTGCGCGGAGTAGTAGCGCAGGAAATCCACCGCCTCGCGAATTTCGGAAATCGCGTTCGCGAGCGACTTGCCGGCCTCGCGCACGATGAGCCCCATCAGCGTATGCATCTGCGCTTCGAGCAGATCGGCCGCGCGGGCGAGGCAATCGGCGCGCGCTTCGACAGGGGTCGCCTGCCAGATCGGCGCGGCGGCCACGGCATGGACGAGCGCCGCATCGACATGCTCGCGTGTGGCTTCGACGACGATACCGACGATATCGCGCTGATCGGCCGGATTGCGGACCTCGCGCCCCGCGCCGGCCGCGGCCTCGCCGTCGCCGAGCATCGGCGCCGCTCGCCCCGGGTGATGCGCGCTGGCCAGCAGCGCTGACGAAAGCGATGCGAGGCGATGCTCGTTCGACAGATCGAGGCCCATCGAATTCAGACGCTCGCTGCCGAACAGATCGCGCGGCAGCGGAATCTTCGCGTGCGGCGCGCCGAGCGGAACGATCTTCGAGGCTTCGTCCACGGGATCGGCCACGAGCGCGGCGACGGGCACCGTTTCATCGGCGATGCGATTGACGAACGACGTGTTCGCGCCGTTCTCGAGCAAGCGGCGCACGAGATACGCGAGCAGCGTTTCATGCGTGCCGACCGGCGCGTAGATGCGGCACGGGCGGTTCAATTTTTCGCGGCCCGTGACTTCTTCGTACAGCGGCTCGCCCATGCCGTGGAGGCACTGGAATTCGTACTGGCCCGGGTAGTAATTCTGGCCCGCCAGGTGGTAGATCGCCGCGAGCGTGTAGGCGTTGTGCGTCGCGAACTGCGGGTAGACGGCATCGGGCGCGCCGAGCAGCTTCTTCGCGCAGGCGAGGTACGAGACGTCCGTGTAGACCTTGCGCGTATAGACCGGATAGCCTTCGAGGCCGTCGAGCTGCGCGCGCTTGATTTCGCTGTCCCAGTAGGCGCCCTTCACGAGGCGCACCATGATGCGGTGCCGGCTGCGGCGGGCGAGATCGACGACGTAGTCGATCACGAACGGGCAGCGCTTCTGATAGGCCTGAACGACGAAGCCGATGCCGTTCCAGCCGGCCAGCTCGGCATCGAAGCAGAGCGCTTCGAGCAGATCGAGCGACAGCTCGAGGCGATCGGCTTCCTCGGCATCGATATTGAGGCCGATGTCATAGCGGCGCGCGAGCACGGCGAGCGCGCGCACGCGCGGCAGCAGCTCGTTCATCGTGCGCTCTTGCTGAGCACGCGAATAACGCGGATGCAACGCCGAGAGCTTGATCGAAATGCCGGGGCCTTCGTAGATGCCGCGCCCGCCGGCCGCCTTGCCGATCGCATGAATCGCCTGTTCGTAAGACGCGTAGTAGCGCAGCGCGTCTTCTTCGGTCGTGGCCGCTTCGCCGAGCATGTCGTACGAGTAGCGGAAGCCGCGCGCTTCGTACTTGCGGCTGTTCGCGAGCGCCTCGGAAATCGTCTCGCCCGTCACGAACTGCTCGCCCATCAAGCGCATCGCCATGTCGACGCCCTTGCGGATCAACGGCTCGCCGCCCCGGCCGATCAAGCGTGTGAGGGCCGAGGACAGGCCCGCTTCGCTGTTGGTCGTCACGAGCTTGCCCGTGATCATGAGGCCCCAAGTTGCCGCATTGACGAACAGCGACGGCGCATGGCCGACGTGCGACTTCCAATCGCCCTTGCTGATCTTGTCGCGAATGAGCGCGTCGCGCGTGGCGCGATCGGGAATGCGCAGCAGCGCTTCGGCCAGGCACATGAGCGCGACGCCTTCCTGGCTCGACAGCGAGAACTCGTGAATGAGGCCTTCGACGCCGCCGCCCGTGCGCTTGGCGCGCAGCGTTTCGACGAGCTTGGCCGCCATCTTGCCGACGTCGGCCGACAACGGCTCGGGCAAGCGGGCCTCGCCGATCAGGAACGGCACGCACTCGGGCTCGGGGCGACGATAGGCGGCCGTGATCGCGGCGCGCAGCACCGATTGCGGCTGCACGTTC
This sequence comes from Trinickia sp., assembly GCF_051953955.1. Lineage (GTDB taxonomy): Bacteria > Pseudomonadota > Gammaproteobacteria > Burkholderiales > Burkholderiaceae > Trinickia. Next base: position 34,191 of record NZ_JBQCIF010000111.1, on the reverse strand, counting down.
TGCGCGAAATCGAGGAACGGATGCGGCGCGCCATCCTCTTCGTGCTCGGTCGCGGCACCCTCGGCGAGATCGCCGAGGCTCGAAACGCCTGAGAGCTCAGGGGGCAATTGCCCATGTTCGATCTTCTCGAGATAGGCGAAGATCGCCTGCTTGATGAGCCAATGAGGGGTGCGCTCGAGACGGGCAGCGGCCTCTTTGAGGCGGGCGCGGAGGAGGTCGTCGACTTTGACGCCGAGGGTAGTACTGGCCATGGTTCCTTCGATCGCCGGCGATTTACGCCGGCCGATGACTAAAAAGTTGGCCGAATCCTACGCCTCCCAATAAAAAGGTGCAACCAAAACCCCGTTGCGGTTGCACCTTGTGGCAACCCTTTACCCATAAGGGTTGCCGCGAAATCGGCGCGGGTTGGGCATCGCCGGTTGCGCTCGGTGTTTTCCCTGACGTGAAATCGTTCTCGCGGCCCTACGCCAGGGCTGAGGAATGCCGTTAACGCAGGAAAGCGTTCCAGCGAACGGTAGACGCCGGGAAAGGAGAGGCGAAATGGAAAAGTGGATCGTAATCGGGGGCGTCTGGACGATGGCCGTGGTGTGCCTGGCGCTGTTCGTGCGCGGCGCATCGCCGGCACACAGCCGTGCCGTCGCGCTGGCGCGGGTGCGTCAAGCTCGGCTCAAGGCCGAAACAGCCAACGACGCGCTGCTGAGCGAGCGCAGCTGAAGGCCAACGACGCCTGGCCCATCGCACCCACTTCGAGGCCCATCATGATTTGCTCGCACGAAAGCCGGTCCTGCGCCCGCCATCGGCAGGCCGGACAACGCCGGCGCTCTCGTTTCGCCGCCTGCGCGCGGCCTGCCGCATCGCCCGCGCCCAGCTACACGAACCGCGTCCGAACGCGCGCCCGCAACGCGCGCAGCCGCCTGCTCTACTGAGCCGCCACGCCACCGCGGATGCCCGCCTCGTCCACGAGACCGGCTAGGCGGCGCCCGTCTTTCATCGGCCCGCTCAAATATCGAGCGGATCGACCTCGACGCTCCAGCGCAGCACCCCCTTCAACGTTCTCAGCATCGGCTGCCATGCCCGCAACGTCGCGAGCAGCGACGCGCGCGACGCGCTCTCGATGAGCAGTTGCGCCCGATGCACGTTCGCGACTTTGACGATCGTCATCGGCACGGCATCGTAGACGGTCACGCGCTCCGCGGCCGGCACGTCGGCCAACGCCGCGCCGGCGGCGCCGAGAAAGGCGAGCGCCGCGTCGAGCGTGCGCGCTTCGGCACGCAGCAGCGCTTGATAGACGAACGGCGGCAACTGCGCATCGCGCCGCTCCGCGAGCGTCGCGTTCGCGAAGCCGACGTAGTCGTGGCGCCCGAGCGCGTGATAAAGCGCATGCCGGGGATAGCGCGTCTGCACGAGCACCTCGCCGGCCAGCCCGGCACGCCCCGCGCGGCCGCTCACCTGCATGAGCTGCGCGAACAGCCGCTCACCCGCGCGAAAGTCGTGCGAAAACAGGGCCGCGTCGGCATTGAGCACGCCCACGAGCGACACCCGCTGAAAATCGTGCCCTTTGGCGATCATCTGAGTGCCGACGAGAATGTCGACTTCGCCGGCATGCACATTCGAAAACAGCGTTTGCGCACTGCCCTTGCGGCGCGTGCTGTCGGCGTCGATGCGCAGCACGCGGGCGCCCGGTACCAGTGCGGCGAGCGTCTCCTCCACCCGCTGCGTTCCACGGCCGAGGGGCGCGACGTCGACGTTGCCGCACTCGGGGCAGGCCCGCGGCACGCGTTGCTCCCAGCCGCAATGGTGGCACCGCAGCGCATGCTCGCCCTTGTGCAGGACGACATAGGCGCTGCAGCGCGGACAGCCGGCCACCCAGCCGCAGGCGTCGCAGGCGAGCACGGGCGCATAGCCCCGGCGATTGAGGAAGACGAGGCTTTGCTCACCCCGTTCGAGCCGTGCCTTCAGTGCCGCGACGAGCGGTCCGGAGAGGCCGTCGACACTGCTGCGCCCGCGGCGGCGCTCCTCTTCGAGGTCGACCATTCGGACCGACGGCAAGACCGCATCGGCCACCGCGCGCCGCGATAGCGACAGCCGCCGGTAGCGGCCTTGCTCGGCCTGCCACCAGCTTTCGAGCGAGGGCGTGGCCGAGCCGAGCACGACGGCGATGCCGCGCTGCTTCGCACGCCAGATCGCCAAGTCGCGCGCCGAGTAGCGCAACCCTTCCTGTTGCTTGTAGGCGGGCTCGTGCTCCTCGTCGACGACGATCATCGCGAGCGCCGGCAACGAGGCGAGAACGGCTAGGCGCGTGCCGAGCACGATGCGCGCACGCCCCGTGTGCGCGGCGAGCCAGCTGCGCGCGCGCTCGCCGTCCGCCATCGCGCTGTGTAGCGTGACGATCGACTCCTCGCCGGCGAGCGCGGCGAACCGTGCCCGAAAAGCCGCCTCGAACTGCGGCGTCAGATTGATCTCGGGGACGAGCACGAGTGCTTGCGCCTCGGGGCGCGCCGCGAAGAGCCGCTCCAGCGCGCGCAGGTACACCTCGGTTTTGCCGCTACCGGTGACCCCGTGGAGCAGGAATGGCGCGAAGCCTCGCGCCGCAGCGATCGCATCGACGGCTTGCGCCTGCTCGTCCGTCAAAGCGGGGCGAGCCGTCTCGACGCCCGGCACGCTGACGGCGGTTTGGCCCTGACGGCAGGCGGACCGCGCCTCGTCGCCGGGCACGCTCGCCGATCCGCCCACGGTATCCACTTCGGTCCAACCCTGCGCCTGCCAACCGGCCAACGTGGCCCCCGCCTTCGGGTGCAGCGCTCGGGCGTCGGACGCGCCAAGCGAGCTCACGAGCGCCAGTGCGTCCGCGAGCCGCCGAAGGGCCGCGGCACGCGCCGGCAATGCGGCGGGCAATGCCGCACGACCGGCATCGGTCAATCGATAGCGCGGCTCGACGGCGAACAGGCGAGGCCACCGAGAAGGGTCGCGCAACGCTTGCGGCAACGCCGGCAACGCGACTTCGCCGAGCGAGCGCTGATAGTAATCGGCCGCGAACGATGCGAGTTCGAGCCACTCGCCCGAAAGCGGCGCGCAATCGCGGCAGACAGCCTCGACGTGGCGCAGCCGTTCGGCCGGAACGTCGCTGTGAGCGCTCACTTCGACCACGAGCCCTACGATGCTGCGCCTGCCGAACGGCACGCAGACGAGGGTGCCCGGCGCCGGCGCCGGTTCGTCGCAGCGGTAGTCGAAGAGCGTCGGCAGCGGCGAATCGAGCGCAACGCGAACGTAAGCCCCGCTCATGCAGGGCGGCGCCCAGAGGCGCGGCGGAAGCATCGCCCGCCTTGTCCGCGCAGGCAACGGCAATCGAATGGCCCGAACTTAAAGTGAAACATGAGATTCGCCGCTAACCTATGGATCTGGCTGAACTTTGTCGTGAGATCCTGGCTGCCTGTGGATAACTTTGTTGAAAAGTGCGGCGGCGGAACCGCAAAGAGGCCGTCGCGCTGACGTTCTGTGGGAAACCGCACATTCCGCCCTCCGGTCGCAAACCCTTGCCCGTCAAGGCAGCGACGCAAGAGGTACATGGTTTGCAGGGCGGCGTCAATCATTTCGGGTTCTACCGCGCCGCAACGAGAGGAATGTGTATAAGTCAAGTCTTGACAATCACAAGACGACCCGGCGATGCCATTCGCCGGGCGATTCGCGCCCTAGCTGGAGAGCCCACCTCGCTGCGTCGCAGCAAAGCGAATCTCATGGTGCGCAGGCCCCCGCCCGCATCGTTCTGCTGTACCGGTGCACCTCGTCGACGAGTTCGGCGACGTGCTCCGGCGGCGTGAACTGCGAGATGCCGTGGCCGAGATTGAAGACGTGTCCCGGGTGATTGCCGTAGCTATCGAGCACGGCGCGCGCTTGTGCGCGCACGGCCTCGGGCGGCGCGAACAGGACGGTCGGATCGAGGTTGCCTTGCAGCGCCACGCGCGCGCCGACGCGCTCGCGGGCGCGCTTCAGATCGACGGTCCAGTCGAGCCCGACGGCGTCGACGCCGCATGCGGCGATGTCCTCGAGCCACAGGCCACCGCCCTTCGTGAACGTGATCACGGGCACGCGCGCCCCATCGTGCTCGCGCACGAGACGCTGCACGACCGCTTCGATGTAATGCAACGAAAAACGCTGAAAGATGCCATCGGCCAGCGCGCCGCCCCAGGTGTCGAAAATCATGACGGCCTGAGCGCCCGCTTCGATCTGCGCGTTCAGGTACGCGGCGACGGCCTGCGCATTGATGTCGAGGATCCGGTGCATGAGATCGGGGCGGGCATACAGCATCGACTTCACGGTGCGGAAGTCGTCCGAACCGGCGCCCTCGACCATGTAGCATGCGAGCGTCCACGGGCTGCCTGAAAAGCCGATCAGCGGCACCCGCTGGCGCCCCTGTCCATCCGTCAACGCGCGGCGAATCGACTTCACCGCATCGAGCACGTAGCCGAGCGTGTCTTCGACGTCGGGCACGCGCAAGCGCGCGACGTCGTCCTCCGTGCGCACCGGATGCGCGAACCGAGGCCCCTCGCCGGCGGCGAACGACAATTCCAAGCCCATCGCGTCGGGCACGGTCAGGATGTCCGAGAACAGGATCGCGCAGTCGAGCGGGTAGCGCTCGAGCGGCTGCAGCGTAACCTCGGTGGCGTAATCGGGGTTCTTGGCCAGGCCGAGGAAGCTCCCGGCGCGGGTGCGCGTGGCGTTGTACTCGGGCAGATAGCGGCCAGCCTGACGCATGAGCCAGATCGGGGTGTAATCGGTCGGCTCGCGCAACAGCGCGCGCAGAAACGTATCGTTGAGCAGGGTCGAAGGCACGGGAGTGAGGCTGGAAGGCAGGCGAAAGAGACCGCCATTTTACCGGACGCGAGCACGCCTCACGCGTCGCATACCGGCTTTCACGGCCGATCCCGCTGCGCCATTTTGGCGCGGCTATCATCGAGAGCGTTGGGGAGCCCCCCATCCATCGACTTTCTAAGAACACGGAGACCCCATGACGAAACAACGTCTCGCGCGCACGGCAATCAGTGCCCTTGGCGCCATCGGTGCAGTCACGCTCGCCGCGTCGTGCATGAGCACGGCCTTCGGCCAAACGAGCAGCGCCGCGCCGGCCGCGGCGTCGACCTCACGCTTGGACGGCGTCATCGCGCGCGGCACGCTGCGCGTGTGCACGACGGGCGATTACAAGCCCTACTCGTTCCTCAAGCCGGACGGCACGTTCGAAGGCATCGACATCGACATGGCCGAATCGCTTGCGAAGTCGCTCGGCGTCAAGGCTCAGTACGTGAAGACGACGTGGTCGCATCTCATGGACGACTTCCTCGCCAAATGCGACATCGCCGTGGGGGGCGTCTCGACGACGCTCGAGCGCCAAAAGCACGTCTTCTTCACCCAGCCGTACATGATCGACGGCAAGACGCCGATCACGCGGTGCGCCGACGTGGACAAGTACCAAACGCTGGCGCAGATCGATCAGCCGACGACGCGCGTGATCGTCAATCCCGGCGGTACGAACGACCGTTTCGCGAAGCAGTACCTCACGCACGCGAAAGTCACGGTCTACCCCGACAACGTCACGATTTTCAAGCAGATCCTCGAAGGCAAAGCCGACGTCATGGTGACCGACGCGTCCGAGACGCTGCTGCAGCAAAAGCTCAATCCGGGGCTGTGTTCGGTACACCCCGACAAGCCGTTCCAATACGGCGAGAAGGCCTACATGGTGCCGTCGGGAGACGTGACGTTCCAGCAATACGTCGATCAATGGCTGCATCTCGCACGCGCAACGGGCGAGTTTCAGGCGATTTCCGACAAGTGGCTGAAATGAGGTAAAGACGCGCCGGGCGCGAAGCATCGGCGCGGAGCGGTAAGACTCGGTACCGCCCGCGCCGCCCTCAGGCGGGCATACGCGGTGCCGGTGCGTTCGCGCGATGGGTCGCGCCGAACAGCCGCTCGTGCTCGACCTTGACGCAGACGTTCATCGCCACGTCGAGGCCGGCGGCCGCTGCGCGAGCAACGGCTTCTTCGTTGATGACCCCCACTTGCAGCCATAGCGATTTCGCGCCGATCGCGATGGCTTGATCGGCGACGTCGGCCGCCTGCTCGGGCCGCCGGAACACGTCCACCATATCGATCGAGGCCCCTTCCTGCGCGAGCGCGGCTGCCGCCGCGGCCAGCGACGCATAGCAGCGCTCCCCGAGCACGCCGGCGGTATCGTTGGCATAGGCCGGGTTCACGGGCACGATGCGATAGCCGTGCGACTGCATGTAAGCGGCCACCGAGTGGCTGGGGCGATAAGCGTGCGTCGACAGACCGACCACGGCGATCACGCGGTCGCGGCCCAGGATGCGTTTCAGGGTCTCCGGCTCGTTCATTGTGTTGCCATGTGCGATGGGTAAAAAATGTCGGGACACGCAAGCCTCGGTCATATTCACGCGCGGCGTGCGAGCGGGAACAGGCATCTTAAGCTCGCCATTCTGATGATGAAACCCGTTCATGCGATTTTCTCGATAAAATACGACGAAGCGATTGCGCCACGATTTCGTTCTTGCCGTTAATCGGCAATAGTGACGTAATTGTTCCAAAATTTGGGTAAAATATCCCGCAACGCCTTATCTGGCGGGCGTTACAAACTGAAACACTTTGTTACCGCGTCGCTTTCTCAATTCGCCCACAATGCCCCTCAACGGTTTCAACACGGATGTGTCTGCGCTTGGGGCGTCGAATTGTTCGCGATGCCTGGGCTGACAGGCGGCTGATTGGGTTCGGGCATCTTTGTTGGAGTCGTTGTCGGTGCGCTGCGATTTGCTGTGTGGCGCGCACGGCTCCTTCGTTGGTCTCCTCGCGCTAACCCCGTAGCGTGTGGTTTTTAGCGGGCTATCAAGCCCGCTTTTTTTTTGCGATCCGGAGTTGGTGCTTCAGCGCCTTACTCCGGTCTCATGCAGGGCTCGTCGATCGAAGTTGGTGCTTCAGCGCCTTACTCCGATCCCGTGCAGAGCTCGATCCGGAGTTGGTGCTTCGGCGCCTTACTCCGGTCTCATGCAGGGCTCGTCGAGCCCCTCATCGCTGGTGCCCGAGTTCTTCGATCATTCGCGCGCGCATGATGAATTTCTGGACCTTGCCCGTCACCGTCATCGGCATATCCTCGACGAACCGGATGTACCGCGGCACCTTGTAGTGCGCAATCTGCCCCTGACAATACGCCCTGACTTCCTCCTCGGTCAGTTGCTCGCCCGGACGCACGACGATCCACGCACAGACTTCCTCGCCGTATTTCTCGTCGGGCACGCCGAACACCTGCACGCTCTGGATCTTCGGGTGCCGGAAAAGGAACTCCTCGACCTCGCGCGGATAGACGTTCTCGCCGCCGCGGATGAGCATGTCCTTCAAGCGGCCGACGATGTTGCAATAGCCCTGCGCGTCGAGCGTCGCCAGATCGCCCGTGCGCATCCACCCATCGACGATCGCTTCGCGCGTGCGCGGCTCATCGTCCCAATAGCCGCGCATGACCGAGTAGCCTCGTGTCCAGAGCTCGCCCGTTTCGCCAACGGGCACCGTATGGCCCATCGGGTCGACGACTTTCGCTTCCAAGTGCGGGGCGATGCGGCCCACGGTCGACGTTCTCTGCTCGAGCGGATCGTCCGTCGCGCTCTGGAACGAGACGGGGCTCGTTTCCGTCATGCCGTAGGCGATCGTGATCTCCGACAAATGCATCCGCGCGACGACGCGCTTCATCGTTTCGATCGGGCACGGTGATCCCGCCATGATGCCGGTACGCAACGTCGAGAGATCGTACTTTGCAAAGTCGGGGTGATCGAGCTCGGCGATGAACATCGTCGGCACCCCATGCAAGGCCGTGCAACGCTCCTCGGCCACGGCCGCCAACGTGGCAGCCGGATCGAATGCTTCGCCCGGAAACACCATCTTCGCGCCCGTCGATACGCTCGCGAGCACCGACAGCACCATGCCGAAGCAGTGATAGAGCGGCACGGGGATACACAGCGCGTCGGCCTCGGTGAAGCGCATCGCCATCGCGATGTAGCGCGCGTTGTTGACCACGTTCCGATGGGTCAGCGTCGCGCCCTTCGGGTTCCCCGTCGTGCCGCTCGTGAATTGGATGTTGATCGGATCGGCCGACGACAGCGTCGCGTCGATCGCCGCGACGTCGATCGTCTCGCGCGCCACCCGCCCAGCTTCGATCAGATCGGAGAAGGTCGTCATGCCGGGCGTCGACGTATCGCACATGCGCACGATGAGCCGAAGCTCGGGCAGGCGCGCGGCGCGCAGCTGCCCGGGCGCGCATTGGGCGAGTTCGGGCGCCAGCGCCTGCAGCATTTCGACGTACTTCGACGTCTTGAAGGATTCCGCCGTGATGAGCGCGCAACAGCCCGACTTGTTCAGGGCATATTCGAGCTCGGCGAGCCGGTAAGCCGGGTTCACGTTGACGAGGATCGCGCCGATGCGCGCGGTCGCGAATTGCGTCAGCAGCCATTCGACACGGTTCGGCGACCAAATCCCGACTCGGTCGCCGCGCCCAATGCCGGTAGATGCGAGGCCGGCTGCAAGTACGTCGACTTCTTCAGCGAATTCGCGCCACGTCCATCGAATGTCTTGCTCGCGGAATACGACGGCTGGGCGGTCCGGGAACCGCGATGCCGTACCGCTCAGGAGCTGGCCGATCGTCGCTTCGGAAAGCGCAACGTCGGTCGTGCCGCGCACATGCGAAAGACCATTGATCGGCGCGATCAGCGCGCCGTGCTCGGGAATCTGCGTCGCCATCTCGATGTCTCCAAGCGTTCGCGAAATTTTCGAACGATTGTGCCACCGAGCACCCGCGCCCGCATCGAGTGTTACCCGCACGCTCGTTGGCGTCCGAGGCATCAAGAACCTGCGCGCCCCCTTACGGCACCTTCGATCAGGCACCGTGGAACGAAAAACGCCGCTGCGGCGATGGCCGAGCGGCGTTCAAGGATCCTGCTGCTGTTCGCGTCGTTTCGATTCGCATCACCCGCCATAGTGCGACACGGCCGGCAACGCGTTCGAACGCGTTCTTTCGTTAGTGGCGTTGCGAGCGCAGCTTGCGCAGGCGGGCGATCGCGGCGAGCTGCGCCGTGGCGTAGGCCAACTCGGCCTGTGCCGTGGCGTACTCGATATTCGAGCCCGAATTCTGCATCGCTTCCTCGGCGCGCTTGCGAGCCTGATCGGCCTTCGCCTCGTCGAGGTCCTGACCGCGGATCGCCGTATCGGCGAGCACGGTCACCGCGCCCGGCTGCACTTCGAGAATGCCGCCGGCAACGAACACGAATTCTTCGTCGCCGTTTTCGGCCTCGATGCGAACCGCACCGGGGCGAATGCGCGTGATGAGCGGCGTGTGACCCGGCAAGATGCCGAGTTCACCGGCCTCGCCCGGCAGCGCGACGAATTTCGCCATGCCCGAGAAGATTTGCTCTTCCGCGCTGACGACGTCTACTTTGATGGTTGCCATATCTACTCCGATCCCATGCAAGGCTGGTTGACCGCATTACGAGGGCGCCGACCGACATCGATTCGTACTGCCGGCGCCCACTGCGTGACACCCGACCCCGACTTACTGGATCTTCTTGGCCTTTTCGAAGGCTTCGTCGATCGTGCCGACCATGTAGAACGCTTGCTCGGGCAGATGATCGCACTCGCCGTCGACGATCATCTTGAAGCCGCGGATCGTTTCCTTCAGCGGCACGTACTTGCCCGGCGAACCCGTGAACACTTCAGCGACGTGGAACGGTTGCGACAGGAAACGCTGGATCTTACGTGCACGCGCCACCGACAGCTTGTCTTCCGGCGAGAGCTCGTCCATGCCCAGAATCGCGATGATGTCGCGCAGTTCCTTGTAGCGCTGCAGCGTTTGCTGCACGCCGCGCGTGATCGTGTAGTGCTCTTCGCCGATGACGTTCGGATCGATCTGACGCGAGGTCGAATCGAGCGGGTCGACGGCCGGGTAGATGCCGAGCGATGCGATGTCGCGCGACAGCACGACCGTTGCGTCCAAGTGGCCGAACGTCGTGGCAGGCGACGGATCCGTCAAGTCATCGGCAGGCACGTACACGGCTTGCACCGACGTGATCGAGCCCTTCTTCGTCGACGTGATGCGCTCTTGCAGCTTGCCCATTTCTTCGGCCAGCGTCGGCTGATAACCCACGGCCGACGGCATCCGGCCGAGCAGCGCCGACACTTCGGTGCCGGCCAGCGTGAAACGGTAGATGTTGTCGACGAAGAACAGCACGTCGAGGCCTTCGTCACGGAAGTGCTCGGCCATCGTCAGGCCCGTCAGCGCCACGCGCAGACGGTTGCCCGGCGGCTCGTTCATCTGGCCGTACACGAGCGCGACCTTGTCGAGCACGTTCGAGTCCTTCATTTCGTGGTAGAAGTCGTTCTCTTCTTGGGTTCGTTTGCCCACGCCCGCGAACACGGAGTAGCCGCCGTGCTCCTTCGCGATGTTGTTGATGAGCTCCATCATGTTCACGGTCTTGCCGACGCCGGCGCCACCGAACAGGCCCACCTTGCCGCCCTTCGCGAACGGGCAGATCAAATCGATCACCTTGATGCCCGTTTCGAGCAGTTCCGTCGACGGCGACAGTTCGTCGAACGCCGGAGCCTTCTGGTGGATCGAGCGCTTGTTCTCGCTTTCGATCGGACCGGCTTCGTCGATCGGACGGCCGAGCACGTCCATGATGCGGCCGAGCGTCGGCTTGCCGACGGGCACGCTGATCGGCAAGCCCGTGTTCTTCACCATCACGCCGCGGCGCAGGCCGTCGGACGCGCCGAGACAGATCGTGCGCACGACGCCGTCGCCCAGCTGCTGCTGAACTTCGAGCGTCAGTTCCGTGCCTTCGAGCACGAGGGCATCGTAGACCTTCGGCATGTGCTCACGCGGGAATTCCACGTCGATCACCGCGCCGATGCACTGTACGATCTTGCCTTCTACCAAAGCAGTAGTACTCATCGCTTTTCCTTTAGATACTCAATTCTTCACTCGCGCAAACGGCGCTTGGGACGGGTCGACCCGATTCGCGTCACACCGCGGCGGCACCGCCCACGATTTCCGACAGTTCCTTCGTAATCGCGGCCTGCCGGCTCTTGTTGTAGACGAGCTGCAACTCGCTGATCACCGTCTTCGCGTTGTCCGACGCGGCCTTCATCGCGACCATGCGCGCCGATTGCTCGGACGCCATGTTTTCCGCGACGGCCTGGTACACGAGCGCCTCGACGTAGCGAACGAGCAGCTCGTCGACGACGGCTTGCGCGTCGGGTTCGTAGATGTAGTCCCACGCCGACTTCGGCGTCGTCTCGTCCGTCTCGAAGTGCTCGGCCGACAGCGGCAGCAGTTGCTCGATCACGGGCTCTTGCTTCATCGTGTTGACGAAGCGCGTGTATGCGAGATACACGGCCGAGACCTTGCCTTCGGAGTACAGATCGAGCTGCACCTTCACCGCGCCGATCAGCTTTTCGAGATGCGGCGTATCGCCGAGCTGAACGACTTGCGAGACGACCTTCGCGCCGACGCGATTCAAAAAGCCGAGGCCCTTGCCACCGATCGCCGTGGCGTCGATGGTTTGGCCTTTGTCCTCGAGCTCCTTGAACTTGCCTATCGTCGCGCGGAGCACGTTCGTGTTCATGCCGCCGCACAGACCCTTGTCGGTGGTGACGAGGATGATGCCGGCCGCCTTCGCGCCTTCGTTCGACACCATGAACGGGTGGCGATACTCGGGGTTCGCGCGGCTCATGTGCGCAGCGATGTCGCGGACCTTGTCGGCATACGGACGCGCAGCGCGCATGCGCTCCTGCGCGCGGCGCATCTTCGATGCGGCCACCATCTCCATCGCCTTGGTGATCTTGCGCGTGTTTTGCACGCTCTTGATCTTGCCGCGGATTTCCTTCATTCCAGCCATTGCTTGCTCCTGATCGAAGCGGCGCGCGTGCCGTCAAGACCGCCCGCTCACCGCTTCAAGGTCCTCATGCCTCGATCAATAAGCACCCGACTTCTTGAAGTCCTTCAGAGCGGCGTGGAGCGCTGCTTCGTCGTCCTTCGACAAGTCCTTGGTATCTTCGATGCGCTTGATGAGGTCGGCATGGCTCGTCTTCAGGAATTCGCGCGCGCCCTTCTCGAACGACAGCACGTCCTTGACTTCGAGATCGTCGAGATAGCCGTTGTTCGCCGCGAACAGCGACATGGCCAGCTCCCACACCTGCAGCGGCTGATACTGCGGCTGCTTCAAGAGCTCGGTCACGCGGCGGCCGCGCTCGAGCTGCTTGCGGGTGGCTTCGTCGAGGTCCGACGCGAACTGCGCGAATGCCGCCAGCTCACGATACTGTGCGAGGTCGGTACGGATGCCGCCCGACAGCTTCTTGACGATCTTCGTTTGAGCCGCACCGCCGACGCGCGACACCGACACGCCCGCGTTGATCGCGGGACGGATGCCGGCGTTGAACAAGTCGGTTTCGAGGAAGATCTGGCCGTCCGTGATCGAGATCACGTTCGTCGGAACGAATGCCGTCACGTCGCCTGCTTGCGTCTCGATGACGGGCAGTGCCGTCAGCGAACCGCTCTTGCCCTTCACTTCGCCGTTCGTGAACTTCTCGACGTACTCTTCCGACACGCGCGCGGCGCGCTCGAGCAGACGCGAGTGCAGATAGAACACGTCGCCCGGGTATGCTTCACGGCCCGGCGGACGGCGCAGCAGCAGCGAGATTTGACGATAGGCCCAAGCTTGCTTGGTCAAGTCGTCATAAATGATGAGGGCGTCTTGGCCGCGATCGCGGAAGTATTCGCCCATCGTGCAGCCCGAGTACGGCGCGAGGTATTGCATCGCGGCCGATTCCGAAGCCGATGCCGCCACGACGATCGTGTACTCCATCGCGCCCGATTCCTCGAGCTTGCGCACGACGTTCATGATCGACGAAGCCTTCTGGCCGATCGCGACATAAATACAGATGAGATCCTTGCCCTTCTGATTGATGATCGCATCGACGGCCACTGCCGTCTTGCCGCACTGACGGTCGCCGATGATGAGCTCACGCTGGCCGCGGCCGATCGGCACCATCGAGTCGATCGACTTCAGGCCCGTTTGCACCGGCTGCGACACCGACTTACGCCAAATCACGCCCGGGGCGATCTTCTCGACCGCGTCCGTCAGCTTCGCGTTGATCGGGCCCTTGCCGTCGATCGGGTTGCCGAGCGCGTCGACGACGCGGCCGACGAGTTCGGGGCCGACCGGCACTTCGAGAATGCGGCCCGTCGTCTTGACGGTGTCGCCTTCCGAGATGTGTTCGTACTCACCGAGAATCACGGCGCCGACCGAATCGCGCTCGAGGTTCAGCGCGAGGCCGAACGTGTTGCCCGGAAATTCGAGCATTTCGCCTTGCATCACGTCCGACAGGCCGTGAACGCGCACGATACCGTCGGTCACGGAGATCACGGTGCCCTGGTTGCGAACGTCGGTGCTCGCTTCAAGGCCCTGGATCCGGCTCTTGATCAGCTCGCTGATCTCAGAGGGATTGAGTTGCATTATTCGCTCCTGATGTTCAATTCTGTTGCGTGCCGTGCGCTTCGCGTTACGCGGTCAGCGCCGTGCGCATGTCGGCGAGCCGTGCGCGAACCGAGGTGTCGAGTACTTCGTCGCCGACGGTGACGCGCACGCCCCCGATCAGCGATGCATCGATCTCGACCGTCGGCTTGAGCTTGCGTCCAAACTTGCGCGTGAGGCTCGCGATGAGATCGGTGAGCTGGGCCTCTTGCAGCGGGAAAGCACTGACGATCAGCGCGTCGGCCGCGCCTTCGCGAGCGTTTTTCAGTTCATCGAACTGGACGGCGATTTCGGGCAGCAGCGAGAGACGGTGATTGTCGACCAGCATCTGCATGAAGTTCTTCGCTTGCGGCGAGTCCGTCAGCGGCGACTTGGCTGCGGCGAGCAGCAGGTCGACGACCTGCGCGCGGCTCACCTTCGGGCTCGAGACGACCGACATGAGCTCGGGCAGACGCGCAACCTGACCCAGCTCCTGCACGAGAGCCGACCAAGCGGCGAGGTCGCCGCCTTCAGCGACGCTGAACAACGCTTCTGCGTACGGACGGGCGATGGTTGCAAGTTCGGCCATGATCAGAGCTCGGCTTTCAGTTGATCGAGCAGTTGGCCATGCGCCGCCTGATCGATTTCGCGCTTCAGGATGTGCTCGGCGCCCTTGACCGCCAGCGCCGCCACTTCCGCACGCAGCGATTCGCGCGCCTTCACGACTTGCTGGTCGGCTTCGGCCTTGGCTTGGGCGATGATGCGCGCGGCTTCGGCTTGTGCGTTGGCCTTGATTTCCTCGGCCACGGCGAGCGCTCGCTTTTCGGCGTCGGCAATGCGTTGCTGACCATCGTTGCGCGCTTGCGCGAGTTCCTGATCGACGCGCTTGTGCGCCGCTTCGAGTTCGGTCTTGCCCTTTTCGGCGGCGGCCAGGCCGTCGGCGATCTTCTTCGCACGCTCGTCGAGTGCGTGGACCATCGGCGGCCACACGAACTTCATCACGAACCACGCGAGGATCAGGAACACGACCATTTGCGCAAGCAGGGTTGCGTTGAGATTCACGGTGTTTCCTTAAACGTTGCTAAATCGGACTGTGAAACGGTAAGGCGCTCATCGACGTTACGTTCGATCAGCGCCCTGAGCCTTCCGTTTCGCCCTTGCGCCGGCCTACGAGCCGCGGCGCAAAACTCCGAGGAACCTCAGCCTGCCAACTTCGAGAGCAGCGGGTTCGCGAACGCAAACAGCATTGCCACACCAACGCCGATCAGGAACGCCGCGTCGATCAGGCCAGCCAAGAGGAACATCTTGGTTTGCAGCGGGTTCATCAGTTCCGGTTGACGCGCGCAAGCTTCGATGTACTTGCCGCCCATCAGGCCGATACCGATACAGGCGCCGATAGCACCCAGGCCGATGATGATGCCGATACCGATGGCGGTCAGACCTTGGATGTTGGCGATGAAAGCTTGCATGATCACTCCTTTGTAAAAGACTTTTTAGAACTGGATTTAAAAAACGAAACCGAATCTACTTCGCGCGACCCGCCCTTGAGTTAGTGCGATTCGTGCGCCTGGCCGATGTACACGAGCGTCAGCATCATGAAGATGAACGCTTGCAACAGAACGATCAGGATGTGGAAGATCGACCAAACGGTGCCTGCGATCACGTGGCCCACGAAGCCGAGCACCGTCGTGTCCGCGCCGAAGGTCCAAAGGCTGCCGAGCAATGCGATGAGCAGGAACAGCAGTTCGCCCGCGTACATGTTGCCGAACAGCCGCAACGCGAGCGAAACCGTCTTGGCGACGAACTCGATGATGTTCAATGCGAGGTTCGGGATCCACAGCAGCGGATGCGCGCCGAACGGGGCCGAGATCAGCTCGTGAAAGAAGCCGCCGGGGCCCTTGATCTTCAGGTTGTAATAGATCATCAGCACGAACACGCCGAGCGCGATGCCGAACGTGCCGTTGAGATCGGCCGTCGGGACGATGCGATGGTGCGAGATGACGCTCGACAGGCCAAGCCAGCCGATCACGCGGCCGGGGAGATCGACCGGGAGAAAATCGAGCGAGTTCATCAGCGCGACCCAAACGAAGACGAACAGGGCGAGCGGAGCGATGAACGTGCGGTTGCCATGGATGATCGCCTTCGATTGGTCTTCGACCATCTCGACGAGCATCTCGATCGCGCATTGGAAGCGGCCCGGCACGCCCGGGGTCGCGCTACGAGCGGCCATCAGCAGGATGACGATTGTCACGAGACCGCACACGAGCGACCAGAACAGCGTATCGATGTTCAAGACGTGCATGTCGATGATCGACGTCTGGTGCGCAGTGGCGAAGTGTTGCAAGTGGTGCGCGATGTACTCGGACGGATCCAAGTGCGTGCTTTCTGTAGCTGCCATATCGGTTATTGCCACCTAAATTGTCGAAAACCTTTCGGTGTCCGCGCTCGCTCCATGCGCCGCGCACACGCGGCGAGCGCCGGCGCTGCACATTTTTCGCGCGCTCGGCCCCCACCGATCATCCATTCTCACCGCAAGCCCAGCGCCAGCCAGTACGTCTGCAGCGTGACGAGGAAAGTCACGAGTAGCGGCAGCCACCGCACGTCGTGATACCAGACGGCTACCGCGACGAACATCGCGACCGTCACCCCCATCTTCAGCATCTCGCCGATCATCCAAGTCAGGATCGATCCGGCGCCGCCCGCTCCTTTCAGACGTGCCGCGAACAACGCGCTCGGCACCCAGCAAATCGCTCCACCCAACAAGGCCGACAGCGCAGCAGGACCCGGCGGCTTGTAAAACAGCCACCAAACCAGCGTGACGACCAGGGACAAAACCACCTGCGCTTTCACGACCTTGAACGGCGTGACGCGCGAGGGGCGGCTCACGTCCGAACCAAAGAGCTTTTCAGCCTCGGCGCGCGTGAGCGGAACGAACTTCTCATCTTGCTGCTCGGCATCCCACGCATCGTCGAACGTTTCCGAACGAGCCGCTGCGCGAGCGGAAAAAGGATCGTGTCGCGCGCGTTCGTCGTGCCTTGTGCTCGGCTCTCGATCCGCCATCGCCCTATCCTACCCATCCCACTACGAGACTCTGTTTCCTACCCGCAGCTTTCGCAGTGCATTTTTGCTCTGCGCTTTCTGTTCGCTTACGGGGCTGCCTAGCTAATAAATCCGGGCGATTGTAAGCGATAGTTGCAGGCGATTCAAGACTTTAGCCGCGACAAAAAACAGCTCGAAGGCGACCTGCGGCGAGGCCGCGCGACCGGTCCGTCTGACTAAACCGAAAGGCACGGACGTCATCGCGGACATCATTTGCGGCAGCGCGGCCGCAAGGCTCAAAGATGCACGAGCAACCATCCGCCGAGCACGCCGGCGACGAGCCAGAACGGAATCGAAACGAGATGGAACGGCAGCCAGACACCGCGCGTTTTGGCGAGCCGCACCGCGATGAGGTTGGCCAGCGAACCGATCGCGATGCCGAAGCCGCCAACGCTCACGCCGTAAGCAAGCGCGCGCCAATCCTTCGTGAATTCGGCCAGCATGATGGCGGCCGGCACGTTGCTGATACCCTGTGACAACACTGCACCTGCGACATAAGCGCGCAGGGGCGACCCCAGGCCCAGCCCGGCGACGAGCTCGTGCACGGCCGGCAACGCGGCGACGCTGCGCAGCACGATGAACATCAGCACGAAAATCAGCAGCAACGCCCAATCGATCTTGAGGACGGCGTCGCGCCGCCACAACAAAAAGCCGCCGGCGACGCCGATCAGCCCGATGCCCGGGTGATGCGAATCCGCGAGCAGCACGAAGGCGACGAACAATACGGCCGCGACGCCCGCATAGGGCCGATCGACGTTCGCCTTCGCGGCGTCTTTCGACAGATCGAGCGGTGTTCGCTTGAACGCGAAGAAGGTCATGACGTACAGCATCGCCATCAGCGTCGCCGTCAGCGGAGCCAACGCCCAGACGAACCGACCGAACGACACGCCGCCGACCTGCCAGAGAAACAGGTTCTGCGGATTGCCGAGCGGCGTCAGGATCGAGCCGGCGTTGACGGCGAGCGCCAAGAAGATCGTGAGCCGCTTGACGGGCAGCGGCGTCAGCGCATGCAGCGACAAAACCAAGGGCACGACGACGAACAACGCGACGTCGTTCGTGACCAGCATCGACAGCACCGCTGCCAGCCCGATCAGCAGACAAGCCAGTGCCCGCTCGGTACGAACGTGATGCACGACGCGATGCGCGAGCCACGTCAACAGCCCGGAAAGCTCGATCGCCTTGGTCAACATCAGAAGGCCCGCCAGCGTCAGGACCGTGGGCCAATCGACGAGTTTCGGCAGGACGAGCCACGGCTGAGGACGCGTGACTTGGAGCACGGCCAGCACGACGACGAGAATCGTCAGAACCGGCTCTTTGCATGCATAGGAAACGATCCTGCGAGGCAGGCTCGCTTGGCGCACGCGCACGTCGTCGGCGGTCGGCATGGGCAATAGGAGTCGAGCGGAAACGAAAGCGGTTGGGCGAGCGCGGATGCGCAGCGTTCGGCGAGGCCGCGGACCTCAGGCCGCGGGCCCGCCGCGCAACCGCGCGAGGATGCCGTCGAGCGCGTCGAGATCGCCGAACTCGATCTGCAATTGCCCCCGTCCGCGCCGCCCGAGCTTGATCTTGACGGCCGCCGCAAGCAGGTCCGACAGCTCTTCCTCGAGGCGCCGCGTATCGCGCCCGCCATCGTGGTTCGCGCGCGCTTTTACCGCGGGCTCGGCCTTCGTCGTAACCGCAACGAGCCGCTCCGTCTCGCGCACCGACATGCGCTTGTTGACGACTTGGTTGGCCAGCGTGATCTGCGCCGCGGAATCGACGGCCAGCAACGCGCGCGCATGACCCATGTCGAGATCGCCCGCGAGCAGCATCGTCTGCACGGGCTGCGCGAGATTGAGCAATCGCAGCAGATTCGATACGGCGCTGCGCGAGCGCCCTACCGATTCGGCCGCCTGCTCGTGCGTGAAGTCGAATTCGTCGAGCAGGCGCTGGATGCCGTGCGCTTCTTCGAGCGGGTTGAGATCTTCGCGCTGGATGTTCTCGATGAGAGCCATCGCCGCCGCGGCTTGGTCCGGCACGTCCTTGACGAGCACCGGGACCTCGGCCAGCCCCGCGATGTGAGCGGCGCGGAATCGGCGCTCACCCGCGATGATTTCGAATTTCTCGTCCGACACCGGACGAACGAGGATCGGTTGCATGACCCCTTGCGCGCGAATACTCGCGGCGAGTTCCTGGAGGCTGCCTTCGTCCATGCGCGTGCGCGGCTGGTACTTGCCCGCCTGCAGCTTGCCCAGCGGCAGCACGTTGGGCTGCCCTTCGCTGCGCACGGCCGTCGTGATGTCGGGGCTGCCGCCCAGCAGCGCTTCCAACCCACGTCCCAATCCCTTCTTCTTCGCTACGGCATTCATCCGATTTCCTCGATCCGCTTCCGCTTTTCCGGTGCGCTGCGTCGTGCTCACAGCGCGCGCACCCGTTCAATCATTTCGGTCCCGAACTGGACGTACGCTTGCGCGCCGCGCGATGCGCGATCGAACACGACGCCCGGCAAACCATAGCTCGGTGCCTCGGCCAAGCGGACGTTGCGCGGAATGACCGCGTCGAACACCTTGTCGCCGAAATGCTCCTTGAGCTGATCCGATACTTGCTGCTGCAACGTGATGCGCGGATCGAACATCACGCGCAACAAACCAATGACTTTCAAATCGCGATTGAGGTTCGCGTGCACTTGCTTGATCGTGTTGACGAGATCGGACAACCCCTCGAGCGCGAAGTACTCGCACTGCATCGGAATGACGACGCCATGCGCGGCGCACAGGCCGTTCAGCGTCAGCAACGACAATGCGGGCGGGCAATCGATGAGCACGAAATCGTAGTCGTCCGCCACTGCCGCCAACGCTGCTTTCAATTGCCTTTCGCGATTGTCCACGCTGACGAGTTCGATTTCGGCGCCGGCCAGTTCTCGGTTGGCAGGCAGTACGTCGTACGGCACCGCTTCAGGCTTGATACGCGCGTCCGATACGGAGATGCCATCGACGAGCACTTCATAAACGGTGTTTTCGCACTCGGCTTTGTTGATCCCACTGCCCATCGTCGCGTTGCCCTGCGGATCGAGGTCGATCAGCAAGACACGCTGCCCCTGCGAAGCGAGGCTCGCGGCGAGATTGACCGTAGTCGTCGTCTTGCCGACACCGCCCTTTTGGTTCGCCACGCAGAAGATTTTTGCCATCGTTCGGAAATCCTAGGATCTATCTATCTGTTACTGCTGCACGCCGGACGTGGGTGCAACGGGCGCTCGATCGAGCACGACTTCGACGAGATGCCGCTCGGCGTCGAGGAACGGCACGCGAAGCCGCATGATCGCGGCAGCGCGCGCACCGGCCGGCAAGCGCTCGATTTCGGCGTCGGGCCTCACACCCTTCATCGCCCAAATCGCGCCCTGCTCACTGACCAAGTGACGCGCAAGTGTAACGAAATCGGCGAGCTCTGCGAATGCGCGTGACACGATCGCATCGAATTTTCCTGCCACTTCGTGGCCCGGGCGAAGATTTTCCACACGCCCCGTCACCACCGATACGTTCTCGAGCTTCAGCTCGGCCTTGACTTGTGCCTGGAAGGCCGTCTTCTTGTGCACGATGTCGTTCAACGTCACCGTACGGTCGGGAAACGCGATGGCGAGGACGATACCGGGCAAGCCTCCGCCGGAACCAACGTCCAAGATCGAGCGCCCCTCTCGCGACGCCAAGTGCGGGACGATCGAAAGCGAATCCAACAGATGTTGAACGAGCATTTGGCGCGGATCGCGGATAGCCGTCAGGTTGTAGACGGCGTTCCACTTCACCAGCAACGCAACGTAGTCGGCCAGCTGCCCGAACTGCTCATCCGATAGCGCGACACCGAGCTCGCTCGCACCGGCGTGCAAAAGTTCGAGCCATGAGGCTCGATCGTTCGAATGCGCTCCCGAATGCGCCCCTTTGGCGCGCGGCGCCGTCATTGGGCAGCGGAGGCCGCATCGGCCCCACTTCCGTCCACGGTCGGCACGCGGCGCCCCCACCCCTTCTTCAAGTGCACCATCAACAGAGAAATCGTCGCGGGCGTGATGCCGGAAATGCGCGAGGCCTGGCCGATCGTTTCGGGACGGAATTGATTGAGCTTCTGCCGCGCTTCGAATGAGAGACCGCGAACCGAGGTGTAGTCGATGCCCTCCGGCAAACGCGTGCTCTCGTTTGCTTCGTTCCGCTCGATCTCGTCAGCCTGGCGCTCGATATAGCCCTGGTATTTGACGCCGATCTCGATTTGCTCCTTGATCTGATCGAGAAGCACTGGGTCCTCCGCAAGCGGCGATTCGGGGCCGCAAGCACCATCGCGCAGACCGCAGATTCCCTCATAGGTGACGCCCGGGCGCCGCAGCAGATCGGCCAAGTTGTATTCGTGATCGATTGGCTTGCCCAGCAGCGCGATTGCTTCCTCTGACGAAAGCGTCTTCGGATTGACCCAGGTAGCGCGAAGCCGTTCTGTTTCACGTGAAACAGCATCGCGTTTTCGGCAGAAGGCATCCCAGCGAACGTCATCCACGACGCCGAGTTCGCGTCCGATCTCGGTCAAGCGCATGTCGGCATTGTCTTCACGAAGGCTGAGCCGGTACTCGGCACGGCTCGTGAACATTCGATAGGGCTCGGAGACGCCGCGCGTCACGAGGTCGTCGACGAGCACCCCGAGGTACGCCTGATCCCGCCGCGGGCACCATGCGTCTTTTTCCTGCACGAAGCGGCCGGCGTTGATGCCGGCCAACAGCCCTTGAGCGGCCGCTTCTTCGTACCCCGTCGTGCCATTGATTTGACCAGCGAAGAACAACCCATGAATCGCCTTCGTCTCGAGCGACGCCTTCAAGCCCCGCGGGTCGAAATAGTCGTATTCGATCGCATAGCCAGGCCGCAGGATATGTGCGTTCTCCAACCCCTGCATCGAATGCACGAGGTCGAGTTGCACATCGAACGGAAGACTCGTAGATATCCCGTTCGGATAGAACTCGTTGGTGGTCAGCCCTTCCGGTTCCAGAAAGATTTGGTGCGACGTCTTCGATGCGAACCGATGGATCTTGTCCTCGATCGACGGACAGTACCGTGGCCCCACCCCTTCGATGACACCCGTGTACATCGGCGAGCGGTCGAGACCACTGCGGATGATGTCGTGGGTCCGCTCGTTCGTATGCGTCACCCAGCAAGGCATTTGCTGCGGATGCTGTTCGGCACGCCCCAGGAACGAGAAAACCGGGATCGGATCGAGATCACCAGGCTGCGCTTCGAGCTTCGAAAAATCGATGGTCCGACCGTCGATACGCGGCGGCGTGCCCGTCTTCAGGCGCCCTTGCGGCAGCTTGAGTTCTTTGAGCCGCGCCGACAGCGATACCGCGGCAGGATCGCCTGCCCGCCCACCGGTGTAGTTGTTCAAGCCGACGTGGATCTTCCCATCCAAGAAGGTGCCTGCCGTCAGCACAACGGCACGCGCGCGGAACCGGACGCCAACCTGCGTCACCGCGCCGACGACTTGATCGCCCTCGACGATCAAGTCCTCGACAGCCTGTTGGAACAGCATCAAATTCGGCTGATTCTCGAGCCGACGACGAATCGCCGCCTTATAAAGAATGCGATCGGCTTGAGCACGCGTCGCGCGGACGGCGGGCCCCTTCGAGGAATTGAGAATCCGAAACTGAATGCCGCCCTCGTCGGTAGCAGCCGCCATCGCACCGCCAAGCGCATCGACCTCCTTCACGAGGTGCCCCTTGCCGATGCCGCCGATCGACGGATTGCAGCTCATTTGGCCGAGCGTTTCGATGTTGTGCGTCAGCAGCAGCGTTTTGGCGCCCATACGGGCCGAGGCCAAAGCGGCTTCCGTGCCGGCGTGACCACCGCCGACGACGATTACGTCAAATTCTGTGGGATAAAGCATGGCGATCTCACGGGACACGAGGTGCGTGAGCCTGTCGGGAAAATGTATGCGCGAAATTATAGCGGGGTTCGCGGCCGAGACGTGGCTACCGAACGGCTAACTGCTGGCTAAATTGCTGGGCCGACTGCTGTTTCACGTGAAACATCGCAGGCCCGGACACGTGAAACAGGGCCCGCGCTTGACGCGGGGCGCGCTGCGCGACATCACCCTTTCAAGCAGACTTCTTAGCCAGCCCGAGATACGTCTCGATCACGCGAGGATTTTGCGCCAACGAATCCGCCGCCCCCTCGAGCGCGAGTTCCCCCGTTTCGAGCACATAACCATAGTCGGAGATCTGAAGCGCGGCGCGCGCATTCTGCTCGATCAGCAGCGTCGCAACACCGGTACTGCGCAGTGCGCTGATGATGTGGAAGATCTCCTTCACGATCAGCGGTGCGAGACCGAGGCTTGGTTCGTCGAGCATGAGCAAGTCCGGCTTGCCCATCAGTGCACGGCCCAGCGCGAGCATCTGCCGCTCGCCCCCCGACAGCGTGCCGGCGGCCTGCTTGCGGCGCTCCTTCAGCCGCGGGAACCGCTCGAAGACGGGTTCGAGCTGATCGAGGAAATCGCGTTCGCCAGCCAGCTTGCGCCGATAGGCACCCAGCACGAGATTGTCCTCGACTGTCATCGTCGCAAACAGCTCGCGCTTTTCAGGGACCAGGCACATGCCGCGCTCGACGCGCTTTTCCACGGGCAGCCCGCCGACATCCTCTCCGCGGTAACGCACGGGGCCCGTGGCATGCCCCATCGTCGGCAACGCGCCCATCACGGCGTTCAGCAGCGTCGACTTACCCGCGCCGTTCGGCCCGATCACGCTGACGATCTGCCCGGGGCGGACATCGATGGAGACGTCGTGCAGCGCTTCGACCTTCCCGTAGCGGACGGACAATCCGGCCACGGACAAAATCGGCGTCGGCATTGCCATCGTCGTCGTTCCGTTCATTCGTCCACCCCACCAAGATAAGCTTCGACGACGGCCGGATCGTTCTGGACTTCTTCGGGCAAGCCGTGAGCGATGCGTGTTCCGAATTCCATGACGACCAGGCGATCGGCTAGATTCATCACAAAATCCATGTCGTGTTCGACGAGCAGAATGCTCATCCCTTCGGCCTTCAACTTGCGTAGCAGCTCGGCGAGCTGCTGCTTTTCCCGATAGCGCAGCCCCGCCGCGGGTTCGTCGAGTAGCAGCAACGTCGGATCGCAGCACAGCGCACGCGCGATCTCGAGGATGCGCTGCTGGCCAAGCGGCAGGCTGCCAGCTTCGTCATACATATGCAGTTCGAGACCGACACGCCGAATCTGCTCGGCTGCCTCGGCCAGCAGCCGTCCTTCCTCCTCGCCATTGAGTCGCGCGAGGCTGCGCCAGACGCCGCTCGAGCCGCGCAGGTGCGCACCGATCGCCACGTTCTCGAGCACCGTCATCGTCGGCAACAGCTTGACGTGTTGAAACGTACGGCCGATGCCGCGCTTGGCGATTTCACGTGAACTGAGCGCGTCGATGCGCTCGCCGCGGAACTGGATTTCGCCACGCGTGGCCTGCAGCACGCCGGTGACGAGATTGAACGTCGTCGACTTGCCCGCCCCGTTCGGCCCGATGAGCCCGACGATTTGCCCAGCGTCCACCGAGAAGCTGACGTCGTTGACGGCTATGAGCCCGCCGAACTCCTTGCGCGCGCGGTCGACGACGAGCAATGGTTCTCCGGGCGCGGGCTTGATCCGCCGCGGCAAGGCGCGAGCGCGCTCGGGCGCCCGCGCACGCGGGCCGCGCGGGAAGCAGCGAGCGATGAACGGCCACACACCCTGCCTCGCATATTGGAGCAGCGCCACCATCATTACACCGAATACGATGATCTCGAAGTTGCCGCTTTCTCCGAGCAACCGCGGCAGTAGCGACTGCAAATAGTCTTGAAGAACGGTGAGAATCGCAGCACCGAGAATCGCACCCCAAACATGCGCGACCCCGCCGACGACGGCCATGAACAAATATTCGATGCCGTGATTGAGGCCGAACGGCGTCGGGTTCACGGCGCGCTGCAGATGAGCGTAGAGAAATCCCGAAACCGCCGCCAGGATGGCCGCATAGACGAAGATCACGACACGCATCCAGCCGGTATGGACACCCATCGCCTCGGCCATGATTCCCGCGCCGCGCAGTGCGCGGATGGCCCGGCCCGGCCGACTATTAAGCAAATTCTGAATCGAAACGAGCGAAACGAGCGCCACGGCCCAAATCAAGTAGTAGATGCTTCGTCCCGATGCGAGGGACACGCCGAATACGCTCAGTGCGGGAATGCCGTTGATGCCGTCGTATTTGCCGAGCGCATCGAGGTTGCCGAACAGGTAGTAGAGCGACAGCCCCCAAGCAATCGTACCGAGCGGCAGGAAATGGCCCGACAAGCGCATCGTGACGGCGCCGATGACGAGCGCGACGAACGCCGTCATCACGATGCCGACGACGAGCGCAATCCATGGCGAGACGCCGAACTGCGTCGTCAGATAGGCCGTCGCATAGGCGCCGACACCGACGAACGCGGCTTGCCCGAAGCTCGTCATGCCACCCACACCGGTCAGCAGAACGAGCCCGAGCGCAACGATCGAATAGAGCCCGATGTAATTGAGCAGCGTGATCCAATACTCGGGCACGTGCAGCGGCCCCGGCAGCACGGGCAGCGCGAACAGCACGACGACGAACGCCGAGAGCGGCGCCGATCCTGACAACGAACGCTTCATCTCACTGCTCCTCTTCTTCAACGTGCCCGGTGGCCAAACTGCGCCACAGCAGCACCGGAATGATGAGCGTGAAGACGATCACCTCCTTGTAAGCGCTTGCCCAGAACGACGAATACGATTCGAGCAACCCGACGAGAATCGAGCCGGCCGCCGCGAGCGGATAGCTGACGAGGCCGCCGATGATCGCGCCGACGAAGCCCTTCAAGCCGATCAGGAAGCCCGAGTCGTAGTAGATCGTCGTCAACGGAGCGACGAGGATCCCGCACAGCACGCCCAGGCCGGCAGCCAGCGTGAACGCGAGCCGGCCGGCTTGCGTCGTGCCGATGCCGACGAGCCGCGCCCCGAGCCGGTTGATCGAGGTGGCCCGCAGCGCCTTCCCAGAGATCGTGCGATCGAAGAACAGGTATAGCGCGACGATGAGCACGAGCGCTGTGGCCACGACCCAGATACTCTGCCCGGAGATCGACAGGGTGCCGATGCTCAGCGAGCCATCCGAGAACGGCGTCGTGCGCGAGCCCTCGGCGCCGAACATGAGCAGGCCCAAGCCGACCATGGCGAAGTGAACGGCTACGGCCACGATCAAGAGCAACAGCGTCGTCGCCTCGGCGAGCGGCTCATAGGCCAGGCGGTAGATGAACGGCCCCATCGGCACGACGATCGCGAGCGTGAGCGCGATCTGGACGATCATCGGCAGCGCCGATGCGTACAGGTGCTGCGTGATCGCATAGACGGCGATCGGGCCGAGCAGATAGCGGCTCGCGAGCGACGTCAGCGCGCGCGCCGCATGCCGGCGCCGCTCGGCGTGCCCAACGAGCCCCGCCACTTCGACGACGAAACAGGCCGCGCCGAGCACGGGCAGCAAGACGGCGGTGGCCGGAAACTTCTGCGCCTGCAGCATGGCAAGCGTCAGCGCACCGTACGAAACGAATTCCCCTTGCGGGATGAAGATGACGCGCGTGACGGAGAAAACGAGCACGAGCGCGAGGGCCAGCAGCGCGTAGATCGCCCCGGTCGTGATCCCGTCTTGCGCGAGGATCGCGGCAATCGATAAATCCATGCTTTTTTGAGCCCGTGAGACGGGTTGGCGAATCGGCGAGAACGAAACGAACGGCCGCGAGCCCGACGAAGGCCCACGGCGCTTAGGCGAAAGTGACGCTCAACGTGGCGCTCAAGGTGACGTTTATTCGCCGAGCAGCTTCCACTTGCCGTCGGTGATCTGCACCATCACGCGAGCGCGCTGATCGAGCCCGTTGTGGTCGGACTGCGACATGTTGATGATCCCGTGCGAAACCGGCAGTTCCTTGGTTTGCTCGATCGCATCGCGCAGCGCCGAGCGGAACGCTTCCGTGCCCGGCTGCGCTTTCTTCAGCGCTTCGGGAATCGCGCGCTGCAGCAACTGGCCGGCATCCCAGGCATGACCGCCGAACGTCGCGACGGTGCCCGTGCCGTATGCCTTCTCATAGGCATTCTTGTAGGCCAGCGCGGATTGCTTGACGGGATTGCCGTTCGGCAGTTGATCGACGACGAGGATCGGGCCGGCGGGCAGGATCTCGCCCTCGCAATCCTTGCCGCACACGCGCAGGAAGTCGTTGTTCGCAACGCCGTGCGTTTGATAGACCTTGCCCTTGTAGCCGCGCTCTTTGAGCTCCTTGGCCGGCAAGGCGGCCGGCGTGCCCGAGCCCGCGATGAGGACGGCGTCGGGATTGGCTGCCATGAGCTTGAGGATCTGCCCGGTGACGGACGCGTCGGTGCGATTGTATTTCTCGTTCGCCACGACCTTCATATGATCGGCAGTGGCGGCCTTCGCGAATTCAGTGCTCCAGCTTTCGCCGTAGGCATCGGCGAAGCCGATGAAGCCGATCGTCTTCACGCCGTGCTTGGCCATGTAGTCGGCGATCGCATTGGCCATGAGGCTATCGTTTTGCGGGACCTTGAAAGCCCACTTGCGCTTGTCGTCCATCGGCTCGACGATCTTCGCCGAAGCCGCGAGCGAAATCATCGGCGTCTTGCCGGCCGAGACCGGATCGAGCATGGCGAGCGAGTTCGGCGTAACCGAAGAACCGACGATCGCATCGACGTGATCTTCGTCGATCAGTTTATGCACGTCCTGCACGGCACGGCCGGTATCGGAGCCGTCGTCGAGCACGATGTATTGCACCGTCTTGCCGCCGATCTCCTTGGGCAGCAGCGCCACCGTTTTTTGCTCGGGTATGCCGAGCGAGGCGGCGGGTCCCGTCGTCGACAGCACGACGCCGATCTTCACCTGCGCGAAAGCCGCCGTGGCCCCGCACATCATCGCCACCGCCACGCTGCCACGCACCCATTGTTTCATCGTCATTTGCTGATCTCCTGAACTCCTGAAGCTTTCGCGAGAAAGCGCATTGTCATTGCCGGCTCACCGGCCGGCTCGAATCGTTGATTGGGCTCGCGCTGTCCGTGGCGGAAAGGCCCGGCCGGCGCGCCCCGGCAATCGTAGCCGATCGCATCCGCTCGAGTCGTGCAGACGCACCACGCGAGAGGCGAACAAGAAACGGAAAAGGGAAACGGAAAGGGGGAAATGCAGAAGCGGAAGTCGAACGAAACGTTCGATCGCTCGATCGATGCGCGAAGTGAGCGCGCAAATGAAAAGCGCTGTTGGATCCTATCCAACAGCGCTTTCGTCCGGGCACTGAGTGCCTCGATTGTCTCCTCGTTCTCCACCTGTAAATTCGGTGCATCAGAACTGAGACGAAGATTAAACAACCCCGTCTCCTCCCACAACCTAGCACTTTCCCTAGTGGTGCAAAGCAGCACACAATTCGCGCAAGCGCGCATCGTTTGATGGCACGTCCGGTCTCCGTCCGACACGTGACGGCCGCTCGGGCGCGCCGCATCGGGGTTTGTCCGGACCCACCCTCGCACGACGTGCGCCGGCCGCCGCAATGGCGCGCCGCAGCGCAACGGCGAGCAAGCCGCGACGCTCACCCGCGCAGGGGCCGCGCACGCGCGACGATTTCGCCGACGATTCCACGCCGGAAGGTCAGCACGCAAGCGATGAACACGATGCCGATGACGATCGTCGTCGAATCGCCGAGCGAGTTGAACCAGTCGACGTGCGTGAGCGAGGCGAGCGCCGCGCCGATGTCGCCGAGCCGATCTTCGAGCGTCACCACGAGCGCGGCGCCGAGAAGCGGCCCGAACAGCGTGCCCATGCCGCCCACGAGCGTCATCAGGATCACGAGGCCCGACATCGTCCAGTACGCATCGCCGAGCGTCTCGAAGCCGAGCACGAGCACCTTCAGCGAGCCGGCAAGGCCCGCGATGCCGGCCGAGAGCACGAACGCGAGGAGCTTGAAGCGGTCCGTGTCGTAGCCGAGCGAGACGGCGCGCGGCTCGTTTTCGCGGATCGCCGTCAGCACCTGCCCGAATGGCGAGTGCACGATGCGCACGATCAGCACGAACGCCAGTGCGATCGCGACGAGCACGACGTAGTAAAGCGTCAGGTCGGACGACAAGCTCAAAAGTCCGAACAGCTTGCCGCGAGGCACGCCTTGCAGGCCGTCCTCGCCGCCCGTGAACGGCGCTTGCAGAAAGATGAAGTAGACGAGCTGCGCGAGCGCGAGCGTGACCATCGCGAAGTAGATGCCCTGACGCCGAATCGCGAAGATGCCGACGACGAGCCCGAGCAGCGTCGCCGCCGCGGTGCCGGCCAGCACCCCGAGCTCGGGCGTGAGCCCGGTCGTCTCGATCGCATAGCCGGTCGTGTAGCCCGCCGTGGCGAGGAACATCGCATGGCCGAACGAAAGCAGCCCTGTATAGCCGATCAGCAGATTGAAGGCGGCCGCGAACAGCGCGAAGCAAAGCACCTTCATGACGAACAAGGGATAGGCGCCGGCCCACGGCGCCACGATGAGCCCGACGAGCAAGAGGACATAAAGCGCTTTTCTTTGCATCACCGTTCCTTACCGAACAGACCCGCGGGGCGCACCAGCAGCACGAGCGCCATGATGACGAAAACGACCGTGGCCGACGCCTGCGGATAGAACACGCGCGTGAAGCCTTCCACGACGCCGAGCATGAGGCCCGTGAGGATCGAGCCCATGATCGAGCCCATCCCCCCGATCACGACCACCGCGAACACGGTGATGATCATCGACTGGCCCATCAACGGCGAGACCTGAATGACGGGCGCGGCGAGCACGCCGGCAAACGCGGCGAGCGCGACGCCAAAGCCGTATGTCAGCGTGATCATGAGCGGCACGTTCACGCCGAACGCCTCGACGATCTTCGGATTTTCCGTGCCGGCGCGCAAATACGCGCCGATTCGCGTCTTCTCGATGACGAACCACGTCGCGAAGCACACGATCAGCGAGGCGACGACGACCCACGCCCGGTAGTTCGGCAGATACATGAAGCCGAGGTTCGTTGCGCCCGCAAGCAAATCGGGCACGTCGTAGGGCTGGCCCGACGAACCGTAGACAGAGCGGAAGACGCCTTCGACGACGAGCGTGAGGCCGAACGTCAAAAGCAGCCCGTACAGGTGATCGAGACGATAGAGCCAGCGCAGCATCGAGCGTTCGATCAGCACGCCGAACAGCCCGACGACGAGCGGCGCAAGCACGAGCATCGCCCAATAGGGCAGGCCGAAATACGCGAAGCCCATCCATGCGAGCATGGCGCCGAGCATGAACAACGCCCCGTGGGCGAAGTTGATGACGTTGAGCATGCCGAAGATCACCGCCAGCCCGAGGCTCAGGATCGCGTAGAACGACCCGTTGACGAGCCCGAGCAAGAGCTGGCTCAGCATGGCCTGCAACGGAATGCCGAAGATGTCCATTGAACCTGCCGTCGAAAAGAGAAAGACGCGCGCGTTTGCCGCGCGCGCGTCGTTACCGCATGCGCTTGGCGCGCGTTACCGCGTTATTTCCACAGGTCGCACTGCGAGTCTTTCTTATCCGTGAATGCCTGGTCGCCCGGGATCGTCGCCTTCAGCATGTAGTAGTCCCAAGGCTTCTTCGATTCGGCCGGCGTCTTCACCTGGTACAGATACATGTCGTGGATCATGCTGCCGTCTTCACGCACGTGTCCCTTGGCATAGAAGTCGTCGATCGGCTGCTTGTGCAACTGCGCCATCACCTTGTCGGGATCGGTCGAGCCGACGGCCTTCACGGCGTTCAGATAATCCATCGTCGCGGAGTAGTCGGCCGCCTGCAGGCTCGACGGCATCTTGCCGGTCTTCTTGAAGTACTTCTGCGCCCATGCGCGCGCCTTGTCGTTCTGATCCCAGTACCAGCTGTCCGTCAACAGCAGGCCCTGGGCAGTCGGCAAGCCGACGCTGTGCACGTCGTCGATGAACATCAGCAGCGCGGCGATCTTCATCGTCTTGCCGATACCGAACTCCTTGGCCGCCTTCAGCGAATTGACCGTATCGCCGCCCGCGTTCGCCAAGCCGAGCACCTGCGCCTTCGACGCTTGCGCCTGCAGCAGGAACGACGAGAAATCCGATGCCGAAAGCGGATGCAGCGAGCGTCCCAGCACCTTGCCGCCGTTCTCTTCGACGACCTTCGTCGTATTGGCGTCGAGCGACTTGCCGAACGCATAGTCGGCCGTCAGGAAGTACCACGTCTTCAAGCCTTGCTTCACGATCGCGGAACCGGTGCCCTTCGCCAGTGCCGTCGTGTCGTAGGCATAGTGGATCGTGTACGGCGTGCAGGCCTTGTTCGTCAGCGCATCGGTGCCGGCGCCGATCGAGAAGTACGGACGCTTCTTTTCCTTGATCACGTCGTTCATCGACAGGCCCGTCGCCGAGTTCGTCCCGCCGATCAGCATGTCGAGGCCTTCGGTGTCGATCCATTTGCGGGCGGTCGATGCCGCGATGTCGGCCTTGTTCTGATGGTCCTGCGTGATCAGCTTGATCGGCAGGCCATTGACCTTGCCGCCGAAATCGTCGATCGCCATTTGGATCGCCGTCGCGCCGCCTTTACCATCGATATCGGCGTACAGGCCCGACATGTCGGTGATGAAGCCGATCGTGACTTGATTTTCAGCAGCCGCGGCATGCTGCGCCGCCAGCGCGGCGGCGAGTGCGGTGGCGGTCACTGCGAGCGTGCGAGCAGCGTTTGCGAGCAACGGGGTCCTCATGGATTATCTCCTTCTTCGCTTATGGTTGTGCGTGCAACGGGTTCGTCGTGCGTGAGATACGGCGCGCGCGAGATGCATCGGCGTGCCCCAACATCAAGGCGCCCAGCATCAGACGCCCAGCAGATCGTGCAACACCGGCATTTTGCTTTCGAGCTCGTTCGCGACGAAGTGCTCGACGATGCGGCCATGCTCCATGACGTAGAAGCGATCGGCCAGCGGTGCTGCGAAACGAAAGTTTTGCTCGACCATCACGATCGTGTAGCCGCGTGACTTGAGCGCCAGGATCATGCGTGCAAGGGCTTGCACGATGACGGGCGCCAAGCCTTCGGAGATTTCGTCGAGCAACAGCAGGTTCGCTCCCGTGCGCAAGATGCGCGCAACGGCCAGCATCTGCTGCTCGCCGCCGGAAAGCCGCGTGCCCTGGCTCATGCGGCGCTCTTTCAAGTTCGGGAACATCTCGTAGATCTCGTCGAGCGACATCGCGTGGCTGCTTGCACCCACCATCGGCGGCAGCAGCAGATTCTCCTCGCACGACAAGCTCGAGAAGATCGCGCGCTCCTCGGGGCAATAGCCCACGCCGCAATGCGCGATTTTGTGCGTCGGCATCTGAATCGTCTCTTGCTCGCCGATGCGCACCGAACCCGTGCGCCGGCCCGTGAGGCCCATGATCGCGCGCAGCGTCGTCGTGCGCCCCGCGCCGTTGCGGCCGAGCAAGGTCACGACTTCGCCGCGTGCCACCGTCAAATCGACGCCGTGCAAGATGTGCGATTCGCCGTACCACGCTTGCAAGCCCGCGATCGTCAATGCCGCTTCGGCGCCGGCCGGCGCCCCGCTCGTCTCGCTCACCGCGATGCTTTCAGGCTCTGTATGGTTCATCAGTGCGCCCCCGTCAATGCCGCATCGGCACTGCCCATGTAGGCTTGCATCACGAGCGGATTCTTCGACACTTCAGCGTAGCTGCCTTCCGCGAGGACTTCTCCGCGCTGCAAGACGGTGATCGTGTCGGAGATGCCTGCGATCACGTTCATGTTGTGCTCGACCATCAGGATCGTGCGGCCCGCCGAGACCTTTTTGATCAATGCGGTCACGCGGTCGACGTCTTCATGGCCCATGCCTTGGGTCGGCTCGTCCAGCAGCATGAGCTCGGGCTCCATCGCGAGCGTCGTCGCGATCTCGAGCGCGCGCTTGCGTCCGTAAGAGAGTTCGACGGTGAGCGTATCGGCGAAGTCGGTCAAGCCGACTTGCACGAGCAATTCGCGCGCGCGATCGTCGAGACGATGCAGCGTGCGCTCGCTGCGCCAGAAGTGATAGGCCGTGCCCAAGGCGCGCTGCAGCCCGATGCGCACGTTCTGCAAGACGGTCAGATGAGGAAAGACGGCCGAAATCTGAAACGAGCGGATGATGCCGCGGCGCGCGATCTGCGCCGGACGCTCGCGCGTGATGTCGACGTTGTTGAAGACGATCTGCCCCGCGCTGGGCTCGAGAAACTTCGTGAGCAAGTTGAAGCA
Source organism: Trinickia sp. (assembly GCF_051953955.1). Taxonomy (GTDB): domain Bacteria; phylum Pseudomonadota; class Gammaproteobacteria; order Burkholderiales; family Burkholderiaceae; genus Trinickia. The sequence continues at coordinate 1,259 of NZ_JBQCIF010000111.1, read as the reverse complement.
AGTCGTCTTGCCCGCGCCATTGGGGCCGATCAACGCATGGATCGAGCCGCGGCGCACGCGCAGGTTCACACCGTTCACGGCCGTGAAGCCCTTGAACTCTTTGGTCAATCCGCGCGTTTCCAGAATCGTGTCGCCGAGAATCATGTCCCCTTCCATGCGAAGTCAGGCGAAGCACTGCGTTGGCACGCGCTTGTCGAGCGCGTCGCGTTTTCCGGACGGTGCGCCCCTCGGTTACGGGGGCGTCCGCCGTTTATGGCATGGTGCATCAATGCGGAGAGGTCGGCTCCGCCCCATGCGGCATCGCGCATTGTCTCGCCAATGATGCAGCGCAATCATTGGGATTTGCACTAGTGCTTAATTGCGTCGTCAAGTAACTACTACTCACTGAGGCCCGACCTTGCGCAGGTAAAACCTCGCCGACGCCGAATCGGTAGTTCGTACAACCATCGTCACATGGCCGTCATCGTGGCAGTGATCCCAGGCTCTTGCGCCGACGACGCGCGTGCACGCCGATCGGCACGGATCATGTCGCTCGCGCGCTCGGCGATCATCAATGTCGGAGAATTCGTATTGCCCGAGGTGATCGTCGGCATCACCGACGCATCGACGACGCGCAACCCCGTCACGCCGAACACGCGCAGCCGCGCATCGACCACGGCGCCCGGGTCGTCGGCCGTGCCCATGCGACAGGTGCCGACGGGGTGGAAGATCGTCGTGCCCACCGCGCCGGCCGCTTGCACGAGTTCTTCCTCGCTCTGATAGTGCGGCCCGGGCAGGATTTCCTCGGGCGCATAGCGCGCCAGCGCCGGCGTGCTCACGATGCGGCGCGTGAGCCGCAGCGCGTTCGCGGCGACGTGGCGGTCATAGTCGGTCGATAGATAGTTCGGTGCGATCATCGGCGGCGCGAGCGGATCGGGCGACTCGATATGAATGCTCCCTCGCGAAGTCGGCCGCAAATGGCAAGCCGACGCGGTGAACGCATTGAAGCGGTGCAGCGGCTCGCCGAAGCGATCGAGCGAGAGCGGTTGAACGTGATATTCGATGTCGGGCCGCTGAATCGACGCATCGTCGTTCGATGACTTCGCAAACGCGCCCAACTGCGACGGCGCCATCGACATCGGCCCCTTGCGCCACAACGCGTATTGCATGGCGATGAGCGCCTTGCCCCACCAATGTGCCGTCATCGTGTTGAGCGTGCGCACGCCGCGTACGCGATAGGCCATCCGCAATTGAAGATGGTCTTGCAGGTTCTCGCCGAC
>NZ_JBQCIF010000110.1:0-28188 GCF_051953955.1 Trinickia sp. | reverse complement strand
GTCGCCCGAGGAGCGCGAAGAGCTCGACGGGCTGTACGAATGCATTTTGTGCGCGAGCTGCTCGACCTCGTGCCCCAGCTTCTGGTGGAATCCGGACAAGTTCGTCGGCCCCGCTGGCCTATTGCAGGCGTACCGGTTCATTGCCGATACGCGCGACCAGGCCACCGGCGAGCGCTTGGACAACCTGGAAGACCCTTACCGTCTGTTCCGTTGCCATACGATCATGAACTGCGTCGACGTCTGCCCCAAGGGCTTGAACCCGACCAAGGCGATCGGCAAGATCAAGGAACTGATGGTGCGCCGCGCGGTTTGATGGCGGGAGCCTGAGGTAGGATCGGGCATTCCCTATTACCAACCTCCTGCTCTCCGCGTTCATGCTGCTTCTTCTCGTCGTCGTGGCCGGCCTATGGGCCGGCCTGCAAAACACCCTCGCCGGCGGCGGCTCGTTCGTCACGCTGCCCGCCTTGATCATCTCGGGCATGACGCCGCTCGCCGCGAACATCACGTCGACGGTCGCCCTCTTCCCGGGTCAAGTGGTATCGGGCTTCGCTGGGCGACGCCTCGTCACCGGTGCGAACCGGCTCCCGTTCTCCGTGCTGTTCGGCGTCAGCGTGGTAGGCGGCGCGGTAGGCGGGATTCTGCTTCTCGTCACCCCCTCGTCGGTCTTCACTCGGCTCGTTCCCTGGCTCGTGCTGTTCGCAACCGCCGTGTTCGCCTGGGGCAGCTTCGTGCGCCGGCCGCAAGAAACGAAGGCCCATCTTTCGCCCGTTGCCGCGGCATTCGTTCAGTTCCTGATCGCCATCTACGGTGGCTATTTCGGCGGCGGCATCGGTTTTCTGATGATGGCCGCGCTCACGATGGCCGGGCTGCCCACGCGCAATGCCGGGGCAACCAAGAATGCCCTTGCCGGTGTGATGAACGCCGCCGCCGTCGTCATTTTCGTGACGTCTTCGCAGCTTCACTGGCGCGAGGCGATCGCGCTCGGCGCGGGCGCGATCGTCGGCGGCTTGGCCGGCGTATGGGCCCTGCGCCGCGTGAACGAGCGCGTTCTGCGCATTGCCATCGTCTGCATCGGCGTCGCGTTGACGATTGGTCTCTTCGTGAAGCCGATCAGCTGACTTCAGAACGTCACGCCCGCCACTAGCATCAGGTTCGCATAGGGCGTGCACTCGCCCGTGCGCACGACGGCGCGCGCGCGATGCGACAGTCGCTTCAGTTCATCGTGCGAAACGACTCGGCGTAACCCGATCTCGCCCATCCAGTCGCTCGCGAGCCACGCGTCGGTGCGCTCGAGCGTTTCGCTCGCGACGATATGCGACTCGACCTGCATCTCCGTCAACAACACGCGCACGGTCGTCGCGAAATCGGGCACCCCCGGCGTCAGCGCCAGATCGATGATCTCGGTTCCGGAACCATGCGGAGCCGGCATGCCGGCATCGGTGACGAGCACCATATCGCCATGACCGAGCGTCGCCACGAGCCGCGACAACGCGCTATTGAGCAACTGCGTCTTCTTCATTCTTTTTCTTCGATTTCATGCAAATAGGGGATCGAGGTTTGCGCCCCCGCGCGCGTCACCGATAGCGCCGCGGCCGCCTGGCCGAAACGCACGGCTTCATCGAGCGAACGCTTCGCCGCGAGCGCCGCGCAAAACCCGCCGACGAACGTATCGCCAGCCGCCGTCGTATCGATTGCCTCGACCTCGGCGGGAAGATAGTGTTGCCCACGGCTGCCGCCGTCGCCCTGGCTCTCGCTCGCGCCCTCGCCTTCGGCAAGCACCAATACACCGCGTTTGCCGAGCGTGATGATCACGTTGCGTGCGCCGCTAGCCTGCAATGCCTTTGCCGCCTGCCGCGCGCTTTCGGGCGAATCGACGGCGATGCCCGCAAGCACCGATGCCTCGATTTCGTTAGGGATCAGGAAATCGGCGGCCTCGAGCCAACTGCGCGGCAGCGGGCCCGTCACGGGTGCGGGATTGAGCACGACGGTTCGCCCGAGCGCGCGTGCGTTGCGCATCGCGGCCAGAACGGTTTCGTCGGGGACTTCCATTTGACAGACGACGATATCGGCTTGCGCAATGGCCGTCTCGTGTGACGTAATCGTCGCCGGACTCAGCGCACCGTTGCTGCCCGCCACAATGACGATCGCATTCTGGCCGCGATCGTCGACGACGATCATCGCGACGCCGGTGGGCAACGCCGGGTCGGCAGCCACGCCGCTGCAATCGATGCCGTCGCGGCGCAACGCCGCCAGGAGCTGCCTTCCGTTATCGTCGTCGCCGACGCATCCGATCATCGTGACGTCGGCACCGAGCCTCGCCGCGGCGACGGCCTGATTGCCTCCCTTGCCGCCGGGCACCGTATCGAACGATCGGCCGGCCAGCGTCTCGCCCGCGCTCGGCAAACGCGGCGCGCGGATCACGAGATCCATGTTGAGGCTGCCGACCACCGCGACGCGACCCGCGCGCTTTTCCACTGCCGTTGTGCTCATCGAAGTCATGTCATGGCGCCGTTTGAGTGAATGCATGTCCTACGCGCGCGGCCAGGCGCGCACTGGATTCGCGCACGAGCAGCCGCGGCTCGATCATGTGCGTCTGCGCGGGACCGGTGACGGTGCCGTTGATCCGTGCGAGCAACGTGCTGGCGGCCGCATCGCCAAGCCGCAAAATCGCCTGCCCCACGGTCGACAACGCCGGATACACGTACCGGCTCATTTCGACGTCGTCGAAGCCGACGATCGAACAGTCGGCCGGCACGCGCAGCCCGCGCTCGGCGGCCGCGCGCAACGCACCGATCGCCATCATGTCGTTGCTCGCGAACATAGCCGTGGGCGCAACGGTGTCCAACAGTTCGCATGCGGCCGCATAGCCGCCCGGGCACGTGAAGCTGCCCTCCACGACCGCGCCCGGCACGACGTCCACGCCACGCTCGGCCATCGCACGCCTAAACCCGGCCACACGGGTCGCGCTGACCGCCGTGTCGCGCGCCCCGGCGATGCAGCCGATGCGTGTGTGCCCCAGATCGAGCAGATGGCGCGTCGCCATCATGGCGCCGGCTTCGTGATCGATCTGCACGAAATCGGCATCGAGCCCGGCAATCGGGCGATCGACGATCACGACCGGCACGCGCACCGCTCTCAGATCGTCCGCCACCGACTCGTCCTCGCCGACGGACGCCACGATGAGGCCGTCGATGCGATTCTGGTGCAGGACACGCAGGCACTCGCGCTGAGTCAGGATGTCGTTATCGGAATTGCACAGAATCACGCAGTAGCCGCGGCGGCGCAAAGAGCCCTCGATGCCGCGGGCGAATTCGGCGAAGTAAGGGTTCGTATTGTTCGGCACGACGAGGCCGATCGTCGCCGTGGTCTTCGCCTTGAGCGAGCGTGCCGGCGCGGAGGGCACGTAGTTCATCTCCGCGATGGCCGCCAGCACGCGCGCGCGCTTGTCCTCGCTGACGGGGCGCGTATTGTTCAGAACGTGCGAGACCGTCGTGTACGACACCCCCGCCCGTTCCGCTACGTCTCGGATCGTCCACATGATGAAAGCAATGCCCGGCTATTCTTGGGATCTAGTCGCGTCTCGCGCCGCGGCGGCTGCGATAGGTATCGAGCACGACGGCGACGACGATGACGGCGCCCGTGATGATACGTTTAGTCGGCTCGTTTGCGCCGATTTGGGCCAGGCCCGCCGCCAGCACGGAGATGATCAGCACCCCGAAGAACGTGCTGATCACCGAGCCGCGGCCGCCCATGAGGCTCGTGCCGCCGATGACGACGGCCGCGATCACCTGCAACTCGATGCCCGCGCCGGCATTCGGATCGGCCGCTTCGAGGCGCGAGATCTGAAACAGCGATGCCAGCCCGGACAGCGCTCCCATCAACGCGAATACGATCACCTTGTACGGGCGCGGATCGATGCCGGCGAGCCGCACCGCCGTTGCGTTCGTGCCGATGCCGATCAGGCAGCGGCCGAACACCGTGCGACGCAGCACCAATTGCGCGACGACCATCACGATCATCGCAATCACGAATGCCGGCGAAATACCGGCGGCGAACGGATTGGCCAGCCAATCGAACGTGCTGCCGATATACGACGTGCGCGAATCGGTCAATTGATAGGCAAGCCCGCGCGCCATTTCGAGGACGCCGAGCGAAACGATGAACGACGGGATTCTCCATGCGACCGTCACCATGCCCGTCAAGCTGCCAGCCAACGCTGCCACGACGAGGCCGGCGAGCGCCGCCGGAATCGCGCTCCAATGCCATTGCAGCGCGACCACGCTGACGGCGGAAGCCGACAGTGCCAGCACGGAGCCGACCGACAGATCGATCTCGGCCAGGATCAGCACGAACGTCATGCCGACCGACATGACGACGAGATCGGGAATCTGGTTGGCGATCGTGACGAACGTTTCGTACGTGAAGAAGTGCGAACTGAGCATCGAGAACAGCGCGATCATCGCGGCAAGCGCAATGATCAAGCCCAGATAGCTCGTGAGCTCGACCCGTGCCGCGCGCTTGCCCGGCAAAGCGGCGGCGTCGGCAGGCGTGTTGGAGGAAATCGTCATGATGCGTCTCTCGTCAGTATCTAGTTCTAGCGGGTGAGCGTGTGAATGCGTCAGTGCATCAGTGCATCAGTGCGTCAGCAGTTCGTCACGCTTCGCATAGCCGGAAAATGCCGCGGCCAGCAAATCGTCTTGTGTCCATTCGCCGCGTTCGAAGATGCGAACGAGCTTGCCGGCCGACATCACACCGATCCGGTCGCAAATGAGCATGAGCTCGCGCAGCTCGCTCGATACGACCACGAGCGCTTTGCCCTTCTTCGCTTCTTCCCCGAGCAGGTTGTAGATTTCGAACTTCGCGCCGACGTCGATTCCGCGCGTCGGCTCGTCGAACAGCAGAACGTCGGCGTCGCGCTCGAGCCAGCGTCCGATCACCACCTTCTGCTGATTGCCGCCCGACAGCTCGCCGACGGCCTGCTGCCCGTCCGAGCAGCGAATCCGCATGGCATCGATATGGCGCTGGGCAAGCGCCCGCTCGCGTCCGCCGTCGATCCAGCCGAAGCGCGATACGGCGCCGAAGTTGTTGAGCGCCAGGTTCGACGCGATCGACTGCGGCAGCATCAGGCCTTCGCTCTTGCGATCCTCTGTGATCAAGGCCATGCCTTGCTTCACGGCATCGGCGGGCGAGCCGATGTGCACGGGCCGCGGCGGCGTGCCGATCGATACCGTGCCGGCGTCCTTGGCATCGGCGCCGAAGATCGCCCGCAGCAATTCGGTGCGACCGGAGCCGATCAAGCCGCTGATACCGAAGATCTCGCCGCGCTTCACCTCGAACGAGACGTCGCGAACCGCATCGCCACGCGAGAGCTTCTCGACTCGCAGCATCGGCGCGCCGATCTCGCGCTCGCCGAAGTCGATCGTCTCGCCGATGTCGCGTCCGACCATCTGCGTCACCAGTTGGTCCGTGGTGTAGTTCGCAATCGGCCCGACGCTGACGAGCTTGCCGTCGCGCAGCACGGCAACGCGGTCGGAAATGCGCGCAAGCTCCTCGAGCCGGTGCGAGATATAGACGATCGATACGCCGTCGCGCTTCAACCGCTCGACCTGCTCGAACAATAGATCGACTTCGCGCCCGGTCAGCATCGCGGTGGGCTCGTCGAGAATCATCACGCGGCAATCGCCGATCAGATTCCGAGCGATTTCGACGAGCTGTTGATGGCCGATCCCGAGCTCGCCGACGAGCGTGTCGGGATCGAGCGCTTCGAGCCCGACGCGCGCCATCGCCACGCGCGCATCCTCGCGCAGACGCTTGCGCGCAATCCAGCCGATTCCCTTGATGGCCGGCAGCCGGTTCAAAAATAGGTTCTCGCCGATCGTGAGCGTCGGCAGCAGGTTCAATTCCTGCATCACCATGCGCACACCGAGTGCCTCGGCCTCGCTGCGGCTCGCGGGCGCGTACGGCTGCCCGAGAAATTCCATCACGCCGCAGGTCGGCTTGACGAGCCCGCTGACGATCTTCGACAGCGTGCTCTTGCCAGCGCCGTTCTCACCCGTGAGCGCAAGCACTTCGCCCGCGTTCAGCGTGAGATCGATGCCGGTCAGGACCGGCACGGTGTAGGTCTTGCCCGCGCCGCTCACTGTCAGCACGGGGCTGCGCGGCGGCAAACGCTGCGCGGTGTCCGTTGAAACAGTTTTCATGCGTCCTCCTCCAAGCGCCCCAGGGCGAGGCCTATCCGTGTTCCGATCCGGTGCCGCGCCTACTTCTTGACGATCAGCTCGACCGGCGTTTCGACGACGCTTGCGAGCTCGCTTTGCTTCTTGTGATCGTGGATCGCCTTCAGCGCGGTGTCGATGCCGAATACGGCCTGCTTGGCGGCGAACTGATCGACCGTCGCCAGGATACGCCCGTCGGCCAGCATCGGCTTCACGGCGGCGATGTTATCGTAGCCGATCACGGCCACCTTGCCGGCCCGGCCCGAGGCGCGAATCGCGGAAACGGCGCCGAGCGCCATGTTGTCGTTGCCGCACAGCAGTGCCTTCAGGTGCGGATCGGCATTGAGCATCGCCGACGCCACCGCATTGCCCTTGTCGATCTCCCAATCGCCCGATTGGACCGACGCGACCTTCATGCCGGCCGCCGCCATGGCGTCCTTGAAGCCCGCCGTGCGCTGCTGGGCGTTCGTCGTCGTGGAGACGCCTTCGATGATGCCGACCTCGTCGCCGCGGCTCAGTTTCGCGGCGAGGTAGTCGCCCGCGAGGCGCGCGCCCTTGCGATTGTCGGGGCCGACGAACGGCACCGTCATATCCTTGGACTTCAGCACGTCCGGATCCAGGCGATTGTCGATGTTCACGACGATGATGCCGGCATCGATCGCCTTCTTGATCACGGGCACCATCGCCTTCGAATCGGCCGGCGCGATCACGATCGCATCGACCTTCGAGACGATCATCTGCTCGACGATGCGGATCTGCGCGGCGGTGTCGGTTTCGTCCTTGATGCCGTTGGCGACGAGATCGAACTGCGCGGCGTGATGCTGCTGATAATCCTTCGCGCCGTCTTCCATCGTGCGGAAGAACTCGTTCGCGAGGGACTTCATGACGAGGGCGACCTTCGGTCGGGCCGCGTCAGGCTTGTGAGCCGGTTCCTGCGCTTGCGCGCCGAGCGGCAGCATGACGGCGGCGGCCAAGCCGATGCAGGTGGCCAGCACGCGGCGGCGAATGAGGGTCTTCATAACGGATGTCTCCTGGAATCTTCGATTTGGTTATGGATGCCGGCAGCCGATTCAGGTGTCGCAGGCTGTTGCGCAACCGGTTGCGCAACAAATTTAGCAGAAGTAATGCGAAAACATGGCTCGCAACCGGTTGCGGATCGAATAGTCGAGGAGGGAAACGGTAAAGTCAACCCTCGGGCGTTGTGCGTCGCATCATGAGGCGGGAGGCGCGGGGAACTCTGTCGCGGTGGCTTTATTCCCTACTCGACGATGGTTTGTAACCGGGCCAGGGCGTCCTCAACGACTTCGAGGGTGCGCGCTCAACAGCCCCCGCATCCGGACTGTCCGAGGACCGCTAGGCGACCAAATCGGCGGATTCAAGCGACATCACCGGTCCTCAAGGCAATGTAACGACTGCCGCGAGCCCGCCCCCTTCGCGATTCGCGAGTCGAAGGCCGCCGCCGATGGCACGCGTCAACTGGGTAGCAATGGCCAATCCCAAGCCCGCTCCACCCGTGTCGCGGTTGCGCGAGCCTTCCACCCGGTAGAACGGTTCTAGCACCCGGTCCAATTGCGCGTCCGGAATACCCGGCCCGCGATCGCACACCGCGACACACATTGCACCGTGCTCGTCGCGCCAGGCGCTAACCTCGGCCGAACCGCCATACTTGACGGCGTTATCGATCAGATTGCCCAGCACGCGCCGCAACGCTTGGCGGCGAACCATCGCCACCCCGCTGATCGATCCCGTCAGCGCGACCGGTTTGCCCATATCCTCGTAGTCGAATACGAGGGCCTCCAAAAACGCCTTCAGGTCCATGCGCACCGGCACCTCCGCGCCGCCATGCGCACTGCGGGCGTAAGCCACACCCTCACGCACGAGGTGCTCCATCTCGTGCAGATCGGCGAGGATCTTTCTTTGCTCCGCGCCGTCTTCCAGCGATTCCGCGCGCAGCCGCATGCGCGTGATCGGTGTCTGCAAGTCATGCGAGATCGAAGCAAGAATATGCAAACGCTCCTTGAGATGGCGGGCGATGCGGTCCTGCATCGTGTTGAAGGCAACGGCGGCGCGCGCCACTTCGAGCGGGCCGTCTTCCTTCATGCGCGGGCCATCCGCCGTCGGCGTCATGCCTTCCGCGGCCTGCGCGAGTTGCGCCAACGGACGCGCGGCCAACCGCACCGCCAACCAGGTGCAGGCGAGCAGCAAACCCAACTCCAGCATGAGCACGACCGGCAACCACCGCGCGATCGGCGGCACGCCCTTAGGAATGATCTCGAGCGCCAGCGGGGAGCCGTCGTGCAACGTGAAGTGCACTTGATAACGCTCGGGCCGCGTCGAAATCGCATCGGCGCGCACACGATAAGCGGGACCCACTTCCTTTGCGATCCGGCCCGCGAGCATGCGCGAGCTCGTCGTCACGAGCGGCATGCCGGGCTCACCGGGTCCGAGCACGAAGCGATAGTTGTCGCGCTGCAAGCGGCCGAGCCAGCCGGCGCGTTCGGCCGCGGGCAAGCGATCCAGCATCGCGACCGAGGTGCCGACTTCGTGCTCGACCGTATCGAACATGGTCGCGGCGGCGCTTTCATTTCGCTCGTGAACCATCAACGCGAAGGAAAGCCCCTGCGCCAACATCAAGCCCACGAAGATGATCACGTAGACGCGCGACGCCATGCTGCGCGGCAGCCAGCGCCTTGCCGCGGGGAATGCCAAGCCGCTCACGCGCTGTCCCCATGCACGGTGATCGGCATGCTGAAGACGTAGCCTTCACTGCGCACGGTCTTGATGTACGACTGATCTTTGCTGTTGTCTTCCAACCGCGCCCGCAGGCGGCTCACCAAAAGATCGATGGATCGATCGAACAGTTCCGCGTCGCGGCCCTGCGTCAGATTCAGCAATTGATCTCGCGAAAGCACGCGCTGCGGATGATCGAGAAACACGCGCAGCAAGCGAAACTCCGCACCGCTGAGCGGCACGATCGTCCTCTGCTCGTCGAGCAGATGGCGCGCGGTGGTGTCGAGCTGCCACCGCCCGAAGGAAACGGTTTGCGCGGACTCGGTGATGCTCAGATTCGGCGGCAGCATGCGCGTGCGGCGGATGACCGCCTTGATGCGCGCGAGCAACTCCCTGGGCGAGAACGGCTTGACCACGTAGTCGTCGGCGCCCATCTCGAGGCCGACGATGCGATCGGTTTCGTCGTCGCGCGCGGTCAAGAGCAGAATCGGCAGCGCGCGGTGCTTGCTTGCGCGCAACGTGCGGCACAGCACCAAACCATCGTCGCCCGGCATCATGATGTCGAGCACCACAAGGTCGAACGCGGACGTATCCAATTGCGCGAGCATGTCGCGGCCGTCCACCGCCGCGCTGGCGCGCAAGCCGTTCTTTCGAAGATACTCCACGACGCCGGTGCGGATATCGCGGTCGTCATCCACGACGAGGATATGGTCGATGTGGTCCATGTTTGCTTGCGAGTCCTCGACGTTGGCTTGCCGTTACTGGCCTTGCGGTCGTTCGGCCAGTAACCGCCGAACACGCTGCTCGGTCTCGTCGTAGGCCCCCTCTCCGACATGGCGATAGACGATATGGCCTTGCTGATCGACCAGGTAGATGGCCGGCCAGTAGCGATTGCCATAAGCGTTCCAAATGCGCTCGCTATTATCCACCGCCACGGGCCAAGTGATCCCGAATTGCCCAATGGCTTTCTGCAGTAAGGCGGGATCGCGCTCTTCGTCGAATTCGGGCGTATGCACGCCGACGATGACCAACCCCTTTCCGGCGTACTTCTCATAGAGCGCCTTGGTATGCGGCAGCACGTGGATGCAGTTGATGCACTCTCGCGTCCAGAACTCCACCAGCACCACCTTGCCGCGCAGACCCTCCATGGTCAGCGGAGCCGAGTTGAACCAGCGGTCCGCACCGGCGAAACCGGGCGCCGGCATGCCGACACTAGGGCTCTCGGTGCCGGCCGCGGTTCGGACATTGGGCCAGAACGCAATGAAGACGGCGCTCAGCACGGCCAAGACCGCCGCGATTCGAAGTGATCTCATGATGGTCTGCCTCAAATAAGTGGGCGGCAGTGCGGCGCGCTGCCATTACGCGTATTGGAAGTCCCCGACTTGTCTCGAACGTGTCTGCTTCGACGGCTTTTTGTATCCGTTTGTACGAAAGGAACGTGCAAACGGATGCGCTTGCTCATCGCCGCCGGAGTGCCGACTTTTGTATCGGAACGTATCTGGACCGGGCCGTTACACATTTCGATTCGTTTCGGCGCTTGCCTCGATACAACCGGGATACGCCGCCGCGGTTTCATACACACACCGGCCAGCGCATCGCACCCTCCCGGGCAGGCCGATCACCAAGTCCACTCACCGTACGAATCGCAGGAGATAACCATCATGAATCGCACGCAAATAGCCCTCGCCGGCGTCTTTGCCCTGAGTCTCGCTTGTCTTGCCCCCGTTGCACGCGCGGCGGAGCAGCCGGCGCCATCGCCCGTGGGACAAGCCGCATCGACCGATCCCTGGGGGCCGTTGAAGCATGTCCGCGCCGGCGTGCTCGACGTCGCATATGCCGAGATGGGGCCTGCCGATGGTCCGGTCGTGATTCTTTTGCATGGATGGCCCTATGACATCCACAGCTACGAGCAGGTCGCGCCGGCGCTGGCAGCGAAAGGCTACCGCGTGCTCGTCCCCTACGCACGCGGGTACGGCGAGACGCGCTTCTTGTCCGCCGCCACCGCGCGCAACGGCGAACCCGCGGCATTGGCTCAAGACCTCATCGACTTCATGGACGCGCTTCACATTGAGCAAGCGGAGTTGGGCGGTTTCGACTGGGGTGCGCGCACAGCGGACATCGTCGCGGCACTGTGGCCGCAACGCGTGAAAGCGCTCGTGACGGTGAGCGGCTACTTGATCGGCAGCCAGCAATCCGGCAAGCAGCCGCTGCCGCCGCAAGCCGAGCTGCAGTGGTGGTACCAGTATTATTTCGCCACCGATCGCGGCCGAGTCGGCTACGACACATACCGCCGCGATTTCGCGAAATTGATCTGGCGATTGGCCTCGCCCGAATGGAAGTTCGACGACGCCACGTTCGAGCGCAGCGCTACTGCACTGGACAATCCCGACCAGGTGGCGATTACGGTCCACAACTATCGCTGGCGGCTGGATCTCGCTCAGGGCGAAGCGAAATATGCGGCACTCGAGAGCCGATTAGCCCACTTTCCCTCCGTCACCGTGCCGACGATCGCGCTTGAAGGAGATGCCAACGGCGCGCCGCACCCGCAGCCGGAAGCCTACGCCGAGCGATTCACAGGCAAGTACCAGTTCCGGCTGATCATCGGCGGTATCGGCCATAATTTGCCGGAAGAAGCGCCGCAGGCATTCACGCAAGCCGTGATCGATGCCGGGCGCCTTTGATGCTGGCTAGGGAATGCCGCCTCCACGGCGGCGTCCCTTTCGTGGAGATCAATGCCCGAGCCCGCTCTTCGCGATCTGCTGTTCCACATATTGGGCGAACAATGCGTGCAGATGCGTGGTCGGATGCAAGTCGTCGGCGAACATGTAGGTCTGATCGGCATCAGGCGCCACATAGGTTGCCGGCGAGCACAGCAGTGCCGTCTGATCGGGTGTTTTCGAGGGATCGCAGGCAACGCTCGTATTCGACACGCTGAAGCCATTCGCCTTGAAATTCGCGACCGTCTGATTCACCCACGCGTACGAATCGATTTGGATGACCTTGCCTTGCAGCCCGTCCGTCTGCAGCGCCGCATTCAAGCTATCGTTGAACATCTGCGATAACTGGGTCAGATTGGCGCCGCCATCGGGCTGGCCAATTCCCTTGGGAGACAGCCCCACGTTCGGTACGTTGACGACGACGACATGTGCGGCACCGTTTTGCACGGTCTGCCCCACGACTTGCGCGAGCGCGCTTGCCGCGGTCTGCACCGTCGCCGCGGCGGCCGGGAGCGGCCCCGCGCGAAGCACGTCGTTCGATCCGGCCCAAACCAGCACCAATTGATTCGCGTTGAAACTGCCGTGTGCGGCCAAATAATTCGAAACCTGCTGATTGACCGGCATTTCGATATCGCCGATCACGTCGGTCAAAAAGTTGTAGAGATTCGCCGGCGTCGCGACGGTCGCACCGCCTTCCGCATAGCCCAGGCCACCCTGCGCCTTCAGGTTATGCGCGACGTCGATCGTGTAGGCAGCGGTCAGCGTGTCGCCGTAATACTGAGCGACATCCTGCGACCACACCTGCCCAGGATTCGTCGTGAACCGGCCCCCACCCACTACGCTCGCAATCGGCGCATAGGTACCGACGTCCGATAGGCTGTCGCCGAACGAAACGACTTGTAGCTGAATCCCGCCTGGCGGAGACGCCGTGCCGCTGCCGGCGCCGCTTCCGATGGCGGAGCTTTCTCCCCGTCCGCCACACGCTGCAAGCAATGAAATCGCTGCGGCCAGGATCGCCCTGGACACCTTGTAATGGACTCGCTGCATGGCTCGCCTCCCTCCCGCTACCGGTGCTTTCGGCTCGTCGGGAAAGGTTCGCGTCGGAATCGCGCCGCAGGCGCCTCGGGCCCCCTTTCCGAAGAGGACGCGCGACACGGAATGCAAGGCGTCGCGCTGTGCAGCGAGCATAGTTGGTGCCATCACGCGAATACCGGCTTGGCCCACGGCGTGCCCGGCCGGTCTTGTCAGACGATACCTACAGCACGGCCGCACATCCTACATTCGTCTCCGTAACCGCTGATTTCGCTTGCGTGTGGCGTCGCCCATAGTGAAGTCAACGAACGACGACCGCTCTCAACGCCGTTATCACCTTCAACAACCGGCGGCCGTCGCGGGAGACAGATCATGAAGACCATCCCCTTTCTGACGCATCAGGACATCTTCGACCGGGTCGTCGCGCATCTGCACGAGCAACGCGGCGCCGCGCTGCTGCCGCGAGGCGGCGGAGCGTATCGAGGCAACTGCGGCGGCTGCCCGATCGGGCACTTCATTCGCCCGGCGGATTACTCGAGCGCCATGGAAGGCGTGCCCGTGCGCTATCTGGTCGGCTCCGCACTGAGCCACCCGTCGTACATGGATGCCGGGATCGTTGCGCTGCGCAAAGCGCTGCTGAAGGCGAAGATCAACGTCTATGAGGAACGCACGGTCGCCCTGTTGAGCTGCCTGCAGAATGTCCACGACGCGTTCGGTGTCTGGGAATGGCAAGACCGCCTGCGTTCCATCGCTCGCGAATTCGGTCTTGTGGCGGATCAGCTGAAAGCGGCAGCGTAAAGGAACTCACGACTTCGCGGCCCCGCCCGCCTCGGGGCGAATACGCGACTTCGGCTCGGCCCGATCCCGCATTTCAGCGGATGTCGGAATCGGCGATTTCATTGAACCCGGTGAAGGAGCGTCCTACCATGCGAATCCATCCGCGAAGCTCTCCCGCAAATAGCCGACGAACTGGCTCACTGCCCGCGGCACGTGCGAGGCGTAAGGACGCACGATATAGAGTTGCTCGGCAAACGCGCCGGCCACGCGCCACTCCGGCAGCAGCACCACGAGTCTGCCTGCTTGCACTGCCGCCTGCGCGGTGAAGTCGGGCAGCAAGGCGACCCCCAGATCGTCGAGCGCCGCATCGCGCAGCGTCTCACTGTTGTTTGCGCAAAATTGCCCGCTGATGGGCAGGGTGATGGCCTTCAGCGCGGCCGTTTTGCGCGCCGACCTGGGCGTGAACGACCACGTCGCCGCCCCCGTCGCGCGCGGATAGAACAGACAATCGTGCGAGACGAGATCGTGCGGCGTCTTCGGCGTGCCCCGCTTTCTGAGGTAGCTGCGCGTCGCCACGATCACCGAATGCGTTTCGCACAGTTGCCAAGCCACGTGCGTCTCGGGCGCCGCGGCACTATGGCGTATCGCCAGATCGAATCCTTCCGCCGCAAGCGGAACGAGCCGGTCGGACACTTCCAATTGAATCTTGATCTCGGGATTCGCGCGTAGGAACGCAGGCAGCTTCGGCACCAATTGCTGCCGCGCGAACGCCACGGGTGCCGTCATGCGAACGAGCCCGCGCGCCACGCCCGCAAGTTCTCTGACGCTCGCGAAGCTCGACGCGATCTGCTCATATTGGGCCCGGGTATCGTCGACGAGCCGCTGCCCCGCCTCCGTCAGCCGCACGCTGCGCGTGGTGCGCTGCACCAACGAAATGCCCGCTGCCCGCTCGAGTTCCGAAATGCGCTGGCTCATCGCCGCCTTGCTCACGCCCAAGCGCGCGGCGGCGGCCGTATAGCTACCGTGCTCGGCAAGCATCGTGAGCCAATGCAAGTGCGTCCACAGCCCTTGAATGTTCTGCGTTTCCATCCGCTCATTGTTCGCCATAGAAAACAATGAGTTCAATGATAGCGCCTTTCGCATCTCGCCCGCGGTCCTTACACTGCATTCATTGCCAATCGATGCAAAAGGAGACGTAATGCAAGCCTATGACGACACCGCCGACGTCGGCCATTTCATTCATGGCCAGCGCGTGAGCGGCAGCGGAACGCGCAACCAGCCGGTCTTCAATCCCGCAACGGGCGCGCGCGCCCGCAAGCTGCTGCTCGGCGAGGTTGCCGACGTGCAAGCGGCGGTGGCGAGCGCGAAATCGGCGTTCCCGGCATGGCGCGACACGCCGCCGATCCGCCGCGCACGCGTGCTGCTGCGCTTCCTGGAACTGATGAACAAGCACAGCGACGAGCTGGCGGCCATCATCACGGCCGAGCACGGCAAGGTGTTTTCCGACGCGCAAGGCGAAGTCGCGCGCGGCATCGACGTCATCGAATTTGCCTGCGGCATCCCGCAACTGCTCAAGGGCGACTACACCGATCAGGTGTCGACCGGCATCGACAACTGGACGATGCGCCAGCCGCTCGGCGTCGTGGCCGGCATCACGCCGTTCAATTTCCCCTGCATGGTGCCGTGCTGGATGTTTCCGGTCGCCATTGCGGCCGGCAACTGCTTCGTGCTGAAGCCGAGCGAACGCGATCCGTCGGCCGCGCTGTTCATGGCCGATCTGCTCAAGCAAGCAGGGTTGCCCGATGGTGTGTTCAACGTCGTTCAGGGCGACAAGGTCGCCGTCGATGCCCTGCTCGAGCATCCCGACGTCAAGGCCGTGAGCTTCGTCGGCTCCACGCCGATCGCCAATTACATCTATGAGACCGGCGCCAAGCACGGCAAGCGCGTTCAGGCGCTCGGCGGCGCAAAGAATCATATGGTCGTGATGCCCGACGCCGATCTCGACAAAGCCGTCGATGCGTTGATCGGTGCGGCTTACGGCTCGGCCGGCGAGCGCTGCATGGCGATTTCGGTGGCGCTGCTCGTCGGCGACGTCGCGGACAAGATCGTTCCCCGCCTTGCCGAACGTGCCCGCACGCTCGTGGTCAAGAACGGGATGGAGCCCGATGCCGAGATGGGCCCGATCGTCACGCGCCAAGCGCTCGAACGAATCGAGGGCTACATCGCGGAAGGCGTGAAGGAAGGCGCCACGCTCGTGGTCGACGGGCGCGGCCACAAGGTCGCCGGCCACGAAGACGGCTTCTTCACGGGTGGCACGCTGTTCGACAACGTGACGCCGGGCATGCGCATCTACAAGGAAGAGATTTTCGGTCCCGTGCTCGCGTGCGTGCGCGTCAAGGATTTCTCGGAAGCGATCGATCTGATCAACGCGCACGAGTTCGGCAACGGCGTGTCGTGCTTCACGCGCGACGGCCACATCGCGCGCGAGTTCGGGCGCCGCATCGAAGTGGGCATGGTCGGCATCAACGTGCCGATTCCGGTGCCGATGGCCTGGCACGGCTTCGGCGGCTGGAAGCGCAGCCTGTTCGGCGACACGCATGCGTACGGCGAAGAAGGCGTGCGCTTCTACACGAAGCAAAAGTCGATCATGCAGCGCTGGCCGGAGAGCATCGAGAAGGGCGCGGAGTTCGCGATGCCGACCGCGAAGTAACGAAGGAACGAACGTAACACCTGGGATGCGGGCGGCTCGAAGCCGAGTGGCCTGCGTCCCCTGCCCGCTCGGAGCCGCTCGGCTCCGATTCACGCCTCCCTCCTCCCCCTCGTCATCTCATAGCCGATCGCGCTGAACGCCGAGCGAGCCTGCTCGCTGCACACATGTCATTGCGTTCGTGTAATATACCCCCCTATGCTATATAGGGGGTCCGCCGTGAGCCATACCATCCGGGAAAAGCAAAAGCTCTTGAACCGCGTGCGCCGGATCAAGGGGCAAATCGAGGCGATCGAACGCTCGCTCGAAAGCGAGCGCGGGTGCCTCGACGTCCTACAGCAAATCACGAGTTGCCGCGGGGCCATGAATGGGCTCCTCGCCGTGGTACTCGAGGACCACATCCGTACCCATCTCGTCGATGCCGAACCTCACGACGAACACGGCAGCGGAACCGAGCAACTAATCGAAGTGGTCCACAGCTACTTCAAGTAGATCGAGCAAGAGCGAAACATGACCGACTTCGAGAATGCCGCCTTCGGGGCGGGACACGACCACGTCTTCCTCGGCGCAGGCCACGAGGAAAACGAACGCCGGACCTGGATGGTGATCGCGCTGTGCAGCGCGATGATGGTGGCCGAAATCATCGGCGGCAGCCTGTTTGGCTCATTGGCGCTCGTGGCCGATGGCCTCCATATGTCGACGCATGCGGGCGCAATGCTGATCGCCGCGCTCGCCTACACCTATGCGCGCAAGCATGCGGGCGATGCCCGTTTCGTCTTCGGGACCGGTAAGCTCGGCGATCTCGCGGGCTTCACGAGCGCTATCGCCCTCGCCATGATCGCGCTGCTGATCGGGTATGAAGCCGTGTCACGGTTCATGTCTCCGGTGCCCATCCATTTCGGCGAAGCGATTCCCATCGCCGTGCTCGGCTTGCTCGTCAATCTTGCGAGCGTCTGGCTGTTGAGCGGGGGGCACCATGGGCATGGCCATGGCCATGGCCACGGTCACGGGCATGGTCACGGGCATGCTCACGGCCATGGCCGTGACGGCGAGCACGGTCATGGAGACGATCACGACCATGATCATGATCATGACCACGATGCTCACGCCCACACCGCCTCGCGCGATCACAATCTGCGCTCGGCCTACATTCACGTCATCGCTGACGCGGCCGTTTCCGTGATGGCGATCATCGGGCTGCTGCTGGCGCGTGCGTTCGGCTGGCTCTGGATGGACCCGCTCGCGGGCGTCATCGGCGCCCTCGTCATCGCGAACTGGTCGTGGGGCCTCATGCGCGATACGGGCCGCATCCTGCTCGACATGAACCCCGACCCGCATCTTGCCGAGAACGTCCGTCGCGTCATCGAAGAACACGGCGACAAGATACTGGACCTCCACGTATGGCGCGTCGGCCCTGGCCACATGAGCGCCATCGTCTCGATCGCGACCACCGACGCGCAACGCAGCCCGGGCTTTTACCGCGCCGCACTCGAGCGCTTCAAAGGGTTGTCGCACGTCACGGTGGAAATCAACCGGGCCGCCGTGCAAGCGACGGGTTGAACGGCCACATCCCGGCGCTCGCGCAAACCAAAACGAAAACGAATACAGTGCGCCCACGCACCTTCAATCGGGCCCCGTAAGGCGTAAGATAGGCGAATCGTCCCGTTGCGGACGATGTCCTCTTGATTAAGGAGTTACATCATGAGGCGCCTGTACTTTCTCGTGCCGGATTCGACCACCGCGAAGGCAATCGTCGACGATCTCCTACGCGCTCGCATCACCTGGCAACACATCCACGTCCTCGCCAACCACAGCGTCACGCTCGACAAGCTGCCCGAAGCGTCGTTACTGCAACGCAGCGACGTCGTTCACGCACTCGAGCGCGGCGTCGCACTCGGCGGCGCGACGGGCGCGTTCCTCGGCCTGGTCGCACTGGTGTTTCCCCCGGCGGGCCTCACCATCGCCGGCGGGTCCGTCGTTGCCATGACGCTGGCCGGGGCCGGATTCGGCGCGTGGACGGCCGCGATGATCGGTGTCGATGAACCGAATGCTCGGCTCACTCGGTTTCGCGAAGCCATTCGCGACGGCCAGCTGTTGCTGATGGCCGACGTGCCGGCGTCGCGCGAGCAGGAAATCGAGCAGTTGGTCGCGGGGCACTTTCCGCAAGTCGATGTGCGCGGCGCCGAGCCGACGACACCGATCTTTCCTTGATGGAAGCTCGCCGTAGCCCCCGTCGCAAACGCGCGAACCCTGCGCGGAGATCGATTGCGTAGGAATTCCGTGCGCCGATATCGGCGTTTCATTCTTGCGACGCTTTTGTGCGCTGCCGATCGCATGCACGCACGCACGCAACGATTCACGCAAGGCCGTTGAAAGATTCCGCTCGCCCTTGCCCGACTTGCCTTCCGACGGACGCCGCACCGGCCTCGGCGCGTAAATGCCGAGACGCGGGCACGATCCCCCTTCACCGCAAGCATCGACGTTTCGATGCCGAAACGTCCTGCTGACGAAACGCGCGCCGCGCACGCTCCGTTCGCGCGCAACGCCGCGCCGCGCATGGGCATCACGCCGATGGCACAGGACGTGCTCGGAGCCTATGCATGAACCTCACGATCCCCCACCCGTGAGGAGGAAAAAATGAAATATATTTTGATTGCGATTTTGAGCAGTCCGCTTCTGCTCGCCTATGAGCTAAAGCCCATCGCCATGCAAGAAGCGCTAGGGCAGCTTCTGCACTTCCTGCTGCAACGAATCACGAGTTAATGACGCGCAAGCCTTCTGCGCGTCGAAGATCGGCCGTTCAAAAGTTGAATTGATCGATGTTGCTTGCATCGAACGTGGTGGGCGGCCCGAGAATGACTTCGCCGTCCTTGCCGATCGTGCGCTTGCCGAGCTTGCCTGCCTCGAAGGTCTCGCCCGGTTTCCCCGCAATCGCACCCGACGCGAGATTCGCCGCCGCATAGGCCGCAAGATAGCCGAGTTGGCCCGGGTCCCAGAGCTGGAATGCCTTCACGGTGCCGTTCTTGACGAACTCGCGCATTTGGTTCGGCGTGCCCAAGCCCGTCACCGCCACCTTGCCTTTGCTCGGCGACGACGAGATATAGCGCGCAGCCGCGGCGAGTCCCACCGAGGTCGGCGCAACGATCGCTTTCAAATTCGGATAAGCCTGCAGCAAGCCCTGCGTCTCGACGAACGACTGCTGATCGTCATCGTTGCCGTAGGCGATTTTCACGAGCTTCATCTTGGCGTATTCGGGCTTCTTCAATTCCTCCTTCATCCATTTGATCCACGTGTTCTGATTCGTCGCATTCGGTGTGGCCGACAAAATCGCGAACTCGCCTTCGTTGCCCATCAACTTCGCAACGAGTTGAATCTGGCCGCGGCCGATGCCCTCCGCGTTCGCCTGATTGACGAAGATTTCACGGCCGGCCGGTGCGGTATCCGAATCGAACGTCACGACCTTGATTCCATTGGACATCGCCCGCTTCAGATACGGCACGAGCGCGTTCGGATCGTTGGCGGCAACCACGATCGCATTCACGCGCTGCGTCGTCAGCGTATTGATGTACTGAACCTGCGACGACGCCCCCGCATCGGAAGGGCCGACGACCTTGCCATCGCCGCCGAACTCTTTGATCGCCGCCAGGCCGCCGTTGTCGGCCGTCACTTCATAGGGATTGTTGATCTGCTTGGGCACGAAGGCGATCTTCAACCCTTCCTTGATGCTCGCCGCGCCCGCCGCTTGACCGAATCCAAGCAAAGCACCGATGAGCGTCGCCGCTGCCGCGGCACGCAAAGGTCGTTGCATCATCTGTCTCCTCCTACTCTTTCACTCGAATGGCCGGACATGGCGTCCGGTCTCTTTGATACCGCCCAACCACTGCCATCGCCCGATCGCTCCGATCGCCCCCATCGAGCCGCTCATCCCGTCGCGGAACGCGATGCCACCGCGCGCAGCCTGTCCTTGCGTGCTCGCCAAAGCGCAACTAGATTCGGAATCAGCACGGACGAGAGCAACAGCGCGCCCGTCACGATCGTCAGCGTTTCGCTCGAGACATCGACGAGCGTGAGCGCGTTGCGCAGCACGCCTACGATCAGCAGCGACAACAGCACGCCATACAGCGAGCCGCGTCCACCGAAAATGCTCACGCCGCCGAACAGCACGGCTGCGATCACCGCCAGCTCGAAACCTTCGCCGTTGTCGCCTCGCGCACTCGTAAAGCGCAACGTAAAGACGATGCCGGCAATGGCGCTCATGACACCCGACAAGACGAAGAGCCACAGCTTGATCCTCCGGTCGTCGATACCGGAAAAGCGTGCCGCGGACGCGTTGGCGCCGATGGCGTAGAGCGACCGCCCGAACGGTGTCGCGTGCAGGGCGACACCAAACAGCACCGCACAGGCGATGACGATCGTGAACGGCAGCGGAACGAACGTCGAGCCCAGCGTATTCATGCCGAACGCCGTGTAGGAAGCGGGGAAATCGGCCACGGCTCGATCGCCCAGCAGCACATAAGCGAGGCCGCGGAACAGCGCCAGCGTGCCGATGGTCACGGCAAGCGAGGGCAACTCGAGGCGAACGATGATCCATCCGTTCGCGAACCCTGCGAGCGCACCGCCCGCGATCACGAGCGCGATGGCGGCAGGCATCGGCAGTCCCGCGTGCCAGAGCACGCCCATCAACGCGCTCGATGCACCGAGCACCGACGCCACCGATAGATCGATCTCGCCGGTCACGATGATGAACGTCATCGGCAAAGCCATCAGCGAGATCTCGGTGATGTCGAGCAAGACGTTGCTTAGGTTGCCGCCGCTCAGGAAGAACGAGGACAACAGGCGTCCGAGCAGCAGCGATCCGACGAGAATGACGGCAAGCATCGCTTCCCACGTCGGATGCCAGACGCGCTTATGGGCACCGCCCGTCGTTGCGAGGTCAGTCATGGTCGCGTTTCCTCATCATGCGCTTGGCCATCGAACGCGCCAGCAGCGTATCGAGCGCCACCGCGGCCACGATCAGCGCGCCCTGAATCGCGTGCTCCCAGAACGGAGAAATGCGCAGCACCACGAGCGCGATGTCGATCACGCCGAGCACGAGCGCCCCGAGCGTCGCGCCGAGGATCGTGCCGGAGCCGCCGTTGATCGCCACGCTGCCGACGACGGCGGCAGCCACGACCTGCAGTTCGATGCCCTTCGCCGTGCTCGCATCGACGGTCCCGAAGCGGGCCAGCCACAATGCCCCGGCCAGTCCCGCGATCGCGCCCGACATCACGAATCCCAACATCACGCGGCGCTCGACCTGGATGCCCGCGAGGCGGGCAGCCTCCGGATTCGAACCGATCGCGTAATGCTCGCGTCCGCCGCGAAACTGCTGAAGATAAACGCCGAGGCCGATCAATACGATGGCAGCGATGATCACGAGCGTCGGCATGCCCAGCAGCGTGCCGGTCGCCAGCCGAGAGAACGCGTCGGGCAGGCTGCTCGCGTTGATCTGCCCACCGTTCACCCAGGCATAATCGGCGCCGCGGAAGATGTACAGCGTCGAAAGCGTCGCGACGAGCGAGGGGACACGCCCGAGTGCGACGAGCGCCGCGTTGGCGGAGCCGGCGAGCACGCCGATGCCGACGCCGGCAGCGAGCGCGACGACCACGGGCATATGCGGGAAGGCGACGAACAGCCACCCCACCCCGTACGCGCTGATCCCGACGACCGATCCGATCGACAGATCGATGTGGCGCATCAGCATCACGACGGTCATGCCCGCTGTCAGCAGGCTGACGATGGCCACGTTCAGCAGTACGTCGCGCAGGTTCTGCATGTTCAAGAACTGCGGGCGCGCCATCCCCGTGCATGCGATCAATGCGACGAGAACGATGAAGAGCGCGGCTTCCCGGCGCTTCGTCAGATGCGAGAGCCAGCTCAGGCCTCGCTCTGCGCCGATGAGCGCTTCTCGATGCATGGTGTCCGCTCGAAGGGTCATGCCGCTCGCCCCAAATGAATGTCCGCCTGTCCGAGCGCCGCGCGCATGATCCGCTCCTCGTTTGCGTCCGCGCGCGCGATCTGCGCACTGATTCGCCCCTCGTGCATGACGAGCACGCGGTCGGCCATCCCCAGCACCTCCGGCAATTCGCTCGAGATCATCAGCACCGCCATGCCGTTTCTCACGAGATCGGACAGCACGGCATAGACCTCCGTTTTGGCGCCGACGTCGATGCCGCGCGTCGGTTCGTCGATGATCAACACCTTGGGCTCGGTGGCGAGCCATTTGCCGAGCACGACTTTTTGCTGGTTGCCGCCCGACAGCGTTCCGGCCGGCGCATGCAGATCGCCGGCTTTCAAGCGTAGGCGCGTGCCCCATTCGCGGGCGAGCGACGCCTCGCGCCCGCTCGAAATCAGGCCGAAGCGCGCAAGGCGCCCGAGGACCGTCATCGATGCATTGCGCGCGATGCTCAGTTCTAGGGCGAGGCCCTGCTGCCTGCGATCCTCCGGAACCATGGCAAGCCCGGCCTTGACCGCCTGATCGGGGCGTCCGCCCGCAAGGCGCCGCCCCGCGACCTCGATCACGCCGGCGTCGAGCGGATCGATGCCGAAAATCGCGCGCGCCACTTCGCTGCGCCCCGCCCCCACGAGCCCGGCCAGCGCCACGATTTCGCCCGCTCGCACGTCGAACGACACGTCCTTGAAAACGCCGATTCGCGTGAGCCCGCGTACCGAAAGCTGGACCTCGCCCGGCGCGACGTCCGCCTTCGGGTAGAACGTCGCCAAATCGCGCCCGACCATCTTGGCCACGATGCTCGCCGTCGTCAGATCGGCCGTGGGCGCGTCGAACACCTTCGCGCCGTCACGCATGATCGTGACGTGCTGCGTCAACGCGAACACTTCCTCGAGCCGGTGCGTGATGAACAAGATCGCCGCACCGCGTTCGCGCAGCGTTCGCACGATCGTGAACAGCCGTTCCACCTCGGGCAGCGACAACGCGGCCGTCGGCTCGTCCATGATCAGCACGTTTGCGTTCAGCGACAGCGCCTTGGCGATTTCGATCACCTGCTGATCGGCGATCGACAAACCGCGCACGAGTTGACGAGGCTGCAGATTGACGCCGAGCGAAGCGAGCAGGCTCGCCACCTCGCGGTGCATCGCTTCATGATCGATCCGGCCGAACCGATCGGCCGGCTGACGGCCCATGTAGATGTTCTCGGCGATCGATAAATCGAAGAACAGCGTCGGCTCCTGATAGATCACGGCAATGCCGGCCTCGCGCGCATCCGCAGGCGACGCGAAGCGCCGCGCCACCCCATCGACTTCCAATTCGCCCGTGTCGGGAGCGTGCACGCCGGCCAGGACTTTTACGAGCGTCGATTTGCCCGCGCCGTTCTCGCCGAGCAGCGCGTGCACCTCGCCCGGCATCAGCGCGAGATCGCCGTCGATCAGCGCACGCACCTGCCCGAACGATTTGCTCGCCCCTCGCAACGCTAGACGCGGCACCGGCCGCGCCGTCTCGCTCGTCTCCACACTCGTCTCCATCGTCTTGCGCCGGCTGCGGCGCTAACTCGTGCCCTCGACGCCGTCCCCGCTGCGCGAGTGCCGACGCTAAATGCGGTAAATGCGCTCGGCATTGCCGCGAAACAGTGCGGCACGCTCGCTGGCGCTCGCGCCCGCGACGATGCGCGCGTAGGCCTGCCACAGCGCCTCGTAAGTGCCGAACAATCGATCCACCGGGAAATTCGAGGCGAACATGGCGCGCTCGGTGCCGAACGCGTCGATCGTCTCGAGCACATAGGGTCTCAGGCTCTCTACCGTCCAAAGATGATCGAACATCGCGAGGCCGCTGATCTTCACCGCCACGTTCGGGCATGCCGACAGCAGCCTCAACCCGTCGCGCCATGCACGAAATCCAGCCACGCTGTCGCGATCGACGAACATGCCGGCATGGTTCAGCACGAATTGCGTCCGAGCATTACGGTGCGCGAGTTCCGCAGCCTCCCGCATTTGCGACGGATAAATTTGCAGATCGAACGAGAGCCCGTAGCGAGCAAGCAGCTTGAAGTTCTCCTGCCAAACGGCATCGCGCATGAAATGCCGATCGACGTAGCCGTAGAGCGGATCGTGATGCACGTTCAGGATCTGCCGGATGCCGCGCACGTTGGCGAACGACGCATGCGCCGCCAGCGTCGCCTCGGCATCGGGCGCACTGAGATCCGCCCAGGCGACGATCCCGTTCGGCAACGCGCGGCGCGTGCCGTCGGCTTCGCCCGCTGCCTCGGCGAGCGATTGCAGCCAGCGTGTTTCTTCGACCGGTTGCGCGGGATCGTGGTTCGCCTCGACGTGCACGACCTTCAATACGTCGATCGCACCGGCCTGCGCGAGCAGCGTCTCAGGCAAGTAGTCGTGCTTCAGCGACGCGGCATCGCCGACGAACGACGTGCCGGGATGGGCCAGCCACGGATAGTGATGGGTTCGCAGGTCCCAGAAATGCACGTGCGGATCGACCACTTGCATGGCGGCACTCGTCTCCATCTGCGTGTCTCCATCCATTCTCGAGCCTTTGTCGTTCGCATGACGGCGGCGTATGGCAGGGACTATAATTCGCCGACCGATAACGAACCAATCCGTTCTCATGATTGGGTGATCCAGAAAGCGAATCACTTCATGACACCGCAGGCTGCCGCCCTTTCGCTCGTCAACCGCCTCAAGTTCAAGCATCTTGCGCTGCTAGTCGCGCTCGACGACGTGCGCAACGTGCACCAGGCAGCCGATCGGATCAACGTCGCGCAACCGAGCGCGAGCCGCATGCTGGCGGACATCGAGGAGGCGTTCGGCTTCCAGCTTTTCGAGCGCAATGCACGCGGCATGACACCGACCGCGCTCGGCGCCGTCGTGCTCGCTTACGCCCGCCGCGCGCTCGCCGAGTTGACCCGCTTCGCCGAGGATCTCGACGTCAAGCGCCGTGGCGGCCACGGCCAACTGACGGTGGGCGCGATCATGGGCGCGGCGCCCGACGTGCTGGCACTGGCCGTCGCCGCCCTCAAAACGGAACGGCCGCGGCTGAATCTGCGCATTCTCGGCGAAACGAGCGACCAAATCGTCGGGCTGCTCTACCGGCGCGAAGTCGATCTCGCGCTGGCTCGCCTCACCACGTCGCTACAGCACAACGATTTCAATTTCGAGCCGCTCGCGCGGGAACCGCTGCTGCTCGTCGTGCGAAGCCGTCATCCGCTCGCGCGGCGCGAGTCCGTTTCGCTCGCGGAACTCGTCGAATGGCCTTGGGTCGCACAACCCGTCACGAGCCCGGCGCGCGTGCTGTTCGAAGAAGAGCTCGCGCGAGCCGGCCTCAATACGCCCTCGAATCTGACCGAATGCGGCTCGATCTTCGCCACGCTGCAACTCGTCGGCACGTTCGACGCGATTGCGATGCTGCCCGAATCGGTCGTGCGCGACCACGTCCGCGGCAAACTGCTCATCCCCCTGCCGATCGAAATCGGCAAAAGCCTGCCCGGCTACGGCATTCTGACGCGCAAGGAAGAGGCACTGCCCGAAGCCGCGCATCACTTCGTCAGCCTGCTGCGGCGCTTCTCTCAACCAATCGCCGATGCCCCCCTCGCTGCCCGGTCATTGAAGGTTGACGAATAAGCCGCCGTCCACCAGCAGCGCCGCCCCCGTCACATAGCGGGCCATATCCGAGGCGAGAAACACCACGCAGTCGGCCACTTCGTCCGGCGCGCCGAGCCTACCCAGGGCAATCCGCCGCTCGAAATAGGCGCGCTTGTCCGCGTCGGCGAGATCATCGGCGTTCAGATCGGTCGCAATGGTCCCGGGCATCACCGAATTGCAACGGATGCCGAACGGCCCCAACGCAATCGCGCACGATTGCATCAAGGAATGGACGCCGGCCTTCGTCGGCGTGTAGTGCGTCTGCATGCCGCCGCCGACGAGCGCACTGATCGAACTCGTGGCGACGATCGCCCCGCCCGTCCCCTGTTCCTTCATCTGTCGCGCCACCGCTTGCGTGACATAGAACGCGCCGTTCAAATTGACACCGATCGTTCGCTCCAGCACCGAAGGCGGCATGTCGAGGAATGCATGAAACGGGCAAACGCCTGCATTGCTCGCGAGCACGTCGACCTTGCCGAACGCGTCCACCGCGTGCCGCACGAGATCGATGCCCGTCTGCGGCAGCGCGACGTTTCCTTCGACCGCGATGGCCCGCCGGCCGCGCGCTTCGATTTCCGCCACGACCTCGTCGATTGCCGAACGCTTTCCATACGACGCGTCGTTCTCTCCCCAGTAGTTGATCACGACGTCCGCCCCCTCGCGCGCAAAGGCAAGCGCAATCGCCCGCCCGATGCCGCGCGAGCCGCCGGTCACGATCGCCACTTTGTTTTCCAGCAGCACTTTGGACTCCTTACTGTCGCTTGTTTCCGGTTGCCACATCGGCGGCCCGCGCCGGCGGCGTCAGCACGCTCAGTGTGTATAGGGACGCGCGAGCGGACACTCGGGATCGAGCCGCACGCCGAACCCCGGCGTCTCGGGCACCTTCATTCGCCCGTTGAC
The DNA here is from genome assembly GCF_051953955.1 of Trinickia sp. Classification (GTDB taxonomy): domain Bacteria; phylum Pseudomonadota; class Gammaproteobacteria; order Burkholderiales; family Burkholderiaceae; genus Trinickia. The sequence continues at coordinate 1,462 of NZ_JBQCIF010000110.1, read as the reverse complement.
CGGTACGGGTTCGTCGAGCAGCAACGGCGTGAACATCGGGACGACGCGATCGGCCTCGGGCGCCATCATCAAGAACTCGGAGAATGGCGAGTTGTGCCGCGTCACGACGAAATGGTAGCTGTAGACCGACGAGCCGTGCGGCACGACCATCACGTTGTGCGCATCGGCCAGCGCGGAGATCTTGATCAGCTCGGTCAAGCCGCCGCACCAGCCGACGTCGGGTTGAATCAGATCGCAGCAGCCCATTTCGAGCAGCATGCGGAACCCCCAGCGCGTCGCCTCGTGCTCTCCGGTCGACACCATCATGCCGCGCGGCACGTTGCGCCGCAGCTGAGCATAGCCCCAGTAGTCATCGGGCGGCAGGCATTCTTCTATCCATTTGAGCCCGTATTCGTGCGCCGCGTGCGCGAAGCGCGTGGCATACGGCACGTCGAGGCTCATCCAGCAGTCGTACATGAGCCAGAAATCGTCGCCGACGCGCTCGCGCATCCGCGCGAGCGTATCCAAGTTCTTGCGCAGCCCCTCCTCGCCCTCCGCGGGACAGTGCAACAGCGGCAGCTTGCCGCCGATGAAGCCCATCTCCTTGGCGAGATCGGGCCGCGCACCCGTCGCATAGAAGACGAGTTCGTCGCGCACCGGGCCGCCCAACAATTGAAAGACGGGCTCCTGCCGCACTTTGCCGAGCAAATCCCAAAGCGCGAGGTCGACGCCGGAAATCGTATTGAGCACGATGCCTTTGCGTCCGTAATAGAGCGTCGCGTAGTACATCTGGTCCCACATCGTTTCGACGTCGGTGACCGGGCGCCCCTCCAGAAAGCGGGCGAGATGCTTCTCGACGATGAAAGCGCCGATCTCGCCGCCCGTCGTCACCGCGAAGCCGACGCTGCCGTCGCTCGCCTCGATCTCGACGACGAGCGTACCGAGTACGTTGATCCCGAACGAGCGCCGCGATTGGCGATACTCGGGGTAGCGCGCCATCGGCGTCGCAATGTGATCGTCGATCCAATGCCCGTCGGACTGATCGTGATAGTCCGCGCCGCCGCCGCGTACCGTGAACGCGCGCACCTGTTTGATCGTTGGCATGCCCATGAAGGAAGCTCCCTATCAGTATGTGGCGCGTCCGCCCGATAGATCGAATACCGCTCCCGTGCTGAATGCGCAGTCTTCCGAAGCGAGCCAGAGGATCATGGACGCGGCCTCCTCGGGCAGCAGAAAGCGATTCATCGGGATCTTCGCGAGCATGTAGTCGATATGCTCCTGCGACATCGAATCGAAAATCTCCGTCTTCGCCGCAGCCGGCGTGACGGCGTTGACGAGGATGTTGCGTTTGGCGAGCTCCTTGCCGAGCGACTTCGTCAATCCGATCAAGCCCGCCTTCGACGCACTGTAGTGCGAGGCATTCGGGTTGCCCTCCTTGCCGGCCACCGAAGCGATGTTGACGATGCGGCCGTAGCCGCGCTCG
>NZ_JBQCIF010000109.1:0-11191 GCF_051953955.1 Trinickia sp. | reverse complement strand
TCGACTACCTCTGCAAAGAGAGCAACACGGGCTCGATGATCAAGATCCGCGTGCTCAACGCGGGCAAGCGAGAAATCGTGCGCGATTTCAAGGCGGCCTCGGAGTTCGATCAGAGCGCCTTGTTCAAGAAGGTGTACGAAGAGGAAGTCGGCACGTTCGGCGGCGCGCCGTTCGGTGCGCTCGTCGGCGATTTCGAGCTCACGCGGCAGCCTGAGGACATGTACTTCATCGAGCAGATGTCGCATGTCGCCGCCGCTGCGCATGCTCCGTTCATCACGTCGGCGTCGCCTGAGATTCTCGGCCTCGAATCGTTCTCCGATCTCGGCAAGCCGCGCGATCTGGGCAAGGTATTCGACACGGTCGAGTACGCGAAGTGGAAGTCGTTCCGCGAATCGGAGGATTCCCGCTATGTGGGCTTGACGCTGCCGCGCTACTTGGGCCGCCTGCCGTTCCATCCGAAGGACGGGCTCATCGCTGAAACCTTCAACTTCGTCGAAAACGTCGACGGCTCCGATCACAGCAAGTACCTCTGGTGCAACGCATCGTGGGCCTTCGCCGCGCGGCTCACGGCGGCGTTCGACGATTTCGGCTGGTGCGCGGCGATCCGGGGCGTGGAAGGCGGCGGTCTCGTCGAAGATTTGCCGACGCACACGTTCAAGACGGACGACGGCGAAATCGCCCTGAAGTGCCCGACCGAAATCGCCATTACCGACCGGCGCGAGAAGGAGCTCAGCGATCTCGGCTTCATTCCGCTCGTGCACTGCAAGAATTCCGATTACGCGGCGTTCTTCGCGGCGCAGTCGGTGCAAAAGCCGAAGAAGTACAACACGGACAGCGCGAACGCGAACGCCGTGCTGTCGGCGCAACTGCAGTACATCTTCTCGGTGTCGCGCGTCGCCCACTATCTGAAGGCGATGATGCGCGACAAGATCGGCAGCTTCGCATCGGCGCAAAACGTCGAGCAGTTCCTGAACCGGTGGGTCGCGCAGTACGTGCTGCTCGACGACAACGCCACGCAGGAGCAAAAGGCGCAATTTCCGCTGCGCGAGGCGTCGATCCAGGTGTCCGAGATCCCCGGCAAGCCGGGTTCCTACCGCTCCGTCGCGTTCCTGCGGCCGCATTTCCAGCTCGACGAACTGTCGATCTCGCTGCGGCTCGTGGCAGACCTGCCGAAGGCAGCCGGCGCCTAAGCCGAGAAGCGAAATCATTCCGAGCGCGGCCGGGGCCATGGCATGGGCCCGCGGCCGCATATAAACCGCTACCTGGGAGTTAGCAAGTCATGAAAGACGTCTATCTGAAGTTTGGCAATCCCGCCATCAAGGGCGAATCCGCTGACAAGGATCACAAAGACTGGATCGAGATCAGCACGTGGAACCACTCGATCGTCCAGCCGCGCTCGGCGACGGCTTCGACGGCCGGCGGCGGCACGGCCGAGCGGTGCGAGCATGGCGACATGGTGTTCACGAAGGACATCGACGTCGTCAGCCCGTTGCTCTACCAACACGCATCGGGCGGCACGACGTTCGACGAAGTGACGGTCGACTTCATGCGTTCGGACGGCGAAGGCAACCGCGTCAAGTACCTGGAGATCAAGATGAAGTACGTGATCATCTCGAGCGTGACGCCGAGCGTCGTCGGTGAAGGCCTGCCGACCGAGCAGTTCTCGCTCAAGTACGCTGCCGTCCAATGGAAGTACACGCAGCAGAAGGTCGGCGGCGGCCAAGGCGGTAACGCGCAAGGCGCGTGGAGCCTGACCAAGAACGACAAGACCTACGCGGTCTAAGTTCGTCGTAATCGATACGCCGCGCGCTCCTTGCAGAGCGCGCGGCGTATCGTCCTATGTGATCCGTTCGAATATATTGCCCGATGAAGCGCTTTGAACCGAGCCTGCTCGACAAGCTCTTCGACGACGATCCTCACTCGCCCGCGCCCGCGACGATGCGCCAGTGGTCGCTCGAGGAACTGAAAGGCCGCGTGGCGCGCGATGTCGAGGCGCTGCTCAATACGCGCATCGTGATGACCGAGGCGGAGTTGGCGAAGTTGCCCGAATGTCAGCGCTCCGTGTTGACCTACGGGTTGAACGATTTCGCGGGCTTGAGCCTGGCAAGCCATGACGACAGAACGTTCATCTGCGAATCCATCGAACAGGCGATCGCGCGGCACGAGCCACGGCTGCGCGAGGTGGGCGTGGCGCTCGAGGTGAACGAGCAATCGACCAACGCGTTGCACTTCGTCATCCGCGCGAAGCTCGTCGTTCATCCCGCCGAAGAGCCGGTCAGTTTCGACGCCATGCTGCAAGCGTCCACATTGCAGTATTCGGTTACGCGGTCGCGCCGCGGCACGGACGCGGCGCGTTCCCGAGTGCGCGAAGTGGGACTCGGCTAATCGAGAAGAGCGCACAGACGCGCCCTGAAGCAAGGCACGGCCGGCTTGGGGCGCCGGGGATCAAAGATGGAAGCGTTGTTGCCTTACTACGAGCGCGAACTGGCGTTTTTGCGCCGGTACTCGCGCGATTTCGCCGAGCGGTACCCGAAGATCGCGTCGCGACTTGCTCAAACCGGCGAGCAGGGGGACGACCCGCACGTCGAACGCATGATCGAAGCGTTTGCGCTGCTGACGGCCCGCGTCAACAAAAAGCTCGACGACGATCGTCCCGAATTGACCGAAGCACTGCTCGAAGTGCTGTATCCGCACTATCTGCGGCCGTTTCCCTCTTGTTCCATCGCGCAATTCAGCCTGCCTCGCGAAGCGGTGCCGACGCAGCCGAGCGTGATCGCGCGCGGTACGCCGCTGCGCTCGCGCGAGATCCGCGGCGTGCCCTGCCAGTTCCGGACGGCGTATGACGTGACGCTCGCGCCGTTGCGCTTGGCGCATGTGCGTCACACGCCGCTTGCCGAGGTCGCGCCGTCGGCCGTCACGTTGGCCGGCGATACGTCTGCGCTACTTTCGTTCACGTTCGAGACGATGCTGCCCGAAGGGACGCTCGGTGCGCTCGGTCTGTCGACGATACGGGCTTACCTTCATGGCGAGCAATCGTTCATCGCCGCGCTGACCGATTGCCTATTCGTGAAAGCGATCGGCGCTTACGTCGAAACGCCCGAAAGCCGTCGGTGGCGCTCGCTGGCGACGATACCGATCGAGCCCGCCGGCTTCGCCGAAGACGATGCGTTGATCGATTATCCCGCCAAGTCGCACCCCGCTCATCGGGTCCTCACCGAGTACTTCGCGTTCCCGGAGAAGTTCGATTTCATCGATTTCGATCTCGGGGCGATCCTCGAGACGGCAGGGCGGTGCAGGCGCGTGACGCTGCACGTCGCGCTGGGCGACATGCGCGATGAGCCGCATATCGAACGGCTCGTCGAATCGCTGAGCGTCAACCATGTTCGGCTGTCTTGCACGCCCGTCGTCAACCTGTTCGCGCAGCGCGGCGAGCCGATCCACGTGAGCCATGAAACGGTGGCCTACCCGGTCGTGGCCGACGCGCGTCATGCGGGCGATTACGAGGTCCACTCGATCGACGACGTGCGCCGCATCGAGACTCGCGCCGACGGGCAAACCATCACCGAATTCCGGCCGTTCTATGCGCTGCACCACGACGAGGCGGCGCGCGTGGGGCGCTATTGGTTCGCGCGCCGCAACGATTGGGTGGCGAAGAACAGCCCTGGCTACGAGACCGAGATTTCGATCGTCGACGCCCACTTCTCGCCGCTCGAAGCGCGCACCGATACGCTGAGCCTTTCGCTCACCTGTACGAATCGCGATCTGCCCGCGCGCCTCGCTATCGGGCTCGAAGGCGGCGATCTGTTTGCGCAGTCCGAGATCGGGGCGGGCACGATCGGGCTGCTGTCGCGGCCGACGCCTAGCGTGCGCGTGCCGCGCGACGCATCGATGGGCTGGCGGCTCGTGTCGCATCTGTCGCTCAATCACGTCTCGTTGGCGGCGCAGGGCCTCGCGCCGCTCAAAGAGTTGCTGGCGCTCTACGACGCACGGCGCACGGCGGTCTCGGCGCGGCATATCGCCGGCATCGTCGGCATCGAGCAACGGCCGGCCGTGCATTGGCTGCCGGGACGGCCTTATGCGACCTTCGTGCGCGGCGTGGAGATTCGCTTGACGTTCGATGAAGCACAGTATGTCGGCACGAGCCTCGCGACGTTCGTGGGCGTGCTCGACACCTTCTTCGGCCTGTTCGTCCGATTGAACAGTTTCGTGCAACTCGTGGCCATCGCAGGCCGCACAGGCGAGGAGATCATGCGATGCAAACCGCGCAGCGCGGCATCGACGCTGGCGTAGTCGAGCGGCTGCTCGACGAGCCGTATCGGTTCGAATTCTTTCAAGCGGTTCGGATGCTCGAGACATGGGCCTCGCAGCAGGACGAGCCCGTATCCGACGAGCGTCGTGATCCGGGCATCGCGTTTCGCAACAGTCTTGCGCTGACCTTTCCGCCGAGCGAACTCGAACGCGCCGTGCCGTATGACGAAGCCGGCGACGCGCTCGCCGGCATGGACGCGGTACGGACGGCGCTCGCACAAAGCAAAGTCGAGCGCGTCGAGCTGACACCCGCGTTCTTCGGTTTGCTGGGCGGGCAGGGCGCGTTGCCGCTGCACTACACGGAGCAATTGATCGCGCGTGCGCAATTGCAGCGCGATCACGCCGCGAGGGAATTCTTCGACGTCTTCTCGAGCCGCTCCACGGCGCTCTTTTACGGGGCATGGAAGAAGTACCGGCTGCCGTTTCACTACGAACTCGATCGGGACGAGCGCTACCTTCCGCTCTTGCTGTCGCTCGCCGGCACGCCCGACGCTCCAACGCGCGCGCATTTGCAAGAAGGCCCCGGGGCGGTGATCGACGAGGCGATCGCGGGCTATGCGGCGCCCGCGCGGCATCGGCCGATGTCGTACTCCTATCTCGAGCGGGTGCTGTCCGATTATTTTCGTGTGCCGGTGCGTGTCGGACAGTTTTCGGGAAAGTGGTATGCGGTGCCGCAAGAACGGCTGACGGTGGTGGGCGAACTCAATACGACGCTCGGGGCCACGGCGCTCGCGGGCGAGCGCGTGTGGCAGCGCGACATGCGCGTGCGGATCGTCGTCGGGCCCCTCACCAAGCGCGACTACGAAGCGTTTCTGCCCGACGAGTCGAACGCGATTGCGCTCGAACGCGTGCTCACGCTGCTCGCCGGCATTACGACCGAATACGAAGTATCGCTCGTCCTTGCGCGCGAGGAAGTGGGGATGAGCCGCCTCGGCCAGGGCGCGCGGCTCGGCTACGACGCCTTCCTCTGCACTCGCCCGGCCGAGCGCGACCGCGACGACGCGCGTTACGAACTGAACGTCATCCATTGACCCGACAAACGAAGAAAGCGAAATCGATCCGACATGAGTACACCCCTGAAGACCCTCATCGCCAAGCTCGACACGCTCTGCCTGAATGCCGCCACACGGGCTGCGAGCCTTTGCCTCGCGCGCGGCAACTACGAAGTCGATCTCGAGCATCTGCTGCTCGCATTGACCGAGGAGAACGCGAGCGATCTGTCGGTCGTACTGCGCGCGAGCGGGCTCAGTGCCGAAGTGCTGCGTACCGATCTCCAACGCGAACTCGAACGGTTCAAGACGGGCAATACGCGTACGCCGGTGTTTTCTCAGCATTTGATCTCGCTGTTCGAGCAAGCTTGGCTCATTGCCTCGCTCGATTCGCACGCGGCCCGCATTCGCTCAGGGCATTTGCTGCTCGCATTGCTCACGTCGCCCGAGCTGGCGCAGTTCGCCGAACGGATGTCGCCGGTCCTGACGAAGGTGCCGGTCGAACAGCTCAAGCATCGATTCGACGAAGCGACGGCGGGATCGAGCGAGGCGGAACGCGTCGCCGACGTATCGGCGAAGGGCGGGGCGCATGGCGGCGACGAGGGAATCGATTCGGCGTTACGGGCCTCGCCGTCGAAAACGCCGGCACTCGATACCTATACGACGAATCTGACGCAGCGTGCGCGCGACGGCGAGATCGATCCCGTGATCGGCCGGGAAGCCGAAATTCGGCAGACCATCGACATCCTCATGCGTCGCCGTCAGAACAACCCGATCCTGACCGGCGAGGCCGGTGTGGGCAAGACGGCCGTCGTCGAAGGGCTGGCGCTGCGCATTGCGGCGGCCGACGTGCCGGCGCCGCTCATCGGCGTGGCATTGCACGTGCTCGACATGGGGTTGCTGCAAGCCGGGGCGAGCGTGAAGGGCGAGTTCGAAAATCGCTTGAAGAGCGTCATCGACGAAGTCAAGAAGAGCGCGGCGCCGATCATCCTGTTCATCGACGAAGCACATACGATCATCGGTGCGGGCGGCCAAGCCGGACAGAACGACGCCGCCAACCTGCTCAAGCCCGCGCTTGCGCGCGGCGAGCTGCGCACGATCGCCGCCACGACGTGGGCCGAATATCGCAAGTACTTCGAAAAAGACGTCGCCCTCGCGCGGCGTTTCCAAGTGGTGAAGGTCGAGGAGCCGAGCGAGGCCCTTGCATGCGCGATGGTGCGCGGGCTCGCGCCGCGCATGGAGGCACATTTCGGCGTGCGCATTTTCGACGAGGCGATTACCGAGGCCGTGCGTTTGTCGCATCGGTACATCACGGGCCGGCAACTGCCCGACAAGGCCATCGGCGTGCTCGATACCGCCTGTGCGAAAGTGGCATTGGCACAGGGCGCCACGCCGGCTGCGATCGAGGACGCGCGCAAGCGGATCGAACGCATCGATGCCGAGATCGCGGCGCTCGAACGCGAGTGTGCCGCGGGAACGGCCGGGGCCGCGCACGACGAACGCCTCGCACGGCTGCACGCGGCGAGGGAGACGGACGTTGCGACGCTGGCCGCCGACGAAGCGCGTTATGAAGAAGAACGCGTGCTGGCGCAGCGGATCGGTGCCTTGCGCAGCGAGCTTGCCGAAGCAAAAGCTTCATCAGAGGCGCAGACGGCGAGCATCGATGCGCAAGCCGCGGTGCGTGAGGAACTGGCGCGGCTCACCTCGAAGCTCGAAGCGTTGCAGCAGACCAGCGCCATGGTGCCGCTACAGGTGGACGGACACGTCGTTGCGGCGATCGTAGCGGCATGGACCGGTATCCCGCTCGGCCGCATGGTCAAGGACGAGATCGGCACCGTGCTCGGCTTGAAGGATCTGCTCGCCGAGCGCGTGATCGGCCAGGACCACGCGCTCGACGCCATCGCGCAACGCGTGCGCACGGCCAGCGCGAATCTCGAGGATCCGAACAAGCCGCGCGGCGTGTTCCTATTCGTCGGCCCCTCGGGCGTCGGCAAGACCGAAACGGCGCTCGCGCTGGCCGATATCCTGTACGGCGGCGAGCGCAAGCTCGTCACGATCAACATGAGCGAATACCAGGAAGCGCACAGCGTGTCGGGCCTGAAGGGCTCGCCGCCGGGATACGTCGGTTACGGCGAAGGCGGCGTGCTGACCGAGGCCGTGCGGCGCAATCCGTACTCGGTCGTGCTGCTCGACGAAATCGAAAAAGCGCACCCCGACGTATTGGAAATGTTCTTCCAAGTGTTCGACAAAGGCACGCTCGACGACGCCGAAGGACGCGAGATCGATTTCCGCCATGCGCTGATCATCCTGACGTCCAACGTGGGTTCGGCGGCCGTGATGCAGGCCTGCTTGAATCAGGAAGCGCAGGCGCTGCCCGACGCCGACACGTTGGCCGAGCTACTGCGTCCGCAGTTGTACAAAGCGTTCAAGCCCGCGTTTCTCGGGCGCGTCAAAGTGGTGCCGTACTACCCGATTTCCGACGACGTCCTCGTTCAAATCATCGAACTCAAACTCGAACGGATTCGCGCGCGCGTGGCCGAGAATCACCGCGCCGCCTTCCGGTGGGACGAATCGCTCGTCGACGCGGTGCTCGCGCGCTGCACGGAAGTCGATTCGGGCGCCCGCAACGTCGACCATATTCTCAACGGCACGCTGTTGCCCGAACTCGCGCAGCACGTGCTCGGCCGCATCGCCCAGGGCGAGCGCATCGAGCACATTGACGTGCGCGCGCTGGAGTCGGGCGACTTCGAATACAAGGTAAGTTGATATGCCCATCGATCTCGAACCGCTCATCGCGCCGCTCGAGGGCGCCTCGCCGTGCGGCGAGGACCTGCTGTTCTCGTCCGATTTCGACGCGATCCAACACGCTCGCAAGTTCGACGACCCCTCGCTCGATCAGGGCGAGTGGGTGACTGAAATCAAGGAAGCCGATTGGGGCTTCGTGATCGAACGCTGCACGCTGTTGCTTAGGACGCAAACCAAGGACTTGCGCCTGGCTGCCTGGCTGACCGAGGCGTTGGCGATGAAGCAGGGCGTGGAGGGGTTCTCGCAGGGGTACACCCTGCTGGCGGCGCTTGCCGAGCGCTATTGGGATGCCGTGCACCCGTTGCCCGAAGGGGACGACGCCGAATATCGCCTCGGCAACGTGAGCTGGCTCGTGGGGCGCACGACGCAGTTGCTGCGCGAGGTGCGGCTCACGCAGTCGTCGGCGGGGGAATTCAGCGGGCTTGATTGGGAGGTGGCGGGCAGTGTCGCGCAAGCGATGCGGCGCGATCCCGAGCGAGCCGATGAGATCGCGCGCGGCAAGCCGTCGCTCGAACAGATAGAAGCGGCCAAGCGCGGGACGCCGCCTGCGTTCTACAAGACGTTGCTCACCGATCTCAAGGCGTTCCAGGCGGCTATGGTCGCGCTGGAGCAGGCGCTCGATGCTCGCGCGGGAAGTGCCGCGCCGAGTTTTCGGCAGGCGAAGGAGGCGTACGAGCACGTGTACGGGCTCGCCGAACGCTTTGCACGCGACGTCGGGGCGAAGCTGGACCCGACGAGCGCGCCGCCGCAACCCGATGCGGGCCCGAGCGGGCGCGCCGAACCTAGCTTCAAGACGGCTCCCACTCTCGAGACTTCGATGGCCAACAACACTGCTGCGCTCAACATTGCGCGCCCCGTGGGCGCGATTCAAAGTCGTGCCGATGCGGTGGCGCAGCTGCGCGCCGTCGCGCGATTCTTCCGCTCGACCGAGCCGCACAGCCCGGCTGCGTATCTCGCGGACAAAGCGGCGGAATGGGCCGACATGCCGCTGCACGAATGGCTGAGCACGGTGGTCAAGGACGACGGCTCGCTGACGCATATTCGCGAGTTGCTCGGGGTGAAGCCGGACGAGGCGAGTTGAGCGGCGCAAACATGCGATGAACGACTACCCCCAACCGGAAGACATCCTCCCGCACTACGAACGCGAACTGGCGTTGTTGCGCGGGTCGATGCGCGAGTTTTCGGAGCGCTTTCCGGCTCATGCCGCAAAACTCGGCATTTCCGGCGAGCACTGTGACGATCCGCACGTCGAGCGCCTTTTGCAGTCCGCCGCGCTGAGCAATGCGCGCGCGGCGGCACGCATCGACGACGACTATCCCGAAGTGCCCACCGAGATGTTGGAGCGGTTGCATCCCGAGGTATTGCGTCCCTTTCCGGCATGCTCGATCGTACAGATCCGGGCTGAGCCTAATCCGTCGAGCAGCGCGCGCACGATCGCGCGCGGAACGGAGTTCATGTCGCATCTGGGCAAGTACCGCTTTCGATCGGCGTACGACGTGACGCTTGCTCCGTTTTCCATCGGCCAAGTGCGATACGCCCCAGTGGCCCATGCGCCTCGGAGCGTGATTCTTCCTGCCGGTACGCTCGGCATACTCTCCGTCACGTTCGAAGCGCCTGAAGAACGAGCTGGCTTCGCAGCCGTGTCCGATCGTGTGCGGATCTTTCTGGATGGTGCGCCGCAGATTGCCGCAGCGTTGAGCGACGCGATCTTGCTCCATGCGATCGGTGCGTTCGCCGATCGGGATGACCGCGGAGAATGGCGGCCACTCGAAGCCGTACCGATTATTCCGGCTGGGTTCGATGACACGGACAGCGTGTTCGGCCCTGGGCCCCGAATGGAGTTTCCGTTACGCCTGCTGCTCGAGTACTTTGCGTTCCCGGAGCGGTTCCGCTTCATCGATGTCGACTTCGCGATGCTCAAGCAAACCGCGCTGGCCGGCACGCCGAACGCGGCTTCCGTCACGCTGCACTTGGCCATTGCCGGCGTCCGTCACGATTCGTCGATCGCGCAACGGTTGTCAGCCGCCAGCGCCGCGAATCTGAAGCTTTTCTGTACGCCCGTCGCGAACCTCTTTCAGCGCACCGTGGAGCCTGGCGGCGTGACAGAGGAACCGGGCGATGCCGAGCCGCGATATTCGATCGTGCCGAGTGGCGTGCCCGAGGTGGCCGATTCCGACGTGTGGTCGATCGACGAAGTGCATTTGGGCAAAGCCGGTTCATCGAACCGTGAATTGATCGAGCCGCTGCACGGATTCGGGCATCGCAAGTACTACGGCACGCCGGTGTGGGAGCGACTGCGCGACGGGCGGGCCGCACGGGAGAATCCGGGCCGCGAAACCGCGCTGGTACTGCGCAAGCTAGATGGCAAGGTAGGGCGGCTCGACCCGAAGGATCTGACGATCAAGGTCACGTGCACGAACAGAAATTTGCCGGCCGGTATGCCAATCGGCATGCCGGGCGGCGACCTCGAGGCGATCGGCGCTGAACTCAAATGCCCGATTGCGCTGTTGCGTCAGCCGACGCCCAGCCATTGGCCTCAGCCGGAGCGCGGTCACGGGTGGAAGCTTCTGGCGCAAATGACGCCGCATGTCTGTCGCCTCGATCAGCTTGGGCTTGCGGCCCTCAAAGCATTGTTTCGGCAATTCGCCGCCCATGCGGGCCGGCAAGCTTTGCATATCGAAGGCATGACCGGCCTGCGCTGGCGCGGCATGAAGCTTTGGACGATGGCCGCGGGCGTCGGGGGCTTGCAGGCCGGGATCGAAATCACGATGTCGCTCGACGAGCAGCGTTTCGAGGCCGAATGCATGAATACGTTTATCGGTGTAATGGATCGCTTCTTTGCCGCTTATGTGGACATCAACAGTGCGACGCAACTGATCGCGGTATCGGCGCGGACTGGAGCTGTGATTCGCAAATGTCCTCCCCGAGAAGGGCGGATGGCGCTGATTTAAAAGAAGAGGTTAAACATGAGTTTTGCTCCAATCGGAAACGCCGGAGGTGGCGGCGCGCCGTCGACGGGTGGACTGTCGGGTTTGGGCCAAGCCGCCGGGATAGCGGGCCAACTCGGTGCGCTCGCGGGTGTACCGGGC
>NZ_JBQCIF010000108.1:0-17171 GCF_051953955.1 Trinickia sp. | reverse complement strand
CCATCGCGGCGAGGGCTCGTGCCCGCTGTACGCGCATTCATTGATTTTCTCGGCATCGAGCTGTCCGACATGACGGCGCGTTCCAATCGGAGCTTCGCGGAGCTCAGCCAGCGTGATCACGGATAGTTCGCGCTGAACGCTCAGGCCTTCTCCGTCTTCAACCGGCGTGAGCCCTGCGGGCCGGGCGATCGCTTGCGGTCCACCTTCAGCCGATATTGGAACGTCCCGCCCTTGAAGTACAGATACTCGAAGTCGATCGGCTGCTTGCCGGCGTCGTAGGTGAGGCGCTCGACACGCAGCAGCGGCGCGCCTTTCTTCGTCTGGAGCGCGAGCGCGATGGCAGCGTCCGCAGCCGTCGCGTCGATCGCGACGTCCGCACCGCCCAGCGTCACGCCGCAGTCGTTCTCGAGAACCAGGAAAATGTCTCTCGTGATGAGATCGGCTCGCTGAAGCTTCTTGCCGAGCGACTCGGGCACGAAGGTGACCTCGTACGATGTCGCCTTCCGGTTCAACAGCCGAATCCGGTGTATTTCGGCCACTGTCGTTCCTTCGTCGATCTTGAGCTTCGCGGCGACTTCAGCGCTCGCGCCTACGAACGCGAAGGACACGACGCGGTTGAAGATTTCGTGCCCTTCGCCCGACATCGCTTCTGCAAAACCCTGAAGCGACGTGATGTTCTGCGCGGCCTTCGGCTGCGACACGAACGAGCCCTTGCCGTGCACCTTGAAGATCAGCCCTTCCTTCTGTAGATCGCCGAGCGCCTGGCGAATGGTGATGCGGCTCACCTCGAACATCTGCTGCAGTTCGCTCTCGGAGGGCATGCGGCTGTGAGGCGGATACGTACCGTCGAGAATGCCGCCGCGCAGCTTTTCCTTGATCTGCTGATAGAGCGGAACCGGCGAGTCGAACTCGAATGGGGGGCGGCTATTTTGCATGGTCGGCGGGTCGGTCGGCAGGCCGGCGGGCATGAGCTTCCCCGTCGCATGGCTTTTAAGTCAAACGATTATACCGTCGAGCCCACGCCGCGGCACGGCGCGCCGCACGGTGTCGGCCGAAAAACCGAGTAGCGGGTGCGCGCGGACGTCCAGCATGGCATCGGATTTGCATGCTTGGTCACATCATGTCATGTCATATCGAGTAACGCACATTATGCGAAAGCCGCGCTCGCTCGCATTGCGGGATCGAAAAACCAAAATAGGAGTGCTCCTTGGACAGGCTGTCTACGTTTTTGATGGCGGCGACCGCCGCGTATGTGTCGACCAATGTCGATGGCTACGCGCTTTTGCTCGGTTTCTTCGGCAACGCGCGTTATCGCGCGGTCGAGGTCCTCGTCGGACAATTCGTCAGCGTTGCGGTCCAAGTTGCGCTGGCCGTCATCGTCATGCAGGTGGGATGGCGCCACGGTGCACCGTTCATCGGCCTTGTCGGCATCGTGCCGTTGGTCGTGGGATTGAAGCGGATTGCCGTGCTGCGCCGGGGCGGCGGCGCCCCGACGCCGGATGCAACGGACCGACGCTTCTCTGCTAACGGATGCGTAGGAAGGGTCGCGGCGGTGAGCATCGTCGCGACGTCCGGCGCAATCGACAACGTACTCGTCTATTCGAGCGTGCTAGCCGGGCACACGCTGAACGACGCCGGGTGGGTCGCGGCTGTCTTTGCGGTGCTGACGGTTGCCTTGTGCGCCGGTGCGTTCGCCACCGCTCGCTCGTGCCTGTCGGCAGGCCGGCTGCGGGCGGCGGCGGCGTGCGTCGCGCCGTTCATGACCACCGCCATTGGCCTCTCGCTGCTCGTCCGGTTTCAGACGCTGGCGTGGATCTATTCGCTCGCATGACGCATGCGAAGCGTGCACCAGCGGCAAACGGACGTGCACCGCGCGCCGCAGCCAAGTTCGCTCTTGGGGCACGCGGCAACGGAAAAACGCCGAAAAACCGGCGGTTTCAGCGGGGAAAACGTTGGCACAGGTCTTGCCTTTTATAAGCCAACTTGTAATGACGAGTTATATCTACCGAAATGCACATAGCCGACTTCACTTCGCCCGCGACGAGCGCGGATGCCGCCGACGCCGCACCGCGGAATCTCGATGGTCCTCGGCCACTGTACATGCAGATCGCGGACATCTTGCGCGACCGCATTTTGCAGGGCGCATACCGCCCGAATCAGCAAATGCCGTCCGAGAGCGAGTTGATGCGGGCGTTCGACGTAAGCCGCATCACCGCCCGCCAGGCGCTCGGCACGCTGCAGAACGAGGGACTGGTGTTTCGCATTCACGGGAAGGGAACCTATGTGTCACGGCCGCGGGCGTTTCAGGATCTCGGAAGCCTGCAAGGCTTCGGAACTTCGATGCGGCAGATGGGCTACGACACGCATTCGAAGGTGCTATCGCTGCGCAGCGTCGCGCCGCCGAAACACGTACGTGAGCGCATGGCCTGCGGCGAGCGTGTCGTCGAGCTGCGGCGCCTGCGCTTCCTGAACCGTGCGCCGATTTCGCTCGACGTTTCGTACCTTCCGTCCGAAATCGGCGGGCGCGTCGCGAAGGCAGATCTGGCGAACCGCGACGTGTTTTCCGTGCTCGAGAACGACTGCCAAATCATGCTCGGCCATGCCGATCTGCGAATGTGCTCGCTGCTCGCTACCGAGGAGTTGTGCAAGGTGCTCGGGGTGGAGGAGGGCGCGCCCATCCTGTTCATCGAGCGCGTGATTCATACGAGCGCCGGCGAACCGCTCGAGTACGAGGAATTGTATTACCGAGGAGACGCCTTCCAGTTCAGGGTCCGCGTCGAAAGACACGCAAGCGGCGCACGTTGAGAACTCCGGCTGGATCACACGCGAGCGCTGCTTCGGCGTTCAGGTTTTTACCGTCCGATATGGGTGAGGCAGCGCGCGATCCCGTGTCATTCAATCTTCAGGGTTACATCATGCGAATCAGGGATTTGGCGGGCCATGCATTACGCGGTGCTTCACTCCTAGCGATGGGCTTTGTGCTGGCAGGTGCCGCTGCCGGCGCCGCACGCGCCGAGACGATCGACATCGGCATCGGCACGCAGGACACGACGACGAATACGGTGACGGGCGGCGTCGTCATCAGGCAGCTCGGCTTGCTGAACAAATATCTGCCGCATACGGGAAAGTACCAAAACGTCACGTACAACGTGACTTGGCAGAATGCGACGTCCGGGCCGCCGATCACCAACGGCATGATCGCGGGAAAGCTGCAAATCGGCATGATGGGCGATTACCCGCTGCTCGTGAACGGCGCGACGGGTCACGCGACCGGCAACGACACCGAACTCGTCGCGGTGATCGCCTACAACGCGCTCGGCGGCGGCAACGGCGTAGTGGTGCCGAAGAATTCGCCTTATTACGACCTCGCCGATCTGAAGGGAAAGCGCGTATCGGTGCCGTTCGGCTCCGCGGCGCACGGCATGCTGCTCGCCGCGCTGCAAAGCCGCGGACTGCCGGAAGACTATTTCGAGCTGACCAACCAGTCTCCCGAAGTCGGCAGCACCAGCATTCAAGAAAACCGCATCGACGCCCACGCGGATTTCGTGCCGTTCGCTGAGCTGCTGCCTTTTCGCGGATACGCGCGCAAGGTGTTCGACGGTGTGGAAACAGGGCAACCGACGCTTCACGGCGTCGTGGTGCGCAAAGACTTCGGGCAGAAGTATCCGGAGATCGTGACCGCTTACATCAAAGCACTCATGGATGCGAACGATTGGGTGCGCCGGAATCCCCAGGAGGCTGCCGAGAAAATTCAGGCGTGGACGAGGGTGGACAAGGAGGTCGCCTATATCTTTCTGGGGCCGGGCGGCATCGATACGCTCGACCCGACCATCAAGCCTCGCTGGATCGCCGCGTTGAAAACGGATTACGCGGTGCTCAAAAAGCTCGATATGGTGAAGGATCTCGACATCGACAAATGGGTCGACGATTCGTTCGTGCGCGAAGCGTTCAAAGAGATGGGCCGCAGCTACGACACGCAGCTCGCGAGCTTTTCGAACTATCAGGTCGAAGGCAACGACATGCTGTGCAACGCGCCGATCGCCAATCCGTCGCAGGCCGGTCAGATCTGGGTGGACGGCGGCGGCATCGTTTCGTTCAGTTCGCCGGGCTGCACGCTCGCCGGCGTCAATCGATATCGCGCGCAGGGCAAGAAGCTCGACGCGGTTTATCTGATGGACAACAAGCTCGGCGTGAAGGTATTCGCGGACGACGCGTTCTACACGCTCGCGGGCGCCGACAAAACGAAGCCGGACATCGAGCCGTTCCTGCTCAAGCGCGATGCGCAAGCGAGCGCGAAACAGTCGCGCGCGACAGTGGTGAGCTATACGCAGGCGCTGAGCGTCGTCGCGGGCGGAGGACACTGACATGGAAGGGGCTTTCGATCTCGACATCGATCGCGGCGCTCCGGCATCGTCCGCGCCGCAGGAACAGGCACCGAAAACGCGCCGCCGGCTGAGGGCACCCGTGGCCGACAGTGCCCGGGCGCTCGGCACTAGGCTCGCGCTTGCCGGCGTATCGATCGGCGTACTGTTCCTCATCTGGTATCTCGGCACGCACTATCGGGTGCAATGGTATATCCGCTTTCAGAACGTGCCGACGCCGCTCGACGTGTTTCGCGAAGCGGTGCATATGGTCGGTTCGCATACGTTCGCGGCGAACGTCGGCAATAGTCTGCGGCGCATTTTTGCGGGCTTTTTCGTCGCACTGGTGTTGGGTGTCGGGCTCGGCCTCGTGATCGGGCGCTACCGCGTCGCGAGCCAACTCCTGATGCCGGCGATCGAGGTGCTGCGGCCGATCCCCGCGATCGCGTGGGTGCCGCTATCGATCATGCTGTGGCCGACGACCGAATCGTCGATCGTGTTCATCACGTTCATCGGCGCGTTCTATCCGATCCTGCTCAATACCGTCGATGGCGTCGAATCGCTCGACGGGGTGCTGCTTCGCGCGGGCCGCTGTCTCGGCGCGAGCGAGGCGCAGCTGTTCCGACACGTGATCCTTCCGGGCGTGCTGCCGAACATCTTCACGGGGCTCGCCGTGGGCATGGGCGTCGCGTGGGTGTCGCTGATAGCGGCCGAGATGATCTCCGGACAGTACGGCGTCGGCTACTACACGTGGGAAGCGTATTCGCTCGTGAATTATCCGGCCATCGTGCTCGGCATGATCACGATCGGTGCGCTCGGCCTGCTGTGCGGCGGCGCGATTCGTCTGGTCGGTCAATGGTCGATGCCGTGGCTCGCCTACGTCAACGGAGCGCGCAAATGAACAATACGAGTAAAGGTCGCGTCGATTGCCGCAACATCGGCATCGTCTTCGGGGCAGGCGACGCACGGACGGAAGCGGTGAAAGACGTGTCGATCACCGTCGCGCCGCACGAATTCGTCTCGCTGATCGGGCCGTCGGGGTGCGGTAAGTCCTCGCTGCTCAGCATCGTGGCGGGCTTCACGAAGCCGACGAGCGGCACGGCCACGCTGGACGGTGCACCGATCAAGAAGCCCGGCGCCGAACGCGGCGTCGTGTTTCAGCAGTATTCGCTGTTCCCCTGGCTGCGCGTGCGCGAGAACGTCGAGTTCGGCCAGAAGATGGCGGGTGTGTCGCGCGCGAAGCGGGAAAGCACCGCGCGCACGCTGCTCGGGCTCGCGGGGTTGCTCGCATTCGAGAACCACTACCCGGATCAACTGTCGGGCGGCATGAAGCAGCGCATCGGCATCGTACGAGCGCTCGCGGCCAATCCGCAAGTGTTGCTGATGGACGAGCCGTTCGGCGCGCTCGACACGCAAACGCGCACGGTCATGCAGGAAATCCTGACGAACATGTGGCAGCGGTTTCGGTTGTCCGTGCTGTTCATCACGCACGACATCGAGGAAGCGGTGTTTCTTTCCGACCGCATCTACGTGATGACGGCGCGGCCCGGTCGTATCAAGGCGGAGATCCGGGTGCCGTTGCCGCGCCCGCGCACGCCGGCCATGTTCGACGCGCCCGAGTTCGTCGAGCTGGTCCACCGTCTGAAGAGCCTGATTCGCGAGGAGTCGCTCGCCGCGATGGGGCCGGAACTCGCGTCCGGAGGCGTCGACGGGTTCAGCATGGAAATGGGCCCGAACGGCGTCGAAGAAATGCTTTGACTCGGTAATGGCCACGGTAACGGCCACGGCATGAATGGCGCGCCCATTCATCGATCAATATCCCTAACCGGGAGCGGGGGATAACGCTCCCGATTCGATGGAGTTTTGCAATGAGCAAGAAACCGAACATCCTGTTCTTCCATGTCGACAACCTGGGCATGGGCGAACTTGGCTGCTACGGCGGCGGCAAGCTGCGCGGCGCGGATACGAAGCGCATCGACGCATTCTGCAAGGAAGGCATGAAGCTCACGCACTATGTGGTCGAGCCGCAGTGCACGCCGACGCGCTCGGCGCTGATGACGGGCCGGTACCCGATCCGTTCCGGCAATCACACGATCGCACTCGGCGGCAACAGCGGCGGTCTCGTGACCTGGGAGACGACGATCGCTGAACTGCTCGAAAAAGGCGGCTACCGCTCATCGTGCCTCGGCAAGTGGCACATCGGCGCGGAGGACGGACGCTTCCCGACCGATCACGGTTTCGACGAATGGTACGGTCCGCTGCGAACCTACGACGAATGCATGTGGCTCGAAGACCCGCATTACGTGCCCGAGCGCGACGGCTATTCCTATATGCACGAAGGTTTCAAGGGCAAGGGAACGAAACCGCTGCTCGACGAGCAGCTCACGATGGAAACGAAGAAGACCTGCGACCTCGAATACCAGAAGCGCGGCATCGACTTCATGCAGCGCTGCGTGAAGAACGACGAGCCGTTCTTCCTGTACTTCAATCACTCGCTGATGCACTTCCCGATGTCGCCGCGCGACGAATTCGTCGGCAAGAGCACGAACGGCGAGTGGGGCGACTGCCTGCTGATGCTCGATCACGATTTCGGCGTGCTGCTCGACGAGCTGGATCGCCTAGGCGTGGCCGACGAAACCATCGTGATCCTCTGCGGCGACAACGGCGCCGAGGACCACCTCGCGGGACGCGGCACCGGCGGCTTTTTCGATGGCTCGTACTTCAGCTCGGCCGAGGGCGGGATTCGCACCCCGCTGCTTGCGCGCTGGCCGGGCCGTATTCCTGCCGGCATCGAAAGCAACGAGATGGTGCACGTCACCGATATGTTCACGACGCTGCTCAATTTCGCGGGTGCCGAGCCGCCGAAGGATCGCTTGATCGACGGCAAGGACCAGACGAAGTTCTTCCTCGGGGAACAGCCGACGTCGAACCGCGAATCATGCATGGTTTGGCTGAAGGACGAACTGCATGCGGTGAAGTGGAAGGACTTCAAGATCAACTTCAAGCGTCAGCAGCATTTCCACGACCCCGAATTGCCGCTCGGTTTCGCGCGGATCACGCATCTGCAGGAGGACCCGAAGGAGCGCGAGGCGGTGAACCAACGCTACGTGCGGTGGTGGGTGATGCAGCATGCGCATCGCGTCGTGCGGGAGTTCGAGGATAGCGTGAAGCAGGAGGAACTGATTCCGCCGGGATCGGCGCTCGACTTCGTGCCGAAGTCGGTCTTGAACGCATAACGTGATGAGCGCGCCGGTGACGGACGCACGACCCGTGAAGCGTGCATGCTGCTGTTCTTCCGCACAAGCGGCGGCGCAGTCCCCATCGATTTCGGCTGCCTGTACCGACCGTATGGTTAGAATCTCGGGCGGCGATTTTACGATGGGCTCCGATCGCTTCTATCGGGAGGAGCGTCCGGCCCGGCGCGCAACGGCGCCGGCTTTCTGGATCGACGTACATCCGGTGACCAACGCGCAGTTCGCGGCGTTCATCGACGCGACCGGCTATCTGACGACAGCCGAGCGGCAGCCCGATCCCGCGCTCTACCCTGACGCCGATCCCGCGCTGCTGTGTCCGGCGTCGCTGGTGTTCGTGCAGCCGGCGGAACGCGTCGAACGGCGCGACTACAGGCAATGGTGGGCCTATGTGCCGGGTGCGAACTGGCGGCACCCACAAGGACCGGAAAGCGATCTGGAAGGACTCGCCGATCATCCGGTCGTGCACGTGTCGTTCGCGGATGCGAGCGCATACGCGGCGTGGGCCGGCAAGGCGCTGCCGACCGAGATCGAATGGGAGTACGCGGCGCGCGGCGGGCTCGACGGTGCGGCCTATCCGTGGGGCGACGAGTTCGCGCCCGGTGGCCAGCAGATGGCGAATACGTGGCAGGGCGAGTTTCCATGGCAGAACACGGCGCTCGACGGTTATGAACGCACGTCGCCGGTCAAGGCCTATCCGGCAAACGGCTACGGTTTGTATGACGTTGCGGGCAACGTGTGGGAGTGGACCGCCACGCGCTACAGCGAAGCGCCGGGCGTCGGCGAGGCGAAGTCGTGCTGCATTCCGTCGTCGCGACTCGACGATCCGAACGTGCGCCACGCGGTGAAAGGCGGCTCGCACCTGTGCGCGCCGAGCTATTGCCTGCGCTACCGGCCGGCCGCGCGCCAAGGCCAGACGCTGGACACGTCGACGAGCCACATTGGCTTCCGATGCGTCGTACGTGCGTGATGCGTGCGCCCGCGCGGCATTTGACGAAGGAAAAAAATTGGATAAGGTCATGAAAATTTCCGCGAACACGATCGATATACCGCGCGCCAGGCAGCGCATCGCACTGCCTGCATCGCGCGCCGAATGGCTGCGCGAAGTGCTTGCAGGCGTCGTCACGAGCCTCGCGCTGATTCCCGAGGTCATTTCGTTCTCGTTCATCTCGGGTGTCGAGCCGCGTTCCGCGTTGTTCGCGTCGGTCGTGCTGCTCGTCGTGATGTCGCTGTTCGGCGGGCGTTCCGCGATGGTGACCGCGGCGGCCGGCTCCGTGGCGCTCGTGGTCGGACCGATGGTCCATGCCCACGGCGCCGGCTACATCCTGCCCGCCGTGCTGCTCGGCGGGCTGATTCAGGTGGCGTTCGGCTTGCTCGGCCTCGCGCGCATCGTGCGTTTCATTCCGCGCTCGGTGATGCTCGGCTTCGTCAATGCGCTCGGTATCCTGATCTTTCGCGCGCAGCTACCGCATGTGGTGGACCAGTCGCCCGCCGTCTATGCATTGTTCGCGGTCACGCTTGCAATCGTGCTGGGCGCGCCGCGCCTGACGCGGGCCATCCCTTCTCCGCTGATCGCGATCGCCGTCACGACGGGCCTCGCGCTCGCGCTGCACTGGAGCGTGCCGACCGTCGGCGCGGGGCAGGCGGTGCGCACCGAGCTGCCGGGTATCACCGCGTGGACCGTTCCGTTCGACCTCGGCACGCTGAAAATCATATGGCAGACGGCGGTCAGCATAGCGTTCGTCGGCCTGCTCGAGACGCTTTTGACCGCGAAGCTGGTTGATGAAATGACGCAGACGCGTTCGAACAAGACGCGCGAATCCTGGGCGCTCGGGCTTGCCAATCTGTGCGGGGGCACGTTCGGCGGAATCGCGGGCTGTGCGATGATCGGCCAGACGGTGGTGAACGTGGGCATCGGTGGCGCGCGCACGCGGGTCTCGACGCTCGCCGCAGCGCTTACGCTGCTCGCGCTGATCACAGGACTGAGTCCCGTCATGGCGCACATTCCCATGGTTGCGCTCGCCGCGGTGATGATGGTCGTGGCGGTCAAGACGGTGGACTGGCACAGTCTGCGGCCGGCTACCCTCGTGCGCATGCCGCTGATGGAAACGTCGGTGATGCTCGTATCCGTCGCGTTGACTGTCTATACGGGCAATCTCGCGCTCGGCGTGGCGGGCGGCGTGCTGCTTGCGACGATGCTGTTCGCGCGCCGCGTGGCGCACGTGATCCGCACCACGCGTAGCCTGTCCGCCGACGGGCAGAGCGTGCACTACGAAGTGCATGGTCCGCTGTTCTTCGGCAGCAGCAACGATCTCGTCGATCGCTTCGAGTACGCGGCCGATCCCGGCGCGGTAGTCATCGATTTTTCGAAGTCGCAGATATGGGACGCGTCGACGGTCGCCGCGCTCGATTCGATCGAGCTGAAGTATCATCAACGCGGCACCGTTGTGCGCTTTGCAGGGCTCGACGAGCGCAGCCGCGCCTTTCACGCGCGGCTCAGCGGCAAGCTCAACGTCGGCTGATCGGGCGAGCACGGGTTCGGGTTCGGGAAGACGCGTTCTTCCGCCGTTCGACTCACGGCACCGTTCGCCATCGCATCGCAGGTGCCGATCTTGGCTATAAGATCCGCCGCAACACGTCGTTGTCGCGATCCCTGTCCAAGAAGCGATGCTTCAACGCTCCGAGGATATGAAAGACGACGAGCGCCAGCAACGTATAGGCCAACGTTCTATGCAGCCACTGGAACACCTTGAACCAGTTATCGTTCTTGGGCAACACTTCCGGCAGGTGCATGAAGAAAAACGGCACGCCGTCGCTTTGAGTGAAGGTGCTCGACATCGAGTAGCCCATCAACGGCACTACGATGGCCAAGGCGTAGAGCAGGTAGTGGGTCGCCTTGGCGCATTTCTTCTCCCAGTTCGCGAGCCCCGCCGGCGCGGGCGGCAGCGTCTTACGGGAGCGGATCGCGAGTTGAACGAGAACGAGCAGGAGAGTCAGAATCCCGAACTGCTTGTGGGTCGGGTAGTACCAGTCGAATTTGGCGGGAAGGTCATCGCTGAGTCGCACCATGGTCCAACCCATCCAAAGCTGCCCGAAGATCAGCATGGCTCTTGCCCAGTGGAGAAGTCGAACGACGAGCGGGTACTTCTCTCCCGCATCATGCGCGATTTGGATTTCCATCTTGGTGCCTCATTCTCAACGATCTAGACGAACTCTCGAAACCCATGGTCCTCGCCTCTCAGCCCTGCCTGACGATAGGCGGCGCTGAGAAGACGAGAACCGGGCGAAGAATCCGCGTGCGGACGGGCGAGTGTGCGAGTACGAAAGTGTGCTGCAGGCAGCACACGAACGCTCGCCCGGCCGTTCGTGTGTACCTAGCGCAAAAACACCTGTCAACAGCATTCCTGCAGCGCGTCGCGCAACGCCCGCGCCATCGTGTCGGCCTCCTCCAACTTCAGCGTTAGCGGCGGGGACATCACCACTTTGTTGGCGATGGCTCGCACGAGGACGCCGCGCCTACGGGCTGCATCGGCCACCCGCGCCGCGAACCCTTCCATGGGGTCGAGCGGCGTTCGGCTCGCTTTGTCCGTCACCAGGTCGAGTGCCAACATCAGGCCTTTTCCGCGCACGTCGCCCACCGTCTCGAATTGCTGCTTCAGCGGAAGCAACTGCTCGAGCAGGTGCCGGCCGACACGTCCCGCATTGCCGGGCAAATCCTCCGCTTCGACGATGTCGAGCACGGCGAGCGACGCCGCACAGGCGAGGGGGTGGCCGCTGTAGGTATAGCCGTGCATCACCATGTGCGAGAAGCCGCTGCCATGCTCGATGGCTTGCGCGATGCGCCGGTTGTACATCGTCGCGCCGAGCGGCACATAGCCCGCGGAGATCCCTTTGGCCAAGCAAAGGATGTCGGGTGCCACCCCCCAACCGCGGCTACCGAGCATGCAGCCGGTGCGGCCGAAACCGGTGACCACTTCGTCGGCGATCAGCAAGATGCCGTTTCGGTCGCATACTTCCCGGACGCGGCGCCAATAGGTGGCCGGCGGTACGATGAGTCCGCCCGCGCCCTGCACCGGCTCCGCGATGAACGCCGCGATGGTTTGCGGGCCATGGAATGCGATCGTGTCCTCCAACTGTCGGATGCAATGCGTGACGAGTTCCTGGGCATCCTCGCAGCCCCAAGGGTTGCGGTAGAGCCAAGGCGTATCGAGCAGCACGCAACCGGGCAAGAGCGGGCCGTGGTTATAGTGATAGACGCCGTTGCCGCCGACCGACGTCCCGCCCATATGCACGCCGTGATAACCGTTGCGTAGCGAAAGGAACTTCGTCCGCGAGGGCTCGCCCGCGGCGACCCAATATTGACGCGCCATCTTCAGCGCGGTTTCGCAAGCGTCGGAACCGCCGCTGCCGAACATCACGCGCTGCATGTCTTCTTGCTCGAACATCGCGCAGAGCCGATCGGCGAGATCGTAGACGAGCGGATGCGCTACGCCGTCGAATGTCTGGTAATAAGAAAGTTCATCCATCTGGCGCGCGATGGCGGCTTTCACTTCCGGCCTGTTGTGGCCGACGTTGACGTTCCACAATCCGCCGACACCGTCGAGCATGCGGTGGCCTTCGACGTCGACGACGTAATTTCCGTCCCCTTGCGCAATGATGACGGTCGGGGTGGAGTGGCCGGCGGCGGCCGAGCTCATCGGGTGCCAGAAACGTTTTTGACGCTGTTGATAGTTCATGGTGTATCGCTCACGAAGTTCTTGGAAGGCGCTGCAGATGAACAATGCCCGTTACAGTGCCGCGGTGATCACTTTTTCCTCGAGATAGGACTCGAGCGCGGCTCGAGACAGATCGCGTCCGATGCCGCTGTGCTTGATGCCGCCCCAAGGCAGGCGCGCATCGAGCGGGCTCCAGCAGTTGATCGCCACGGCGCCCACGTCGAGACGATCGGCCACGCGGTGGGCGGTAGCGAGGTCTCGCGTCCACAACGAGGCGGACAAGCCATACAGCGTGTCATTGGCGATGCGGATTGCCTCGTCCTCGCTATCGAACGGCATGACCATGCCGACGGGCCCGAACACCTCCTCGCTGGCGATCCGCATGCGCGGATGCACCCCGCCGAGCACCGTCGGCCTCATGAAGTAGCCGTGCTCGGGCACCGCTTCGTTGCCCGCAAGGCGGATCGCGCCTTCGGCGATGGCGCCGTCGACGTGCGCACGCACGCGCGCAAGATGACGTTGATTGATCAGCGCGCCCATTTGCGACGACGGGTCCGACGGCGGGCCGACACGCATGCCGCGGGCCGCATCGGCGAGCCGCGTTTCCACGGCTTGCGCGAACGAGCGATGCACGAGCACTCGCGATCCTGCCGCGCAGGTCTGCCCTTGATTGACGAACATACCGAGCACCAGCGCGGGGATGACCTGCTCGAGATCGGCATCGGCGAAGACGATCTGTGCCGCCTTGCCGCCGAGTTCGAGCGTCACGCGCTTGAAGGTCTTCGCGGCTTCGCATGCGATCGAGCGCCCGACGTCGGTGCTGCCGGTGAAACTGATCTTGCTGACCAAAGGATGCGCGATTAGTGCCGGGCCCACTTCCGAACCCACGCCATGGACGATGTTGACTACGCCATCCGGAATGCCGGCTTCACGGGCCAGCTCGCCAAGTCGTGCCACCGCCACCGGAGCATCCTCCGAGGGTTTGACGACGACGGTGCAGCCGGCGGCCAGCGCGGGTGCCAGTTTCCATACCGCAATCATGAGCGGTGCGTTCCAAGGGATGATCTGCGCGGCCACGCCCACGGGCATGCGCTTCGTGTAGTTCAGCGTGGTGCGGCCCATGAACCCGTCGGTGGGAATCGTGCGGCCCTCTAGCTTGTCCGCCCACCCCGCGAAGTAGCGGAGCACGTCGACGCTCATCGGCACGTCCATCATCCGCATCTCGATCGGCGGCCGGCCTTGCTCTTGTGCGAGCAGGCTCTGCAACGTGTCGCTGTCTCGCTCGATCAGATCGGCTAGGCGATGTAGCCAGCGCGAGCGCGCTGCGCCGCCCGCGTTCGCCCAGGCACCTTCGCGCAGCGCGGCGTGGGCCGCCTTCACGGCTCGATCGACGTCCTCGTGACTCGATGCCGGCACGCGCGCCAAGGGTTTGCCTGTGGCAGGTGCGAGCTTGTCGAAAAAGCGGGCGGACACCGGCTTGCAGAGCCGGCCGCCGATTAGATTTTCGAGTTCCATCATTGCGTTCTTGATCCTCAAGGTGGGTATCGGGTCGGCGCGCACGCCTCGTACGGGCGGTGGCGATCGGTCAAGGGCGCAGCCTCGTCTTCGGATCTACTTTATGTCCGCGATGCGCCCCGGCTTGTCCGCTTTTGGCAATCGGTGCATGGGCATTCGAATAGGGGATACCCGAGGCATGCTCGTGTTTCCGATCCCAGTGTCGGCATTCGTTGCCCGCGCCCGACCCGAACCGCCGCCGGCCGGGAACTTCTCTCATCGCCGGTGCTCCGCCGATTGACCGTCCTCGTTGAGCATCTCGCGCCGTATTTTCGTTAGTTCCGAAATAGGGGATTAGAGAAAGTACGTAGCGCTAACGAAGCGCAAAACGTGTTGACGAATCTTTTATTCTGGGAATAATGTGCGTAACGCATCAGGGCAGGGCTGCGCCCGCCGCACTCGATCCCGATGCCTGTAGACAAGTGGCGATCGCTTCCATCCGATCGCCGGCACGTTCATGGTGACGGGAGATCTCTCATGCAGTTGCAACTGAAGGCCGGCCTCGCGGTCGCATGTTCCCTTGCGATTACGATGGCCTGGGCGCAATCGTCAGGAATCCTGACGATCAGCGGTGCGGAAAAGGCAGGAAGCTCGGATGGTCGTATCCCGGCATATTCGGGTGCGCAGCCCACACCGGCGGGTTGGTCGCCGGGCAAAGTGAGGGGCGACTATTCGCCGTACAAATCCGAGAAGCCGCTGTTTTCCATCACAGCGGCGAACGTCGACAAGTACGCGGCGAATCTGACGCCCGGCCAACTCGCGATGTTCAAGCAGATCAAGAACTATCGGATGGATGTCTATCCCACGCATCGCGACTGCGGTTATCCCGAGTGGATTCAGGAAAACATCAAAAAGAACGCCGGCACCGCGAAGCTGGACGCAAGCGGGAACCATCTCGTGAGCGCAACGCTCCCGGGGCTTCCGTTCCCGGCGGCGAAGACGGGGCAGGAAGCGATTTGGAATTATCTTTCGCGCTATCGCGGCGTAGGCATCAAGTGGGCCAAGGTCAATACGATGGTTTCTCCGCGGCCGGGCAGTTCCGAATGGATCGGCGTGACGGGTCACCAATTGGTGTACACGCCGTGGGGCAAGAAGGGCGCCAACGCGCTAGGCGCGGACGAAGGGTTGTATTCGATCTACGTCGGCTATGAAACACCGGCGGCGCTGGCTGGCCAGGCGCTCGTGCAGACGGACAATTTTTCGAGCGACGACAGCCCCGTCTTCTACTACTTTCCGGGGCAACGGCGAGTGCGCCGGATGCCGTCGTACAACTACGATGCACCCCAGATCGGCTTCGAAAGCCAGTACACCGTGGATGAGCCGTGGCTCTTCAACGGCAGCATCGATCGCTTCGATTGGAAGATCGCAGGGAAGAAGGAAATCTACGTCCCGTACAACGATTTCGCGATGTACGACTTCAACAAGAGCATCGGCGACGTCTTCAAGCCCGATCAGATCGACCCGTCGGCGCGCCGCTACGAGTTGCATCGGGTCTACGTAGTGGAGGCGACGCTCAAGCCGAACATGCGGCACATCTCTCAGAAGAAGGTTCTCTACCTCGACGAAGACACGTATCTGGCGCTCGCGGGCGAAGACTACGACGCGCAAGGCAAGCTCTGGAAGACGAAGGAAAGCTATCCCATTCCGATTTGGGAGCTGGGCGGAACCTGCGACGTCGAACCCTTCTCGCAATACAACTTCTCCACCAGCCGTTACGTGACCGATCAAAACATCGTGGGCGATGGACAGGACGTTCAATATTTCGAGTCCTCCAGCGCACCCACGTTCCGACCGGACTACTACACGCCTGAGAATCTCAGCGCCATTAGCGAACGCTGATACGCGGTGACCGCCCGCCGATCGGCGACGATCGCCGGGCCGCGACGACTAGAGGACATTCCATGAAAACAAAAGCGGTTCGCGCATCGGTATTCGCTGCGCTGATGGGGCTGGGCATGGGCGCGGTTTCGGCCAATTCGTATGGCTACGATTTTACGACCGGACTCGGTGATTTGCATGGCTCGTGGGTCTCGAACCTAACGGCAGGCGCGGGCATACGCACGAAGAGCCCCAGTTGTTCGCTCACGGGCGACCCGAACTCGTACGGCTGCGGCGCCGCGGCGAACGTCAATCAATGGGGCTCCAGCGACGACGGCGATCTCAATTATAAAAAGGGGCAGCCCTTCAGTTCTTACCTCAGTGCAACGAGCGAATTGCTGCTGACGATGCCGAGCGAAGGCTACAAATTCATGATACGCGGCACCGCGATGTACGACTTCTTGGTCGGCGACACCGCGAGAACGCCGCTTTCGAGCAGTGCGCTGGCGCAAGTGAAATACCCTGTGCAGTTGCTCGATCTATGGGCGGAAAAGGACTTCTCGCTAAACGGGCGCGAGGCCCATGTGCGTCTTGGCAATCAGGTCCTCAACTGGGGCGAAAGCTATTTCGCCTCCGGCGGGATCAACCAGACGAACTCCGTCGACATTCAAAAGCTTCTCATCCCCGGGACGCAACTGAAGCAGGCGCTGCTGCCGGCACCGATGCTGAGCTTTGCCGCGGGTCTGACGCATGGATTCAGCACCGAAGCCTACTATCAGTTCCAATGGAACGGGAATCGGTACCCGCCCGTCGGCACGTACTGGTCCGTTGGAAACAGCTTTGGGCGCGGTGCCGTTGCGGGGACAGGCAGCACCACCAACGCGAACGCGAACGGCGTCGACGCGGGGACCATCGCCGGCTCCAACAGCGGCAATGCCGCCACGCTGTCGAGCATCAATACGGGGTTGCTCAATGGTCAGTATGCCGGCCCGCCGTACAACTCGATCGGCATTTTGGTCAACACCGTCCTTCCGCAGAAATACAAGCCGCAATTCGGCATCAAGTTCAACTACAGGCCGAAAGCGGTCGACGTCAACTTGGGCTTCTACTACGAGAACTATACGGACAAATCGCCGGTTCTCTCGAGCCTCGCCAACGGCACCGGACAGTTTTCGTATCTCGAGAACCGGCAGCTGTTCGGCGTCAGCGCGAACTTCGGGCTCGGCGATTGGGCGATCGGCACCGAGCTTTCATACCGTCCGCACGATGCCGTTGCACTGTCGGGCTGCTTCGGGCCGAACGGGCCGCTCGATCTGAATACGAACGGCGTGTCCGGCATCAATTGCCAGCAGTGGATGGACATGAAGAAGTTTCAGTACGACATCAACGGGCAGCTCAGTCTGACTCAGAGCGAGTACCCCTTCCTGAAGCTGATTCACGCGGACCAAGCGGTGTTGACGGCGGAACTGACC
>NZ_JBQCIF010000107.1:0-4341 GCF_051953955.1 Trinickia sp. | reverse complement strand
GGACGGCTCGGTGGTGCGCCTTTCCGACGTGGCGCGCATCGAGATCGGCGGCCAGGCCTACCTGCCGACCGCGCGCCTGGACGGCAAGCCGACTTCCGCGGTCGGCATCCAGCTCTCGCCGACGGCGAATGCGCTGCAAACTGCCGACCTGGTGCATGCCAAGCTCGAGGAACTCTCGAAGTATTTCCCGCCCAACGTCACCTACGCGATTCCCTACGACACATCCACCTTCGTCCGCATCTCGATCGAGGAAGTGGTCAAGACGCTGCTCGAAGGGATCGTGCTCGTCTTCCTCGTGATGTACCTGTTCCTGCAGAACCTGCGCGCGACGCTGATCCCGACGATCGCCGTGCCGGTGGTGCTGCTCGGCACGTTCGCGATCATGAACGTCGTGGGTTTTTCGATCAACGTGCTGTCGATGTTCGGGCTCGTGCTCGCGATCGGTCTGCTCGTGGACGACGCGATCGTCGTGGTGGAAAACGTCGAGCGCGTGATGAGAGAGGAGGGCCTCTCGCCACGAGAGGCGACCCGCAAGGCGATGGGCCAGATCACGGGCGCGCTCGTCGGGGTCGCCCTCGTGCTGTCGGCCGTGTTCGTGCCGGTGGCGCTCTCGGGCGGCTCCGTGGGCGCCATCTATCGCCAGTTCTCGCTCACGATCGTTTCGGCGATGGTGCTCTCGGTGCTCGTCGCGTTGGTGCTGACGCCGGCGTTGTGCGCGACGATCCTCAAGCCGGTTCAGCCCGGCGAGCACGCGGCCACGACGGGTTTCTTCGGATGGTTCAACCGCACGTTCGAGCGCAGCCGCGACAAGTACCACAGCGGCGTGCATCACGTGATTCGCCGCTCGGGCCGGTGGCTCGTGATCTATCTCGCCGTGATCGTCGCCGTCGGCCTGCTGTTCGTGCGGCTGCCGAAGTCGTTCCTGCCCGACGAAGACCAAGGGCTCATGTTCGTCATCGTGCAGACGCCGACGGGCTCGACGCAGGAAACGACGGAACGCACGCTGTCGAACATTTCCGACTATCTGCTCACGCAGGAGAAGTCGCTCGTCGAATCGGTGTTCACGGTGAACGGCTTCAGCTTCGCGGGCCGTGGCCAGAACTCGGGCCTCGTGTTCGTGCGGCTGAAGGATTATGGCTTGCGTCAGCACTCGGATCAGAAGGTGCAGGCCATCATCCAGCGGATGTTCATGCACTACTCGCGTTACAAGGACGCGATGGTGATTCCGTTCAACCCGCCGTCGATTCCAGAACTCGGCACCGCATCGGGGTTCGACTTCGAATTGACCGACAACGCGGGGCTCGGCCACGAAGCGCTCATGAATGCGCGCAATCAGTTGCTCGGCATGGCGTCCAAGGACCCGACGCTCGCGCTCGTGCGGCCCAATGGGCTCAACGATACGCCGCAGTTCAAGATCGACGTCGATCGCGAGAAGGCGCAGGCGCTAGGCGTGTCGCCGCAGGCGATCGACCAGACGTTCTCGGTGGCATGGGCCTCGCAATACGTGAACAACTTCCTCGATACCGACAATCGGATCAAGAAGGTGTACGTGATGGCCGATGCGCCGTTCCGCATGACGCCGGAGGATATGGGCGATTGGTACGTGCGCAACACGTCGGGCACGATGGTGCCGTTCACGTCGTTCTCTTCGGGGCATTGGACGTTCGGCTCGCCGAAGCTCGAGCGCTACAACGGCATTTCGTCGATGGAAATCCAGGGCGCTGCGGCACAGGGCAAGAGCACGGGCCAGGCGATGCAGGCGATGCAAAAAATCGCCGCGAAGCTGCCGGCCGGGATCGGCTACTCGTGGACGGGGCTGTCGTATCAGGAAATCCAATCGGGCTCGCAGGCGCCGATCCTGTATGGCTTGTCGATCCTCGTCGTGTTCC
The DNA here is from genome assembly GCF_051953955.1 of Trinickia sp. GTDB lineage: Bacteria > Pseudomonadota > Gammaproteobacteria > Burkholderiales > Burkholderiaceae > Trinickia. The sequence goes on along the minus strand of NZ_JBQCIF010000107.1, from coordinate 2,452 downwards.
TGTGCTTGGCCGCGCTGTATGAAAGCTGGTCGATTCCGTTCTCGGTCATCATGGTGGTGCCGCTCGGCGTGATCGGCGCGCTGCTGGCCGCGACGATCCGTGGGCTCGAGAACGACGTGTTCTTCCAGGTCGGCCTGCTCACGACGGTGGGGCTCTCGGCCAAGAACGCGATCCTGATCGTCGAGTTCGCGCGCGAATTGCAGCAAGGCGAAGGCATGGGCCCCGTGGAAGCGGCGATGGAGGCCGCACGGCTGCGGCTGCGTCCGATCTTGATGACGTCGCTGGCCTTCATCCTCGGCGTGATGCCGCTCGCGATCAGCAATGGCGCGGGCTCCGCGAGCCAGCACGCGATCGGCACGGGCGTGATCGGCGGGATGTTGACGGCGACGTTCCTCGCGATTTTCTTCATCCCGATGTTCTTCGTCGTGATTCGCGCGAAGTTCGCGGGCGAGTCGGAGGACGTGGACGAAGCGGCGCGCCTGGCGGAGGCGCACCATTCGGCGCCCCATGCGCCGGCCAAGGGCGAGAACGAGAAAGGCGACGAAGGACACTGAAATGAAACGATATTCATTGATTGCGGTCGCCGTGGCCGTGTTCGCGGCCGGTTGCTCGTTCGAGCCGAAATACGAGCGTCCGGCCGCACCCGTGGCAGCGGCGTTTCCGGCGTCGGGAGTCTATGCGACGCAGCCCACGACCACGTCGGCCGATACGGCCGGCGGACGGGCGGCGGTGGACATCGGCTGGCGCGAGTTCTTCACCGATCCGCGACTGCAGCAACTCATCCAGATCGCGCTCGCGAACAACCGCGATCTGCGTGTTTCGGTGTTGAACGTCGAAGCGGCTCGCGCGCAATATCGGATTACGCGCGCTCAGTTGTTCCCGACGCTCGACGCCCAGGCCAGCAAATCGGTCCAGCGCACGCCGAAGGACTTGTCGTTTTTTGGGCAAACGATCTCGCAGCAGTATCAGGTCGGGCTGAACACATCGTGGGAGCTCGATTTCTGGGGACGCATTCGCAGCCTGAAGGATCAAGCGCTCGAGCAGTATCTGGCGACGGCGCAAGCGCGCAAGGCGGCCGAGATTTCGCTCGTTTCGCAGGTGGCGCAGCAGTACCTGCAGGTGCTGGCCGTCGACGATCTGCTCAAGATCACGGACGACACGCTGAAGACGGCGGAAGCGTCGTACTCGCTGACCAAGCTGCAGTTCGACAACGGCACCGGGTCCGAGCTCGACCTTCGCCAAGCCGAAACGGTCGTCGAGCAGGCGCGCGCGAATCGCGAAGCGCAGGCGCGGGCGCGGGCGCAGGCCGAGAATGCACTCGTGCTGCTCATCGGCCAGCCGCTGCCTGCCGATTTGCCGCCGGGGCGCAGTCTCGACGATCAGCGCTTGCTGACCGACATCCCGGCCGGCTTGCCGTCCGATCTGCTGACGCGGCGGCCCGACATCATGGAGGCCGAGGCGACGTTGCGCGCGGCCAACGCGAACATCGGCGCGGCGCGGGCGGCCTTCTTCCCCAAGATTTCGCTGACGGGATCGTTCGGCACGGCGAGCCCGACGCTCGGCGGTTTGTTCAAGGCTGGCTCGGCGGCATGGTCATTTGCGCCGCAGATCGCGCTTCCGATTTTCGAGGGCGGGCGGAATGTGGCCAACCTCGATCTTGCCAACGTGCAAAAGCGCATCGAAATCACGAATTACGAAAAGGCGATTCAATCGGCGTTTCGCGACGTGGCCGACGATCTGGCGGCTCGCAGCACGTACGACTCGCAGATCCAAGCGCTTCAGCGCACGACGTTTGCTCAATCGCGTACGCTCGATTTGTCCCAGCTTCGGTACAAGAACGGCGTCGATAGCTATCTGCAGGTGCTGACTGCGCAGACGAACCTCTATACCGTGCAGCAGTCGCTCATCAACGCGCGTGTGGCGCGGCTCGACAATCTCGTGAATCTGTACGTCGCGCTAGGCGGCGGGTGGATTGCGAACACGGGTGAGACGCCGCGGCCGGCCGATGCGCCGGATACGGCAGGGGCGGCTTCGGGGGTGGCGGGGAAGAATTCAGGCTGACGACCCGTTGGCGGGAAGCAATATGAAGCCGGCGAGCCGACATGTGCTCGCCGGTTTTTTTATGCGGAAGCGCATGGCTCTTTGGTCTTGCATGAGCAAGAACCGTCGATTTCTGCGAGGAAGAGCGGCGTGCGATGGAATTAGAAATCATTGCTTGAAGTACGAGCTGAATCAAAAAATGCATATTGGCTTCTTCAGAGCTCCTGCAGTGATGTTGGTGAGTATCAGATAATGCTGAAATCGTTTGATCTATCTTGTCGTCGAGAGACTATTGTGTAAAATCGCCCGCCTCTGAATGCCGAGTGCTTCGTCAGGCGTGCCAATGAATACGAACTTGTCTGTCCAAGATCTGCGAAAGATCGCCACGGGGATGCAGCACAACCGGCTATTG
>NZ_JBQCIF010000106.1:0-15522 GCF_051953955.1 Trinickia sp. | reverse complement strand
GGCTGGACATGGCCCGCATCGAGTTCGAGCTTCTCGGCGAGACGGCGAATGAAGCGCTGCGCATCGTCGGCCGTGTAGTCCATCGGCTCGCGCTCATCGGCGAACAGCGCCGGGTCGTGCCAGCACGGCTCGCCGTCTTCGCGCCAGAACAGCGACAACGCCCAGCGCGGCAATTGCTCGCCGGGATACCACTTGCCCTGCCCGACGTGCAAGAACCCGTGCGCGCCGTAGCGGGCGCGCAGCTTGTCCATCAACGAGACCGCGTAGCCGCGCTTGGTCGGCCCGAGCGCGTCGGTGTTCCACTCGGGCGCATCGCGATCGCGCACCGAGACGAACGTCGGTTCACCGCCCATCGTGAGACGCACGTCCATCGACACCAGATCGTCGTCGACTTGGGCCCCCACGCGCTCGATTTCTTGCCAAACGGGCTCGTCGTAAGGCTTCGTCACGCGCGGCGCCTCGAGCACGCGCGTAATCGTCATCGCGTGGTCGAATTGCACCTCGCACTCGTCCAGCGCGCCCGCCACGGGCGCGGCGCTCCCCGGCTGCGGCGTGCACGCGACGGGGATATGCCCTTCACCAGCCATCAGCCCTGACGTGGGATCGAACCCGATCCAGCCCGCTCCGGGCAGATAGACTTCGCACCAGGCATGCAGATCGGTGAAGTCCGCCTCCGTGCCGCTGGGGCCGTCGATCGCTTTCTCGTCGGGCGCCAACTGCAGCAGATAGCCCGAGACAAAGCGCGCGGCAAAGCCGAGCTGACGCAACGTCTCGACGAGCAGCCAGCCCGTATCGCGGCACGAGCCCGAGCCCCTTTCGAGCGTTTCCTCCGGCGCCTGCACGCCGGGCTCCATACGGATCAGATAGCCGATCTCATGGGCTAGCCGCTGATTGAGCGCCACGAGAAAATCGACGGTACCGCACGCCGTGCGATCGATGCTTTCGATGAAGGCCGCGAAACGCGGTGTCGGTTCGGCGGTGCGCACGAGGTACGGCGCGAGTTCGGCCGCGAGCGCCGGCGCATAGTCGAACGGATAGCGCTCCGCTTCGGGCTCGAGAAAAAAATCGAACGGGTTGTAGACCGACATCTCCGCCACGAGATCGACGGTGACGCGGAACTCGCGCGTGGGTTCGGGAAAGACGAGTCGCGCTTGGTAGTTGGCAAAGGCATCCTGCTGCCAGTTGACGAAGTGGTTCGCCGGCTCGACGCGCATCGAGTAGCTCAGGATCGGCGTGCGGCAGTGCGGCGCCGGACGCAGGCGGACGACTTGCGGCCCGAGCGTGACGAGGCGGTCATAGCGGTACAGCGTGACATGGTTTAACGCGACGCGGATCGACACGTGTGAACCTCGATGCGATGAACGAAACGATTCGGGACGCAGCGCTTAGGCGGCGTGCGACTGCGTTGGCGACTGGGGTTGTGATTGCGCCTGGGATTGAGATTGGGATTGAGATTCAGACAGCGACTGAGATTGCGATTGCGAAGCCGCTGGCGCGATCGGGAGCACCGTGGCCTCCTCGGGCGCTAGGGGAACGAGGAAATCGCGGCTGATGCAGCTACCGAGTTCGTTGATGCGCACGAGGAAATCGGTGAGCCACGCATGCAATCCGCCGCGCAGGATGTCGCCGATCGGCGAGGCGCATACGTGCGCATGCAACTGCGCGGCCATTGCTTCCGCCAGCGCCGAGCGCGCGTTGCGCACCTGCGTGATGATCTGGCGGAGTTCGTCGAGGCTTGCCGCGAGCGAGCGCGGCCAATTCACGAACAGGATCAGCAAATTGGCGACGCGCTCGGGCACGATGACGTCGCGATAGACCTTGCGGTAGACCTCGAACCCCGAGACCGACCGCAATACGGCCGCCCAGTGATAGTAATCGAGCGATTGCGCGAGCGGCTGCGCCAATGCGCCCCCGCGCTGCTCGAGCATCTCGTACTTGACGTCGAGGATGCGGGCCGTGTTGTCGGCCCGTTCGAGGAAGGTGCCGAGCCGCATGAAGTAGAACGCTTCGTCCCTCAGCATCGTGCCGAGCTGCACGCCACGCGAGAGATGCGAGCGGAACTTGACCCATTCGAAAAACTCGCACGGATCGCGCTCGAGCACGCCGTCGGCCAGCATGCGCTGCGCGTCGAGCCAAGTCGTGTTGATCGTCTCCCAGAGCTCGGTCGTGATCGAGCCGCGCACCGCCCGGGCGTTCTCGCGAGCGGCTCGCAAACAATTGATGATCGACGAAAGGTTGTCGCGGTCGCTCGACATGAATGCGATCACATCGCGGCTGGCCATGCTCGGATGCGCGGCCGCATAGAGGCCGGCGAGTTCCGAAATCGAAAGCATGGCGCGCCATCCAAGGGCCGCGTACTCGTCCGATTGCGGTACGAGCGCAAGCTGATAATTCGCATCGAGCATGCGCGCCGTGTTCTCGGCGCGCTCGGTGTAACGTGCCATCCAGAAAAGATGGTCGGCAGTGCGGCTCAGCATGATGTCTCCGGAACGGCATGTTCGAAACGAGGCCGGCGCCGCGTCACGGCGCCTATGCGCGAATCACTGCTTATTGCTCCAGCTATTGCTCCAGCACCCAGGTGTCCTTGGTGCCGCCCCCTTGCGAAGAATTGACGACGAGCGAGCCTTCGCGCAGGGCAACCCGCGTAAGGCCGCCCGGCACCATGCGCACCTCGCTGCCGGACAGCACGAACGGGCGCAAATCGATGTGGCGCGGCGCGATGCCGCTTTCGACATAGGTGGGGCAAGTCGATAGTGCGAGCGTCGGCTGCGCGATGTACTTCTCGGGGTGCGCAAGCAGCACGGCGCGGAACGTCTCGATTTCGGCCGCCGTCGAAGCCGGCCCGACCAGCATGCCGTAGCCCCCCGCGCCATGCGTTTCCTTGACGACGAGCTCGGGCAAATGATCGAGCACGTAGCGAAGATCGTCCGGCTTACGGCACATCCACGTCGGCACGTTGTTCAGGATCGGCTCTTCGCCGAGGTAGAACCGAATCATGTCCGGCACGTACGGGTAAATCGATTTGTCGTCGGCGACACCGGTGCCCACTGCATTGGCCAACGTGACGTTGCCCGCGCGATAGGCGGACAGCAAGCCGGCCGCGCCGAGCGTCGAATCGGGGCGGAACACTTCGGGGTCGAGAAAGTCGTCGTCGACACGCCGATAGATGACGTCCACGCGCTGCGGCCCTTGCGTGGTGCGCATGTAGACGACGCCCGCATCGACGAACAAATCCTGCCCTTCGACGAGTTCCACGCCCATCTGCTGCGCCAGAAACGCATGCTCGAAATACGCGGAGTTGTACATGCCCGGCGTGAGGACCACGATCGTCGGATTGTCGACGCCGCCCGGTGCGGCGGCACGCAGCGTATCGAGCAGCAGGTCCGGATAGTGCGCGACGGGTGCGACGCGATTGCGCGCAAATAGATCGGGGAATAGCCGCATCATCATCTTGCGGTTTTCGAGCATGTACGACACGCCGGACGGCACGCGCAGATTGTCTTCGAGCACGTAGAACTCGCCGGCACCCGCGCGCACGATGTCGATGCCGGCAATATGCGCATAGATGTCGCGCGCCACGTTCACGCCTTGCATCTGCGGGCGGTACTGACCATTCGCGAGAATCTGTTCGGCGGGGATGACGCCCGCGCGCACGATCGCCTGCTCGTGGTAGATGTCGTGAATGAACCGGTTCAGCGCGCCCACACGCTGGCGCAGCCCCTGTTCGAGCGCGGCCCATTCGTGCGCCGGAAAAATGCGGGGGATGACGTCGAACGGAATCGTCCGTTCCGTGCCGACGCCGGTGGCATCCTTCGCGCCGTAAACGGCGAACGTGATGCCGACACGGCGGAAGTTGAGATCCGCTTCCGCGCGCTTGTTGCTCATCTGCTGCTCGCTCTGCGCGCACATCCAGGAGAAGAACGGATGGTAGTGCGCGCGAGCTTCACCGCATCGGTGAAAGTCGAGTGCGGGCACGCCGGCAACGGCGGGCCCATTGCGCTCGAACATCTCGCTGAAGAAGGCTTGCTTCATGGCCGATTTTCCCGTTCGTTGTAGCGGCCGTTCACCGGCCGCCGGTCGAGTCCGGCAACGGCCCTTTCGGGCATCGTGTCGTTGCCGTTCGGTATCAAGCATTCTTCGGTGAGGCGGCGGCACGCGGCGGCCGTCCTCGGCAGTCCGGTCGAAGCGATTCGCCGGGCTCCCCCATCAAGGTAGCTGGCGACGAGGCGTAGGGCGACACGGGGAAAACCCGGGCCACGGCTGCCTCATGCTCTACCGTGGGGTTGGAACGGATTTATGCAACTTGTGTGCCGACGTCGGCCCGGCGGGCCGCTCCGGGCATTCGTCGCGTGGCGCTCGCCGCTTCGGGGCATCGGTGCGCACCCGAATGAAGCATGGCGAGCGACACGAACATCGCCGCGCACCGCGTCGGAGCATGAGCGATTAGCCCGCGTCCGTAGGAGCCCGGGGAGGATCGGTGGGATGAGGTGGAGGCCGGCGGTGAGATCTGAGGTAAGCGCACAGCGAGTGCGAGGGGCAAGACCGCCCCATACGACACGGGGCGCATGAAGCGCCCCGTTCATATCGTGCCGCCGTGCTGCGCCGCGCCGTACTCAGGCGATGCGCGCTTCGGTCGACGGGTCGAACAGCACGGCCTTGGAGACATCGGCAAGCAGCGTCATGCTTTGCTGCGCTTGCGGATTCGAGGCCGGGTGCACACGGCTGACCGTGCGCTTGCCGTTGATCTGGGCAAAAACGAGCGTATCCGGGCCCGTCGGCTCGATGACGTCGACGTTCACCTTGAGCGCCTGCAGATCGCTGCTGTTGGCATCGTGAGCGCCGCGCGCATCGGTCAGGCGCTCGGGCCGCAGGCCGAGAATGACCTTTTGCCCGACGTGCGCCTTCACGCGGCCTGCCTCGAACGGCAGCTTCAAAACGCTGCGTTCGACGCCCGTATCGATCTCGATCCCGATGCCCGCGCCCTGTTCGACGAGATTGCCTTCGATGAAGTTCATCGGCGGCGCGCCGATGAAGCCGGCCACGAACAGGTTCGACGGCGAATCGTAAATATCCTGCGGGGCACCGAACTGTTGCACGATGCCGTCCTTCATCACGGCGATGCGATCGCCGAGCGTCATCGCCTCGATCTGATCGTGCGTGACGTAGACGATCGTCGTGCCCAGGCGCTGATGCAACAGCTTGATCTCGGAGCGCATCTCGATCCGCAGCTTCGCATCGAGGTTCGAGAGCGGTTCATCGAACAGGAACATCACGGGATCGCGCGCGAGCGCCCGGCCCATCGCCACGCGCTGACGCTGGCCGCCCGATAATTGCCCGGGCTTGCGATCGAGCAGGTGATCGATCTGCAGCATCTGCGAGACGCGATCGACGATTTGCGACTGCTCCTTCTTCGGCACCTTGCGGATGTTCAAGCCGAACGAAATGTTCTCGCGCACCGTCATCGACGGATACAGCGCGTACGACTGGAACACCATCGCGATGTCGCGATCCTTCGGCGACAGGTTGTTGACGACCTTGCCGTCGATGCAGATCTCGCCTTTGGTGACCGTCTCGAGGCCGGCGATCATGTTGAGCAGCGTCGACTTCCCGCACCCGGAGCCGCCGACGAGAATCAAGAACTGGCCGTCCTCGATATCGATGTCGACACCCTTCAGGACGGGCACGCCGTTCGGATAGGTCTTGTATACGTCGCGGATGGAAAGGCTTGCCATGCTGAAAATCCTTTAATCTGCTCTGCTTTCGAATATGCGATGGGATACGCGATGCGCTCGTCGCGCGGTACGGAGCGAATCGCCGCGCCGCGCGCCGGGCAAACCGTCCAATCAGCCCTTCACCGCGCCCGCCGTCAAGCCGCGCACGAAGTAGCGGCCGGCAATGACATAGACGAGGAGCGTCGGCAACGCCGCGATGATCGCCGCAGCCATGTCGACGTTGTATTCCTTCACACCCGTCGACGTATTCACGAGGTTGTTCAACGCCACCGTGATCGGCATCGAATCGACTCCCGAGAACACGATCCCGAACAGGAAGTCGTTCCAAATCTGCGTGAATTGCCAAATGACGCAGACCATGAAGATCGGCAGCGACACGGGCAGCAGGATCCGCGTGAAGATCATGAAGAAGCCGGCGCCATCGATGCGCGCCGCTTTCACGAGCTCCGCCGGGATGCTGACGTAGAAATTGCGGAAGAACATCGTCGTGAAGGCAATGCCGTAGACGACGTGCACCACCACCAGGCCCGTAATCGTGTTCGAGATCCCGACGAACCCGAGCAGACGAGCCATCGGCAGCAGGATCGTCTGAAACGGGATGAAGCAGCCGACGAGCAGCATCGTAAAGATGGCGTCGGCGCCGCGGAAGCGCCAGTGAGTCAGCACGTAGCCGTTGAACGCTCCGATGATCGACGAGATCAGCACGGCCGGGATCACCATCCGGATCGAGTTCATGAAGAACGGACGCATGCCCTCGCAGCGCACGCCCGTGCAGGCCTCGCTCCAAGCCTTCACCCACGGCGCCATCGTCCAGTGCGACGGCGGCGTCAGCAAGTTGCCCGTGTGCAGTTGATCGAGATCCTTGAACGACGTGGACAGCATCACGTAGATCGGGAACAGGAAGTACAGCGCGAACAGCGCGAGCGCAGCGTAGATGAACGCGCGACTGAACGTCAGCTTAGGCTGCATTGCGGGTGCTCCTCGATTCCAAGTACATGAGGGGGACGAGCACGGCAACGACGGTGGCGAGCATCATCATCGACGACGCGGCACCCACGCCGAGCTGCCCGCGGTTGAACGAAAACGTGTACATGAACATCGCCGGCAGCGACGACGACGTACCTGGGCCGCCCGCCGTCATGGCAACGACGAGATCGAACGTCTTGATCGTGATGTGGCACAGGATCAACAGCACGGAGAAGAACACCGGACGCATGCTCGGAATCACGATCTTGCGGTAGATCGTGGGCAGCGTTGCGCCGTCCACCTGCGCCGCCTTGAAGATTTCGGCGTCGACGCCTCGCAGGCCCGCGAGGAACAAGGCCATGACGAAGCCCGTCGATTGCCATACCGCCGCGATGACGATACAGAAGATGGCCTTGTCGGGATCGTCGAGCCAATGAAACGAGAAGCTCGTCCACCCCCAGTCGTGAAACACCTTTTCGAGGCCGAGCGCGGGATTCAAGATCCACTGCCAAGCCGTGCCCGTCACGATGAACGACAGCGCCATCGGATACAGGAAGACGGCGCGCAGCGCGCCTTCACTGCGGATCTTTTGATCGAGCAAGATGGCCAGGAAGAGCCCGAGCCCGATGCAGATCGCGATGAACGGAATGCCGAACCAGCCGAGGTTTTTCGCGGACGTCCACCAGACGTCGTTTTGAAACAGTTCGCTGTAGCGCGTGAGCCCGGCGAACGTGTAATTGGGCATCAGCCGCGATTTCGAAAGCGACAGATAGCCGGTGATCAGAATGAAGCCGTAGACGAATACCAGGCTGATCGCCACGCTAGGCGAAAGCACGAGCTTCGGGATCCAGCGATCGGCGAGCGCCGATATCGACGATGTGCGGGGTGGAACGTGCGCCACGTTGTTCCCTTTTCCGCTTAGAGAGGCAGCCACTACTCGACTCCTGAGTGCTTGCATGCCGGCCGCGACGAGCCGAACGCTGCGAAGGCGCGCACGGCCGGCTAGAGTGACGCGGGCGGGCGCGCATCGAGCGCACGCACCGCCCCTGGAACTACGCTTACTTCGTCTGCGCTGCCTTCGCGAGCGCGGCCACGGCGTCTTGCGACGATTCGTTCGAGTTCATGAACTTCGTGACGACGTCGCTCATCGCGCCGGCCGTTGCGTCGCCCTGAGCCATGCCGTGCGCCAGCGACGGCACGTAGCCGCCGGCCTTGATCGCGGCCTGCTCATCCGAGTACGACTTCTTCGCGCAAGCGTCGTAGCTGCTCATGTCCACGCCGAGACGAACGGGGATCGAGCCCTTGTACAAGCTGAACTGCTTTTGGAACTCGGGGCTCATGATCGTCTTGGCAAGCGCGAGCTGACCCGGCGTTGCGGCGCTCTGGCCCTTCTGCTTGAAGAACACGAACGAGTCGACGTTGAACGTGTAAGCCTTGTCCGTGCCCGGCACCGGCGCGCAGACGTAGTCCGTGCCCGGCTTCTTGTTCGCGTTCGCGAACTCGCCCTTCGCCCAGTCGCCCATGAACTGCATGCCGGCCTTGCCGTTGATGACCATCGCCGTGGCGAGGTTCCAGTCGCGGCCCGTGCGCGCGTTGTCGAAGTAGGTCGTCAGCTTGCGGACCGTGTCGAACACCTTGACCATCTGCGGGGAGGTCAGCGTCTTTTGGTCGAGATCGACGATCGCCTTCTTGTAGAAATCGGCGCCTTGCGACAGCACGACGTCTTCCCACACCGTGAAGTCTTGCCACGGCTGGCCGCCCATCGCGATCGGCATGATGCCGTCGGCCTTCATCTTGTCGGCGAGCTTGAAGAACTCGTCCCAATTCGCGGGCACCTTGCCACCGGCCTTGTCGAGCGCAGCCTTGTTGATGTACAGCCAGTTCACGCGGTGCACCGAGAACGGCGCGGCGACGTAATGGCCGTCAGCCTGCATGATCTTGTCGATCTGCGGCGGCAGATTCTTCTTCCAGTCTTCCGACTTGGCAACCGAATCGATGTTCACGAGCACGTCTTGGTCGGCCCATTCCTTGATCAGCGGCCCCTTGATCTGCGCGGCGCTCGGCGCGTTGCCCGAGATCACCTGCGTCTTCAGTGCCGTCATGGCCGCCGCACCCGCGCCGCCCGCGACCGCGAAGTCCTTCCACGTATAGCCCTGCTTGGTCATGTCGTCCTTGAGGACGCCGATGGCCTTCGATTCACCGCCCGAGGTCCACCAGTGCAGCACTTCGACGGATTCACCCGCCTGAGCCGCCGACACGCCCAGCATCAGCCCCGTGGCGCACAGCGCAGCCATGATCGCGCGAACTTTCATTCTTTATCTCCTCCAGACTACTGACCTAGTAACGAGTGCTCCCCTTTTCGAGTGGCTGGGGAACGATGGTTGGGTGCTACGGAACAACAACTGGATGGGGCCGAGCCGCTTGCCGCGCGAGGCGCGCCGGCGGGCCGAGCTCGGCCGCGAAGGATCATCGGGGAATGCGTGCTTCCAAGCTCAACGACTGTCTCCTCTTTTGAATTCGGCCGGCCCGCGTCGCGCGGATCGAGCTCGGGGAGGCAGCGCTTCGTAAACGGCGCTGCTAACATGCACGCGCGGTATGAATAAGGAACACGCGGCGCGTTGCCGCCGACCGGCCACACCTTCCCGCTGCATCTGCCAGCGCAAGGTTTTTGCAATCGATCGACGTTCACCTCTTGATTTGGATTGTAGTTAAACTACAATTCAGTGTCAAAATTATTTTTATCGCGCTACAAGGCACTCCGCGAGACACTATCCGACGCCGCAACTTCGAGCAGCCACCCGAGCACCCGTTTCTCGAATCGCGCCCCGCAACCCTTTGACTTCGGCTCACGACTCATGCAAATCGACTCAGGCTTCACCTTCGTTCTCTTCGGCGGGACCGGCGATCTGTCGATGCGAAAGATCCTTCCCGCGCTGTACGAGGCCCACCGTGCGGGCATGCTGTCCGAGCAAGGCAAGATCGTTGCCGTGGCTCGGCACGCCGCCGACCGCGACGGCTATATCGAATGGGTCAACGGCAACGTCAAGTCGCACGTCTCCAAGGGCGGGCTCGACGAAGCCGCGTGGCAGCGTTTCCTCGAGCGCATCGCCTACGTGAAGCTGGACCTCGGCAAGCCCGAGGATTTCGGGCTGTTGCGCGATGCGGTTCAGGACTTGCCCGGCACGCGCGTGTTCTATCTCGCGACGGGGCCCTCGCTGTTCGTGCCGATCTGCCGCGCGCTGGCATCGGTCGGCCTGAACGAGAGCGCACGAATCGTGCTCGAGAAGCCGCTCGGCTACGATCTGCGCTCGTCGAACGCGATCAACGACGCCGTGGGCGAGATCTTCGCCGAGGAGCAGATCTACCGGATCGACCACTACCTCGGGAAAGAGCCCGTGCAGAATTTGCTCGCGCTGCGCTTCGGCAACGCGCTGTTCGAGCCGCTGTGGCGCCGCGAGTGGGTCGAAAGCATTCAGATCACGATCGCCGAAGAGCTCGGCGTCGAGGCGCGCGGCGATTTCTACGACAATACGGGTGCGCTGCGCGACATGGTGCAAAACCATCTGCTGCAACTGCTCTCGATCGTCGCGATGGAGCCGCCTCATTCGATGGATTCCGATTCGGTCCGCGACGAAAAGCTGCGCGTGCTGCGCGCATTGAAGCCGATCGATACGCGCGATATTTCGAAGATCGCCGTGCGCGGCCAGTATCACTCGGGCGTCATCAAGGGCAGTTCGGTGCCGGCCTACGCTACTGAGCACGGCGTGAAGCCGCAAAGCACGACCGAAACGTTCGTGGCGCTGAAGGCCGAAATCGAAAACTGGCGCTGGGCGGGCGTGCCGTTCTTCCTGCGCACGGGCAAGCGGCTGGCCGAGCGCGTGGCCGAAATCGTCGTCAATTTCCGGCCGGTGCCGCATTCGGCGCTCGGGCCCACCGCGTTGCGGCCTGGCGCGAACCGGCTCGTGATCCGGCTGCAGCCGAACGAGTCGATCCGCCTATACTGCCTGGCCAAACAGCCCGGCGAAGGCATGAACCTCTCGAGCGTGCACCTCGACCTCGCCTTCGATCAGTTCTTCAAGGAAGGGCAAATGGAGGCTTATCAGCGCCTGCTGCTCGACGTCATCAACGGACGCCTCGCGCTGTTCGTGCGGCGCGACGAGCAAGAAGCGGCGTGGACCTGGGTCGAGCCGATCCTGAACGAGTGGGCCGCGTCGAACAAGCCGCCGAAGCCGTATGCGGCCGGCACCTGGGGCCCTGCCGCCGCGAGTGCCATGCTCGCGCAGCACGGCACCTGCTGGCTCGAAGAAGAGAACTGACGTAACTGACGTATCGGTGCGACGGAACGACGAACCGGCAACGCGACATTCGGCAGCACAAGCAGCGTTTAATACAGAGAACGCGCTCGAAAGCGCGCAGCGTCGCCGGCGATGAAACATACAAAAAAGCAGTCTGGAGGAGAAGTGATCGAGCTTCACGCTTTTGACGATCCGCGCGTTCAAGCCGACGCGCTGGCCAAGGCCGTGAGTGCTGCGCTCGGCGCATCGCTTGCCGCAGCCCCCGCCACGCGTGCCACGCTGGCCGTGTCAGGCGGCACGAGCCCGCGTCCGCTGTTCCAAGCACTCGCGCTCGAGCCGCTCGAATGGGCGCGCGTCGACGTCACACTCGTGGACGACCGCTGGGTGCCCGACACCGACAACGCGAGCAATGCGCGGCTCGTGCGCGAGACGCTGCTCGCACAAGCGGCCGCCGCTGCCCGCTTCGCGCCGCTCGTCGACGTCTCGGTGCCGCTCGACGCACGCATCGCCGCGCTGAACGCCGATCCTTCCTACGCGCTGCCCAACGTCGCGGTGCTCGGCATGGGCGAGGACGGTCATACCGCCTCGCTTTTCGCCGATGCGCCCGCCGCCGAATGGGCGCATGCGCTCCAAACGGACGAACGCTACGTCGCCGTGCACCCGGGTGCCGCCCCGCACGCGCGCGTGAGCCTGTCGATGTCCGCGCTGAAGCGCATCGACCGGCTATTCCTATTGATCTCGGGCGAACGTAAGCTCGACGTCCTCAAAGCGGCCGCGTCAGCACCGCAAGAAAACGCCATCTCGAAGCTGGCAAACGACAAGGGAGTCAGACTCGATGTCTACTGGTCTGCAAAATAAAGCTGTTTCGGTACCGGGCGCACGCCAGCACGCCGACGGTCCGCGCCTGCTCGCCGACATCGGCGGCACGAACGCGCGCTTCGCGCTCGAAACCGAACCGGGGGAGATTTCACAGATTCGCGTGTACCCGTGCGCCGAGTACCCGACGATCGAGGACGTACTGAAGAAGTATCTGAAGGATACGAAGGTCGGCCGCGTCAACCATGCGGCGATCGCCATTGCGAATCCCGTCGACGGCGATCAAGTCAGCATGACGAATTTCAAGTGGGCGTTTTCGATCGAGGCCACGCGGCGGGCACTCGGGTTCGACACGCTGCTCGTCGTCAACGATTTCACGGCGCTCGCCATGGCCCTGCCGGGCCTGACCGACGCGCAGCGCACGCAAGTGGGCGGCGGCTCGCGTCGGCAAAACAGCGTGATCGGGCTGCTCGGCCCGGGCACGGGGCTCGGCGTATCGGGCCTGATTCCCGCCGACGACCGCTGGATTGCCCTCGGCAGCGAAGGCGGGCATGCGACGTTCGCGCCGATGGACGAGCGCGAAGATATCGTCATGCAATATGCGCGCAAGAAGTGGCCGCACGTCTCGTTCGAGCGCGTGGCGGCGGGCCCAGGCATCGAATTGATCTACCGAGCGCTGGCCGCACGCGATAAAAAGCGCGTGGCGCCGACGGTCGATCCCGCTTATGTGGTGGATCGAGCCCACGCGGGCGATGCGCTCGCGCTCGAAGCGGTCGAATGCTTCTGCGGCATTCTCGGCACGTTCGCCGGCAATTTGGCGGTGACGCTCGGCGCGCTGGGCGGCATCTATATAGGCGGCGGCGTCGTGCTGAAGCTCGGCGAGCTGTTCCTGCGCTCATCGTTCCGTGAGCGGTTCGAGGCGAAGGGCCGCTTCGCGCCCTATCTGGCAAACGTGCCCACCTATCTCATCACGGCCGAGTACCCGGCATTCCTCGGCGTCTCGGCGATCCTGGCCGAGCAGTTGTCGAACCGTGCCGGCGGCGGCTCCTCGGCCGTGTTCGAGCGGATCCGCCAGATGCGCGATGCCCTCACCCCGGCCGAACGCCGCGTTGCCGATCTCGCGCTGAACCACCCGCGCTCGATCATCAGCGATCCGATCGTCGACATCGCGCGCAAGGCCGACGTGAGCCAGCCGACGGTCATCCGCTTTTGCCGGTCGCTGGGCTGCCAAGGGCTCTCGGATTTCAAGCTCAAGCTCGCAACCGGCCTGACGGGCACGATCCCCGTCAGCCATAGCCAGGTGCATTTGGGCGATACGGCCACCGACTTCGGCGCCAAGGTGCTCGACAATACGGTGTCGGCGATCTTGCAACTGCGCGAGCATTTGAACTTCGAGCACGTCGAGCGCGCCATCGAACTGCTCAACGGTGCACGTCGGATCGAGTTCTACGGGCTCGGCAATTCGAACATCGTCGCGCAGGACGCCCATTACAAGTTCTTCCGCTTCGGCATCCCGACGATCGCCTACGGCGATCTCTATATGCAGGCGGCGTCGGCCGCGCTGCTCGGCAAGGGCGACGTCATCGTCGCCGTGTCGAAGTCCGGCCGCGCGCCCGAACTGCTGCGCGTGCTCGACGTCGCGATGCAAGCCGGCGCGCAGGTGATCGCGATCACGTCGAGCAATACGCCGCTCGCCAAGCGCGCCACGGTCGCGCTCGAAACCGACCACATCGAGATTCGCGAATCGCAGCTCTCGATGATCTCGCGGGTCTTGCATCTGGTGATGATCGACATTCTTGCGGTGGGGGTGGCCATTCGGCGTGCCGTGCCGACGGACGAAATGACGCAGGCCGTGACGAAGGCTCGCGCGGCCGGCGCCGACGATGCCGCCGCCGTGCTGGACTGGCTCAGCCATGGAGCGGCTTCGTCGGCGACGGATTGATGCCCGGAATCGGGACAGCGGTTTCGCCTGAGCGATAGGGGTGTTTCGCCGGCGCAGTTCGTGCTTCCGAGACACAGATGCCAACCCGCGTGCTCACGCTCGAGCCGCGGGTTTTTTATCGCCCGGGCGGCAATGGAATGCGGCGACGATCTCACCACGATTACACGAGGCGGCGGCCCGATTTCACCCCGGCACCTTACGTCTAACGGGACACGGCCCACACATCTCGCCGAAACGTCGCTTTTTCTTCAACGTATTCGCAACAATGGTGCAGACAAAAGATGTGGCGAGACAGCAACAAACCGCAATATGAATTAAGCAGCTACTTCCTCCCTGCCCCTTGTATGTCAAGGCCGAGCGCGATCCTCCGGTTGCATCAGTGCGTTTCAATATTCGCAATAATAGGAAACAACTAGGGATTTCCCTAATAAGGGTCGCGAGGCGACATGCCTAGTATCGCCCTCGACTGCCTGGACCCGCGGCACGCCAACCACCCTAAAAAGTGGAGGGGTCCGCGGCTAGAAATTTACCTATCCGGGTTGCTCGCACTGCAACTCTCTTCGTCTCGGAGACCTATTTGATGAAAAAATCACTTCTCGCACTGGCAGCTTTGGGTATGTTCGCTGGCGCTGCTCACGCGCAGAGCACCGTCACGCTGTATGGCATCGTTGACATCGGCATCGCTTACACGAGCAACTCGAACGCGGCTGGCAAGTCGACGTGGGCGATGGCTAGCGGCAACGAGTCGGGCTCGCGTTGGGGCTTGACGGGCGCTGAAGACCTCGGTGGCGGCCTGAAGGCAATCTTCAAGTTGGAAAACGGCTTCAACCCGAACAACGGCTCGCTCGGCCAAGGTGGTCGTCAGTTCGGCCGTCAAGCTTACGTCGGTCTGAGCGGTAACTTCGGTTCGGTCACGATGGGCCGTCAGTACAACGCGATTCAAGATTTCGTCGCACCGACTGACGTTGCATCCGCGCTCACGCAGTACGCAACGCATCCGTACGATAACGACAACCTGAACAACTCGTTCCGCAGCGATAACTCCGTCAAGTACACGTCGCCGAAGATTGCTGGCTTCCAAGCAGAAGCGTTGTACGGGTTCTCGAACGGCGCCAACTTCGCCAACAACCGTACGTACAGCCTCGGTGCTAGCTACGCGATGGGCCCGCTGAACCTCGGCGCCGGCTATGCGCGTGCGCAGAACCCCTTCGCCAACAGCGCCGGCTCGCTCTTTAACTCGGCGGGGACGCCGAATCCGTATCCTTTCGGTGGCAACCGCATCGATCAGTGGGGCTTGGGCGGCACGTACGCATTCGGCCCGGCAACGGTCGGCCTGCTCTACACGGGCTCGTTGTTCAGCAATGCAACGGGTGGCCTGACTGCAACCGGCGGCTCGATCCACTTCAACAACTACGAAGGCAGCTTCCGCTTCCAACTGACGCCGGCACTCGTGCTGGCTGTGGGCGAAACGTACACGGGCGTGCGTCAAGCGGGCGTGTCGGGCCACTTCTGGCAGACCAACCTGGGCGCCGACTACAACCTGTCGAAGCGCACGGACGTCTACCTGAGCGGTGCCTACCAGAAGGCTTCGAAGAACCTGAACGCCGCCATCGACGCATCGGCTGGCACGGCAAGCGGCCGTTCGCAGACGCTCGTCGTCGCTGGCATCCGCCACAAGTTCTAATAAGCAACGCATGATCCGGCTGGGCTTCGGCCCGCCGGAAGATCGCGTCGAGCAGTACTTTGAAAGCGCCCTTCGGGGCGCTTTTTT
>NZ_JBQCIF010000105.1:0-17223 GCF_051953955.1 Trinickia sp. | reverse complement strand
GGCGATGGATCGTTTCCCGAACTGAACGAACCGCACCTACTACTCGCC
Organism: Trinickia sp.; assembly: GCF_051953955.1. Lineage (GTDB taxonomy): Bacteria > Pseudomonadota > Gammaproteobacteria > Burkholderiales > Burkholderiaceae > Trinickia. The sequence goes on along the minus strand of NZ_JBQCIF010000105.1, from coordinate 17,175 downwards.
GGTGCAGGAGGCGTGCAAGCGACGACGCCCGCGACGATACATGTCAGTGGCGGTGAGCATGTCGCCCTCACGGCGGCCCATAACGTGTCGGTGACTGCCGGGAAATCGCTGTTTGCGAGCGTCGCGGAAAAGATCAGTTTGTTCGTGCAAAACGCGGGGATGAAGCTGTTTGCGGCGAAAGGCAAGGTGGAGATTCAGGCGCACTCGGGCAATATCGAACTAACGGCGCAAAAGACTGTGAAAGTCCAGTCGGTGACAGAGAGTATCGAGGTCGCTGCGGCAAAGGAGATCTTGCTCACCTCGGGCGGGGCCTACATCCGCATTTCAAACGGAAACATCGAGATCCATGCGCCGGGAAAGATCGATATCAAGGGGGCGCAGCACTTGTTTGATGGCCCGGCGCATTTGTCCAACGCGCTTCCCACGATGCCTGGTGCGGACAGCAACTACGATCAGGCCTTCATTGCCCGTTGGGCTGGCACGGATATTCCAGCGGCCAACACGAAATTTCAGATGTTCTCTGATGGCAAGCTCATTTCTCAGGGCGTGACGAACGAAGATGGAGAGACCGGATTGACGCAAAGTCATGTGCCAAAGGACGTCGTCGTTAAATTCCTGGAGGATCATTAATGGCCGACAAACAGGACACCATCCTGGGAACAGGGGCGTCGTTGTTGACGCCTATCGACTACCACGTCCGCCCGAAGGTGGAACTGAGCATATGCAACAAGCACGTACCGCCCGCGGCACCGTCGATCATCGGGACGTGCCCATATTACTATCAGCCGCTGCATGGCGAGTATCTCGAAACGGTGGAGAAGGTTAGCGTCTCGAGCGCATGGGAAACGGTGAAGGCGTTTGCTACCTCGTGGGACCCATGGAAGGACAAGGAGGTCGCCCGCCGCCTGCTGCATCGTCGCGAGCAGTTGATTGCGCCGGAAAGCACCGACTCCGATTGGTCGCGTCACGGCAGCTTTATGATGCGACACGTCGGGTGCGGGCATAAGCCGCCTTCGTATTACGTCAGCTATGGCTATTACTATTGCTCGACTTATGGTGCAGCGCTGTACCCAAAGTTAAGTTCACAGGGGCAAGCTTGGCTTCGAAGCGCTAGAAAGCTTTTGCAGAGCAACATGGAAGATGGTTTGCGTCAAAACATGATCGGTGACCAAATTCAAATGAGCAGCGTAAAGCTAGGTAATGGTAACGTAAGCATGATTGTGCCTAAATACAAGCTTGAACTCGACGATGACGTGTTCAAATCGTTCGCGTTCAAAACGCACCCATTGGCTTACTTGGATGGAGGTCTCGCGGATCTTCCGATTGCAGATCTGATGAGAATCATGGCGCAACCAAACATTCAGGAATGGGGGGGCGCGCGAACGTGGGGGCAAGCCTACGATAGCGGAAAAGTTGTTTTGCCGAACATGATAAATAGATCTGATGTGGACGACCTCGTGGGCAAGGCGCTCGGTCGATTGTTGGCTAAATGACATGAAAAAAATTAAACTGGGCGGAATGCTAGTAGGTGTCCTGATTTTGCTTTCCGTTTTAACTTATGGGTACCGGAGCATGACGACGAGCTGGCAAACGATTTCGACAGATTTTGGGAAAGGCGATAAGCCATATGGGGCGGGCGCATTCCGCGTTCGGGGGGACAATATCATCAGTCTCAAGATGGCCGGCCCCGAACTAAAGTTCAAGCCGGCAAGCGAGCTCAAGAATCCAGAGGTTGCGGAGTTCACGCAAGCGTGGATGGATGATTCTTCCGAGCGTCTAAATCGACGCACCGTAGCCTTCCAGACAGGCACGCTCGGCGCCGGCTTCACACGTACCCTCCAGCAGCGAGGTCAAAGTGCCGCGTGGTGGTATTCGAAGGACTGGGGTACCGTGTATGTCAGTATTGGATGGACGGATTACAAGGCGGCACCTTCTTCGAATGGTCTGGCTCCGCAAATTACGAAGCTGTGGCGCTCTAGCGATGCAGGGCGAAGCTGGACGCAACTGGCATGGTCTGTTGACCACAATATCGGGCAGTTGCTGTTCCTCGATCCTCAGCGTGGCTATGCGATTGGCTGGGGTCCTCACGTATGGCGTACGGCGGATGGCGGGCAGTCTTGGCATGAACTGAAGGTGCCGCCGCTTGCCGATGCGGGACAACCCCGCGAGACGTTTGATGCGGTGAATCTCGGCCCTGATGGCATGCTTCGCGTCGCCTACTACGTCGAACAGTTGAACGATATCAAGGCATCGAGCGTGGTCTACCGTATGCGTTGGGGCCAACAAGACTTCGAGCAGGAAGTCGTGCTGCCGAACCAAACAGTGGTCGATTTGCAATCGTCTCCCGACACGGCGGGGAGTTATTCGCTCTATGCGTTGTCTCGGCTTGGTGTGCCGCGCAATTGGGATAACCCGAGCGACAAGGGGCATCGCACGGGTGCGCTCTCGGTATGGACGAACGATCAGACGGCGAGCGTGCAGCAGTTGCACACGTTCGACGAACATCTGATGCTCGATGGGCTGAGCGTCGGTAAGCAAGGCGTAATGTTGGTCTCCGCGACCGATGCCACGGGCAATGGAGCGCCGCGCGATCTCACGTTCGTCAGCAAGAGCTTCGGTAAATCATGGGTGGAACTGAATGACGGGGCGGCGCAAGGCGGATATTTCGATCCCGAGACCAATACGCAATACGCGCTGTTCGCCTATACATTGAAAAAACGGCGCTTCTAAAGCGCCAAACGCGGCTGCACATAAGCCCCATAGTTCGGCCCGATGCCCCACGATTGCACGGGAATCCGATACCCGCCGACGAAGTGCCCTTGGATGTACTTCTGACTGTCGCCGTATGACCCATCGACATAAAACGCCGCGAACGCAACGACGGGCACGTAGCTGTGCGAATCGATCTGCGCCGCAACCGGCACCACGATCGTCGCACCGACGGGCACGTCGCTATAGATCGTCGTCTTCACGCCGGGCTCGATCCAGATGTTGTCGCCGATCGAGATCGGCCCCGGATTGCCTGACGCAATGAGGCCGCGCACGGTCGGCACGTCGTTCGCATTGATGAGGAACGATGTCCATTGCCCGGCTTGGCAGGTGCCGCCGTAGGTCTGCCCATTGCCGATCTGAAATTCGTATGGCTGTCCCGTCGACGGATCGATCGTCGGCTCGTTCGTCTGCGCGTTCCAATACTGATTGAGCACGCACTGATCGATGACCATCGGAAAAAGCCCGCCCGCACCGATGGTCGAAGGCGCCGCGGCCACCGCAACAGCCGTCGCACTGGCCGGCGCGCTCAGGTAATCGAGAAATCCGCCCAGCAGCAGCGAGACGGCACCGCCATTGACGCCCGCGGCGCGCGTCACCGTCACCTGCACGGCCGGGACATCGTAGGTAGTCGGCACGATCGTCTGCGCCTCGAGCGTCGACGGCGCGCCCGTCAAATTCCAATATCCGGTTTGCACGCCGGCTACCGTGAACGCCACGCCGTCGGATCGGTTCAACGATACCGCCGCACCGGATTCGCTGGCAGCATCGGGCCAGTCGGGCCCGCTGCTGCTGGCGAGCAGCTTCGATGCGCCCGCGAGCGCCGCGGCATCGGCCGCGTTCTGCAACTCGTTGCGTGCCGTTGCGACGCGCGGCATGTCCACCGCGAACGCGCCGAACGTCAGCAAGACCGGGAGCGTCAGCACGAACCACAGCGGTACCGAGCCGCGCTGTCTGCGCAGCGATGCGCTGCGCCGCGATACGAGCGTCGCCCGCCTATTCATAGTTCATCACCGTCGTCGCGCTGACGGTGACGGGACCCGTCAACGCACTGAGCGCCGAACCGAGCACGAGCCCCTCGTAGGTATAGGTGACTGTCACCGTGAGCGGGCTGCCCGGCGAAGTGCCGGCCGATTGATCGACGCTGACGGTCGGTGTCGTCGCCGTGCCCCCCGTCACCAGATTGTTCTGCGCGTAGGCGAGTGCGACGTTCGCGACGTCGCTCGCGGCCATCTGCGGCACGCGCACGACGACCCCCGCACGCGCGGCCTCACGGCTCGCATTCGTGATCACGGCCTTGTCGCACAGGAGCAGGCTCGTATCGACGATGCCGAACAGCACGGTCATCAAGAATGGAAAGACGAGCACGAACTCGAGCGCCGCGACGCCGCGCTCGTTCGAGGCGAGGCGTGCGAGCCGGTTCATTCGACGACTCCAGCAACTGCGTTCGGTGCGTTCGGTGCGGACGGCACGCGTTCGGCGCGCACTGCATCCGTGCTCGCCGTCGCATGCGCGGCGTCGCCGGCCGGCGGCGCGGCATCGGTCTCGGTCGTGTGCGCATCCCACCGCGCTCGCAGATTCTCGTAGAAGCGCACATTGTCCTCGGCCGAGGCAGCCGGCATGTCCGTCGTCAGAATGCGCTTGGCCGCCTCATCGTTGCCGAGCACGCCATAGGCCAGCGCGAGGTTCTCGCGCGCTTGGGTCGGCGCATCGGGCAGGCCCGCGATGTCGAGCAACACGTTCGCGCCTTCGCGTGCACGCCGGTCGAGAATCAGCGACAGCCCGAGGTCCGCCTTCAGCCCCTGCACTTCGGGATGGCTGGCCAACGCGGCTCGGTAGACGGTTTGAGCCTCACTGTGCTTGCCCTGCAGGTCGAGCGCGGCGCCGAGCCCCTCGGCGACGACGGCGTTCTCGGGATGCGTGTGAGAAAGGCGCCGATAGCGCGCGACGGCATCGTCGAGGCGACGCTCGCGCAGTGCGACGCGAGCCAGCCCCAACTGCGCACGAGGATCGTCTGGTGCGGCCGCGGCCACTTGTGCGTACAGCACGCCCGCCCGCGGCAGGTCGCCCGTTTGGTAGATTGCGTCGGCGAGGCCCAATTGGGCGGGCAGCGAGTGAGGATCGGCCTTGAGCGTGCGTTCGAACAGTGAGATGGCGAGCTGAGTGTCGCCGCTGTCGAGCGCGCCTTCCGCGATATGCAGATCGGTGCTCTTGTCCGTCCCATGCTCGATGTAGACAGGACGCGATTGAACGAGCGGTTCGTTCGCGCAGCCGGTCAATAACCCGACGGTCAATGCACCTATCGCGAGTGCGGCGAGCGGCAAACGCCGCATCGGCAAGGTGATCGGATTCAAGGCACCTCCTACGGTCGATTCGACCGGCAATTCATTTCTGTTCAATGACGAAATACGGCGATGAGCCGGATGACGGCCGGTCCCGCCGCGATCAGCGCGACGGTCGGCATGATGAAGAGCATCATCGGCAGCGTCATCTTGGGCGCGAGCTTCGCGGCTTTTTCTTCGAGCGCGATGATCTGCATCGAGCGCTCGGTGCGAGACAGCATCCGCAGCGACTGCGTGATCGGCGTGCCGTACTGCTGTGATTGAACGAGCGTCGTCACGAGTGCGCGCATCGACGTCAAGCCGATGCGAGCCGCCATCGCATTGAGCGCGGCCGCGCTGTCGCCCCCGATCTGAAGTTGGTCGGCGGTCACCGAGAATTCGTCGGACAGCGGCGGGCAGATCGTGTGCAGCTCGGCCGCGACGCGCTTGATGGCGACGACGAGGCTGTTGCCGGCGTTCGTGCAGATGACGAGCAGATCGAGCGCGTCGGGCAGCGCGGCGGCGATCGCACGTTGGCGGCGCTTGACGACGAATCCGAGCGCATGCTCTGGCAGCATCATGCCGATGACGAACGCACCGGCCATCGCCAACAGGCGCATGACGAAATGCTCGCCGATGCGCGGCAGGTGCGGGGCGAGCACGATCGTCCCGAAAGCCACGCAAACGCCGCAGAGGATCTTGAGGCCTCCGAGGATCGAAACGGCACGCGGCTCGCGAAAGCCCGCGTTGGCGAGCCGCGAGGCGAGCTTGCCGCGCTCGGCTGCGTCGATGATCGGCATCCGTTCGCCGATCGTCGCGACCTTGTGAGCGAGCTGCTGCGGCACGTTTCGCTCTTGCCCCGGGGCGCTCGCGCGCGCAACGCACACGCGCACGCGCTGCGCGATGCGCGAGCGCTTGCCGCGGCCGTGCAGCACGAGCCACAGCGTCGCGCTCACGAGCAGCACGATGAGCGCGAGGTTCATCCAGACGTCGGTGTCTTTCATCGTGAGGTGTCCAAGTTGGCGATCTTGCGGATCAGCGAGAGCCCGATCGTCAGCAGCACGGCTGCGAGGACGAGCATCTTGTGGCCCGCGCGCGTGTCGAATAGCAGCGACACATAGGGGCGGTTGACGATGTAAAGGAAGCCCATGATGAAAAAGGGCACACCCGAGATGATCTTGCTGGCGATTCGTCCTTCCGCCGTCAGCGCCTTCGTCTTTGCACGGATGTCGCGGCGCGTGCGCACGATGGCGGCGAGGTTTTCCAGCGTTTCGGCGAGATTGCCGCCTGTTTCGCGTTGCAGGACGAGGCAGACCGCAAAAAACGAAAAGTCCGCCAGTTGCAGGCGTGCGGCTGCCTGCTCGAGCACGTCCTTGACTTCCGCACCGACCAATAGGGCATCGCCCATCGTGCGAAACGTCGAGCGCACCGGCTCCTCGCTTTCGACGCCGGCCGTGCAAATCGCTTGCACGGCCGGGATTCCGGCTCGCACGGCGCGGATGATCAGATCGAGCGTGTCGGGGAATACGGCGAGAAAACGTTGCTTGAAGCGGTTGATCGTGAAAAGGTACATCCCTCGCACGGCGATCAACGCGGTGACGGCTGCGCCAAGCGCACGCACCCAAAACGGCAGGCCGGCCAGCGCGCCGCCGACGAAATCGGCCAAGCCCGCAAGCAGCGCGACGACGATGATGTTGCGCACGCCCGCGCGGCCCGCGATCGTTTCGATGCGTTGCCGTTTCGCGTGAAGCCACGCTTGCCAGGCCGGCACGTTTGCGTCGAGGCGATCGAGGCTCACGAGCTGGTGCGAGGGCTTGTCGCTGCGTGCGCTACGGCTGGCCCCCTGCGGGTCGCGCAGTGCCGCCACGCGTTGGGCGATCCGTTGCGCCGGTTGCTTGCGCGCCATCTCGCGCAGCGAGCGCCCGATGAGCCCCGCGACGACGATCGCGAAGAACGCGGAGGCGGCGACGACGTCGGCGGGCGTCACGATTGCATCGCTCCGATCAGTTGTTCTTCGAGGCCGTAGTAGGCCGCGCGCTGTGCGAAGGCCGGGCGCAGCGACGACGATTCGAACGTGCCGCGTACCTGCTCTTCGTAGGCGCTCGCATTGAACCTGAAGGTGAACAGATCCTGCGTGATGACGATATCGCCTTCCATGCCCGATATCTCGGTGACGCGAGTGACGCGCCGCATCCCATCGCGCATGCGCTCGATCTGCAGGATCATGTGGACGGCGCTCGCGATCTGGCGGCGGATCGACACGAGCGGCAGGTTGCCGTTGGCCATCATCACCATGCTTTCCAAGCGCGTGATCGCGTCGCGCGGCGTATTCGCGTGGATCGTCGTCATCGAGCCGTCGTGGCCCGTGTTCATCGCCTGCAGCACGTCGAATGCTTCGGTGCCGCGTGTCTCGCCCAAGATGATGCGATCGGGCCGCATCCGCAGCGCGTTGCGAACGAGGTCGCGCTGCGAGATGCCGCCGAGCCCCTCGCTATTCTCAGGACGAGTCTCGAGACTGACGACGTGCGGTTGCTGCAGTTGCAGCTCGGCCGCATCTTCGATCGTCACGACGCGCTCGTGCGGATCGATGAAGTTCGACAGCGCGTTGAGCAGCGTCGTCTTACCCGAGCCGGTGCCGCCCGAGATGACGATGTTCAGACGGCACGCGCTCGCAATGCGCAGCACCTCGACCATTGCCGGTGAGATGTTGCCTTGCTGCGCCATCTTCGCGAGCGTGATGTTGCGCTTGGCGAACTTGCGAATCGAGATCGAGGCGCCGCGTAGCGCGATCGGCGGGAGCACGACGTTGACGCGGCTGCCGTCGGCCAAGCGCGCATCGACGAGCGGGCTGCTCTCGTCGACGCGACGGCCGACTGCCGCCGCGATGCGCTGCGCGACGTTGACGACGTGCGCGTTGTCGCGGAACTTCAGCGGCGTGAGCTCGAGCCGTCCGCCGCGCTCGACGTAGACTTGGTCCGGACCGTTCACGAGAATGTCGGTCACCTTTTCATCGGCGAGCAGCGGTTCGATCGGTCCGACGCCGAACATGTCGTTGAGCATCTCGTCGACGATGAGCGCCTGCTCGGCCAAGGTGATCGTCAGGCGTTCGCGCGCGATCGTCTCGGCCGCGATCTGCTCGACGCCTTCGCGTACTTGCGCGCGAGACATCGTCAAAGCCGCCGACATGTTCATCGACGAAAACACGGCCGAGCGTATCGTCTTGAAGGTATCGGAGCGGATCAGCGCTTCGTGGCGGTCGACCGGCGGTGGTTGCGCGGCGCCGTTCGCCGGCTGCGTCCGCTCGACAGCGTTAGGCTGCGCGCTGGTGTCCTGAGCGGCGGCCGCTTTGTTCGGTTCCGCTCGCACGCCTTCGCCCGTCGTCTTCGGCGTGCGTGCCGGCATCGGCGCATCGTCGTGCGCGGCAGCTCCGGCTGACGGCGAGTGCGGCGCGAACGATGCGGTGCCGGCGCGGCGTCCGAACATCATGACGCGCTCCGTTTGGGCAGCAGCCGTGCGTACCAACGGCCGCGCTCGACGACGGCCGGCGCGTCGGCACCCGTGATCGCGTCGGCGAGGGCGGCGACCGCGCGCGCGAAGGCCGAGTGCTTGCCTTCGCCGATCGCTTCGCCGAGATTTTGCGCGACGGCCAGTGTCTGCGGCTCGTAAGGGAATTCATGGACCGACGCGCGCCCGAGCGCATGGACGAAGTCCGATTGAGCGACGCGGCCGCGAACGGGTTGCTGGGCATTGTTCAGCAGCACCGATACGGCAGCATCGGCCGGACGGCCCTCCGCGAACCGGCACAGCCGCGCCGTCTCGCGCGCCGCGTGGACTGACCGGTCGGCGACGACATGGATCGTTTCGCAGGCATCGAGCGTCTCGTCGACGAATCCGCCCGCACGCTGCGGCAAATCGAGCACCACGTAATGAAAATGGTGCTTCAGTGCCGCAACGAGCTCGCCGACCGTTCCGGCGCGCAGCGCGAGCGGCTGCTCGTACGGCAACTCCGCACTGAATATGAAGAGCCGGTCGCTCTGCGCGACCGCGGTTTGATGAATGAGCTGCTGATCGAGCCGATGCGTGTTTTGCATGAGCTCGGCGAGACCGTTGTTCGCGTCGATGCCGAGCATCGACGCGGCCGCTCCGCCGTGCAAGTCGAGATCGACGTACGCGATGCGCCGGCGCGTCTTGTCGGCGAGGTGCCGCGCGAGGGCGGTCGCGATCGTCGTCACCCCCACGCCGCCTCGCGCGCCGATGAAGCCGATCGCCTTGCCGGCACGCGCCGAAGCAGTCGGATCGCTCGCCGCCAGCGCACGCTGCACGAGTTCGACCGTCAACGGTTTGACGAGGTAGTCCTGCACGCCCAGGCGCAGCAGGGAACGAAACAAGCCGACATCGTTGTGATCGCCGACGACCACGACGCTGACGGAAGGATCGACGACTTCGGCGAGCCGCATCAGGTCGGAAATCGGCATCGACGAACCCGATACGTCGACGAGCAAATGCCGCGGCGAATGCGGCAGCTTGCGCATGAGCTCGATGGCGTCGTCGATTGCACCGCGCGCGACGTGGGCGCCTACGATGCCCTGGTCGCGCATCAGGTTCTTGACGACTTCTTCGCTGCTCGGATCGCCGAGAACGGCGATGATGCGATCGGTCGCGAGCGGTTGTGCGCGACGGTTGGCGGAGCGCAATTCGAATGCACCCATGACGTATCGATCCTCAATGCGTGACCGACGTCGTCGTCGACGTCGGGTTGAGCGGCTGGGTGCGGCCTTCCTCGTAGGCGCGAACCGCGCTGGCGCCGAGCGCCGCGTCGGCCCCGGCGTAGGGCACGGGGGCGACGAGATCGGCCGGTCGGGCGAGCATTTCAGCGAGATTCGAGTAAGTGGCGCAGCCGAATGCGATGCCCGGGCGGCCCCGTCCCGCATCGATCATGTGCGAGGGTTGATTGAGTTGACTGCATTCCGGTGGGATCGCGTGGCCACCTCCGGCTTGCGTGAAGCCGATCACCGAATCGTTCGGCATGCCGAGCGGTGGATGCTCCGACATGCAGCCAGTGAGGCTCGATGCGGTTGCGATTGCCGCGAACCAAGCAGTGGCGAGGGTGACGGTTCGATTGCGCATGGCGTGACTCCCAATCAGTAGACGAAGCCCGCGGCGCCGACGAGGCGCGGCGCGGTGCCCGCCAGCGGATCGACGCCGAGCGCGCGCTGCAATGCGAACTCGACGTCACTGCTCGGGCGCGTGACGCTGTCGAGCGCGTCGCGCAATTGGCCCGGGCCGACCGGTTGCACGATGTAGGGCGTCACGATGACGACGACTTCCGACTTGTTGTTCAGATAGTCCTTCGATGAAAACAGCTTGCCGAGCACAGGCAGGCGGCCGAGGCCCGGCAACTGCGACAGCACGTCGCTGCTCTTGCTTTGCAACAGGCCGCCGATCGCGAAGCTTTGTCCGCTCGAGAGCTCGACGGTCGTCTCGACGCGGCGCACGGTCAGCGCCGGTACCTTGATCGAGCCGGTGGTGACGCTGTTGGTCGGATCGATCTCGCTGACTTCGGGACGAACTTTCAGGCTGATGCGGTTGTTCGCGAGCACGGTCGGCGTGAAATCGAGCGAGACGCCGTATGGCTTGAACTCGATCGTGATCGTGTCCGTCTTGTCTTGCGCGACGGGAATCGGAAACTCGCCGCCCGCGAGGAAGCTGGCGGTTTGGCCCGACATCGCCGTGAGATTGGGCTCGGCCAGCATCGTGATCAGCCCTTCCTGATCGAGCGCGTCGAGCACGCCGTCGATCGAGTAGCGCGACGTATGGAAGCCGCCTTCGACCGAGAATGCGCCCGTCGGCGACAGGTTGAACAGCTTCGACGTCGGATCGATGAATGCGCGGCCGTTGAACAATCCGCCGATGAAGTTTCCGGTCGAGCCGAGCGAGCTCCAGTTGATACCGAGTTGCTGCGTGATGTTGCGATCGACTTCGGTGATGCGCACGCGCAGGTGGACCTGAATCGGCTGCGCCAGCGCCAGGCGATTGACGAGCGTCTCCCGATCGTGGACATACGGCTTCAGCGTTTGCACGACCGCGTCGGCGTCGGCTGCGCTCGGCACGTGCCCGCTGACCATCAGCGAACCGGGCGCACTCGTGACGGTGAGCCGCCATTGAGGAAAGCGCGCGTCGAGCAGCCGTTGGATCGAGGCGGTGTCCATCGCGACCATGATCGTTTTGCGCACGATCGGACGGTTGTTTGCGCCGAGCACGAACAACGTCGTCGTGCCGGCCTTTTTGCCGAGCACGAAGACCGTTTTCGGGGTGGGCACGTGCACGTCCGCGATCTCGGGGTCGGCTACGAAGACGGCCACGGCCGGTTCCGGCAACTGCACCATCGCACCGCCGCCTGCCGGCACGGTCAGCAGCGCATCGTCGACGGCAGGGCTCGCGGACGCAGCCGTCGGCGCAAGCAGCACGGCTGCGACGGCGAGACCGGCGAGGACGGTCAGCGCGCGGCGCGAGGCGGCGCCGCGCGATTTCAAATGAGAAACGATGACATCGATCATGGAGCGATCCTAGGCGGCAGGACGAGCGCCGGAGGCCGCCGCGGTGGGCGCGGCGGCGGGCTTGGAGCCCGGCATCGTGGGCGGCGTGCCAGCCGGCAGCGGCGGCAGGACGCCCGCGGACGTATTCGGTTGTCCTAACGAATCGGGGCCGAGCGAATCGCCTTCTTTGGAACCGCGATAGATGATGACGGGCCGGTCGTTTTCGGTCGCGCGCTGAGCAATCGTGTGGGTTCCGGCTTGAGGGGCGGGCGTGACGGCACGCAGGCCGCGCGAGACGTCACGGGCCCAGACGGGCTCGGTCTGCGGCTCGATCACGTCCTCGGCTTGAACGGCATTTCGATCGCGTGTCGCGAAGCTGCGCAGCGCCAACGAAAGCGAGCCCAGATGAGCGGCGACCGTGACGACTTCCGCGCCGCGCGGCGTCACTTCGAACGTCACGGTGCGCGCGCGCGAGTTCGCCGCGGTCGGTTTCTTGTCGTCGTCCTTGGGACGTGTGAATGCCGTCCCGACTGCGAGCACGCGTACGCGCTCGGCAACCGTTTCGGTCTCCACGGTCCGGTCGGACGTGCTGGCGGCATTCGGCGAGGTCGAAATCTGCTGGGTCAGCAGCACGTCGACATAGTCGCCGGGCTCGATGAGTCCGGCGTTGCCGGAAACGTCGTCGATCGCGACCGAGATCGCGCGCATGCCGGGCTTGAGCGCGGCGGCGAGAAAACCGGGCGAGCTCGGCGAGATGACGTCGGCCGGGCCGAGCGGCGTGCCCGCGTGAACGGCGTGACGCAGGAGGTCCCCTTTCAGATCCACGGCATCGGGCTGGCCTTCGACGAGCGCGCCTTGAGGCGCGTCGCTGCGGGGCACGCGCTTCCAGACGAGATCGCTGTCGCGCAACAGCAGGCCATCGGGCAAATCGGCCGCTGCAGCCCGAATGTTCACCATCGCCGGCGGCTTGGCGGGGCCGGGGCGCGAAGCAGCGACATACAGTGCGCGCAAGACGAAAGCGCCGATGGCGGCGACGATGATCAAGCCGGCGAGTTTGAGGATGTTTTGCATGACGACGGCGTTCCGTTATGTGAGCCGTGCGTGAATCGAAAGCGGCCAAGCCGCGAGGTGCGGCGAGAGCGCGTGGCCGTTGAGGGCCGGCAGCCATACGGCGGCGATGCCGCCTGCCGCCAGCGCGACGCCATACGGCACGCCGCGTGCGGGAGCCAGCCATGCGAGCGCCCACGCGGCATCGGGATTGCGTTGCATGCGGCCGATCGCCATCTGCGCGATGCCGAGCACCAATCCGAACAACGAAACGGTGAAGAAAACGGTTGCCGCGAATGCGGGACCGCTCCAGAGGAACACTGCGCCGAATAACTTGGCGTCGCCGCCGCCGAGCCATCCGAAACGGAACAGCAGCGCAGCGATCAACAGTATCGCTGCGCCTGTCGCGACGTGCGCCACCAACTCGATCCGGCTTTCACCGGCGATCCATGCTTGCGTGAAATAGAGCGCCGCGAAGGCTGCGACGATCGCATTGGGCAAGCGCCGCCGCCGCAAATCGGAGACGGCCAGCATCGCCAAGAGCGCACAAGCGAGAGTCAGGATCGAGAACATGAATGCTCACCATTCGATCAACGTGCGCCGGCGCGGACCAAGACGAGCCGTTCGGCGTGCTCGCCGAACGGCGTCAAGCATCAGTGACCGTTGGTCTGAACGCTCGTGACGTGCGTGATCATGTTGGAGAAGAGCGCCGGCAGACCGGTGCCGCCGCCGAAGATCGCGCCCGCTGCAGCCACGGCCACGACGACGATGCCGGCCAAGACCGAATATTCGAGGGCGCTGACGCCGCGCTCGTCGCGCGAAAGGAATCGTAAGAAACGAAGCATTTGAGGACTCCTAAATAATGACGAAGGGGGCCGCATGACCTCTTTCGCAACAAGTGGTGGGAGATATTCGCTCCCGATCTTGTTTACGGCAATCGTTTGCGCGGCTTTAGCGAAGTCCGTAGATTCCCTAGTTAGGGGGAGAGGGGGGACGCGTCGCATGAGGAGATAGTCGCCGATCGGCGGGCGCGATGAAGCCCCAATATGGCACCGGTTTACCGCGCAATTCGAGCGTTTGGCGGCAATCGTACGACGATATTAAGCTAAGTGTAAACGATAGCTCAGTTGTACTAACTATCCTCTGCTTTCGATCGCTATCGATCGCAGGTGTCTCGCTCCATTGCCCCTTTGTCTCGAGTGGATCGACGGTAGGCGCACGGCGGGTGGCGCACAAGACGCCACGCCCATTCCGTCCTATATGTTCAGACCTGTGTTACGAGACCTTCGTACTGCGCGACGACCGGATCCGTCGTCACGAGCGTGATGCCCTCCGCCACCGATTGTGCGATGAGAATCCGATCGAACGGGTCCCGATGATGCGGCTCGAGCCCTTTGAGCGAGAGGACGTGCTGATGGGTGATCGGCAATTCGAGATACCCGTTATCTAGGAGCCCGCGGCGAAGCAGTCGCGGATCGACGCGGAAATCGGCCCTGCCGAGGTCGTTCTTGATCGTGACTTCCCAGAGGCTCGCGGCGCTGAACAACAAGGTGTTGTCTTCGTCGTCGAGCAGCGAGCACGCGGTGGCGGACAGCCGTTCCGGCTGTCCTGCGGCCCACAGCAATAGATGAGTGTCGAGCAGCAGCTTCAAATATCGATACCTCCAAAAAGTTGCTCGATCTCCCGCGCGCCGATCCGATCGAAATCGTCGGGCACCGTGACGTGGCCCGCGAGAAATCCGAGACGGCGGCGCTGGCCTGCGGCGGGCGCATCGAGCGGCACGACCTTGACGAGCGGCTTGCCCGCCTTGGCGATGATGAAAGGCTCCCCGAGGGCCGCCCGATCGACGAGCCGAGAGAGGTGGGTCTTTGCTTCGTGAATATTCACAATTTCCATGATGTCGTGGCAGTGGACTAAGTTTCATTAGTTTAGCCCAATTCTTCAATAGACCGAACGGCTATCGGCGCTCTTGCGCACTGCACCATCGAAAATGTCGGGCTCGCCTTGACACGCCCCGATGCGTATCCGATCATTCGATCACGCGACGAGCAAATGCTCTACGAATGAGCGAACGCTCAGTAGCCACGCAAGACCGAAAGAACCGAAAAAAAGACGGGTCCTCTTACACCCTTTGGAGACGAGTTCGTGAGATTGCACGACAAGGTCGCGATACTGACGGGCGCGGCGAGCGGCATCGGCGAGGCCGTTGCCGAGCGTTATTTGAGCGAGGGCGCGCGTTGCGTCCTCGTCGACGTGAAATCCCCCGACGCCATTTGCCCCAATCTGGCCAAGCGGTATCCCGAGCACGTTCACGTCGTGAGGGCCGACGTCACGCAGCGCGACGACATCGCGCGCATCGTCGCGCAAGCGGTGGAGCGCTTCGGCGGCGTCGACATCTTGTTCAACAACGCGGCGATTTTCGATATGCGCCCGCTGCTCGACGAGTCCTGGGAAACGTTCGACCAGCTCTTCGCGGTCAACGTGAAGGGGATGTTCTTCCTGATGCAAGCCGTGGCGCAACGCATGGTCGATCAAGGGCGCGGCGGCAAGATCATCAATATGTCATCGCAGGCCGGCCGGCGCGGCGAAGCGCTGGTGTCCCATTACTGTGCGACGAAAGCCGCTGTGCTGAGCTACACGCAATCGGCCGCGCTCGCCCTTGCGCCGCATCGCATCAACGTCAACGGGATTGCCCCCGGCGTCATCGATACGCCGATGTGGAACCAAGTGGACGCGCTATTTGCCCGCTATGAGCATCGCCCGCCTGGCGAGAAGAAGCGGCTCGTCGGCGAAGCGGTGCCGCTCGGCCGCATGGGCATGCCGGGCGACCTCACGGGCGCCGCGCTCTTTCTCGCGTCGAGCGATGCCGACTACATCACGGCGCAGACGCTGAACGTCGACGGCGGCAACTGGATGAGCTGAGTACGAAGCGCGCTTTTCACCGAGGCGCACGTGCATTTCCACCACAACGTACAAGACTTAAGGAGACATCTGATGCAACGCAATTCCGGCTCTGCGCCCTTCCTCGCCCGGCGCGCGATCGCTGCCGCCGCCCTCGCGCTGACGGCGACGGCTGCGTCGGCCGCGACGATCACGATTGCGGTGGTCAACAACCCCGACATGATCGAGATGAAGAAGCTCTCCGCGGACTTCGAAAAGAGCAACCCCGACATCAAGCTCAACTGGGTCGTGCTCGAGGAGAACGTCCTGCGTCAGCGTGCGACGACCGACATCACGACCGGTAGCGGTCAATTCGACGTGATGATGATCGGCGCATATGAGGCGCCGCAGTGGGGCAAGCGCGGCTGGCTTTCGCCGATGACGAACCTGCCGGCCGCCTATGACGTGAACGACGTCATGAAGCCCGTGCGCGACAGCCTCTCGTACAACGGTACGCTCTATGCGCTCCCGTTCTACGCGGAAAGTTCGATGACGTTCTATCGCAAGGATCTGTTCGCGGCCAAGGGCCTCACGATGCCGCCGAAGCCGACCTACGACCAGGTCGCCCAATTTGCCGACAAGCTGACCGACAAGGCGAACGGCGTCTACGGCATTTGCTTGCGCGGCAAGGCCGGCTGGGGCGAGAACATGGCCTATCTGACGACGCTCGTGAACACCGAAGGCGGCCGCTGGTTCGACGAAAAGTGGCACGCGCAGTTGACGTCGCCGGAATGGAAGAAGGCCGTCAACTTCTATGTCGACCTGATGAAGAAGGATGGCCCCCCGGGTGCGAGCTCGAACGGGTTCAACGAAAATCTGACGCTCATGTCTTCGGGCAAGTGCGCGATGTGGATCGATGCGACGGTGGCCGCCGGCATGCTGTACAACAAGAACCAATCGCAAGTGGCCGACAAGATCGGTTTCGCGGCGGCGCCGGTCGCCGTCACGCCGAACGGGTCGCACTGGCTGTGGGCGTGGGCGCTCGCGATTCCGAAGACGTCGAAGAAGCAGGACGACGCGAAGAAATTCATCGAATGGGCAACGGGCAAGCCGTACATCGAGCTCGTCGCGAAGGACGAAGGCTGGGCCTCCGTGCCGCCCGGCACGCGTGAGTCGACCTATAACCGCCCCGAGTACAAGCAGGCGGCGCCGTTCTCCGAATTCGTGGAGAACGCGATCAAGACGGCCGACCCGAACCACCCGACGGCCAAGCCGGTTCCATACACCGGTGTGCAGTTCGTCGGCATTCCCGAGTTCCAATCGTTCGGGACGGTCGTAGGCCAGAGCATCTCCGGCGCGCTCGCCGGGCAGATGAGCGTCGACCAGGCGTTGGCGGCCGGCAATGCCGCGGCCAATCGTGCCGTGCGACAAGCCGGCTATCAAAAGTAACGCAGTCCGGCGGGCGATGCGCGCCGCTCTCGCATCGCCCGCCGCGCGGGCCGCGCACCGGGCATGCCCGCGGCGGCCCGCGCTCGGCGTCATCCGCGGGGTGACGCCGGATCGATCAGGAGTCCGAACGATGGGACATCTTCATATGCCGCTCTCGCATGCCGCCGAGCAAG
>NZ_JBQCIF010000104.1:0-50900 GCF_051953955.1 Trinickia sp. | reverse complement strand
CCGCCGCGCGCGGTAATCGTGGATTTGTACCGCTCGATCATCGCGGGCACTTGCTCGCTTTGATCGGGGTGTACGACGAAGACGATTTCGTAATGACGCATACACACTCCTTGTGGATTGAAGCCACCCGGGCGTCGATGGCCGCCGCAGCCAAGCCGCAGTCCAGCGACTCTGCCGACTCTTGCTCAGTGAACCGAGCAGCGGACCAACCGGTGTGGCAAGTGAGAAGCCGGAGAGTATAACCCAAGAGTCCGCCTGGCACAATTTCGGTGTAGCGCACAGATCGGATACCGACGAACGAAGCCCTGGACAAAGCCGCTAGCCGGCGGCGTCCGGCATGCCGCCCCAATACCCGGGCCGCGCATAGACTTCCTTCAAGTAATCGATGAAGTACCGCACCTTGGCCGGCACGTAGCGCTGCTGCGGGTAGACGGCCAAGATGTCATACTCCGGCAGCGCGAATTCGTCGAGCACCGTTTCGAGCTCGCCGCGCGCCAGTTGCTCGGCGATTTCCCAGGTCGAGCGCCAGCCGAGGCCCAGCCCCTCCGTCGCCCAGCGATGCAGCAGTTCGCCGTCGTTGCAATCGAGCGAACCCGTGACGCGCATCGTCACGCGCTTGCCGCCGCGCTGGAAATACCAGCCCCGGTTCTGCCCGCCTTGCAGATTGAACGCGAGGCAATTGTGGCCGAGCAGATCCTCGAGCGTGCGCGGGCGGCCGTGCCGCGCGAAATAGGCCGGCGTGCCGCAGACGACACGCCGATTGGTCGCCAGCTTCACCGCCACGAAGTTCGGATCGACCGCTCCGCCGATGCGGATCGACAAATCGTAGCCCTCGCGCACGAGGTCGACGACGCGGTCGGTCAAATTGAACGACATCTGCAAGCCGGGCTTGTCGGCCAAGAACGCGGGCGCCAAGGGCGCGACGTGTTTTCTGCCGAAGGCGGCCGGCGCGGAGACGATCAGATGTCCGCTGACGGCACGCCGTCCGGCCGCCAATTCGTTCTCGGCCTGCTCCCAGTCGACGAGCAGCCCTTTGCAGCGTTCGAGAAAGGCCGCTCCGGCTTCGCTGACGACGAGCCGCCGCGTGGAGCGGTACATCAGCTTCACGCCGAGCCGCTTTTCGAGTGCGTCGATGCGCCGCCCCAAGACGACGGGAGACACCCCCTCCTCCAACGCCGCTTGAGCCAAGCTGCCCGCCTCGGCCACGCGCACGAAGGTTTCGATCTGCTTGAAACGATCCATCTTCGAGTCCTTCGAGTTCTTTTACCGCATCGCGTGCATCGCGTGCACCGTGGGTTCGTGCTGCACGGTGCCCGCCCGCGTCCCTGCGCCTCCAGCGCCCGTCCCGTCTCGCCGGCTTCTCCGCCCGGCGCGCGTTCGATAGAAACACCTGTCCCGCATGCATTCAATACTTTTTGTATCGAAATACAGAACTTGGAGCGATCTTATCAAACCTTTTCCGCAGCCTTACAGTGGATCCAACGCGCAATTTGCACATTGAACGACCAGTAAAGGAGACACCCCATGCCGAAGATGAGAGCCGTCGACGCCGCCGTGCTCGTGCTGGAGAAGGAAGGCATCGACACCGCGTTCGGCGTGCCGGGCGCCGCCATCAACCCGTTCTACTCGGCCATGCGCCGCGCGGGCGGAATCAGCCACGTTCTGGCGCGTCACGTCGAAGGCGCTTCGCACATGGCCGAGGGCTATACGCGTGCCGCTCCCGGCAACATCGGCGTGTGCATCGGCACCTCGGGCCCTGCCGGCACCGATATGATTACAGGGCTTTACTCGGCCCAGGCTGACTCCATTCCTATTCTCGCCATCACAGGCCAAGCACCCCGCGCCCGGCTCCACAAGGAAGACTTTCAAGCCGTCGACATCGAATCGATCGCCAAACCGGTCACGAAATGGGCCGTCACGGTGCGCGAACCGGCACTCGTGCCGCGCGTGTTTCAGCAGGCATTTCATCTGATGCGCTCGGGACGGCCCGGCCCGGTGCTCGTCGATCTGCCGATCGACGTTCAAATCGCCGAGATCGAGTTCGACATCGACACCTACGAGCCGCTGCCCGTCTACAAGCCGAAGGCGACGCGCAAGCAGATCGAAGCCGCACTGGCGTTGTTGAATGCATCGGAGCGCCCGCTTCTCGTGTCCGGCGGCGGCGTACTGAACGCGGGCGCGGAAGCGCTGCTCGTCGAGTTCGCCGAAACGGTGGGCGTGCCCGTCATTCCGACGCTGATGTCGTGGGGCGCGATCGCCGACGATCACCCGCTGATGGCCGGCATGGTCGGCCTGCAGACATCGCATCGCTACGGCAATGCGACGATGCTCGAATCGGACTTCGTGCTCGGCATCGGCAACCGCTGGGCCAACCGCCACACGGGCAGTGTCGAGGTCTACACGAAGGGGCGCAAATTCGTGCACGTCGATATCGAGCCGACGCAAATCGGCCGCGTGTTCGGCCCGGACCTCGGGATCGTCTCCGATGCGAAGGCCGCACTCGAACTGTTCGTCGAGGTAGCCCGCGAATGGAAGGCGGCCGGCAAGCTTACGGACCGTTCGGCTTGGGTCGAATCGTGCCAGGCGCGCAAGCGCACGATGCAGCGCAAGACGCATTTCGACGACGTGCCGATCAAGCCGCAACGCGTCTATGAAGAAATGAACAAGGTGTTCGGCCGCGATACCTGTTACGTCAGCACGATCGGGCTGTCGCAAATCGCCGCCGCGCAGTTCCTGCACGTCTACAAAGCGCGCAATTGGATCAACTGCGGGCAAGCCGGCCCGCTCGGCTGGACCATTCCGGCCGCGCTCGGCGTGCGTGCCGCCGATCCGAGCCGCCCGATCGTCGCGTTGTCCGGAGACTACGACTTCCAATTCATGATCGAGGAGTTGGCCGCGGGCGCGCAGTTCAAGCTGCCCTACGTGCACGTCGTCGTGAACAATTCGTATCTCGGGCTGATCCGCCAAGCCCAGCGCGCCTTCGAGATGGATTACTGCGTCCAGCTCTCGTTCGACAACGTCAACGCGCCGGAGTTGAACGGTTATGGCGTCGATCACGTGGCGGTCGCCGAAGGCCTCGGCTGCAAAGCGCTGCGCGTGTCCGAACCCGGCGAGATCGCACCGGCCCTGCAAAAGGCGCAAGCGCTCGCCGCCGAGTTCAGCGTGCCCGTCGTCGTCGAAGTGATCCTCGAGCGCGTGACGAACATCGCGATGGGCAACGACATCAACGCCATCAACGAATTCGAGCCGCTGGCCGATTCGCGCGACGACGCGCCGACCGCCATCTCACTGCTCGATTGACGCACGGGACGACGTGCTGCTGACGAAACACATCGAACACCCCGAGGAACGGCGCTCGCACTCGAACGACGTTCCTCGGCACCCTGACCGACCGAAGAGCCATCGCAACATGCCGAAATTCTCAGCCAACCTGACCATGCTGTTCAACGAAGTGCCGTTTCTCGACCGGTTCGAGGCAGCGGCGCGGGCGGGCTTTAGCGCCGTCGAATTCATGTTCCCCTATCCTTTCGAGGCGGCCGAACTGGCCGACCGGCTCGAGACGAACCGGCTTCGCCTCGTTCTGCACAATCTGCCGGCCGGCAATTGGGAAGCGGGAGAGCGCGGCATCGCCTGCCTGCCCGAGCGCGTGGCCGAATTCCGCGACGGCGTCGGCCGAGCAATCGAATACGCCAAGGCGCTGCGGGTGCCGCAGTTGAACTGTCTCGTCGGCATCCCGACACGCGACGTCTCGCCCGAGCGCGCGCGTGCCACGATCGTCGAGAACCTGCGCTTCGCGGCTACCGCGCTCGAGCGGGAAGGCGTCAAGCTGCTCGTCGAGCCCTGCAACGCGTTCGACATTCCGGGCTTCGCGCTCAATCGCTCGAGCGAAGCGCTCGACGTGATCCGCGACGTGGCGTCGAACAACCTCTATCTGCAGTACGACATCTATCACATGCAGCGGATGGAGGGCGAACTCGCCGCGACGCTGCAAAAACACCTGCCGAGCATCGCGCACATCCAACTCGCCGACAACCCGGGGCGCAACGAGCCCGGCACGGGCGAAATCAACTACGCATTCCTGTTCGATTGGCTCGACCGGCTCGGCTACGGCGGCTACGTCGGCTGCGAGTACAAACCGCGGACGACGACGCTCGAAGGGCTCTCGTGGATTCGCGACATCGCCGGCGAGCGCAGCGCACGCTGACGCACGGGCGCGGCGTTGCGGCGCCGATCGAACGAGCCCCGCTCAACTCCTGATACGACACACCCAACGGATTACATCGACATGGCAAAGATCGGTTTCATCGGCCTCGGCATCATGGGCGCGCACATGGCGCGCAACCTTCTGAAGCACGGCTACGAGCTCGTCGTCACGGGCGCCTACCCCGTACCCGACGATCTGCGCGAACGCACGCTCGTGGTGGCCAGTTCGACGGCCGTTGCGCGCGAATCGGACATCGTCATTTCGATGGTGCCGGACACGCCCGACGTCGCCAACGTGCTGTTCGCCGACGACGGCGTGGCCAAGGGCCTCTCGGCCGGCAAGCTCGTGATCGACATGAGCTCCATCTCCCCGCTCGACACGCAGGATTTCGCCAAGCGCATCAACGCGCTCGGCTGCGACTATCTCGATGCCCCCGTCTCGGGCGGCGAAGTGGGCGCCCGCGAAGCGACGCTCTCGATCATGATCGGCGGCCCCGAGAACGCGTTCGAGCGCGCTCGGCCGCTGTTCGAAGCGATGGGCAAGAACATCACGCTAGTCGGCGACAACGGCGCCGGACAGACCTGCAAGGTCGCGAACCAAATCATCGTCGCGCTCAACATCGAAGCCGTCGGCGAAGCATTGCTGTTCGCCGCGCGCTCGGGCGCGGACCCAGAACGCGTACGGCAAGCGTTGATGGGGGGCTTTGCTTCGTCGCGCATTCTCGAAGTGCACGGCAAGCGCATGACGGCCCGCACGTTCGCCCCCGGCTTTCGCATCGATCTGCACCGCAAGGACCTGAACCTCGCCCTCGACGGCGCGCGCAAGCTCGGCATCGCGCTGCCGCACACCGCGAGCGCGCAGCAGTTGTTCAGCGTCTGCGCGGCGCACGACGGCGGCAGTTGGGATCATTCGGCGCTCGTTCGCGCGCTCGAAATCATGTCCGGCTTCGAAATCGCCGAGGAGAAGAAAGACTAGCGGCGCAACGCCGACACGCAACAATGGGCAGGATACGGCCGGCCGAAGCAGCCTTCGGACGGCCGGCACGTGGGGCGCCTCGCCCGTGCGTGCAAGGCAAGATCGAGGGGCGCCGCGCGTCGGGAGACGAGATGCGCGGGGCGAGCGAGGTCGACGCCAAGCACACGCGGGAGGGGCAAAAAGCCGCTTTCGGGCTGAGAGCGGCAGTGGGGTCCGCAGCGGCACCCGGCGACGCCGGGGAAGCCTTGGTCGGTCAGACGTCGTCGTCGGGTGTCCGCCTGTCGGATTGTCACGGGTTCGATGGCACGCGAGCCATTCACCGCCCTCGCGCCTTGCATCGGGCGCCTTTGCAGGCGCCTTCATTCCATCAATACGTATCGAAAACCTGCTGCAACGCGGCCGGCTCGCTCGCGCCCGCCGCCAGCGCAAGCATCAACAGCACACGCGCCTTGTAGGGGTTGAGCGAGCCTGCGCTGACGAAGCCGAGCGCGTCGTCAGGCGCCGCGCCGTTGCGCATGACATGTCCAGAGCCGACGCGCGACGCACGCACGATCGCGACGCCGCGTGCGCGGGCCTCGGCAAGTGCGGCCTGAATCGACACGTGAACGGAGCCGTTCCCCGTGCCTGCCACGACGATGCCGCGCACACCGGCCGCCACGAGCGCATCGACGGCCGTGCGCGACGCGCCCGCGTAGCTCGCGACGACGTCGACGAGCGGCCAAGCGGCCGCGGCCACGAACGGCGTGGCACTCGTATGCGGACGCACGACGGCCCGCTGAAATTCCACTCGGCCGTCTTGCACCCAGCCGAGCGCCCCGATCTCGGGCGAGTGGAATGCGTCGACGGCGTACGTGCTCGTCTTCACGACGTCGCGCGCGCTATGGATTCGGTTGTTGAATGCAACGAGCACCCCTTGCCCTCGTGCCGCCGGCGAGCCTGCAACGGTGACGGCACCGAGCAGATTCAGCGGCCCGTCGGCCGAGAGCGCCGACGAAGGGCGCATCGCCGCGGTCAGCACGACGGGCTTGGCCGTCTTGACCGTCAGGTGCAACGCGTAGGCCGTTTCCTCGAGCGTATCGGTGCCGTGCGTCACGACGATGCCGTCGATGTCGTCGCGCGCGGCGAGCGCCGCGATGCGCTCGGCGAGCGTCGTCCACAGTGCGACGTCGAGATCCTTGCTGTCGATGCTCGCCACTTGCTCCGCCTCGATCCGAGCGACGTTCGACAACGCCGGCACGGCGGCCAGCAGCCGCTCCACGCCGACGACGCCGGCCTGGTAGCCCGAGGTTTGGGAAGCATCGGCGGCGGAGCCGGCGATCGTGCCGCCCGTCGCGAGCACGGCAACGCGCGGCAACGCCGCGGGAGAGAGGGAGGAATGGGTCGTAGTCATGGGCGCCATTCTAACCGCGCCGCTCGCCCGGCGAACGCGCCGACCGCAATGACGCAAGCGGAACCGCACGCCCGCCGCATGGCCTGCCGTGCTACGCCGCTTCGCGCAACTGCCCTGCCATCCCCGCCTCGGTCAGTTGCGGCGCGAACATCTCGATGAACCGGTAGGCATACGCGCGCATGAACGCGCCCTTGCGCAAGCCCACGCGCGTCGTGCTGCCCTCGAACAGCTGCTGCGTATCGAGCGCGACGAGTTCCGCATCGCGCTTCGGGTCGTAGGCCATTGCGGCGACGATGCCGACGCCCATGCCGAGCTCGACGTAGGTCTTGATGACGTCGGCATCGATAGCGGTCAGCACGACGTCCGGCAGCGCCCCGATCTTCGCGAACGACGCGTCGATATGCGAGCGGCCCGTGAAATCGCGGTCGTAGGTCACGATCGGGTACTCGGCAACGTCCGCGAGCGTGACGTTCGCGCGGCCGGCGAGCGGGTGATGCTTCGGCACGACGACGACGTGATGCCACGAATAGCAAGGAAACGTGACGATCTCCGAGAAGCGGTCCAGCGCTTCCGTGGAGATCGCGATGTCGGCTTCGCCTTCGAGAAGCATTTGCGCGATCTGCTGCGGGTTGCCTTGACGCAGCGCGAGCTGCACTTTCGGGTAGGCGCGCGTGAATTCACGCACGACCTTCGGCAAGGCGTAACGCGCCTGTGTGTGCGTCGTCGCGACGACGAGATGGCCTGTGTCCTCGTCGGCGAATTGCCGGGCGACGCGACGCATGTTCTCCGCATCGAGCAACATCCGCTCGATCAGCTGATGCACCTCCTTGCCCGGTTCAGTGAGTCCCGTGAGCCGTTTGCCTCGGCGCACGAAGATGTCGACGCCGAGCTCGTCCTCGAGATCCTTGATCTGCTTCGACACGCCCGATTGGGACGTGTAGAGCGCATTGGCAACCTCGGTCAGGTTCAAGTTGCGGCGCACCGCTTCGCGCACGAAGCGCAGTTGCTGAAAGTTCATGCGAGCCTCTCTTCGACAAAGCGCGGGTGTGTAGTCGATCCATGCAAGCCGGCGCGGGCCACGCTCCCGCATCCGCTTGCCGCGCAGCGCCGGCCCAGGCCAGCGCCGCACGCGCTTCATGTTCGTGACGTGAGTAATTTCAGCGATTTCGCTGACGTCACCGCTTTCATTGCGGCAACGTCATTGCGGCAACGCAAAGGCTCGCCACGCCTTCGGCACGACCGTCACGCCGTCGCCCTCGCGCACACCGAGCGCGTGCCACGCGTCGCGTTCGAGCTCCGCCTCGAGCGGTCCTGCCGCACCGGTCAGTTCCACGCGCACCGAGGCGCCGCGCACGATCACGCGGCGCACCTGCGCATCGATCCCGTCCCCCCGAGCCGCGCGCCGTGGGTGGATCTCGAGGTCGTGCGGACGCACGAACGCGTGAGCGGGCGCCACGCTCTGCGCCCCGGGCTGCCCGGCGATGCCGATGCCGTCTGCGGCAAACGGCTCTCGCGCGCCTTCGGCCACGAATCCATGCGGCGAGAGGCGCCCATCGAACCGGTTCGCGGCGCCGAGAAATGCGTAGACGAAAGGCGTGCGCGGATCATCGTAGACGCCCTGCGGGCTGCCGGTCTGCTCGACGCGTCCCCGATTCATGACGACGATGCGGTCGGCCACGTCGAGCGCCTCTTCCTGATCGTGCGTGACGAAGATCGTCGAAATCGCCAGTTCGTCGTGCAGCCGGCGCAGCCAGACGCGCAGCTCTTTGCGCACCTTCGCGTCGAGCGCGCCGAACGGCTCGTCGAGCAACAGGACGCGAGGCTCGACGGCGAGCGCCCGCGCGAGCGCGATCCGCTGCCGCTGGCCGCCCGACAGCGCCGACGGGTACCGCTCGGCGAGCGGCGCCAGTTGCACGAGCGCGAGCAGCTGATGGACGCGTTCGCGAATCGCCGCTTCCGAGGGCCGCTCGCGGCGCGGCTTCACGCGCAAGCCGAAGGCGACGTTCTCGAACACCGTCATGTGGCGAAAGAGTGCATAGTGCTGAAACACAAATCCGATCTGGCGTTCGCGCGCATCGAGCGCACCGACGTCGCGGCCGCCCAGGATGACTTCGCCGGCATCGGGCGTTTCGAGCCCGGCGATCACGCGCAACAGCGTAGTCTTGCCGCAGCCCGAGGGGCCGATCAGCGCGACGAGCTCACCCGGTGCGAACTCGAGCGAAACGCCGTCGAGCGCGGCGAAATCGCCGAAATGCTTGGTCAAATTGCGAACGATGATGCCCATCGAAACGCTCCTCGTCGAAAGGTCAGCGGCGCGCGCGCGCATCGGCCGCGAGGCGGCGTTCGGCCACGAGCTTCAGGCCGAGCGTCACGAGCGCGATCAGCGCCAGGACCGACGCGAGCGCAAACGCGGCCGCGAAGTTGTAGTCGTTGTAGAGAATCTCGACCGCCAGCGGCATCGTATCGGTTTGCCCGCGGATATGCCCAGAGACCACCGAGACGGCGCCGAACTCGCCCATCGCGCGCGCATTGCACAGGATAACGCCGTACAGCAGGCCCCATTTGACGTTCGGCAGCGTGACGCGCCGCCACATCTGCCAGGCCGAGGCGCCCAGCACGCGCGCGGCCTCTTCCTCTTCGGTGCCCTGAGCCTGCATCAGCGGAATCAGTTCGCGCGCGACGAACGGAAACGTGACGAAAATCGTCGCGAGCACGATGCCGGGCACCGCGAAGACGACTTGCACGTCGTGCGCGGCGAGCCACGGGCCGAACCAGCCTTGCGCGCCGAACAGCAGCACGTAGACGAGGCCCGAGATGACCGGAGACACCGAGAACGGCAGGTCGATCAACGTCGTCAGCAGCGCCTTGCCCCTGAATTCGAACTTCGCGATGGCCCATGATGCCGCGAGCCCGAAGACGAGGTTCGACGGCACCGCGATGATCGCCACCGTGAGCGTCAGGACGACGGCTGCGCGCGCGTCGGGATCGGCGAGCGAAGCGAGGTAAAAGTGCCCCCCCTTGCTGAGCGCTTCGTCAAAAACGGCAACGAGCGGCACGGCGAGGAAGAGGCCGAGGAACGCGAGGGCGGCGGCCGTCAGCGTCCAGCGAACGGCCGGCGACGCTTCGCGCCGGCGAACCGTGCGGGCGGCAATGGGGCGAGCACCGTCGGCGATCGTGGCGGTGCGGCTCACGGCAAGACCTCCGCCCGGCCGCCGGCCGCATCGCCACCGTCACCGCCGCTAGCCGATGATCGCTTCCTCGCCGCGCCCGCCGCGCTCATGCGGCGCTGCCAGCGCCACTGCAGGGCGTTGATGACCAAGAGGATGAGAAACGAGGCGACCAGCATGACGACGGCCAACGCAGTCGCCCCCGCGTAGTCGTATTGCTCGAGCTTGGTGACGACGAGCAGCGAGATCACTTCCGATTTCATCGGAATGTTGCCGGCAATGAAGATGACCGAGCCGTATTCGCCGAGCGCGCGGGCGAATGCGAGCGCGAAGCCGGTAGCCAGCGCCGGTGCAAGCGCGGGTAGCACGACGCGCGCGAACGTCTGCGCGCGCGTTGCGCCGAGGCAAGCCGCCGCCTCCTCCTGCTCGCGCTCGAAGTCCTCGAGAATCGGCTGCACGGTGCGCACGACGAACGGCAAGCCGATGAACGTCAGCGCCACGAGCACGCCCAGCGGGCCGAACGCGATCTTCACGCCGAGCGGAGCGAACCAGCGGCCGATCCAGCCGTTTTGGGCGTAGACGGCCGCGAGCGAGATGCCGGCCACCGAAGTCGGCAACGCGAACGGCAAATCGACGATGGCATCGACGATGCGGCGACCGGGAAACGGATAGCGGACCAAGACCCAAGCGACGAGCATGCCGAACGCCGCGTTGATGAGTGCGGCGAGCCCGGCCGCGCCGAACGTGAGCCGATACGCGGCCAGCACACGCGGCGCGGTGACGGCGGCAACGAAGCGCGTGCCGTCGAGCGTCGCCGTCTCGAAAAACGTCGAGGCGAGCGGGATCAGGACCACGAGGCTCAGATAAGCCACCGTGAAGCCGAGCGTCACGCCGAATCCGGGCAATGCGCTCGCCTTGCGGAAACCGAAGGTCGTCATGCAAATCGCTCTTACTTGGACAGGGTCGGCCGTACGGGCCGTTGCCGGCTCGCGCCGGTCGTCGTCACCGCACGGCGTCATCGCGCCGCGCTAGGTATCGCGCCCGGCTCCGGGCGCTACTTGGGCTGATAGATCGAATCGAAGATGCCGCCGTCGGCGAAATGCGTCTTCTGCGCTTTCTGCCAACCGCCGAACTCTTCGTCGACCGTGTACAACTTCAGCTTCGGGAACTTCGCCGTCAGCGATGCCGGGACCTTCGGCGAGCGCGGACGATAGAAGTTGCGCGCCGCGATTTCCTGCCCTTGGTCGCTGTACAAGAAGCGCAGATACGCGTCGGCGAGCTTGCGGGTGCCTCGCTTGTCGACCACCTTGTCGACGACGGCCACGGGCGGCTCGGCCAGAATGCTCGCCGAAGGCACGACGATCTCGAACTTGTCGGTGCCGAACTCCTTTTGCGCAAGGAATGCCTCGTTCTCCCAAGCGATCAGGACATCGCCGAGTCCGCGCTGAACGAAGCTCGTCGTCGCGCCGCGCGAGCCCGAATCGAGCACGCCGGCATTGCGATAGAGCTGCGTGACGAATGCGCGCGCACCATCGTCGCTGCCGCCCGGCCGGTGGCGGGCATAGGCCCATGCCGCCAGATAGTTCCAACGCGCGCCGCCCGAGGTCTTGGGATTGGGCGTGACGATCGACACACCGGGCTTCACGAGATCGTCCCAGTCCTTGATGTGCTTCGGATTGCCGTGGCGCACGAGGAACACAATCGTCGACGTGTACGGCGAGGCGTTGTCGGGCAGCCGCTTTTGCCAATCCGCGGCCACGAGGCCCCGGCTCGCCAGCGCGTCGATGTCGTAGGCGAGCGCGAGCGTGACGACGTCGGCCTGCAGGCCGTCGAGCACCGAGCGCGCTTGCGCCCCCGAACCCCCGTGCGATTGCCTGATCGTGACGGTTTCGCCGGTCTGGGCCTTCCATATCGGCGCGAACGCCTGATTGATCTGCTCGTATAGTTCCCGCGTCGGATCATATGAAACGTTCAGCAGCGCCGTATCGGCATGCGCCGGCGCGGCCGCCGCCGTCAGCGCGATCGCCGCGGCCGCGAGCGCGCGACGCCAAACCGCAGTGCCGCGCGGCGCGGCTACCCCGGCGTGCCGCGTCCATGATTTTCTGCTCCAAAGATTCATTCGTTTCCCCGTCGGCGACTGGCGCCCTCTTTTGATGGTCGAGCCAGTCTAGCCAGCGCCCCTTATTCTTAAAACGAATATATCCTCATTTTTTTATGCGATTTTCTGCTAAAGGCTGCGATGCGGGGTCGCAACGTCGGGCTTGTGTTCTGGCGAATACTGTATAAAAATACAGCAACCTGTCTATCCATACAGTGCGCCATGACCAAACTCACCGCAAGGCAGCAGCAGGTTTACGATTTGATCCGCCGGTCAATCGAGCACAGCGGGTTCCCACCCACGCGTGCCGAGATCGCCGCTGCGCTCGGCTTCTCCTCGGCGAACTCGGCCGAGGAACATCTGCGGGCGCTCGCGCGCAAAGGCGTGATCGAATTGGCCGCAGGCGCGTCGCGCGGCATTCGCCTGCTCGCGCCCGATGACATGCCGCACCAATTTTCACTGCCTCATCCGGCCTTGATGCAGTTGTCGCTGCCGCTCGTGGGCCGTGTTGCCGCGGGTAGTCCGATCCTCGCGCAAGAGCATATTTCGCAGCACTACGCCTGCGACCCCGCCCTGTTCTCGAGCAAGCCCGACTACCTGCTGAAGGTGCGCGGCCTCTCGATGCGCGACGCCGGCATCCTCGACGGCGATTTGCTGGCGGTGCAAAGGCGCACCGAGGCCAATGACGGCCAGATCATCGTCGCGCGGCTCGGGGACGACGTCACGGTGAAGCGCCTGAAGCGGCGCCCGAACGGGATCGAACTCATCGCTGAGAACCCCGATTACGAGAACATCTTCGTGCAGGCCGGCAGCGCCGATTTCGCGCTGGAAGGCATCGCGGTCGGCCTTATCCGTCCGACCGAATTCTGACCTTTGAACACGCTAGGGAGACGTCCATGGATCGCCTTGCCCGCCTCATGCCTTTTCGCGCCTTCGGCCGTTTGCGTCATTTGCGCAGCGTCATTCCGTGCCCACCGCTGGAAGTGGCCGACATAGCGGCCGATATCCATGCCGTTCCGCACGGCAACGACATCCCCCGCGCGGGCGCGCAAATGCAGCCCGCTGCACTGCCGGCGTTCGCGCGCGTATCGCTCAGTAGCGCATTGCACGCCGAACCGGCACGGCGAGCGCCCGTGCGCGTCTATCATGGTCCGTCGCGGGTGATTCTCGTCGGCACCATCGACGCCGTCTGCAAGATGATCGATCGATGCATCGACGATGAACGCGCAGGTGCTGCGGCAGCGCGATGCGCTTGAGGTGCGCTTGAGGTGCGCTTGGGCCGCGGTTGAACCGCACTCGAGGCCCGGAGGCCCCCTCGCGCTCGCGCTGTATTCGAACCGCGATGCGGAAATAGGGATCGTTTTGGCGAAGTCATTGTCGATTAGCATTGGACATTGCTAAAAGGCCGACATCAGATGACCTCCCAAACCCGCCCCAATGCTCGAAGGCCGTTGACGGCTACCATCGTCACAGGCGTCGCCATCGTCGTGCTCGCGCTGGCCGTCATGGCCTATGCCTCGCCGTATCTGGTGCTGAGCCGGCTGCGCGACGCCGCCCAAGCGCGCAATTCGGCCATGATCGACCGCTATGTCGACTATCCGGCGCTGCGCGCCAGCCTGAAGGAGCAAGCGACGCTGATGTTGAGCCGGCGCATCGATCGGGAAAAGCTTCAGCATCCGTTCGCCGCGCTAGGCGCACTCGTCGGCATGGCGTTCGTGGGCCCGCTCGTGGACGCCTATGCAACGCCGGACGGCGTCGCTGCGTTGCTCGAGGGCATGCCTCCGCGCGGGCAGCCGGGTGAAGTGCCGCCGTCGGCGAGTGACGAGGCAGCGCGGCAAACGCCGCCATCGCCTGCGCAGGAGGCGCCCTCGTCGCCTGCGCGGCAGGCATCAGCCGCGCAAAGCGCCGAGCCGCGTGGCAAGGCAACCGCCGGGTATCGAGACATGAACACGTTCGCGGTCACCTACACGGCCAGCGCCGCGGGCGAGCCCTACAGCGTCATCTTTCATCGCCGTGGCTGGTTTTCCTGGCAAATCGATGCCGTCGAACTCAATGCTTGAGCGATAGGTTCAGCTTTCCGATGTGCCGGCGGCGGTCGGCGTTGCCTCTTCGACGGGCTCCTGCTCGTGCGCCGTCGAAACGGCGACGAGGATGCTGCACGACACGCGATCGAGCAGATGCGTGTTACCGGCGCCCATCCACCATCGCGACAACCCGCTGCGCGCGCGATGGCCCACCACGATCAGATCGACCTGCAACTGCTCGGCGAGATTGGCGATCTCGTCGATCGGATGGCCGAACGCAAAATGGCCCTGCGCCAGCACGCCGCGTTCGGTCAGCCAGTCCACGCCCTCTTGCAGGATCTCACGCGCGGCATCCTCGAAGCGGCCGCAGGCAACGTCAGTCAGGAGTCCAGCACTTTGCGCAATGCTCGTGCGCATGTCGACGACCGACAGCAAATGTGTTTCGGCCTTCAAGTCGAGTGCGAGATTGGCACCGCACCGCAGCGCTTTGCGTCCCTCGCGGGTCCCGTCGTAGCACAGTAGAATTTTTTTGTAGCTCGCCATGATGGCCTCCCAGCCCGCGCCGATCGCGGTTCGTCGTTTCAATCATGGTGCGACGCATTTAGTCTGGCAAGACTAGGAAAACGCCTAGCCTCGCCCATCTGCGCGCGTGCGCACCCTCGTCTCGATTACACGTCGCGCTGCGCCGCACCAGCATGCGGGCGGCGCCGGCGCCAAGCGATGCAGCACGATGCAATAGAATGGGGTGCTTGCTGCATCGAATCGGTGCGGCACCCCTTCTTCGTCTCATCGTCTTCATGTCCAACGACACCATCGAATTTCATGACGTGGTGAAGCACTATGGCGATCAGGCAGTCGTCGACGGTCTGTCGTTCCATGTCCGCGCCGGCGAGTGCTTTGGCCTGCTCGGTCCGAACGGTGCGGGTAAAACCACGACCTTGAAGATGCTGCTCGGGCTCGTCGAGCCCGACGCCGGCGCGATCGCACTATGTGGGCACATGATCCCCTCCGGCGCGCGCTTTGCGCGCCAACGCGTGGGCGTGGTGCCGCAGTTCGACAATCTCGATCCCGATTTCAGCGTCCGCGAGAATCTGCTCGTATTCGGCCGCTACTACGGCCTATCGGCGAGCAAGACCCGCGCCATAGTGCCGGAGCTCCTCGAATTCGCGCGCCTCGAAAGCAAGGCCGACGCGCGCGTGGGCGAACTATCGGGCGGGATGAAGCGTCGCTTGACGCTGGCGCGCTCGCTGATCAACGATCCGGATGCGCTGATCCTCGACGAACCGACGACTGGGCTCGATCCACAAGCGCGCCATTTGATTTGGGATCGCCTGCGCTCCCTGCTCGCCCGCGGCAAGACTATCTTGCTGACGACGCACTTCATGGAGGAAGCGGAGCGACTCTGCGATCGCCTCTGCATCATCGAGGAAGGGCGCAAGATCGCAGAAGGCGCGCCGCGCGAATTGGTTGAGCAGGAAATCGGCTGCGACGTGATCGAAATCTACGGGCCCGCGCCCGAAGCACTGCGCGACGAGCTCGCGCCGTTCGCCACGCGCACGGAAATCAGCGGCGAAACGCTGTTTTGCTACGTCCGCGACGCGGCGCCTGTCAATGCACGCTTGGCCGGACGCTCGGGCTTGCGGTGCGTGCATCGGCCCGCGAATCTCGAGGACGTATTCTTGAGGCTGACGGGACGAGAAATGCAGGATTGACGGGAACGCAACGATGGATGCTCCTTCCTACGGCACGCGCGCTCGTGCGCGCGGCCCGGCCGAGGCCCGGCAAGCGCGCCGCTGGCGGCTTGCCCTGCCGGCCAACGCGACGAACTGGACCTCGGTTTGGCGACGCAACTACCTTGTTTGGCGCAAGCTCGCGGCCGCCTCGATGATCGGCAACCTGGCCGATCCGATGATCTATCTCTTCGGCCTCGGCTTGGGGCTCGGCCTGATGGTGGGCCACGTCGACGGGGTTTCGTACATCGCCTTCCTCGCGGCCGGAACGGTCGGCTCGAGCGTGATGATGTCGGCCACGTTCGAGGCGATGTATTCGGGCTTCTCGCGCATGCACGTGCAGCGGACATGGGAAGCGATCATGCATACGCCGCTTACGCTCGGCGATATCGTCATCGGCGAAATCGTCTGGGCCGCAAGCAAGGCCGTGTTGTCGGGGGCGGCGATCATGCTCGTCGCCGGTGTGCTCGGCTATGCGCAGTTCCCGTCGATGCTGTTTGCGCTGCCCGTGATTGCCCTGGCCGGCCTCGCATTCGCGAGTCTCGCGATGGTCGTGACGGCGCTCGCACCGTCATACGACTTTTTCATGTTCTACCAGACGCTCGTGCTCACGCCGATGCTGCTGCTCTCGGGCGTGTTCTTTCCGCTGGCGCAGTTGCCCGAGGGCATCCGTCGTGCTGCGATGGTTTTGCCGCTGGCGCACGCGGTCGAGTTGATTCGCGCGGCAATGCTGGGGCGCACCATCGACAGCGCCGTCGTGCACTTGTGCGTGCTCGCCGCGTATGCGATCGTGCCGTTTTTCGTCTGCGCCGTGCTATTCAGACGCCGCTTGATGCGCTGACGCGAGAGCAATCCGCTCGGGCCGTTTGCCCGGCGGCAAAGGACGCGCCGTGAAACGGGCTGCGCCCGCTGCCATGCATCACTCTTCGTCGTCGCTCCACGGGATGTCGACGTCGCTGATGAACGCCACCATCGCGAACGGACGCGCCTCGTGCCGGCCGACCTTGCCGTCCGCACGCTGCCATTCCAGGCGAAACACGACCGATGGGGTATCCGCCAGCAGCCATACTTTGCGGATTTCGTCGGGGTCGGCTTCTTCGACCGGGCCATCGAGCGAGATCAGCAGCGTCTGCGGCCAGAGCCCGCTGTCCGGGTCATAGATGCGCTCACCGTCGGGAATCGACGTGAACGCTTCGACGCCGATCGTGGCGCAGGCATCGACGACCATCTTGCCGAGCGCGTGCAACACGGTGGTAGCGCGCACGGAATTCGCCTGCCTGATCGCGAGATCGCCGCGCGTCAATGCCTGTTCGAGTTTCGGGTGGGTCTTGTGTGTGCCCATGATGGTGTCTTGGCTCGTTCGTTTCTCGGGTTGTTCTTTCCGGCGCCGCAGCAGCGCCAACCAATGGACGAATCGTACCACCTACCACCCCGACTTCCTCCGCCCGGGCGAGCGCATCGCGGATGCCTCGCTCAAACGGTCCGCTCGCAAAGAACGGGCATTACTCGAAAGTAGCGTCACGCGGCCGACGGCAAAATGCCCGTCCTCCGGTACCAGACTCCTCCGTCGACGCACCGGCACGACATCGCATCGCCTAAGTTGCCGAGGGCTCGTGGGTGTGCCCGCTCGAATCGGTCTCGGCCGCGTCGCGCGTTTCGGGCAAGGCAGCCCAAACGAGCAGCACGGCGAGCGCGCCGGCCGCGGCCAGCGCCATGAAGCTGACCGTATTGCCGAAACGATCGGAAATGAATCCGGCCGCGAGCGTGCTCAGCGTTGCACCGATACCGGCGGTCAGCCCGAACAACCCGATGCAAAGGTTGTAATGCCCCTTGCCGCCCGCGACGTCGGCGGCGATCAGCGGCAACATGACGCCGAACACGGCCGCGCTGATGCCGTCGAATAGCTGCACGGGCACGAGCAGGTACGGGCTCGACACACCTGCGAACAGCAGCGCGCGCACGGGCAGCGCCGCGAACCCGAACACGAGCAAGGGACGCCGCCCCCAGCGCTCGGCCGATCTGCCGACCCAAGGCGACATCGCCGCGACCACCATCTGCGGCACGATGATGCAGGCCGCGATGACGAGTTGCACGTTGTCGGTCATGTGCGCCGTGACTTCACCGGCCGCGAGATTGAGCATGGCCGCGTTCGACAAGTGGAACAGCGCGATGCAAGCGGCAAAGATGAGGACGCGGCGATCGCGCAACAGCGATGCAATGCTCTCGCGATGCTCCGGTTCGACCGCGGCGGGCATCGGCGCAGGCCCGGCCGCTGGCGCCTCGGATTCCTTCGGCGTGCCGAGCGCGGCGCGGCCCGTATTTTCGATCATCACGAGCGCGATCAGCGCCGGCACCGTCAACGCAGCGGTCAGCCAGAACACGGCGCGCGCCGACGAATACTCGCCGAACGCCCCCATTGCCGCAGCCGCGAACGCGCTGCCGATGGACGCGAAGCGCGCATTGCGGCCCAGCCGATCGCCCAATGCGTGGCGGCCGACGAGCGCGAACGAAATGGCCGCGATCGCCGGCGTCAGCATGCAGCTCGCGAAGCCATGAAAGACCTCGGCGGCGAGCACCGGCAGCAGCGTCGGGCTCGCCGCGAGCAACAGCGCGCACGCCGCGATCGCGATGATCGCGGCGGCGCCCGCACCCTTTTTGTTGCGCAAAGCGTCGATGAGCGCGCCGGCCGGCACCTGGCTCAACATGGCCGTGGCCGTGCCGACGCTCAAGGCGACGCCGATCTCGCCTTGCGTCCATTTGTTGGCTGTCAGATACGACGCGATGAATGGCCCGAACCCCGTCTGGACGTTCGCCAGAAAAAAGTTCAGCCAATCGAGCGCGCGAAGACTTCGTTTGATTGCCATCTGCGCGTTCGTTACCTTGTAGGCTGGGTGGCCGACGCAGCCGCGTCGGCCGCGGCCGGCGCGACGGCGCGTACCGGGCGGTTCGGCTCGTAGGGAGGCGCCGCGTTGACCTGCGCATCCGACAGATCCGTTTGCAGCGTAAGTGCGCCGTCTTTTTGCACGATATGCAATGCCGACCAATCGGCCGCGATGCTGCGGCGCTCGTGGATCAGGCTCCCCACATCGACGACGGCCGCCTGCGGCGCGCCGCGATTGTCGATCAGCACGTCGACGACGCGGCCGACCCGCGTTCCGTTGCCCCGCTCTGCCGTGGCATCGATCACACCGAGCCACTGCGCATCCTTCGGGCCCGCCCCGGCCGGCTTGCCGGCGGCATTGTCCTTGGCTTTCGCGGCCGCGGCCGCCGGTGCTTCGCCGGCCGGAATCGCGAGCGTAATCGGTGCCTTGTGCTGGCTGGCGTTGAAGCGAAAATCGCTCCACGGGAAGCGCATCTTGCGATCGCCGATGCCGAGGAAGCCGGCTAGATTGACCAACATTTCGCGCGGCTTGCCGGCGGCGTCGACGAACATGTCGATGGCGCGTCCGATGACCTTGCCGTCCGGCCGCTGCACGCGCGCGTCGAGCAGGCCGTGCGTGTCGTCGGCCGCCAGCGCGCGCGTGGTGATCAACGGCGGCGGCGCCGCGGGCTTGGCGGGTGGCGGGGGCGGCGCCGGGTGAGGCTTGGGCGGCGGCCGATACGCGGGCTTGGGTGCAACGCGCTTACGCTCGGGCGCTTCCGGCGCAGAGGCCGCAACGGGCGCGGAGGCTTGCGGTTCGGAGGCCGGCTCCGGCGGAGCGGCTTCGGGCTCCGGCTCCGGGGCCGGCTGCTCGGGCGGGGGCGCGGGCGGCGGCGCGAACCACGTACTGCAGCCGGCGAGCGTCGCCAGCAGCAAGACGAGAAGAAGGCGCCCGGCGAGGCGCTGACGGCACGATCCGTCGCTCATTGACCAAAGCTCCTATATGGCAGGCAGCATGCCCGGCGGCGACTGCAAAACATGCCGCCGGATTTCGCGCGGCCTCCATTCTAGCGGCTGAGGTAAAATTACGGGCTTGCCGTTCGTCTCATCCGCCATGTCGCCACGCCCTTCCCTCAGTCCTCGCCGTGTGTCCGTCGCCCCCATGATGGACTGGACCGACCGCCACTGTCGCTACTTCCATCGGCTGATCTCGCGCCATACGTGGCTTTATACGGAGATGGTGACGACCGGCGCCCTGCTGTTCGGCGATGTTGCGCGCCATCTCGCATTCACGGCCGACGAAGCGCCCGTCGCGCTACAGCTCGGCGGCAGCGAGCCCGGCGATCTGGCCCGAGCCGCCAAGCTCGGCGAGCAATGGGGCTACGACGAGATCAATCTCAATTGCGGCTGTCCGTCGGAGCGCGTGCAGCGCGGCGCGTTCGGTGCTTGCCTCATGAAGGAGCCGCTGCTCGTCGCCGATTGCGTGCGCGCGATGCGCGACGCCGTGTCGGTACCGGTGACGGTCAAGCATCGCATCGGCGTGGACGCCGTGGAGGATTACGCCTTCGTACGCGATTTCGTCGGCACGATCGCGGATGCGGGCTGCGAAGTCTTCATCGTTCATGCGCGCAATGCGATCTTGAAGGGTCTATCGCCGAAGGAGAATCGTGAGATTCCGCCCTTGAAGTACGACTATGCCTATCGGCTCAAGCGCGACTTTCCGTCGCTCGAGATCATCATCAATGGCGGGATCAAGACGCTCGATGAAGTCGAGCAGCACCTGCAGCACGTCGACGGCGTGATGCTCGGCCGTGAGGCCTATCACAATCCGTTCGTGCTGGCGGATGTCGATGCCCGCTTTTACGGTGGCGATGGCGCGAAGACGCGCGAGCAAGTGGAGGCGGAGCTCATCGACTACTGCGCCGAAGAACTCGCTAGAGGCACGTTCCTCGGCGCCATCACGCGCCATGCGCTGGGGTTGTATCACGGCGTGGCCGGCGCGCGCGGATGGCGGCGCGTGCTTTCCGACAGCAAGCGGCTCGCCGAGCGCGATCTGTCGATTTTCGAGCAAGCGCGCAGTCATCTGCGGGCACCGAGCGAAATTGTCGGCTGAGGGGGCTAGGCAAGCAGCAATTCTATTCGTATAATCTCGCTTCTTCGTTGGCGACGCCGGTGAAGAAACGAAGTACCAGTGGTGGCTGTAGCTCAGTTGGTAGAGTCCAGGATTGTGATTCCTGTCGTCGTGGGTTCGAGTCCCATCAGCCACCCCAGAGAGATTTCGCAAAAAAGCCCAGTTCTGCTGACTGGGCTTTTTGCTTTTTCGACGCTCCGCATAGGGCGCCGAATAAAAATTCACGCCGCTAGCCGCTTGGCCGGTCTTACTTTCGCCGTGCTCCGCTGCTCCGCTTGCCACAAATCATATTGCAACTGCGCGCGTAGCCATATCTCGGGACTTCCTTCGAGCCACTGCCCCAACCGAATCGCCATTTCAGCGCTGATAGCCGCGCGTCGCGTTCAGTACGCGCGACAATGGGACGCGAGACACGCCCAACTGCTCAGCCGCTTCAGTCACGCTCAGGCCCAAGGCAGGCAACACGTCCTCCTTGAGCGTTTCTCCGGGATGCGGCGGATTATGCATGCGCATCATGATTCTTAGTTTCCTAGTGGTAATCCTGGTAATCGACAATCTCGGCATCCTCCCCCACAAAGCGGAAAGTCAGCCGCCAACTCGCGCTTACCCACACAGACCAATATCCGGCCAAGTCGCCCTTCAACGGATGTAGCCGCCAGCCAGGGATGTCCATTTCCTCGGGCGTTCTCGCGACATTCGACATCGCAAGCTGCCGGGCCAGCCTATCAGCTTGGTCGGCGCGGATACCCGCCTTGCTGCCCGTTTTGAAAAACCGTTCAAGCCCCTTGTGAGCAAAGCTCCTGATCATCGGCGTTGTATCTCGTAGCGTTACACGATTCAAGACCGGATTCCGTTCGCGATGTCCGGTCTCTGCGTCTGCCAGTCCTTCGGCGAACGAATCGTAACGACCACGGCCGCTGCGTTCAGCACAACCCCGAAAATATAGGACGAGTCTCCGCCCCTCCGGCGGCGCAACCCGGCGCACGCCGCCTAGTCGCAATCGCCGGACAGATATTGGCGTCCGTCACAAGTGATTTCGATCACGCCGTCGCCGTTCTCGTCAACCAGGCCCGCGCCGAGCAATTCGGCCGCGATCGACGTCGAGACGAGCGGAGGCGTCTGGCCGACACCGACTTCATTCAAGCGCCGCAGCGCCTCGACGGCTTCGGGACTCAAAGATTTGGACATGGCCCCTCCTCTTCGCGCGCGTTTCGTTCATTAAATTTAGCACTTTCTGATCGCCGCGCCGGACCCTCGCCGGAACCATGCCCGCCTATAATGTCGCTCGTTCCGATTTCCGCGAACCCGCCCGCGTCTACCGGATACGCCTGACGAGGCCGGCCCCGAGTGCGTTCGCGAGCAACTCCATGCAAAAAATCATTCTGCCTTTCGTGTCGGGATTTCTCGCTTCGCTGTTTTTCCGGGAAGCGGCGCTCGGCTTGCTGCATGCGGCCGGCTGGATCACCGCGACGGGCTTTTCGACCGATCCGTTCGCTCCGCTCGAGTTGCCCGAATTCATCGCCAATGCGATCTGGAGCGCAGCGTGGGCCGTGCTGATGGCCTGGCTGCTGCGCGTTGCACCGGAGCGCGCGGCACCGTGGGTGCAAGCCTTCGTCTTCGGCGGCATCGTCCTGACGGCAGCGCGCGTGTTCATGGTCGATCCTGCTCGCGGCATCTGGCCGAGCGGCAACATGCTGCCGCGCCTCGCGGTGGGCTTTGCCGCGAATGCCGTATGGGGCTGGGGCGCGCTCGTCTTCATGCGCGCCTTCATGCGCCCCGCCGACGGCGATGAGCCGCTAGGCCACTAGCCTAGTACCCGCATCTACCCGATCAGTTGACGCAGCGGATGTGTGTCGGGCGTCCATGCGCTGACGAACATATGCTCGACTTCCGCGCGCGTCACGTCCTCGATGCGCGCAATGCGCCAGACGGGCCGATCGTCTTTGTCGATGATGCGCGCGCGAACGCCTTCGATGATGTCGCCGTGATCGAAGATCGAGCGCGTCAAATCCAAATCGCGCCGGAGGCAATCGGACATCGGCCCTTCGGCTCGAGCGACCACCTCGAGCGACACGGCCATCGACAGCGGTGAGCGCTCGCGCATGACCCCAATCGTTTCCTGCGCCCATTCGCGCGCGCCGGGCTCCGTTTCCGCCTCGAGCGACGCAACGATGCTGGCCACGTCGGGCTGAGCAAAGTGCCGGTCGATCCACCACCTCATCGCCGCGAGCGAAAGCACGGCCGGGCGGCCGCCCTCGCCCTGGCGCACGAGCGGCGGCGCGGCTCGGCTGACGAACCCTTCGAAGCAAGCCAGCACGTCCTTCGCGTCGGTCAATTGGGCTGTGCTCAGCGCGTCGATCAGGGGCGGGATGGCGGACGTGTCGAGATAGGCATCGGCCAACCCGGCATACAGCGCATCGGCCGCATCGATCGTTGCGCCCGTGACCGCCAGATAGCGCCCGATCGCTCCCGGCGTGCGGGCGAGGAACCAGCCCGAACCGACGTCCGGAAATAGCCCAATGCGTGTCTCGGGCATGGCCATCTTCGTCGTTTCGCTGACGATACGCAGGCCGCCCGTGCGATGTGCGCCCTGGGAAATGCCCATCCCGCCGCCCATGACTACACCGTGCATCAGCGCGACATAGGGTTTGGGGTACGTGAAGATCGCGTGGTCGAGCGAGTATTCCTCGATGAAGAACGCGTCGCGGGCGGCGACGTCCGAGCGGCGTCCGGCCTCGTAGAAGTAACGTACGTCGCCGCCCGCGCAGAAGGCGCGCGGATGCAGGCTGCGCACGACGACGGCGAGTACGCGTGGATCTTCGCGCCACGCATCGAGCGCGGCATGCATCGCGCGAATCATTGGTAGGGACAGCGCGTTGAGCGCCTGGGGCCGGTTCAATTCGATGAAGCCGACGCGGTTGTCGACTCGAGTGCGCACCTCATCGCATTCGGCGAGACTCGGTTCGGGCATGGACATGAGCGGTGAGCAAATGGAGAAAGGCGATAAACGCACAAGGTAGCATGCGCGCGCCTCACGCGGGAACTCGCCCAGCGCCCGTTTCTTGCTGGCGCGGGGCCATGGACCAATACTTTCTCCATGAACACGCCGTTCCGGAGCCCGAGGCCTCCACGGTCTGGTTCGCCTATGCGGAG
This sequence comes from Trinickia sp., assembly GCF_051953955.1. Lineage (GTDB taxonomy): Bacteria > Pseudomonadota > Gammaproteobacteria > Burkholderiales > Burkholderiaceae > Trinickia. Next base: position 27,168 of record NZ_JBQCIF010000104.1, on the reverse strand, counting down.
CGTCAGGGTATCGACGTGCCGCGAGCGATCAGCATATGGGAAGACGCTTCCACACCGGAAGGCGACGCCAGTCGCCAAACGGTCGCGAAAGCCGGCATTCGGGTAGTCGTGGATCCGGGGCGGACCGATACCGGGTGAGGCGAGCAGGCCGCGGCCGCGGTCAATGCGCCTGCATGTTCGAAAACAGATTGAGAACGACGACACCAGCCACGATCAACGACAGGCCCGCAACGGCGGCAAGATCCGGTATCTGACGGTAGAGCACCATGGCCACGAGCGTGATCAGCACGATGCCGACACCGGACCAGATGGCGTAGACGATGCCGACGGGCATCGATTTGAGCGTCATCGACAAGCAATAGAACGCGAGCCCGTACCCGGCCACGACGACGAGCGCCGGCGCGAGACGCGTGAAGCCCTCGGACGCGCGCAGGGCCGACGTGCCGATCACTTCTGCGACGATCGCGATCGCGAGCCATAAATATCCGCTGCCGCGCATCGGTCAAACCTTGTCGAGTGCCAGTTCGACGAAATCGTGCTCGAGTTCCGCGCTGAGCGCTTCGACGATGAGTTCGTGATCCGCACGCTGCGAGAGGCCCGAGACGGTGACCGAGCCGATCACGCCTACGCCTGCCAGCGTGATCGGGAACGACCCGCCGGCCGCTGCGAACTCGGCGGCGGGCAAGCCGTACTTGTCGGCGAGCGTCGCACCCGTCTGCTGCAAGCGCAGCCCAATCGCATACGAGCTGCGGCGAAAGTGGGCGACGACGTTGCTCTTGCGCCGCACCCACGCCGAGTTGTCGGGCGCCGTGCCGTCGAGGGCCGTGAAGAAGAGCGGCAATCCGAACGTGCGGATATCGATGGCGATCGCGTGATTGCGCGCGATCGCCATTTCGCGCAGGAACGCGCCGAGTTTCCAGGCGCGTCCCGCATCGAAGCGCGGAAACACGAGCGTACGTTCTTGATGCGCGATGGCTTGGAGGTCGTGTTCGAGGTTCATGGGACGATTCTAGCGTACCCGATCGAACGGCCGCGTTCGCAAACGCGCCGCGCATTTGCTCGCCATCGTCGGCTACCGACGATAGGTGTTGCGCGGCCTCATGGTTTCCCCTATAATTTCATCTTTCGACGGACGCGGGGTGGAGCAGTCTGGCAGCTCGTCGGGCTCATAACCCGAAGGTCGTAGGTTCAAATCCTACCCCCGCAACCAAGCGCTCATGCCAAGGTAATCAAGCAGTATCAAGCTGCACTCAGGCAGCGAGCAAGCGCCGAATCGAGAAAGAAGCCTGAAGATCAGCGAAGAAGCCACGTTTTACGATGCTTTCGCGATCCATCGAAGCCCGATCCACGATCGGGCTTTTTTGTCGCCTTTTTATCTCCACGCCGGGTTTTCGGCGCACTCCTTCCTACCATGGCATGCATGTCCGTGATTCGGCTCGTCGACGGATCGGCGATTGGCCGCCCTTTATGCATTCCGGTTTCCTATTGCGCACGCCCGTTGGCGCTCATATCGTTGAGCGCGCAGCAAAAAGTAAGATAAGTCGGAATAGTAAGAAATAAGGCGCCGCGCGGCCATCGCCCCATCCGCCTGCCGGCCATCCAACGACTAACGGAGACCCCTGTGAGCACGACCGATTCGACCGACTTCGCCGGCTCGCCGCCCTTCCTTTCCAAGCAAGCGACCCTCGCCAAGCCGGGGTTTTCGCGCTGGATGGTGCCGCCTGCCGCCCTGGCCGTGCATCTTTGCATCGGCCAGGCCTACGCATTCTCCGTATTCAACGGACCGCTCACGAAGGCGATCGGCATCACGCAATCGGCTCCTGGCGACTGGTCGCTGACTACGCTCGGCTGGATTTTCTCGCTGGCGATCGTTTTTCTCGGGCTGTCGGCCGCCTTCGCAGGCAAATGGCTCGAGCACGTGGGGCCGCGCCGCACGATGTTGACGGCCGCCTGCTGCTTCGGCGGCGGATTCTTGATCTCCGCGCTCGGGGTGTGGCTGCATCAAATCGTGCTGCTCTACCTTGGCTACGGGGTGATCGGCGGAATCGGACTCGGCCTCGGCTACGTCTCGCCGGTTTCGACGCTGATCCGCTGGTTCCCCGACCGCCGCGGCATGGCAACGGGGATGGCGATCATGGGCTTCGGCGGCGGCGCGATGATCGCCGCGCCGCTCTCCGTGGCGCTGATGAACCACTTCAAGAGCGCAACGAGCGTGGGCGTGGCCGAGACGTTCGTCGTGCTCGGCATCGCATACTTCATCTCGATGACGATCGGCGCGCTGGCGATTCGCGTCCCGCCCGCCGATTGGAAACCGCAGGGGTGGGTGCCGCCTGACACGGCCCACAAGATGATCACGCGCAATCACGTGCACATCGATCGCGCCCTGAAGACGCCGCAGTTCTATCTCGTCTGGCTCGTGCTCTTCCTGAACGTGACCGCCGGCATCGGCATCCTCGGGCAGGCATCCGTCATGATTCAGGAAAGCTTCAAGAACACCGTCACACCGGCCGCGGCCGCGGGTTTCGTCGGCTTGCTCTCGCTGTTCAACATGGGCGGGCGCTTCGTCTGGGCCTCGTCCTCCGACAAGCTCGGCCGCAAGAACACCTACTACGTCTTCTTCGTGCTCGGCGCCCTGCTCTACTACTTCGTGCCGACTTTCGCCACTTCGGGCAACATCGCGTTGTTCGTGCTCTCCTATTGCGTGATTTTGTCGATGTACGGCGGCGGCTTCTCGACCGTCCCGGCCTACCTGGCCGATTTGTTCGGCACCGCGTTCGTCGGCGGCATCCACGGACGCCTGCTCACGGCGTGGGCTGCCGCGGGCGTGGCGGGCCCCGTGCTCGTCAACTACATCCGCGCCTACGAAGTCGCCCACGGCGTGGCCAAAGCCGATGCCTACACGATGACGGTTCACATCATGGCGGTGCTGCTCGTCGTCGGCTTCATTTGCAACCTGCTCGTCAAGCGCGTCGATGCCGTGCATCACATGAGCGACGCCGAGCTCGCCGCAGAGCGCTAAGGAGATCGAACGATGCAACACGCCACGCAAACGCAAACCTCGCAGCCAACGAGCGCTGTCAGCCTCATCGTATTCTGGGCTTACGTCCTCATTCCGCTGACATGGGGTGTCGTCAATACGCTGACTCAGGCGATGAAACTATTCGGTTGAGTGCCTCGACCCCACGGCACTCGAGCTAGACGAGCCGGGCGGATTCCTCCGCCCGGCTTTTTTTGTTTCGAGCGGCACGACGTCCGAACGCCGGGGCGGTGCGTAGCAGACGGCGCGCCCGGTGATACACTCGCATCACTCCGTTTTGCGCCCTGCCCATGAAATTTTGCTCGATCTGCGGCCAAGCCGTCAGCTTACGCATTCCCCCCGGCGACAACCGCGAGCGCTTCGTTTGCGAAAGCTGCGGCACCATCCACTATCAAAATCCGCGCAACGTCGTCGGCACCGTCCCCGTTTGGGAAGACAAGGTGCTGCTGTGCCGGCGGGCAATCGAGCCGCGCTACGGCTATTGGACGCTGCCCGCGGGCTTCATGGAAATGGGGGAAACGACGGCGGAAGCCGCCGCGCGCGAAACGCTCGAGGAGGCCGGGGCGCGCGTGGAGGTGCAGCACCTTTTCTCGCTCCTGAACGTGCCGCACGTGCACCAGGTGCACTTGTTCTATCTTGCCCGCCTGCTCGATATCGACGTCGCGGCGGGCGAAGAAAGCCTCGAAGTGCGTCTATTCGACGAAGCGGACATTCCCTGGGACGACATCGCCTTCCCGACGGTCGGGCAGACGCTGCGCTTTTTCTTCGCCGATCGCTCCGCCGGCAGCTACGGGCTGCATACGGGCGACATCTTCCGTTCGCTGCGTGAAGGCTGATCGCACAGCGGCCGCCTTCGCTTCCTAGCATGGTCCCCTGGCTCGGCCCCGACGACCCGTTTCCGCCCGTCGAGCGTGCGCTCGGCCAGCACAGCGGCGCGCCGGGCTTGCTCGCCGCGAGTTCCGATTTGATGCCCTGGCGGCTCGTCGATGCATACCGTCACGGCATCTTCCCTTGGTATTCGGACGGCCAGCCCGTTCTATGGTGGAGTCCCGATCCGCGGATGGTCCTGCTGCCGTGCGAATTCAAGGTTTCGCCGTCGCTGCGCAAAACGCTGAAACGCGTCCTGCGCGATCCGCGCTGGGAGATCCGCGTCGACGCCGACTTCCCTGCCGTCATGCGCCGCTGCGCGCAAGCGCCGCGGCGCGGCCAGCGCGGCACCTGGATCACCGCCGAGATCATCGACGCTTATGCGGCGCTGCATCGCGTCGGCGAGGCGCACAGCATCGAGACCTGGCTCGACGGCCGGCGCGTGGGCGGCCTCTACGGGGTTTCGCTCGGCCGCATGTTCTTCGGCGAATCGATGTTCGCGGAGGTGAGCGACGCCTCGAAAATGGCGCTGGCGGCCCTTGTCGGACACCTGCGCCGTCACGAAGTAGAAATGATAGACTGCCAGCAAAACACGCCGCATTTGGCGTCCCTCGGTGGACGCGAGATAGCGCGCAAGACGTTCGTGTCCCACGTGCGCACCGCCGTGTCCGCGGCTCCGATCCCGTGGCGCTTCGACAAAACGGCGCTGCTCGAAGTCGTGCCGCATGCGGTGTAGGTTGATGCGGGTGCCGCTCGCCGATCGATCGAGGCGGCCCGCAAGAATAACGGACAATGCATCGAGAGCCGCCGATGACTCACCCGAATGAGCTGCCGCTTTCACCGCTTTCCGCACTGCAGTTTTACGCTACCGCGCCCTATCCCTGCAGTTACCTGGAAGGCCGCATCGCGCGCTCGCAAGTCGCGACGCCGAGCCATCTGATCAATTCCGACGTCTACACGGATCTCGTCAAAGCCGGGTTCCGGCGCTCCGGCGTGTTCACGTATCGGCCTTATTGCGAGGGTTGCCGCGCCTGCGTGCCCGTGCGCGTCCCCGTGGCCGCATTCACGCCGAGCCGCACGCAGAGGCGGTTTTGGAAACGGCACGGGACGCTCGCCGCCTCGGTGGCCCCGCTGCACTACGAAGAAGAGCACTACGTGCTCTACATGCGCTACCAAGCCGCACGCCACGCCGGCGGCGGCATGGACCGCGACAGCCGCGATCAATACGAGCAGTTCCTTTTGCACAGCCGGATCAACTCGCGCTTGGTGGAGTTTCGCGAGCCGCCCGACGCGCCGCGCGACGCCGGCGTGCTGCGCATGGTCAGCATGATCGACATCCTCGGAGATGGCCTGTCGTCGGTCTACACGTTCTTCGAACCCGATGCGCCGCACGCGAGCTACGGCACCTACAATATCCTCTGGCAAATCGAGCAAGCACGGAGCCTAGGGTTGCCGTATGTTTATCTCGGCTATTGGATACGAGAGAGTTCGAAAATGGCATACAAGGCGAATTTCCGCCCGCTGGAAGGCCTCGTGGACGGGCGTTGGGCGCCGCTCGCGCTCGCGCCGCCCCCTACGGGCGATGCCCGGTGAAGCGCGGGATGCAGGGCATGATGCACGATGGCGGCCGGGATCGAGACCGTGGTCGCACGGGGCTTCGAACGCCGGCGCAACTGCCGCCCAACTGCCGCGACGGACGGCAGTGCCGCCGAAACCGCTAAAATAGCCGGTTATCTTTTTCCGCCCTCGATCGTACAAGTGCTCAGTTCCCTTTACCCGCTCGTCCGCTCCCGCCTCTTTCGCATGGATGCGGAAGACGCCCATCACCTCACGCTCGGCATGCTCGGCGCCGCGGGCCGCACGGGGCTCGCCCGCTTGCTGGCGCCGCACGTGCCGGATTTGCCGCGCACCGTGATGGGCATCGCCTTTCGCAATCCGGTCGGCCTCGCGGCCGGGCTGGACAAGGAAGGCGCCTGCATCGACGGGCTTGCCGCACTCGGCTTCGGCTTCATCGAAGTCGGCACCGTGACGCCGCGCGCGCAGCCCGGCAACCCGCGCCCGCGCATCTTCCGCTTGCCGGATGCGGGCGCGCTGATCAACCGCATGGGGTTCAACAACCGCGGCGTGGATCAATTCGTCCGGAACGTCCAAGCCGCGCGCTATCGAGGGCCGCTCGGCCTGAACATCGGCAAGAACGCCGACACGCCGATCGAGCGGGCAGCCGACGATTATCTGTACTGCCTCGAGCGCGTCTATCCGTTCGCGAGCTACGTCACGATCAACATCTCGTCCCCGAATACGAAGAATCTGCGGCAGTTGCAAGGCGCGAACGAACTCGATGCGCTCATCGGCGCGTTGAAGGACAAGCAGCAGCGTCTAGCCGACCTGCACGGCAAGCTCGTGCCGCTCGCGCTGAAGATCGCGCCCGATCTCGACGACGAGCAGATCAAAGCGATCGCCGACACGCTGCTGCGCCACGGCATCGAAGGCGTGATCGCAACGAACACGACGCTGTCTCGCGCAGCGGTCACGGGCATGCAGCATGCGCACGAAACCGGCGGCCTGTCGGGCAAGCCCGTGTTCGACGCGTCCAATGGCGTCATTCGCAAGCTGCGTGCGCAAGTGGGCGACGCGGTCGCCATCATCGGTGTCGGCGGCATCGCATCGGGCGAGGATGCCGTGGCCAAGCTCGAGGCCGGTGCATCGCTCGTGCAGCTCTATACGGGCTTCATCTACCGGGGCCCCGCGCTCGTGAGCGAATGCGTCGAGTCGATCGCCCGTTCGCCGGTCGCGCGCATATAGACATAAACAAACCATATTTATGATCCGATTGTAATTTCGCTATCATTGCCGCACAGGCGAAAGCACTCGGGGTGCTTTGCAAAGGAGACTGAAACCATGAAGTTTGCGACGTTCAAGAAGATCCTGACGGCCGGTGTCATCGGCATGACTTTCGTGGCCGCCACGGCGCACGCGGAGGATCTGCTCGATCAAGTCAAAGCGCGCGGCACGCTGCGCATCGGCTGCGAAGGCACGTTCCCGCCGTTCGATTCGAAGGCCCCGAACGGCGAGCTCGTCGGCTTCGACGTCGACATCGCCAAGGCCGTCGCGGCGAAGCTCGGCGTGAAGCCGGAGTTCGTCACGACGGAATGGAGCGGCATCATCGCGGGCCTGCAAGCAGGCAAGTTCGACGTCATCGTCAACCAGGTGGGCGTGACCGATGCGCGCAAGCAGGCGCTCGATTTCTCGCCGGGCTATACGTTCTCGGGCGCCGAGCTGATCCAGCGCAAGAACGACGATCGCCCATTCAAGTCGCTCGACGACCTGAAAGGCCATAAGCTCGGCGTCGGTCTCGGCACGAACTACATGGATATGGCGAAGTCGGTGCCGGGCATCGACGTCAAGACGTATCCCGGTGCTCCCGAATACCTGAGCGATCTCGCCGCGGGGCGCATCGACGCGGCGCTGAACGACCGCTTGATGGTTGCCTACCTGATCAAGACGAATGCGCAGTTGCCGCTGAAGGCCGGCGCCATGGTCGGCACGGGCAACCCGTCGGCGATTCCGTTCAAGAAGGGCAATCCGAAGTTTGCCAAGGCGATCGACGACGCGATGACCCAATTGGAAGCCGACGGCACGTTCACCAAGATCTCGGACAAGTGGTTCGGCATCGATGTGACGAAGCCCATCTCCAAGTAAGCGGCAAGCTCCACGCTTCAGCGCACGAGGGCGGCATCGCATAGATGCCGCCCTTCGCTTTTAACGAAAAACGCCATGTCCACCACCACCCTGCTCGTTCAATCGATGCCCGTGCTCGCGCAGGGCGCCGTCCTGACGGTCAAGTTCGCGGTTCTATCGATGATCTTCGGCCTGATTGCCGCCGTCGTCCTCGCGCTGATGGGCATCAGCCACAGCAAGCCGCTCAATTGGGTCGCGCGCGCGTACGTGAGCCTCATGCGCGGCACACCGTTGCTCGTGCAGATTTTCGTCGTTTACTACGGACTCCCGAGCATCGGCATTTCGCTCGATCCGACGCCGGCCGGTGTCATCGCGCTGTCGGCGAACGTTGCCGCGTATCTATCCGAAAGCATGCGCGGCGCGATCAACGGGATCGCCCGCGGCCAATGGCTCGCGGCTTTCAGCCTGGGGCTCTCGCGGCGGCAAACGCTGCGCTACGTGATCGGGCCGCAGGCGCTGCGCATCGCCGTGCCGAGCTTGTCGAACAGCCTCATCAGCCTCATCAAGGACACGTCGCTCGTCTCGGTCATCACCGTGACCGAGTTGCTGCGCAGCGCGCAGGAAATCATCGCGGCCACTTATCAGCCGTTGCCGCTTTATCTGGCGGCGGCGGCCGTCTACTGGGTGCTGTGCCAGGTGCTGGAATGGGTGCAGCACCGCTACGAAAGGCGGCTCGCACTGCCGACGCGGCATTGAATCCGTCATCCGGCTCGGCGGCGCCGTAACCGCCGAGCTTACTCGCCCGGGAAAACGAGCCCGAGCGCCGAGCGCGCGGCGTCGAGCATGGAAATCATCCGCAGCGATTTTTCATGCGTCATGATCGGGCTCTCCAACTCGCCCGCCCGGATCAGCTCGCAAAAATGCGCTGTCTCGTAGTTGAGCCCGCCGCCTTCGAACGGCACGTTCAACTCGACGACTCGCCCTCCGGCATAGCTGACCGTCGCCCGCACGGGATTCCACCACTTCTCGTGGATCCAGACGTACCCGTGCGGCCCGGCGAGCAGCGCGTCGCCCTTGCCGTCGAGATCGAGCCCGCAAAAAAGCTGGGCGATGCCGGCTTCGTGCCGGCTATGCACGCTCGCGAACGTATCGACGCCCGACGCCCCGATTCGCCCGAACGTCTGCACGTCGAGCGGCGCGCCGAGCCAGTCGACGGCGAGAAACATCTCGTAGACACCGATGTCGAGCAGCGCACCGCCGCCTGTGTCGAGCGAAAACGACGGATGCTCCGCAGGCACGTTGGCCACGGAGCAACCGGCCCGCACGAGGCCCACGGGGCCGATCGGGTCGCGCCGTAGATGCTCGCACAACGTTCGGTACAGCGGAAAGAACGGCGGCTTCATCGCCTCCATGAAGAGACGCCGCGAGACACGCGCCGTCTCGAGCACCGCGCGAAGCTCGCCCGCGTTCAACGTCGCAGGCTTTTCGCAGAGCACGTGCTTGCCGGCCGCCAGGGCCGCTCGCGCATAACCGGCATGGCTGTCGTTGAGCGTGGCGATATAGACGGCATCGATATCGCTCGCGAGCAGATCGTCGAAGCTGCCGCACCCCTCGCCGCCATGTCGCTGCACGAATGCCGCGACGCTTTCGGTGCGGCGCGACCACACGCGCGCGAGTCGCGCGTCGCGTACATGGGCAAGCCCTTGGGCAAAACGATGGGCGATGTGCCCAGCCCCCACGATGCCCCAATCGATCACGCCGACTTCGTTCACGTCTTCTCCCTAATGTCGAATCTCAGCTATCGATCTCTTTGTTCTAGATCAATGCGCTCGACATGATAAGACGCTTCGTATGCCAATACGTTTCGGCTATCGACAAATGAGAAGTTTCGACATTTCATTTCTTTAAATGAAATGATCGGCGCACACCGCTGCCGATATTGCATAAAATGCATTCCACGCTATCGGCGATTGGGCATTTCCACCGAAAATTCGCGGCTGATCTCATCTGCTGCAAAGTCGATGACGGCGAGTGCCGCCGCTTCCGCCTCTTTCGGATCTCGGCGCTCGATGGCTTCGACGAGCCGCTCATGTGTGCGCACCGAAATCTCCCAAGCCCCCGGCTTTTGACTGAGCATCGGATGCGTAGCCGACAACGCCCCGCGAATGATGGCTGCCATCTGCTGGAAGAATTGGTTGCCGCTCGCATGGACGATGCGGGTATGCAACAGTTCGTCGGCCGACTGATAGCCGGCGTCGCCCGGCGCGAGCGTCTTGAATACGTCGAACGCTTCGCGAATCGCGGCGACTTCCGATACGCTGGCGCGCGACGCCGCCTGCGCGGCCGCCCGAGGCTCGATCAGCATTCGAAACTCGATCACGTCGCGCATGAACTGCGGATCGGGCTTGGCACGAAAGCGCCAATTCACGACGTCCTCGTCGATCATGCGCCAATCGCGCATCGACCGGATCCGCGTGCCGACTTTCGGCCGCACATCCAGCATATCGCGCGCAAGCAGCATCGACAGGGCTTCGCGCATGACCGTGCGGCTCACGTCGAACTCTTTCGATAGCACGTCTTGCGGCGGCAGAATCGCTCCGTATTTCTCTTCGACGATCCCGCTGACGAGCCCGTCCATCACTTTGCTCACCAGCGAACGGTCTTTGCCCTGCTCCATGACTCCCCCCGATGCGCCCTGCGACGCTTCTTTGCCTGTTTCATTGCGCACCTCCCGCCCACCGCGGCCGGTAAGCGATACGGTGCTTGGATCCGTCTCGATGCGCCATCGGGAAACGCCTGAACAGGGTTATCCCTCTGATGAAAAGCGCAGCCGGCACGCCTCGATTCGCACACGTACCTAGAGCACGGGGCCTGAGCTCCTAGCCCATTCCAACACCTGAATCGTCTCCTAGCGCGCCGGGCTGCCATGACGCGTCTCACATCCGCACGATATTCGACCACGAGCGAAACGTTTCGTTGTCCGAAGCAACATCGGACGAATCGCCATGGCTGCACGGTACGTCGCGCGCAACCGTAATACCGTTCGCCATCGCACTCACTTTAAAACTTCATTCGCCAGAGGGGAAATCCAGTAACGACAAAGCATTTCGGCCATGTCTCAACAATGAGTCATTTGCGACGCGCCGCATTTTTCGGAAAAACACCGCGCCGCGCCGCCATGCTGCCCGCGCCGCTCGGGCTTTCGATCTAGCTGGGCATGCCGCGTTCGCGACGGTGCGGCGAATGCCCGCACGTCCACCAGCCGCGAGCCAGGTCCGATGAAAGGAAGCGGCGCAACACGCGGCGTGCGCGGTGCAACACAACTGAATCAATTCACGCGGCGGCGGCGCACTAGCGGCACGCCACCGCCGAGCGCTCATGCCGCGGCGCATCACGCGCCCGTGCCGTCAAATCGCAAGCCGATCAAGCACTTGAGCCAGCTAGTTGAACAGGTATGGTAAGAAACGCCGCGCGTGGCCGATTGTGCAGATTTGAAACAAAAAGCGGGGGTAGCGCACATTGAGCGCGATGCAACATCGCTCGCGATGCTCAGCGCCTGCGACCGACAGGGCTTGGCACGATCCTCGCAGAACTGGGCGCGCAAACCGAGCGCTGCCGTACAGACGGCGCAACGGCCAGGGAGACAGGCCAAACGACGCCGGGACGTGCGAGCATCGGACCCAAGAAGTATTTCTTGATCGATGTGCGCGACGCCCGCGGCCCAGTAACGAAACGAACAAGCCGCAAGAGCACGTGCACCCGAGCGCACGACGCGGCAAAGGATGCGAGGACCGATCATGTTGACGCTGCAATCAGACCTTCACGGCAATCATCTACTCGGCGCGCTGCCGTCCCACGAATGGCAAGCGCTGACGCCTCACCTCGAATTGGTCCATCTGCGCACCGAGCAATTGCTTTGCGACTGCGGCCACAAAATCCATCACGTCTATTTCCCGACGACGGCGATCATTTCGGTTCTCTCGATGATGGAAGACGGCGGCTCCGTGGAATTGGCCGCCGTCGGACGCGAGGGAATGACGGGCGTGCAAGTGCTCACGGGCGGCGAGACGATGCCGAGCCGCGTGCAGGTGCAATGCTCCGGCTTCGCCTACCGGATGAGCGCGCAGCAGCTCAAGCAGGAAATCGCGCGGTCCGACCTGCTGCGCCGGCTGATGCTGCTCTACATGCAAGCACTGCTGACTCAGGTTGCGCAAACGGCCGCTTGCAATCGCCACCATTCGTTGAGCAAGCAACTATGCCGCTGGCTGTTGATCGAGATCGATCGAGCCGCGACGAACGAATTGGCCGTGACCCAACAGTTGATCGCCGACATGCTCGGTGTTCGGCGCGAAGGGATCACCGAGGCCGCGGGCAAACTGCACAGCCAAGGCTTGATTCATCACAGCCGCGGACACATCAAGGTGCTCGACCGCCAAGGGCTCGAAGCGCGCGCATGCGAGTGCTACGGCCTAGTGAAGCGCGAGTTCGACCGCCTACTGCCGACACTGCGCCAAACGAATACGGTGATCTGACCGTGCGAGGCACGCCGTCGGGGCGAGCCGATTTCGGTGTCGGCCCCGGGCCGTGCCCTGCCCTGTGGGACGCAGAGCGCAACTCGGCCGCCCAGCGCAACGGACGTTCAGCGCGCGTCGGACTCGATCCGGATGCGCGCCTGCACCTCGAACAAAGCGGCAAGCATGCCCAGGTGGGCGCGCTCATCGGCCGCTTCTTGCTCGGTCATCCCACCGCAGGCTTGCCCGCCCACGACGATGCCGAGCCCCAGTGCGTAGTTGCTTGCGAACGTGGTAGGTTCCGCCTGCCCGTCCCTCAGCCGCGAATAGGCCGTGTCCAAGGCCTGTCTTAGTTCGCATTGCATGATGGGTCGGATCCTCAAAACGTGGGATGCGCCGCCGGCCACCCCGGCGGCATGATCGCTATCTTGTAATACGGCAAAAACCGCACCCGGCTTTAACGCTTCGTGCGGTAATCGACCGTTTCCACGCCCGCATCGGAGCCGAGCAAGCAAAAATCGGCGCCGCGTGCCGCGAAAAGACCCACGGTGACGACGCCGGGCCAGGCGTTGATCTCGGCTTCGAGCGCGCGAGGATCGTGAATCGCCAGTTGCTTGACGTCGAGAATTTCATTGCCGTTGTCGGTGACGTAGGGTGCACCCTCCTTCGTGACGCGCAGCACCGGCACACCGCCGAGCGCGGTGAGGCGGCGGCCGATCGCGGTGCGCGCCATCGGCACGACCTCGACCGGCAGCGGAAAACCGCCGAGGACGGGCACTCGCTTGGATGCATCGGCGATGCACACGAAGACGTCCGACACCGAAGCGACGATCTTCTCGCGTGTGAGCGCGCCCCCGCCGCCTTTGATCATCGCGCCGCTCGCATCGATCTCATCGGCGCCGTCGACGTAGACGGGCAGCGTTTCGATCTCGTTGAGATCGAACACCTTGATGCCGTGCTGCTGCAGCCGCGCCGTCGTCGCAACCGAGCTCGAGACGGCGCCGCGATAGCGCTGCTTGTGAGCGGCGAGCGCATCGATGAAACAGTTCGCGGTCGAGCCGGTTCCTACGCCGATCACGGCGCCCTCGGGCACGCTGGCGTTCACATAATCGGCGGCGGCTTGGCCGACCAATCGCTTCAGTTCGTCTTGGGTCATGGCGCGGAAGAAAAAAGTGCGGGCGAAAGGCGTAAGTTTATCGGAGTTGCGATCGCGCATCGCCATTCGGGACCGCTCGGGGACCACCGCGGCGTCGTTCGGGGCCGCTCACGCCTCGGGCGTCGCGACGAGCCCATGGGCGGGACGCCGCTTGAGCGCGACGTCGAACGGGTTGGTCAGCGGGCCGATCGACTCTGCCTGGCGCTTCAACAGCTCGACCACCATCGGCAGGCGGTCGTCACCGAGCCGCGACGCAAGCGTGCCGACGCTCAATGCGGCGACAGCGACGCCGGTGCGATCGAGAACCGGCACCGCGACACCTGCCATGCCCTCGAGGACGCCGCTATTGCGCGCGGCATAGCCCAGTTGCCGCACGCGCTCGATTTCCGTGCGCAAATAGACCTCGTCGAGCACGCCATGGCCGCGGATGCGCGGCACGTTGAAGCGGATGATCTCTTCGCGCTCGGCCTCGGGCAAAAACGCGAGGATCGCGAGCGAACCCTGTCCGACGCCCAGCGCGATCCGGCCGCCGACGTCGTTCGTGAACGAGCGGATCGGAAACGGGCCTTCGCACAGATCGAGACAGACGGCATCGAAACCGCTCTTCGCGAGCAAGAAGATCGTTTCGCCGAGGCTCGCGCACAGTCTCAGCAATGCAGGGCGGCACAGCGAACGCATGCCGCCCGGATTGCCGGCTTGCGCCGCGAGCGCAAAAAAATCGACGCCGAGCCGGTAGAGCTTCGAGCGTTCGTCTTGCTCGACCATGCCCTCGGCGATCAGCGCGCGCAAGATGCGGTGCGTCGTGCCCTGCGTGAGCCCCACGGTTTTCGCCAACTGGGTCACGCGCGCGCCGCTTGCCTGCAGCGACGCGAGCGCACGCACGAGTGCGAATGCGCGTGGCAGCATCCCGACGCCGGGCGCCTCCGCACGTTCCTCACCGGCTTTGGCGTCGTCTTTTTGCGCGGCCTCTCGCCCCATGAGCGCTCCCCCTGCTTGCATTCTCGGTTTCTCGGTGAATGAAATACTTTTCGGTACCTCGCTCGTCCGCGCAGTATCGCAGCTTTCAGCGTAGTTTGCCGCTCGTTGCTGAATGACAAGGGGAAACCCTCAGTTCATGCCACGAAACATCGGCAAGGCTTATCCGCACAATTATTTCGTTCAACGGAATATTTTCGATTTCTCTATCGATCAACGGAATTCTAAATTGACTCGCCTTATATGGCTGGACAGAATCGGCTCATCTGATGCCACGACGCATGCACCTGGCGCGTAAGCATCGCCGTCGCTTCTCAAGGGAGCCGAACCATGTCGTTCCTCACGCTCAACGACGTCTCGAAGTCGTTCGGCAATCTCACTGCGGTTGCCGATCTGAATCTGTCGGTGGAAAAAGGCGAGTTCGTCTCGCTGCTGGGCCCTTCCGGCTGCGGCAAAACCACCACGCTGCAGATGATCGCCGGCTTCGTGCAGACAACGAGCGGCCGCATCGTGCTCGATGGCCGCGACATCACCGATATGAAGCCGAACCAGCGCGGGCTCGGCATCGTCTTCCAGAGCTACGCGCTGTTTCCGCACATGACGGTCGCGCAGAACGTGCGCTTCGGCCTCGAAATGCGTCGCGTGAGCAAAGCCGAAAGCGATGCGCGCGTGCGGGAGGCGCTCTCGCTCGTGCATCTGGATACGCTCGCAGATCGCTTCCCGCGCGAGCTCTCGGGCGGCCAGCGTCAGCGCGTGGCGCTCGCGCGAGCCATCGTGATCGCCCCGCCGGTGCTGCTCCTCGACGAGCCGATGTCGAACCTCGACGCCAAACTGCGCGAAGAGATGCAGTTCGAACTGCGCGCCATCCAGCGGCGCATCGGGACGACGACGATCATGGTGACGCACGATCAATCGGAAGCGCTGTCGATCAGCGACCGCGTCGTCGTCATGGAGGCAGGACGCATTACGCAAGTCGATACGCCCTATCGCGCCTACGAACGCCCCGAGAATCGCTTCGTCTCCGAGTTCATCGGCAAGGCGAATCTGTTTTCGGGCACCGTCGTCGGACATGAAGGGGCGCACGTGCACGTCGAGATCGGCGCCGACCGCATCGAAGTCGGCCATGCGCCGCATCTACGGCAAGGCGAGGCGCCCAGCGTCGGCGATGCCGTGACGGTCTGCATCCGTCCCGAGAAGGTGCGCCTCGACGCATCGGGCGCCGGCCGCTTGCCGGCCACGGTCACGAGCCGCTTTTTCCTCGGCAGCCAATGGCTCTACCGCGTCGAGTGCCGGCTCGGCGAAGTGCTCGTGTGCTGCCAGAACGAAGGCGACGAACCGATCGCGGAGGGCGAAGCGGTCGGCATCGATTGGAAGCGCGAAGCGGTGCGCTTCGTCGCACGGGATGCACGCCATGGCTAACGCAACGCTCGAAGCGGGCGCACCCCGCACGACCGCACCCGAGCCCGTGAACGGCGCCGCCCGAGCGAGTTGGCGTGCCTACGCGCCGATGTGGCTGCTCAGCGCGCCCGCGTTCGTGCTGTTCGCCACGCTCGTGCTCGTGCCGCTCGCGATGACGTTCGCGTTGACGTTTTACCGGTTCGATCCGTCGAGCGGCCCCATCGCCGCTTTTCAGTTCGGCAACTACGTCAATGTGTTGAGTTCCTCGTACTACCAGACGATTTTCCTGCGCACGTTCGGCATCGCCGCGCTCACCACCGTGCTCTGCGCCGCCATCGGCGCACCGGAAGCCTATGTGCTCTCGAAGATGCGTGATCCGTGGCGCTCGGCATTCCTGCTCGTGATCCTCGCGCCGCTGCTCGTTTCCGTGGTCGTCCGCGCGTTCGGATGGAGCATGCTGCTCGGCCCTGCCGGCGTCGTCAATCAGGCACTGGGCATCTTCGGCATCGGCCCCGTGAAGCTCGAATACACGACCTTTGCGATCGTCATCGCACTCGTGCACGTCATGCTGCCGTTCATGGTGATTCCGGTTTGGACCGCCTTGCAAAAGCTCGATCCGCAGACGGAGCAGGCCGCGCTTTCTCTGATGGCGTCCCCCGCCACGACACTGCGCCGAATCGTGCTGCCGCAAGTCATGCCCGGTGTGCTCTCGGGCAGCTTGATGGTGTTCGGGCTGTCGGCCAGCGCGTTCGCGATTCCGGGCCTGCTCGGCGGGCGACGCTTGAAGGTGGCCGCCACGGCCGTCTACGACGAGTTTCTCGGCTCGCTGAACTGGCCGCTCGGCGCGACGATCGCGCTGCTGCTGCTCGCCGCGAACCTCGTCATCATGCTCACCTACTACCGCATGCTCGAGCGCCGCTACGGCCGCAGCATGGGTTGACGCGAAGGAGATCGACATGCGACGCAACGGCCCCTTCGCGCTCGTCTTTCACGCGCTCGTCATCGCGTTCGTGCTTGCGCCGCTCGTGATCGTCGTGCTCGTGGCGTTCACGCCCGACGAAACGCTGACGCTGCCGACACATGGCCTATCGCTGCGATGGTTCCGCGCCATCCTGAACTATCCCGATTTCATTTCGGCATTCTTTACGAGCATCAAGCTCGCCTTGATCTCGGCCACGCTTTCGCTGGCCATTGCATTGCCGGCAGGCCTCGCCATCGCACGAGCACGCTTTCCGGGGCGCGACTTCCTCAACGCGCTGCTGCTTTCGCCGCTCGTCATTCCCGGCCTCGTCTTGGGCATCGCGCTGCTGCGCTTTTTCGCCCTCATCGGCGCAACCGGGTCGTTCGCCTGGCTCGTCCTTGCCCACACGGTGATCGTCACACCGTTCGTGCTACGGCTCGTGCTCTCGGCCGCAACGGGGCTCGATCGCAGCGTCGAGCATGCCGCTCAGTCGCTCGGGGCCGACGCGTGGACGACGTTCCGGCGCATCACGCTGCCGATGATCATTCCGGGCATCACGGGCGGATGGCTGCTCGCGTTCATCAACAGCTTCGACGAACTCACGATGTCGATCTTCGTCACGTCGCCGCAAACGGTCACGCTGCCGGTTCGCATGTACATGTACGCGACGGAATCGATCGACCCCATGATGGCCTCGGTCTCCGCGCTCGTCATCTTCATCACGGCCGGCGCGATGCTGATGCTCGACCGCGCCTACGGCTTGAACCGCATTCTCATCGGCCAGCATTGAAGCGCCGCCCTCATCGCTCTCATCGGTACTTAGGATAACGAAACATGCCCCATGACCAAGCACAGCTCGTGCGCGTGGCGGAAACCGATCGGGCGCCGGTCTTCTTCGCACTCGACGGCGCTCCGGCACGCGCACTCGAAGGCGATACGGTGCTGACGGCCATTCTCACGCAGCGCCCGATGCTGCGATCGTCCGAATTCAGCGGCGAGCCGCGTGCGGGGTTCTGCTTGATCGGCGCCTGTCAGGATTGCTGGGTCCGCACCGAAGCGGGCGAGCGGCTGCGCGCCTGTTCGACGGCGATTGCAGCCGGCATGCGGCTCGTCACGCAGGCAGCCCGTGCCGAGCAGCATCGAACAGCGACGGGGCAAGCGCAATGACGAACCCAGCGAACGTCGTGATCGTCGGCGCCGGCCCTGCGGGCATGCGTGCGGCCGAGACGCTGGTCGAGGCGGGTCTGCGCCCCGTCGTGCTCGACGAAAATGCACGCTGGGGC
This sequence comes from Trinickia sp., assembly GCF_051953955.1. Taxonomy (GTDB): domain Bacteria; phylum Pseudomonadota; class Gammaproteobacteria; order Burkholderiales; family Burkholderiaceae; genus Trinickia. Next base: position 9,302 of record NZ_JBQCIF010000104.1, on the reverse strand, counting down.
GGCCAGATCTATCGGCAGCCGCCCGAAGGCGCCGGCTTTCGCCGCGGGCCGCGCGCGCTGTACGGCTTCGAGACACGCAAGGCTCAGGCGCTGCACGCAACGATGACGCGACTGCTGCCGCAGCTCGACTACCGCCCCCATACGCTGGCTTGGGCCTGCGAAACGCATGCGGGCGTGGGCGATCCGAAGGAGATCAACGGCGCAGGCGAGACGCGACGGTTCGCGGGCCACCTCGCGACGCTGTGCGGCTCGCGCGAGCAAAACGTACCTTTCACGCATTTGATCATCGCAAGCGGCGCCACGGACCGCGTGCTGCCGATGCCGGGTTGGACGCTGCCGGGCGTCTACACGCTCGGCGCCGCGCAAACGGCGCTCAAATCGCAAGGCTGCGCGATTGGACGGCGCATCGTGTTCGCCGGTACCGGCCCGCTGCTTTATCTCGTTGCCTATCAGTACGCGAAAGCGGGTGCGAACGTGCTCGCCGTGCTAGATACGAGCGATAGCGGCACGCAGGCCGCCGCTCTGCCCAAGCTCGCTTCGCTTCCGTCCGTGCTAGCGAAGGGCCTTTACTACGTCGGCTGGCTGCATGCGCATGGCGTCCGTATCGAACGCGGCGTTGTGCTCGAACGGGTACTCGGCCAAAACCGCGTGACGGGCATCGCCTGGCGGCGGGCGACAACGCGCCGCGCAGCCGCATCGCCGGATGTGGCGCCCGAGACGCTCGAATGCGATGCGGTCGGCTCGAGCTTCGGGCTGCGGCCCGAGACGCAGCTCGCCGACGTCGCCGGATGCCGCTTTCGCTACGACACGCTCAATCGGTGCTGGCTACCCGAGCGCGATGAGGTTGGACGCACATCCATCGGCGGCATCTACGTCGCCGGCGACGGCGCAGGCATTGCCGGCGCCGATGCCGCAGAACTCGCCGGACACCTCGCCGCGTTGGCCGTCCTCGACGATTCGCGGTCCGAACCGTCTTCTCGGCGCCATACGTCACGCATCGACGCGGCGGTCTCGGAGCGCCGTGCGCTGGCGCGCATCGGCAAGTTCCGGATCGGAATCGAAGCGGCTTTCCCCGCGCCTTTCGAACGCGCAGGCACTTGGCCCGATGCCATGACCGTTTGCCGCTGCGAGGAAATCGATGCGAGCACGATCCGTCGATGCATTCGGTCGGGGGCTGCGCGCGAAATCAATCGGCTCAAAGCGCTCACGCGTGTCGGCATGGGCCGCTGCCAGGGACGCATGTGCGGCGAGGCGGCGCTGGCCCTGCTCGCCGATGAGACACGGTTGCCCCCCGAGGCGCTCGGCCGGCTGCGCGCACAAGCTCCGATCAAGCCCATCCCGCTTGCAGCGGCGCTCTGCGACGAGCGCGTGGCAGCGGTTCCCGAGGATGCCCGCGATGAATGAATCGATGCGACGGGTCGACGTAGCCATCGTCGGCGGCGGCCTCGTCGGTTCGTCCGCCGCGCTCGCCCTGGCGAGGCGGGGCATGCGCGTCGCGCTGATCGAGCGGCGCTACTGTGGCGCGCAAGCGAGCGGCGTGAACTATGGCGGCGTGCGCTGCCAAGGGCGCCCCGCCGAGCAGTTGCCGCTCGCGATGCGCGCTCGTCGGATTTGGGATCGGCTCGTCGATACGATCGGCATCGACGGCGAATTCGTCGTGTCGGGGCATTTGCGCTTGGCGCGCAGCGAAACCGATTTGGAAGGCCTCGAGGCCTATGCGCGGATAGCCGCGCAGCATGGCTTGCAGCTGCAGTTGATGTCGGGCGAGGCGTTCCGACGACGCTACCCTTGGCTCGGCACCGCAGCCGTCGGCGGCTCGCTTTGCGTGAGCGACGGCCACGCCAACCCGCGTCTCGTCTCCCCCGCCTTCGCACGCGCCGCGCGAGGAGCGGGCGCGCTCGTGCTCGAGCTAGCGGAGCTCACCCGAGTCGACTACGACGGCAAGCGCTTCTCGCTGCAAGCCGGCGCCGCTGCGTTCGAAGCGGACTGGCTCATCAACTCGGCCGGTGCCTGGGGCCTCGCGCTTGCCGAGCGTTTCGGCGATGCCGTCCCGATGAAGCCGATCTACCCGAACATGTGGGTGACGGAGCCCCTGCCGCATTTCCTCGATCACAACCTCGGCGTGTTCGGCGGCGGCCTCTACGCCCGCCAGGTGGAGCGCGGCAACTGCGTGATCGGCGGCGGGCGCGGCCACGGCGACGGCGAGTTCGCGCAGCCGTCGTCCGATACGACGCGCGCCGTCATGCGCGACGCCTGCGCATTGCTGCCCGCATTGCGCGATGCCCTGCTGATTCGCAGTTGGAGCGGTGTCGAAGGCTGCACGCCCGACCACAATCCGATCATCGGCGCGAGCCGCAAGGTACCGCGCCTGCTCCACGCATTCGGTTTTTCCGGCGGCGGGTTTCTGCTCGCGCCCGGCGTCGGCGAAGTGCTCGCCGACCTCGTGATCGACGGCGCGACCGAGACGCCGCTCGACGCGTTCGATGTCAATCGCTTCTCGGCCGTGCCCGCATGACGCTTTGCTCTTCCATCGTTAGGAACTAGGAGACCTGCATGAAAGCTTTACGCACCCTCTCGGCGGCCGTAACGGCCTTCGCCGTGCTCGCCGCGACGCCGGCCTGGTCGCAATCGAAAACGATCTACATCGGCATGAACGGCGGCCCGATGGAAAAGGCCTACACGAGCCAAGTGCTGCCCGCATTCGAAAAAGCGAACAACGTGCAGGTCACGGTCGTGCCCGGCACTTCGTCGGACATCCTAGCGAAGCTGCTCGCCAATCGGGCGCATCCGCAAGTGCACGTCGCGTTCCTCGACGACGGCGTCATGGCGCGTGCCGTCAGCCTCGGCGTCTGCGAAAAGCTCGATGACTCCCCCGTCTTGAAGGAGCTCTATCCGTTCGCGCGCATGAAAGGCGACGTCGGCGCGGGCGTACAACTCGGCATGACGGGCATCGCCTACAACAAGAAACTGTTTGCCGAGAAAGGCTGGGCACCGCCCACCTCATGGCTCGACTTCGCCGATCCGAAATACAAAGGCAAGGTCGTGTTCCAATCGGCGTCGAGCAGCACGTTCGGCCTGCATGGCCTGCTGGCGTTGAACCGCATCTGGGGCGGCAGCGAACAGAACGTCGAGCCGGCATTCACGAAATGGGCGAGTACGGTCGGTCCCAATGTCGTCGAGTACATCCCGAACTCGGCGAAGATCTCCGAGATGGTGCAAACGGGTGAAGCGGGCCTGTTCCCGCTGACGCCGACGGGCGTGGCCGACCTGCAGGACAAGGGCTTGCCGGTTGCCTACGTGAGCCCGAAGGAAGGACCCGTGCTGCTGCTCGTCGACGTATGCGTCGTCAAGAACAATCCCGACGATCAGCTCGCACAAAAACTCGCGCAATTCTTGCTGTCGGCACCGGCACAAGAAAAGGCGGCCGAAGCCGGCAAGCAGATCCCCACGAATCGTCTCGCGAAGATGCCCCCCTCGATGCAGCAAAGCCTCGGCAATCTCGACGAGCTCGTGCACAAGGTGACGGTTGTCGATTGGGATGCGATCAACGCGCGCCGCGCACAGTGGGACACGCGCTGGAATCAGCAGATCGAGAAATAAGCGCCGCCGAGCGCGCGGCCGGCGCGGCGTCCACGATGGGCGCTACCGCTTGACCGCGCGTTGCCGCACCGCTTCGAACAGGCACACGCCGCTCGCCACTGAAACGTTCAAGCTCTCGACCGTTCCCGCCATCGGAATGTGCATGACTTCGTCGCAGGTGTCGCGCGTCAAGCGCCGCATCCCTTCGCCCTCCGCGCCCATTACAAGGGCGACCGGGCCGTCGAGCTTCGTGTCGTAAAGGCTCGCCTTGGCATCACCCGCCGTACCGATCACCCACACGCCAGCGTCCTTCAGTTCGCGCAGCGCGCGCGCCAGATTCGTCACGGTGATGTAAGGCACCGTATCGGCCGCGCCGCTCGCTACCTTGGCGGCCGTCGCGTTGAGGCCGACGGCCTTATCGCGCGGGGCGATCACGGCGTGCGCGCCCGCCCCGTCCGCTACCCGCAGGCAGGCGCCGAGATTGTGCGGATCGGTCACGCCATCGAGCACGAGCAGCAGCGCCGGGCCATTGATCCCGTCGAGCAGTTCCGCGAGGTTTTGCGCCAGCGGCAAGTCGGTTGCGCGCGCAACGACCCCCTGGTGGCGCTCCGTATGCGCGAGGCCCCAGAGACGCGTCTCGTCGGCCGCGATCAGGCGCACGCCGGCTTCCTTCGCCGTTTGCAAAAAGTCCTGCATGCGGCGATCGCGCCGCGTGGCGTCGTAAAACACTTCTTCGACCGTCGACGCGTCGTGCCGTAAGCGCGCGGTCACCGCATGAAAGCCGTACAAAACCTTGAGACGTGACATAGCTGAATGAAATCGGTATTGCGTCGAGCCTAAAAAGGCGAAAGCACAGCGGCGCGTCGTGCGCTCGCTGTGCCGATGAATCGTTGCGGCCCGCACCCAACGTGGGCCGCCCGCCGTACGGCGAAGATCAGACCTTCTTGCGCGCGCGGGCCTTGGGTGCCCCCTTGGGCGGCCCGCTGCGCTTCTTGGCCGCTTGCGTGCGCGCGGCGCGCGCTTCCACGACGGCGGCGGATTGGCCGGGCGGGGCCTTCTTGCGCCGGTTGCCGTCGACCGACGCGAGCGCACGCACGCGCGGCCCACGGCCCGCACTCGGCACCTCCGGCTCACCTACGGGCCGAATCGAAGCATTCCCGCGCACGGGCGTGGTGGGCTTGGCCGGCGTATCGCGCACGAGCCGGAAATCGATCTTGCGCGCGTCGAGATCGACGCGGCTGACTTGAACGCGCACGCGATCCGACAAACGATAGCGGATGCCCGTGCGCTCGCCGCGCAGCTCGTTCTTGATCTCGTCGTACTGGAAGTAGTCGGAGCCGAGCTCGGTTACGTGCACGAGCCCTTCGATGAACAGCGAGTCCAACTGCACGAAAATGCCGAACGACGTCACGCCGCTCACCATCCCGCCGTACTCCTCGCCGAGCTTGTCGCGCATGAAGTAGCACTTGAGCCACGTTTCGACATCGCGCGAGGCCTCATCGGCACGCCGCTCATTCGCCGAGCAATGCAAGCCGAGCTCTTCCCAGATCGCCGTATTCTCGCGCGGGCGCGCACGGGTTTGCTCGTCGGCCTGCTGCATCGCGCGAGCGCGCGGCGAAAGCGCCGTGTTCAGGATCACGCCGTTGCCCGCTTCGGGCCGGTACTTCGTACCCGACAGGATCGCGTAGATCGCGCGGTGCGTCAGCAGATCGGGGTAGCGTCGAATGGGGCTCGTGAAGTGCGCGTAGGCCTCATAGGCGAGGCCGAAGTGCCCGATGTTGTCGGGGCTGTATACGGCTTGCTGCATCGAGCGCAGCAGCATCGTCTGCAGCATCTGCGCGTCGGGCCGATCGCGGATGTGCGCCATCAGCGCAGCGTAGTCGCTCGCATGCGGCGTCTCGCCGCCGCCGAGCGTCAAGCCCATGCCGCGCAGGAACGTCCGCAGGTTCTCGAGCTTTTCGGCCGTCGGACCCGCGTGGATCCGGTACAGCCCCGGATGCTTGTTGCGTTTCATGAAGTCTGCCGCGCAGACGTTCGCCGCGAGCATGCATTCTTCGATGAGCTTGTGCGCATCGTTGCGCTGACGCGGCAGAATCTGCTCGATCTTGCCTTGCGCGTTGCAAACGATATACGTCTCGGTCGTGTCGAAATCGATGGCGCCGCGCTTTTGGCGCGCGGCGAACAGCGCCTTGAACACGCCGTAGAGATCTTGCAGCTGCGGCACGAGCGCCGCGCGGCGCGCCGCCTCGGGGCCCTTCGTATTCGTGAGCACGGCCGCGACTTCGGTGTAGGTGAGCCGCGCGGCCGAATGCATGACGCCCGGATAGAACTGGTACGCCTTGATCTCGCCGCGTGCCGTGATCAGCATGTCGCAGACGAGCACGCAACGATCGACCTCGGGATTGAGCGAGCACAGGCCGTTCGAGAGCTTCTCGGGCAGCATCGGAATCACGCGGCGCGGGAAGTAGACCGACGTGCTGCGCTCGATCGCATCGGTATCGAGCGCCGTATTGGGGCGCACGTAGTGCGAGACGTCGGCAATGGCCACGATCAGCCGGAAGCCGTCGCCGCGGCCGACTTTCACGGGTTCGCAATAGACGGCATCGTCGAAGTCGCGGGCATCCTCGCCGTCGATCGTGACGAGCGGGACATCGCGCAAATCGACGCGATGCCGAATATCGACGGGGCGCACTTCGTCGGGCAGCGCGGCCGCTTCCGCGAGCGCCGCATCGCCGAACTCGTGCGGCACGCCGTACTTGCGCACGGCGATTTCGATTTCCATGCCCGGATCGTCGATATCGCCGAGCACCTCGACGACGCGGCCGAGCGGCTGCGAGTGCCGGCTCGGGAAATCGGTCAGCTCGACGACGACGATTTGGCCGACCTTGGCCTTCTTCGCGTTTTGCGTGACGAGGATGTCGTGGCTGATCCGCTTGTCTTCGGGCGCGACGATCAGGGCGCCGTTTTCGTTGAGCAGGCGTCCGATCACGCGCTTGTTCGCGCGCTCGGTCACTTCGACGATATGGCCTTCCGGGCGGCCGCGACGATCGTAGCCGACGATGCGCGCGAGAACGCGATCGCCGTGCATGACTTTTTGCATTTCCGCGTTCGGCAGGAACAGGTCGTCTTGACCGTCGTCGCGGATGATGAAGCCGTAGCCGTCGCGATGGCCTTGGACGCGGCCGGCGACGAAATTGGACGGATGCGTGAGCTGATAGTAGCCGCGCTTGTCGAGGCGGATTTGGCCGTCGCGCTCCATGGCGCCTAGGCGCTTGAAGAATCCTTCGCGCTCCTGGCGCTTGATCGACAGGGTCTCGGCAATGTCGTTGGCGGCGAGCGGCGCTTCGCTCGTGCGCAGCACGCCGAGAATTTCCTCGCGGCTGGGAATCGGGTACGGGTATTTGCTCAAGGGACGCTTGTCGATGATTGTTCTGGCTCGGTACGTTGGAGACGGCAATGCGCGCCATTCTAACACCCGCTTGCGGCGGGGCGGACGGGGGTTCTAGCCCTGTTTGCGCGGGTTCGCCCCGCGGCTCGTTGGGAGGTGCACGCGAACGGGGAAACGGGGCTCGAATGCGCCGCGGCAGGTATCCATCGAAAGAAAATGGCGCGAAATGCTTGACAGCAATCTTCAGGCCGATAAAATGGCGGTCTTCGCTGTAAGACGCACACCTGCCCAGGTGGCGGAATTGGTAGACGCACTAGGTTCAGGTCCTAGCGGTGGCAACATCGTGGAGGTTCGAGTCCTCTCCTGGGCACCAGGTTTTTAAAAAGGTCAGCTTCCGCTGGCCTTTTTTCATTATTCCGCCCAGGAAGCAAAGTGCCTGCGCACTTTGCGGGAGGACTCGAAAGGCTGCGCTTGCAAGCGCAGCCGGGGTCGCGCTCGTGTGACCGAGTCCTCTCCTGGGCACCAGGTTTTTAAAAAGGTCAGCTTCCGCTGGCCTTTTTTTATTTATGCGCCCTGGAAGTAAGGATCGACGACCGACTCGGTGGCCGGCACACTCCTCGCCGTCACGTCATTTCCAGAGAAAGCAATCCATCAACCCGATAGGATTCCGTAGGAACCAGCCGGATGCTCGCCGGGTCCGCGGCAAAACTGCGGCACTCCCCTTCGAAATCGAGTAAGAGCTTAGCCTGCATGCGAATGCCGAGACGAAATCTATGAGGACATTGATGAGGTATACGAGGTGGAAGTGTGGCGAGATGGCCAAAAATTGATTCCGACCACTTGGTACGAGTAATAAATGAGTTAGTTCACGCAGCCCGATCAAGCGTTACCGAGGCGCTCGTGTTCTTCGGTTGGGACCTGCCGCATCTGGCACCCGAAGGCGGATTCATCGTATCCGCCCGAGAATCCCCATAGTCGCGAGTGCTCTCGATTTCGCCGAAACTTCGGTACCGTCGGCGGTATTCGCGCTCGGCCGGTGGGACTGCCGCCGAGCTCTTGCGTCATTTTGCTCTGGGGCACCTAAAACGTGCTCGCATTCGGCGATACGCCAACGTCGAATGGGTAGGTTTGTGAATACATGAGAACTCGAGTGAAAACATACTCGCGACACCTGTATTCAGCAACGCCCGCGTTCAATGAGCCGTCTTCGAGGCGTCGATGATTTCGATTACGTCTAGCGAGCGGAAATCATCTGGGTTGCTAGTGAGAAGCGGCAGATGATGTTCATGAGCCTGAGCAGCGATCCAGAGATCGTTATACCGCGGACGCGGGCTACGGCCCGCCGCCTTCATCATGGTCGCGAGCAGCCCGAATGAACGAGCGGTCTCTCGCGTCACTGCGAGCACCGACATCCGTTCGATGGCACGCAGAAATGCAGTGCGCTGTGCTCGCTCGCGGGCGTCGCTTGGAAGTTGCGCGCCGAATTCCAATTCGCCAAGCGAGATCGCGGAGACATGGACCAATTGGGACCCAGCGACGTTGTAGATTGCTTCAGCGTCGAGAGCGCCTTTACTGAGATCGATCCAGACACATGTATCGACGATTACTTCTGCCACGGATCACGCACCTCGTCGTCGAAGTCGGCATTTCGGATATCAGCCATGTACCGATCGGCAACCTCGGGCGGCATCTTTGGGATGCGCTCGAAGGCGTCGCGAAGTGTGACAGCCCGCTCGGGCGGACTGATCGTGCCAAGCACGGTGTTATTGCGGGTGATGGTGATCGATTCCCCGCGCGCCAAGGCGTCGAGCACCTGGTTCGTGCGGCGGGCGAGATCGGTGGCGGTTACGGTAGTCATGAGCCCCCCGGTGAGAATTATACGTATTTTACGTAATTTGCGTAATTTGTCCAGTCCTCTGACTTGCTTGCGAGCGTGCCGTGGTTGTTAGGTTGTCCCCACAAGCCAATTGTGTCGCCGCAGGTCGTCTACTTTGGTGGGTGCACCGGCTCAGCTGGATCAAGGAGTACGGCTCCGAGCGCTCCACTTCCACAACTGCTCGCTAGGCCGTTTTGAGCCCAGCCTCACCTCGAGCGCAGCGGTCAGCGACCTCGGTTCTTCTACAGGAGCGGCCCGCACTGCCATCGAGCTACGCATGCTCCACCTAGGCGTCCTGCGCAGCCATCAAGCCGTCAACGGAGACGGTGGGGCGGAGCTGACCTGTTGCACCATCCCCGTTGCCGCCCCCGTCACCGACCTAGAGTTGGGGTTCTATTCCAATCGTAAGCATCGCATGTTTACGATTTCATTACATTATCATGGCACCTACTTTTTGCT